>CAMHCS010000022.1 GCA_946183785.1 uncultured Selenomonadales bacterium | reverse complement strand
GTACAGTTTGCCCGAATATGATCCGCAGTGCAGTAGAGCTTCTTGATGAAATGATAAGAGAACAGAAATAATGAAAGATGAATGTGTTATCTGCAAAGCTCTTCTTGAGTATCTGGGAAAAGATGAAAAGCTGGGAGTGCGCTATATGCCATAAGAAAGAGAATAGTAAAACAAGATTATTCTCACGATGGAGCACACTACGAATTGGTTCGATTCGAGAACAGTGATAATATAACGAATCGAGCATATCATTGGATGCTTTCCTGGCTCGGTAGCTGGGAGTCCGCTCACAAAGAAACTCCCCCATGGGGCGTTTACATGCCGTCATGGGGGAGTTTCTTTGTCTTGTTTTAGTCGCTTTCTCTCGGGGCGTTTTCAGTTGTTTCCCCAGCTCTGGCCGAAGTATGGTTCTCTTGTTCCTTTATGAGCGCGTTTGCGAATTTTAAGAGTAAGAAACTTACTTCCCACAAAAGTTTGGCGAGCGCTGCAGCAGCCAGCGCCAACGTGGCATAAAAACAGGCGCGAAAAATGTTGTATATCCACCAACGGAACGCTTGCCCGACCTTGCTGCCTAAGAAAATAAACAGCAAGCCGAAATACAAAAGCCAGTATTGGTTCGGTTCCATACCTTGTGTCACCTCGTCCTTCAGGGCGGTCAATAATTGCTGTGAACCTCAAAATTCAAATCCGCAAAACAAAACTTTGTCTATGTATCGAATATCGTCCACGGGAATCTTCATCCCTTCTGTCATGATTATAGCACATTTTATGTTGTCCAGTTGCTTCACATTGCCGGAGACCGTTATATAGCGGTTTCTCGTCCGGGCAGGAAATAGGTGACGGAAATGTGCGGCGGTTCACAGCAATAGACGCATCAGCTCTTTACTGTGGTGAATAGAGACAGAAAAAATGCAGGAAAAAAAGAACCGATGGCGAATATTATATTATTATTAACAATTTGGGGGATATGACGGCAAGATGGTGATTCCCCTGTAAACGGATTCTGCTGATATGAGAATAGACGCGGGATTGGCGAGAAGGGCGGCGTTTTGCGTATGGAAAGATACGAATTCACACAAGAACAGCAGGCTTGTCTGGAAATGATGAAACATCCTTTGGCTGTCTATCAGTTTTTAGATAAGAAGGTCGTCACCCTTGTTCTTTCGGATGGTTTTTGTAATCTCTTCGGATATGAGAATCGCGCGGAGGCATATTATGACATGGATCATGATATGTATAAGGACGTCCATCCGGACGACGTGGCGCGCCTTGGCAATGCTGCCATCCAATTTGCCACTGCTGAGGGCGGCAAGTATGATGTGATTTATCGGTCAAGGATTCCTGGAAGCAAGGGATACATGATCGTTCATGCGACCGGGGAGCACACGATTACCGAAACAGGCGTCCGGATTGCCCATGTCTGGTATATGAAAGAAGGGGAATACAAAGAAGGCAGCGGTTCGGAACTCAACCGGCTCATGAACAATGTACTCCGCGAGGAAAGTATCCTGAAGGAGAACCGTTACGACTATCTGACCGGCCTTCCCAGCATGACGTATTTCTTCGAGCTGGCCGAGGTGGAACGGAAAGCCATCCGGGAGGATGGAAGAACCCCGGCACTCCTGTATATCAATATCCTCGGAATGAAGTTTTACAATCACAGGTTCGGCTTCGCGGAGGGAGACAGACTGCTGCGTTCCTTCGCCAAGATGCTGAGCCGGATTTTCCACAACGAAAACTGCTGCCATATCGGCGCCGACCATTTCACGGTGCTGACGGAGACAAAGGATATTGAGGAAATCCTCGAGGGGCTGTTCGAGGAATGGCGGGACATGAATGGGGGCAAGCTTCCGCCCGTTTGCGTCGGCATTTATATCGGCCAGACCGAAGAAGTTTCGATCAGCTTGGCCTATGACAGAGCTAAGGTCGCCTGTGACGCGATCAAGGGCACGTATGCCTCGGGCTTCAATTATTACAGCCAGGCCTTGGGGGACGACCTGAAAAAGCAGCTGTACATCCTTGAGAATTTTGACAGGGCGCTTTCGGAAAAATGGATACAGGTCTATTACCAGCCAATCATCCGGGCGGTCAGCGGCAGAGCCTGCGACGAGGAAGCGCTGGCGCGGTGGATCGACCCGGTCAAGGGCTTCCTACCGCCGCTGGATTTCATCCCGTATCTGGAAGACGCAGGGATTATCTACAAGCTGGATTTGTATGTGTTGGAACGGATTCTGGAAGATATCAAGACAAAGGAAGCGGAGGGAATTTACATAGTTCCCCATTCCTTAAACCTGTCTCGCTCCGACTTTGTTGGCTGCGACATCGTGGAGGAGGTCAGAAAACGCGTGGACGCGGCGGGCGTCAGTCGAGACAGGATCAGTGTCGAGATTACGGAAAGCGTTGTGGGACGTGATTTCGAGTTCATGAAAACGCAGATCGAACGCTTCCAGTCACTTGGCTTCCCTGTATGGATGGACGATTTTGGCAGCGGTTATTCCTCGCTTGAGGTTCTTCGGAGTATCAAATTCGATTTGATCAAATTCGACATGGGCTTCATGCGGAAGCTGGACGAGGGCCAGAACGGCAGGGTGCTCCTGTCCGAACTGATAAAGATGGCCATCGCTCTGGGCGTGGACACGGTTTGCGAAGGCGTGGAGACCGAGGAACAAGTCCGGTTCCTGCAGGAAAACGGCTGCTCCAAGCTGCAAGGCTATTATTACAGCAAACCGTCTCCTTTTCCTGTTGTGCTTGAGTGGCTCAAAGAACATAAACTGGATAGTTACGAAAATCCGGAGGAGTCCTCTTATTATGAATCCTTAGGACGTATCAATCTTTTCGATTTTACTGCGATTGCCAGCAAAGAGGATGATGCTTTCCACAACGCGTTCAATTCGCTCCCTATGGCCATTATTGAAATTAAAGGAGACACTTCGCGTTTTGTAAGGAGCAATCCATCCTACCGGGATTTCGTCAACAGATTCTTTCATTTCGACACGTCCGCTCAGGGAACGTCTTTCAGGAAATATGAAGGCAGTTTTATGCACAATCTTGTCCACACCTGCTGTGGACAGGAAGGCTATTTGTTTTACGACGAAAAGATGCCGGACGGCTCCATTGTGCATTCCTTTGCCCGGAGGGTCGGCGTGAACCCGGTCACGGGGAGCATCGCTGTGGCCGTGGCGGTGCTGTTTATTTCCGACCCGAACGAAGAAGCGACCTATGTGGATATCGCAAGAGCGCTGGCTGCCGACTATTACAATATCTACGTCGTAGATCTGGAAACGGATAAATTTGTTGAGTACAGCTCTTTGGTCGGCAAGCAGGATATGGAGGTGGAACGGCACGGCGAAGACTTCTTTGAGTCGAGCAAGCGGGACGCCTACCGTATTTATGAGGAAGATCGGGAAATCTTCTATGCCGCCTTCTCCAAGGAGCAGATTATCAAGGCACTGGATGAGCAGGGCGTCTTCACGGTGACTTACCGTCTGGTGGATACCGGCGTCCCGGTATATGTCAACATGAAGGTTACCCGGATGCAGCCGGGCAGCAGCAAGATCATTCTGGGCATCAGCATCATCGACGCCCAGATGAAACAGAAAGAACACAATGAGAGGCTGCAAAACGAGCGTGCGATGCTGGTCAGGGTCATGGCAATCTCCGACGGCTATTTGAGTCTCTTTACGGTCAATCCCGAAACAGGCTATTTCCTGGAATATACGCGCTCGTACGCAACTCTTGGAACACCGAAAGACGGCAACGATTTCTTCGGGCAGTCGATCGAGAATGTCCCGCGTGTTTTATATCCCGACGATCAAGCCGGATTTTTGGATCGGTTTTCCAAAGAAAACATCATGCGGGAAATCCGGGAGAAGGGAAGCTTTACCGTCCAATACCGCCTCATGATCGACAGTGCGCCCAAACCCGTCGAGCTCAGGATTGCGCCGTTCAAGGAAGGGAAAGAGCTTAGGCTGTTCGCTGCCGTGAAGGCACGGTAGGAAGAACGGCAAGAAACGGCAGGAATGTATGAGAACAATGAATCCGTCACGCGATTCTATGCTTTGGAGAAGAATAAGTTGACTGGAAAGGGGAAAGACTAATGTTTGGCAGCGTGAAAAAACATATCGACAACCCCACAGGTGACATTGAGACAATCATTGGACGGGGAACGATTATTAAAGGAAATTTGGAAGGCTCCGGCAATATCCGTATTGACGGAGATATTGACGGCGACGTATCTGTTACCGGTAATATAGTCATGGGGGAAAGCGGAAATGTGCAGGGGAACATCAAAGCGGACAGCTTGACCGTGGGGGGAACGATTAAAGGGAATGCAGACTGCGACGGCAATCTCTGCATTCAAGCCAAGGGACAGCTTATTGGAGATATCCGCGCCCGAAGTCTGAATATCGCGGAGGGCGGAATATTTAAGGGACGCAGTGAGATGGATACCCGTTTCGGAATCTCAACAGCGCCGATTGTCTCGGGATAATAAAACCTTTTTATTACCAAAAAGTAGCCGCCGAGCGTATTGCTCGGCGGTTGTTGTGTTCACTGTCAACGTCGTATGAGAATTCCATATTTTACAGTTAGTGTCAACCTCTCCAATCAGAATTGAATTATATCGAGGAAAACATGACCAAGCGAGGTTATTTTATGATTCGATGCGTATGACTTCGGCGAGTATCAGATGATGTGCGTTGGTTTCCTTATCGCCTTGGTATAGTTGTAAAGCAAGTTCTGGGAAGTCATTCTTATTGAGTGGCTGGATAAAAAGTTTACGGCAGACCAGAGTTTCGGATGCTTCCTCATATGTGACGCCGTCACGCAGGACTTTTTGAGTCAGCCCCGCTTCTTTCGCCTTGTCTATGTCGCGACCGGACTTTAGACCGAAAATATTAGCTAATACATTTCGGTATTCGTCTTCGTAAAAAGAGACAGTAAGTTCGTCATGACGGCTGAGAAATTCAAAAGTATAGCGGGTAGGTCTCACGAAGAGAAAGATCATGGGCTTGTACCACATTGTCCCCATGCCACCCCAACTGATGGTCATGCTGTTGAAGTCATCCTGCACGCCTACGGTCAGAAGGCCCCAGTCTTTGTCAAACTTTGTGAAGGGATGCGTCACATAATCTTGGATGTTCATACGATGGCTCCTTTCAAGAATGGTTTTGATGGTCAATAGCCCGCAGTTCTTCGTCTTAACCCGCTATGCTTATTCAAACAGTCGGAACAAATCCCCCTCGATATACCGCACGTCCTCGATGGGAATCTCTGTCCTGTCTGCCATGATTATAGCACGTTCTATCCTGTCGAGCATCTTCACATTACCGGAGACCGTCACATAGCGGCCTCCGGCTTTTTTATTGTCCGGAATAAAATAGGTAACGGCGATATTCGGTTGTTCCTTGATGTGATACTGGATGACAGCTAATCTGGCGTCAATCATATCTATCATATCCTCGCTTAGTTCTAGTTTTTCTTCGGTTAATCGTGCTTCTTCCGCTACGGATTCCTCGTATCCGGTCAGTGCGGCGAAAGGGGCGAACTGTGCAGCTCTTTTCTCCATCGCCATCCGTGGCCGTACAGTTGGCTCCGGGTTCGGAAGGTGCATGATATGGTCGTATCGGTGTGGATTATTAAGCATGATGTCCTCCGATTTGGCTGTTCCGTTCGATGGTCATAGCGTCCTCTTCCAGATTGGAGCCTTTCAGTATCGCGTTTTTACCGAATCTCTGCTTAATGTCGATCATGGCGTGCTGAAGAGACTTTTCCCGCTGCTCCTCGGCTTCTGCCTGCTTCCGTTCTCTTTCCAGAGCCTCGTAGTCCGTGAACAGAGAAAGCTGCTCCGTTTGATCTTCCGGCTTCGGCAGACTGCTTTCATGGATAACATGAGTAGCTGCAATCGTTACCCGTCGGACAGAAAGCTTCGCGTCGGTAATCCGCTCATATAGATCAAGTACGGCTTCGGTTATATACTTTGACGATGAAGTATACCTGCCGAGATTTACGGAGCCGTGAGCAGGCTTCGGGACCGTTCTGCCGTAATGGTCGGTATAGACGGTATCCTGGCATCCTGCCTTTTGAGTCTTCACGATATCATAGCCGATATGAAGCACAATCTGGTCAGTAACGAGCTCCTTGGCTACGAGATTGAGAACGAGAAGGTCCGTCATCTCCCAGACGATAAGCTTTGCTTTATCATGAGGATACGGCTTCTTCAGGACTTGACCGGAGCTGAGAATGTTGGATGCCGGTTTATACGCTTTGATTTCCCGTATCGTGCATGGTTCATAACCCCACGCGTGGTCTATCAAAAGCTCGGCGTTGATGCCGAAGAGATTATAAAGTAATTCCTCGGAATAAAAGGAACCGTGTCTTCCGATAGAACAACAGGCGATGTCTCCCATTGTATAGATGCCGCAAGAGGCCAGTCTTCGTGCATATCCGTTACCTATACGCCAGAAATCAGTCAAGGGTGTATGCGTCCAGAGCTTTTCGCGGTAGCCTGTCTCGTCCAGTTCAGCGATTCGAACGCCGTCCTTATCGGCGGGCATCTTCTTCGCGACGATATCCATGGCGACCTTGGCGAGATAGAGGTTCGTTCCGATTCCGACAGTAGCCGTGATGCCGGTTTCCGAAAGAACTTCACGAATCAGCATTAGGGCTATACCGTGAGCTGTTGAATGATAAGTATTAAGATACGGCGTAACGTCGATGAAAACTTCATCCACTGAATATACATGGATATCCTCCGGCGCAATATATCTCAGATAGATGCCATAGATTCGGGTACTGTATTCCATATAGAGAGCCATACGGGGCATGGCGACGATGTACGAAAGGGCAAGGGAAGGATTTGCTGCCAGTTCATTCGCGTCGTAAGATTCACCGACTAGCTTATGATTCAGAGCTTTTTTCCTGCGTTCATAGTTTACCCTGTTCGTTTGTTGTACGACCTCAAAGAGCCGTGCGCGTCCAGATATGCCGTAAGCTTTAAGTGACGGGGTGACGGCAAGACAGATGGTCTTCGTTGTACGGCTTTCATCGGCTACCACGAGGTTCGTAGTCAATGGATCGAGGCCTCGTTCTACGCATTCTACAGAGGCGTAAAAACTCTTGAGGTCGATGGCAATATAAGAAGACTGGGCAGCCATTTGGATCGCTTCCTTGATGAATGAGAAAATATGTTTGGTTGGTACATTATAGAATATATGTTCTCGCTTGTCAACCTACATGAATTATTTCGGCTTTGGAAGCTGTAAAAATAGCTGGTAACTTTTCTAAGAAGAAAAAATAAATTTATCTTGATAAATTTTATACATAGACATAATATGTCCATAGTGGGTTGTATAATTAGTTATAGAAAAGGAGCGTATGATATGAATTCGGTATTGGACTATAAGGGTGATCGTGGTTTAAGGATGCTGGATATCTTTGAACGGCTCAATCGTGGTGAGCTTTTGAACAAGCAGGATATGGTCAGATATTATGGGGTTGGCGCGAAAACCATCCAGCGCGACATTGACGATATACGAAACTACTTAGCTGACAGGCATAATGCATGTGTGGATGCCACCATTCAATACGACAGGGGAGCCAAGGGATACAGGCTGACTCGTTTTGAACGAGAGTGGCTCACGAATCAGGAGACATTGGCTCTTTGCAAAATACTGTTGGAGAGCCGCGCACTGGAAAAAACAGAACTGCGTGGGTTAATTGAAAAACTGCTGACGCAAGCGTCTCCAAGTGACCGTACTATCGCCGAAGACATCATACGCAGTGAATATGGCGCCTATGTGCCGTTGCAGCATGGAAAGAAACTGCTGGAAGCTCTTTGGAAGATATCCTTGGCAATCCACCGTCACAAGGAAATCAGTTTCTTCTATACCCGGAAGGACGGTATGTCTCATCAGCGTAAAGTTAAGCCGCTCTCAATCATGTTCTCGGAGTATTATTTCTACGTGATTGCCCTCTATGAGGATGCTGACGAGGGAGAGGTATATCGGACGTACCGTATCGACCGGCTGACGGATCTGAAGGAGACTGGAAAATCGTTTCGTATCCCTCACAGCGCGAAATTCCACGACGGCGAATTTCGCAAACGGGTACAGTACATGTACGACGGCAAGATGCGCACCATCCGTTTCAAGTATCATGACTCTTCCATTGAGCACGTCATGGATCGTCTGCCTACAGCCAAAGCGAAAAAGCTGGCAGACGGCGTATATGACATCACGGCGGAGGTCAGCGGCAAAGGCATCTTGATTTGGCTGCTCAGTCAAGGAAGCCAAGTAGAGGTATTAGAGCCAGATTCCTTGCGTCAACAATGGCTGCAAGAGGGAATGAAAATATCGGATTTTGCATGACACAGTTCTCTACGGGCGTACGATAGGAGGAAAACAACATGTTAAAGTTTTTGCGGTTTCACATTGGTGGGTTCTTTGACGGCTATGATGAAGTAAGGCTTTGGATTTACAAGCATAGCGCCAAGTATGAAATTCTCTCTATGAACTTTAACAGGATAGAAAATCTTGATTTGTATGAGAATAAGCGCCTTCCCGTCAAAAATCCGGAACAGCTTTCTGAATGGGATACGCTTGGCGTGAACCCCTGGGCTGATGAATATTCTGAGTGCTGTTGTGATGGAACGCAATGGAGATTAACTTACCGCGAGGAGGGTAAAAAGATCCGTTATATATCTGGATCAAACGCTTACCCTCCCCAGTGGAAGCGATTTATGGAATGGCTTGATATGCTGATGCCGGAAATGGAATTTAAAAAGTACATTGAGGAAAACGAAGATACATATTGATATTTGAGAAAGGAGCTAAAGTGATTCATATGTTTACACTTTTGGTCATTGGTGGTGTTATCATATGGGCATGTTTTACTCTTACGATATTCTTTATAGTTGCGAAATATTGTGTGAAACTCTTGTTTTTCTTGTTGGTGAAATTATACGACATCGGGCGTTATTTTCTTGGCATGGAGCCTAGAAGGGATTACGATGGAACGGTATTCCCGTATAGATGTCGCTGAAAATGTTGCTGAAGGAGTGAGAACAATGAGCATTCATTTCGGCGTGTGTGATGCTTGCGATCGCGTCCATAAAAAACTCATTGACGGCTGGCTCCCTGCTTGTGATGCTTTTCCAAACGGGTGGCCATTGGGCTGGACAAAGAAGGAGAATAAACTCGATGATCCGTGCAACAATGGCATTGGCTTTCAGGCGGGAAGTGATTTTATGGGCGAATTCATCTTCAGGGAACAATGGCCAAAAATAAGGAAGGAGTTTAGTCCAGCGGATCGACCTCCCCTAAAAGTGTCAGTGGCAAACAAGAATCGTAAATTTTCCATTGAGCATAAAGCACTACTGACTTACATTGAGGCTTTTCGCCATAAGCTTCAAGAGCCGGAAGATGTGTATGTGAGGGGGGCGGAAGTCGGGGCTAATCGGGTTTGCATAGCAATCGGTGCCGCTTCAATCGAGAAAATGCACCGGATTCGCAGATTTTATATGTACCATGATAAAAAGGTGAAAATATCCCTAGGGGACAGAATAACCTTTGGAAAGAGGAAAAGATAAGCTTTGACTGCTACAAAAAAGAGTATAACATCGACCAATAGCAGTGAGGAGAAAAACGATGGGAGGAATCACCATGGCAAAGGAAGATTTTGACAGCATTATGCAGGAAATCACCGCTGGACTGACCGGTGATCATGAGAAGGACGTTCCTTATCTCCATGACAAGTGCGAGGCGTATAAGAATCACAAATACGCCAAGGAAATCATCCGTGCCTGCGGGCGGCTCCTTTTTGCGGCGCTTCCGAAAGAAAAGAAGGATGAACTCAATAAGATTACGGAGAACCATTTGCTGGGAATCCGGTCTGTCATTGAGGAAGCACAGTTCAATGTATATCAAAAGAGATTTGATGTTGCAAAAGACCTCTTGGTTGCTGCAGTGGAGAAAGTAGAAAAACTCGATATGTATCAAGATGATGCAGTCAGCGAATATCATACGTTCTATGAGCCCATGGAGGACATCCTTTATAAGTACCGCAATCAGCCAAAAAAAGCGTCACGGCAAGCGCCAGAACCTTTTTCAGACCTTTATTTAAACTTAGGGAGCGTACTTTTTGAATTGGGCGATATGGATGCCGCCAAGGTTGCTTTAGAGAAAGCTGTGCGATGGAATCCAATCAACGCCCCTATTGCGTTTGAACATGCAGAAATATATAAGAAAAAGGGAGATATGGACGAGTTTTTCAGGCTCACTATACAGATTTTTCCCAATGTCTATCGAAGCAAGCACTTGGCGCGATGTTACAGGAATATAGGTTATTATTTCGTGGAAAAGAAACAATGGAAGGTCGCTGCAAGTTGTTTGCTCTTGAGCCTCCACTATGACAAGGAAAATTCAATGGCTCAATCCGAGCTTTGGTTTATCCAGCAGAAAGCGGGCGCCGATTTTTCTATGCCGTCAAATGAAGAAATCGTTGACGTTGTTAAGCAGTATAATATCCCGCTAGGAGCCGATAGGGATGTGGTGGGTATAGCCATAAGTATCGGGGAGGATTCGGAAAAGGATGGGCAAATTGCTGCTACTAAATATTTTTACGGCATTGCCTACGACCTGACAGGTATTGATGAAATCAAAGAGCGCTTAGACGCCTTGCCTGAAGAGGCAGATGAGGATTAGCGTTTGCGAGGATAATGTTGTGGGGGGTGCTACAATGGACTTGCAGAAGATTGATATTCTCGGAATGACGGTCGTGATTCCTGCTTTTTATCGGAAGCTGAATTCTATGCCGAATGATCCACCCAAATCCGTCTCCTATGGGGGGCATACTGAGCACACAGACTGTTTTATGCTTATCTTCCCGATTCGAAAAACAGACTCTTTCCCGAAGAGCAAAGAGGAAATAATATTGATGACAAGGCACAACATGGCAAATGATCAGGGAATCATCCAGATTGAGGCATACGAGGATTATGCGTATAGCATCATTAAATCCATGAGGGAGCCTCATGGAGTCCTATATACGTTAACCTTTCAAAAGTTTTATTCTGATTTGACATTAAACATCCAGGCTTTTTTCGATGAGTTAGGCACGACCGGCATTCGTGATGCCGCCGTATTCGAAGCATGCCTCCGAAAGAAACGCGTTGCCCTTGAAGATGATGGGCGAATGAAAGGTTGGACACGTGACCCGTATGATGCATCTATAACGCAGGGAGCATTGATGAATATTTCGGAGCGAGAACAGTTTGATGCCGCGTTTCCCGATTTTCCGTTATCCATGTGCAGGAAATTGGTAAAGACCATGATTGGGGAGTTGCCGCAGTGACGGGGTTCATGTGCTTGCAGTGTTTGTTTGAAGACAAACAAAGGGTGATTGTATGCAGGATAGATATGCTGGAGATATAGGCGATTATGGAAAAATCGGATTATTAAAGTGCCTGCAAGAAAGCGGATTTACCATAGGTATTAATTGGTGTCGTGTTTCCCCGCTGGAAGGCGAGAAGAAGGTAGATGGAACCTTTAAACAAAAAGATGGAAAAATCCTTATACCAGACAAAATCAGGGCGTGTGATCCCTTTCTTGCGGATACGCTTACTAAGATTGCCGAAAGCAAAAACAGGTCTGTGACGGCTATCCAGAGGGCCAATCTGGTACCAAATGCCGTATATTACGACGAGTATCTCACGGTTGACGGGCGATTAGAATGGCATGAGAAAGCAATGAAGATGTTTGAAAGAGTGGAGCTTGTATTTATGGACCCGGACAATGGCCTACTCGTAAAATCTGTGGGAAAACGATCTGCAAGAAGCGTAAAATATGTTTTCTATGAGGAAGTGAAGGATTTAATCAATTCTGGGAAGAGTGTGCTGGTGTATAACCATAGGAGCAGAAAGCCGGAAAGAAAGTACTTCGACGATATAGAAGACAGACTGCAGGAGAATGTGAAAGTTGATAAAGAAGCAATACAGTGGATTACGTTCCCCAAGGGAACAATACGGGATTATTTCGCAATCCCTGTCTGCAGGAAGCATTATGACCTTTTTCATGATGCCTTTGTCGAAATGATGAATAGCAAATGGGGACAGCTTGGTGTCTGCAGGTGATTTACGAATTCTTGGAAATACTGGTTGAAACGAATGAAGAGTAAGGAAGTAAACATCGCACTTCTCATTGGGGGGAGCAATATGGCTTGCAAAGTGCAAGATGACACTGAAAAAGTTGATGGAATCCTTCAGCACTTATTGAATGAAATTGAGAGTTTACCAGATGGAAAAGAGACATCAGTATTAAAGCTGGTTGATTCTGGTTATGAATGCATTGACTATAATGAAGGCGTTTTTTACTATAAAGATTTCAACCTCACGTTTGAAGAGTTATTTGCGCTTCAATCCGCTTTGAACAGGAACGCTGAGAAACATGGAATAGGATTGAGACCTAAGTATGTTGGAATTCCTGCAGGGCTCCCATTTGCCCTTCCCTTTACGATTCACAGAGAAAAGAATAACCATTCCACCGAGAGCAACATCATCCAACTCCCGGAATATAATTCCTTGAAGCGCAAAGTTGAAAAGCTCCGCACTGAAATCTCCATGTTGGTCTTGGAGCGAGACCATCTCCGCCTCGTGGAATGCAAGAATCTCGAAACTGCTTATATGCTGGCGTTGGGAGCGTTAGAGCACAAGGCTTATGAGGCGCAATGCCTGACACTTCGCCTGAAACGAAAAATTGAGATGCTGCAAGCCAAGCGCAATCGTCAGGAAAAGATTGTAATGGCTGAGATTGAGCAGGCTCTGGATGAGGAATTTGCTGAATACCAGCAAAAGCTGAATGAGCAAATCAAGAAAATGAACCAGGCGATTGAGCACAACAACGGGGAGTTCCTTACTGCGGAGGAAGAAAAAGAATGCCGGAAACTATACCGCGCCATCGTGAAAGCGCTGCATCCCGATCTGCACCCAGATTTGACGGAAGCGCAGCGACGGATGTTTCAGAACGCGGTGCAGGCATACGAACACGGGGATTTAAAAACGCTCCGCGTCATCCACACCATGAGCGAAGAACCGCCCTTGCCCGATGTTCATGAGGATGCAATGAAGGTATTATTGCGTGAAAAAGAACGGTTGGAAAAGGTCGTGGCGTCGATTCAAGACGATATGGCGTCCATAAAAGCAGAATTTCCTTACACGATGAAGGAGTTACTGTCCGATGAAGGGCAAGTGAATGAAAAGAAGCAGGAACTGGAAACCATCATCAAGCAATATCAGAAAATGGCCGCGTATTACCAAGATCGAATTAACGAAATGGTGGGGTGAAGCCTTATGGGCGAATTGATTGCACCGGGGAACGCGAATCTTGTGAATTTACTGCACGGCAAAGGCGGCGAAATCGCCATGCCGACGCCCTTCGAGCGAGACATTTTCCTCTTTGCTACAACTGTGGCAGGGACAAGCTATGTGGAGGGAATCGAGGAGTTGGAGCCTCATCTTTCGGAGGGGGACAAGCTGGACTTCTTCCGTGAACCAGACAATGCTTACGACAAAAGAGCCATCGTCATAAAAAATGGCGACGGCGTAAAAATCGGGTACGTTCCAAGACGGGACAACATCGTATTCTCTCGGCTCATGGACGCGGGGAAACTCCTTTTCGGGCGGATTGCGTCCAAGGAGTGGCAGGGTGGCTGGCTTAAGATTGACATCAAGATTTATCTGCACGAGTAATCGCGGCAGGGGTGACATTGCAATGGCATGCCTTGCCTGAAAGAGTCGATTGGTATCAGTAAATGCAGGAGATGATTCGACGTGCAACTTGGATGGGTCGATTTTTCGGAGGAAGAGCGCGGTCGCGCTTTGGATGTGCTTAACTTGTTTAAGGAGCAAGGAACTCTGGACGAATTGGGAACAGGCGCTGTGCGGGATGCCTTTGCCAACTTCTTTTTTCCGGGCACATCCACAGTTCAGACTCGCGCCAAATACTTTCTTTTGGTTCCGTATATTCTTCGAGAGGCAGCGCAGGGAGCATATGGTAATACTGTGCCACAGATGAAGAAGAAGATTGACCACGCGGAACGTCAGTGTGCGCTTCAGCTTCTAGAAAAGAATGGGAAAAACGCAGGTGTGATTGGTTCACGGAATCTGCCAAAAAAATGGGTCGCCAGAACCCCTATGTCCATCTATTGGAGCGGCATACGCACGTGGGGTATTTTCAAGGAAAACATGAGCGTAGACACCTACTTGAAACTATCCCTGATAAAACATGCGGCGAAGACGCAGCATTTGGGAAATCGCTCTGATGATACGGAAGAAAACGAAGGGGATGACAGGGACGCCGGAAACGCTCTCAGCATATCGTTATGGAATCTCCCAGTGCGAGAACTCTCCGAGGATTGGATGGAAGAAGTTGACATCGCATTGTCGGCTGATGAGGCGATGTTCCTGAAGGAATGTGTATTGACGGCTCTCCCTGATAGCCTGATGGCATTCCTGCTTAAGCGGGAGATGGATATCCTTCCATTTAACAACGATTTCGCTGCCCTAACGGAAGGACTCCGTGACATTGTGCCTGACGATATGAGAAAGCGTATGCAAATGGCCTGCGATTTCAACGAACTATTGGTTCCGCTTCGGGTGCGGTACAATCTCATCCTGTCGCAGGGCGAGAATTCGACGGCTGTGGAAATTTGGGAACAATTGTCGCCTCGTGTGCAAGAAGCGGCTGGCGTAGTTGACATAGACGAATTATTCCTGTTAATGGGCATTGGGAATCCGTTGCTGCGCTCATTCCTGCATCAATGTCAGAATGCGTTGGTAGCAAGGGACTTTGAGACAACGGATCAACTTATAAAGGCGAGAGAATGCCATCTGAAAGGAGCAGAACGCGCCAAAACAAATCATCCCGGCGAATTTAATGTGGATGAATGGTATGGCGGCTATACCCTCAACTATCGGATGCCTACCGCCTCGACATTCATACATGATATCTTGGAAGGGAGCCATCTCAATGCTGAGAACGGATAAAGACCGACTGTCTTACAGCGAGGCTTTAAAACCGCCAGAAGGGTTTTTCCTTGAGCGGGCTGTTGCAACCACATATTCGCTCGATTTGGAAACATTGATTGCTGCCGCCATTCCGCTTGGCCTCTCGGAGAATATCGACAATCTTTTACGGGAAAGCCCTGTGTGCCTCTTGGAAGCACTGCGAAGAATCTCCCAAAAACTCCTCGTATTTTGCGAAGCGGGGCAAATCAAATGGCCGATGAAATCCAATCCGCTGTATGGCTTTTTGGAGGATATGATTGTTGAGGTGAAGCTGCCATACAACGAGAAAATCCATCGCTACCCGTCTTTCCATCCCAAAACGTGGATACTGTGCTTCCAAGCTGAAAGCGGAGAGCGGAAGTATCGTGTCGTCGTTCTCAGCCGTAATCTCACAGCCGACCATAGCTGGGACGTATCCGCTTCTTTTGATGGAACCATGACAGATCGAGTGCATAAAGCCTCCCAGCATCTTGCCGGATTCCTTTCGTTCCTTAAAAAGCAAATAGGAAGCAAAACTCCTTCTTCACGGGAAAAGGAAACGCTGCTGGACGGGTTGCATCAAGGCTTGGAAAATGTAAGATTCAAGACGGACGATGAAGACATCACCGAAGTGGCATTTCTTCCCTTGGGCATTGGAGAGAGCAGTTATCCAATCAAACGAGATGAGTTGTTCATCTCTGATTTTGAGCAGCTTGCCATTATGTCGCCCTTTCTCACTGGGAGCATCATTCGCGCCTTTAATGAGCGAGGAGAAAATACCTCGAATACGACGCGGACGCTTCTTACGAGAAAGACCGAGTTCCATAAGCTGAAAGAAAAGGACATCAACCGTTTTTCGGTCTATTCCTTGAAGGATGCCCTGATCGACGGCGAGGAGTATTTGTCAGAGGACACGGAATCGTTCACGCCCCAAAAGCAGGACATCCACGCCAAAATTTACATGATTTCAGACCGTGTGCAATCATTTCTCTATTTGGGCTCCATGAACGCTTCCCTTTCGGCAGTGGAGCACAACGTGGAATTCATGGCGCGGCTTCAAATGAAGAGCCAGTATATGGACGCCAGCAAATTGCTTCGGGATTTCTTCGGCGGCGATCCCGATGGCAAGGACAATCCCTTCGAACTTCTCGATATTTCTGATTTGGACAAATATCAGGAAGAAACGGCAAATGACAACCAAGACCGCATGGAACAGCTCATAAAAAAGCTTTGCAGGCTTCAGTGGCAAGCGCGAATCCAAGCGGACGAGAATGGGCGTTATGCGATTACAGTTTCAGTTGAGCCGGTTGAACCCGAGGAATTTTCCGTCGAAGTCTCCCCATTGAATGTACAGCGCTTTGTTCCTTTGTCGTCGGTGATGGAGTTTGCTCCGCTTACGCTGCGGCAGGTATCACAGTTTTTTGTGCTCAAGGTCAGCGAAGGGGAATCGGAAGTATCCCGTGTCATTATGATTCTGATTGATAATATGCCAAGCAATCGTGAGACTATACTTATTCAATCAATCCTGAAGGATAAACGATCCTTTATGGCGTGGTTTGCCCTTTCCCTTCATGAAGACGTGCTGGCTACGGCGATTGAGCAGGATTTTACATCGAAAAGCGGGCTATATACGAGACGCGGGCAGCCAACCTACTCGGCTATTTACGAGCGTATGCTCAAAGCGGCGCAAAACCACAGAAACGATTTTCTCGCGCTGCATTCCTTCATTGAGAAGATTCAGGACAGCGAGATAGTTACCGAGGAGTTTCGGCAGATGTATAAGACATTCCGGCAAGCTCTGGAGGGATAACGCATGGGTAGAATTGACGAGGAATATAACGAATACCAACAGGAGTATGCTGATAAGTCGTTTTATGAATTCCTGATAGAACGCGCAATAGAAACTGCCGGGGGATTCGCTTTGTATGGCGTTGATGATTCTTGGTTCGAAGCGCTGAAGAAGTCCGACTATTATAAGCGCATGGGGAAAGAAATAGAACGCAGTTACCGCCAATCCGGGTCAATCTTCCCGCCGGAATACTATTTTATGTGTATTATGTATTTCGCGGCATCAAAGAAGCGAATGGAATTGCGCCGAACCATCACGGATATGTTGCAAAAATCGAATCCCCCTTGCGTAATCGGAGAATGGCAGTGGGTTCTTTGGATTTGGTTCTGCATGATTCACAGTGGTTTAAACTATTATTCTGATGTTAAAAAGGCATTTGTGGAGTGTAATCTGCCGGAAGAATACTTACTTTGCTGTGATATGTTGCAAAGTTTTCATTCCAACGCACAACCGGATCGAGTCATACGCTTGGCAACAAGTCTGTCGCAAATGGCACCGAAGTGCGAGATGGCATGGGAAGTGTTGGGCGGTATGCAATATGAGACGGAATCGTACGAAGATGCCGTTGAGACGTATGAACATTTGTTGCATGAATTTCCTGATCGACGCATTGATAATGCCTCATTATTTTGGCGATTGGCATGGGGATACGGAAAAATCAAGGATCATATTTCTTCAGAAAAGTATTACAGAGAGTATATAAAAATTGATTCGAGTTATGGCTGGGCATATAACAACTTAGGCGATTCCTTGTTTCGCCAGAAAAAATATGATGAGGCTGAACGGATGTTTCGCAGAAGTATCGGACTTTTATCCAGCAAAATGCCATACGAAAATATTGTTCGAGTACTTCGGGCATCAGGCAAGTTATCCGAGATGCGCGAGTTTGTCCAAAACAATCAAAATCATCTTTCTCGTAAGACCATCGAGAATGTCCTCGGAAGTAGAGACGTAGCTCCCTTAGACTTGGCGACTACAGAAAGACGTACAATGGCGACGTTAAAGGACTTTCAACGCGCTACGGTGGAACGAATCGATACGCTATTTCGGCAAGGCCAGCGTCGGGTCTTGGTGGCGGACGAGGTCGGGCTGGGGAAGACGCTCGTTGCGCGAGGCGTTCTTGTCAAGACAGCCCGCATTCGGCAGGAGGAGAGCGATGATCTTTTCCGCGTCGTGTACATCTGCTCCAATCAGAATATTGCCAACCAAAATATTCAAGAACTGCGGGTAACGGCAAGCACTCGCGTTGAAACAGGGAATACAAGGCTTTCGATGGAGCATCTACTCGCCACGGAGCAAGCAAATGACGAGCAGCTAAAGAAAGACTTTATCCAGCTTATTCCCTTGACTCCGGAGACGTCATTCAAAATGTCCGGTGGCGGCGGAACTGTTCAAGAACGCGCTTTAATGTATGCTGTCCTTTCGCGTATGCCGCAGTTTGAAGAAGATGATACGTTCGTTGATGTGCTCGATGAATTTTTCCACCATAATGAGGTGAAAAATTGGTACGGCTGGATAAATCAGATGGATATACGAGTTGAAGCCGCGAATGATAAAACCGGTGGCGATTACTTGAAGCGTCTGTTGCAACGGATTGAAGAATATGATGCGGAAAAAGGCACTATCCAACTCCTGCTTCGTCATTTGGAGGCGAAAGAAAACGGCGACGAGCCCGAGGAGAGCGACTCCGCTGTGATTCGGAAACTCCGGCAAATGTTCGCCGAGATCAGCGTCGGCATGTTGGAGCCGGATTTGGTCATCATGGACGAATTCCAGCGGTTTCGCTCCTTGCTGGACGCAGATGAAGACAGTGAAATGGGGCTTTTGACAAAGCACTTCTTCGGGCAGGAAAATCTGCGCGTGTTACTGTTGTCCGCTACGCCTTACAAGCTCTATTCCACATTGGAAGAAATCGAAGAAAGCCAGTTGGACGAGCACTACTACGAGTTTTTTTCCGTCATAAACTTCCTTTTCCATACGGAAGAGGAGAGGCAACAGTTCAAGGAGGTCTGGACAAATTATTCCGAAAGCCTGCATGAGCTTCAGACTGAAAATTTGACAATTCTCGTAAGCAAGGAGGCTGCTGAAAACGCGCTCTATCAAGGAGTGTGCCGCACGGAAAGGCTTTCGGCTATGGAATTTGGCGACTATATGGATGACACGGGAGCAAAACGCTGGCTCCCCATTCACGTCGAGGACATTCGCTCCTATTTGCAGATGGGGAATCTTCTGACGGACATTGGAGCGGATTTCAGCCTGCCCGTGGATTATGTCAAAAGTGCGCCTTATCTACTGTCGTTCATGCACAATTACCAAGCCAAAAAGAAAATCGAGCGATATTTTCAAAAGCATCCCGACGAGGTGCAGAAAGCCAAGCGTGAACTGCTGTGGCTTGATAGAGATAACATTCAAAGCTATCAGCCTCTGCCGCCTGTTCACGCCCGCCTTTCTGCGTTGTTGGATGCGGCGTTGAACGGGAAAGCAGCGTATTTCCTTTGGATTCCTCCGTCGCTGCCATACTATGAAATGCGTGGCGTTTACAAAAACAGTCAGGGATACTCTAAAATTCTGGTGTTTTCAGCGTGGGAAATGGTGCCGCGCATGATTGGCACGATGCTTTCCTATGAAGCTGAACGTCTTACAATCCATAATTTTGCAGTCTCTGCGGGGGAAAAAGCGACATACTTTGCGGACGGCCAGCAAAAAAGACTTCCCGCGCCAAGACTCAGGTTCAATGTGTCATCTGGAGAACCGCGAGGCATGAGCTTGTTCACGTTGCTCTATCCGTCGCGCTATTTGGCTGGGCTTTTTTCTCCTGCGGACTGCCTGAATCAAAAGTTGTCCTTAAAGGCGTTAGAACATCAAATTGGAAACGCCTTGAAATCGGCGTTGAAGGAATTGAAGCGTTATCAAAGTGCCAAAAACCAGAGAGCCGATGCGCGTTGGTACTACTTGGCACCGATGCTCTTGGACGAACCGGAATTCGTAGAGGATTGGTTGCAAGTGTTTTCCAGCGTCCAAGACGAAGACGCGGAAACGCGGGGACAGCGCGGGAAAGAAACGCATGTGGAACGCTTAAGTGAAGAACTCGACAGCTTTTTGCGCTATGATGATAGTAAAATGGCTGCGCCGGATCTGGGACAGATGCCCGACGATTTGCTTCGTGTTATGGTTGATGAAGCAATCGCGTCTCCTGCAATTTGCATCTTCCGCGCCAACGGAGGATTCGCGGGGAGAGCTTCAGAGCTTGCCACGCAATTTATCCATAGATTCAATGAGCCGGAAGCGACTGCTATCATCGAGCTTTCACAGCAGCAAGTGGATGAGCCGTTTTGGAAGAAGCTGCTCCGTTATGCAAAAGATGGATGCTTCCAAGCCATGATTGACGAATATTACCATATTGTCTCGGACGGACTGAAATTTAGTGTGGCTGAAGAAAAGGATGCCGCAATCCATCAAAAAATGATGGGGGCTCTGACATTCCGTAGCGCAACCTACGTCGTCGATCATTATGCGTCCTTTGAGAAACGGATTGCTAATGAGGAAACTGCGAAACAAGGAATGCGCATGCGTACGCATTTTGCCGTCGCGTTCAGTAAAAGTGAGGGTGATAAAGAATCCAGCGGGCAGCGCAAGGAAAGTCTCCGAAGCGCGTTCAACTCTCCACTCAGACCCTTTGTGCTTGCGACAACATCTATCGGGCAGGAGGGGCTGGATTTTCACTCCTATTGCCGGAAAGTCATGCATTGGAATTTGCCCTCTAATCCCATCGATATTGAGCAGCGGGAAGGCCGTGTCAATCGCTATAAGTGCCTTGCCGTAAGGCAGAGCATTGCACAATTATACGGGGGCATTCCCTTCCAAAAGAGCGTGTGGGAGGAAATGTTTGATAAAGCGATATCAGAAAAGAACGATTCATGTCAATCGGAGCTGGTGCCTTACTGGTGCGCGGGGGTCGACCAGCCTGTGAAAGTCGAGCGCATTGTCCCGATGTACCCTATGAGCCAAGACGAATTGAAATACGACAGGCTCATCCAGATCCTTTCGCTTTATCGGTTGACACTGGGGCAATCGCGACAAGAGGGGTTGTTGGAGCATCTAAGTAGCCACATCAAGGACGCGGATTTCTTGAAAAAGCTCTTCATGAATCTCAGCCCGTGGAATCGCAAAATCAAGGAAAAAGTGCAGGAAAATTAATCACAAGGAGGGGGAGTATAATGTTGGGAGCAATCGTTGGTGATATTGTTGGTTCTGTTTATGAATGGAATAATATCAAGACAAAGGATTTTCCTTTGTTTCGGGATGACTGCTTTTTTACGGATGACACAGTTATGACCTGCGCCGTCGCTGAAGCTGTCATGAATGGCGGCGAATGTGACGATTTTATCGACGCCATGAAAAAATACGGCAGACTATACCCTCGCGCTGGATACGGCGGCAGATTTAGGGAATGGCTCACTTCAAAAAACAGCAAGCCTTACAACAGCTATGGAAACGGCTCGGCTATGCGAATTTCTCCTTGCGCATGGGCGATGGATTGCGGATTCTGTGCCAGAACGGGGATGTGGCCTTCGAACGGGAGGGCAATGGCAAAGCTGTCAGCCGAAGTAACACACAATCACCCGGAGGGAATTAAGGGCGCGATGGCGACGGCGGATGCGATTTTCATGTGCCGATATTTATTTGGCGGATATTATTGCGAAGACGGTGAGCCTATCGATGATAATCCTGCGGAATGCAAAAAACGCATCAAGGGACACATCGAGAGGGAATACGGTTACGATTTGTCCCGTACACTCGATGAGATTCGCCCTACGTACCGCTTTGACGAAACGTGTCAAGGCACCGTGCCGGAGGCTATTATCGCATTTTTGGAAAGCACGGACTTTGAAGATGCCATACGGAACGCCATCTCTCTTGGTGGTGACAGCGACACCTTAGCGGCTATCACTGGCAGTATTGCCGAGGCAGCCTACGGCATTCCTCAAAAAATACGGGACAAGGCAATTTCCTATTTGGACGAGCCGCTAAAGGATGTTCTTCGGCGATGGAGAAAGCAGTTCCCTTATCCGGTCAAAAGATGACGATGAATAGAAAGGCATGAGAGGAACAGGGAAAAGGAAAATTGACGAAGATATGAAAACGAGGTGCCAAATTGACACCTCATTTTTTGTCGCTATTTTTATACAAGTCTCTGTTAATGCCAATCAACCAAAAGCCGACATCCAAGAGCTTCATTTGCGGATATAAAAGGTCGTACGCCTTGAGTTGCTTTCTTGTCGCTTCCAGTTTGGAGTGATTGGTTTTATAAAAATCTACCAGCCCAAGAAGAGAAGAGATATTGTAATTCCCAGTTGTTACACGCTGGCTTTTGATTCCATCTACAAAATATCTGTCGTAGGCCGGGACGCAACCGAGTGTTCCCATCAGGATTTTTGTAATCAGCGTCGTTGACAAACCGTATTTGAGATGGGGGCCTTTCATACCTCTTCGAATTCCGTCATAATACTTTTCCATGACGTTTTCCAGTTTTTTTAGACTGCCTTGGAATTCTTGTTTTTCCAATGCGATGCATTCAATCCCGGAAAGGTGGTCATATTCTGGCTTTAATATTTCCAAGACAATTGGGATATGAATTCGATAGTCTTTTTGCAGCAGAAAGGATGACCCTCTGTACATTCCCCAACTGGCGAGGTAAAAAGCAAGCTGCAGACTTAGATAATCGTAATTGGGGGATGCTTGAAGCCTTGCGTCATGGAAGTTTTTATAGCAATGCTCCCATGAGCGATGTCGTCCGTTCGGGTCTAATCTCCATTTTTTATATGCGGTGGTGACGGAATTCACCAACAAGTCGATTGTATCCATGCAATACCAGCTCCAACGGTGTACATTCATTATTGGGATAGTGTTAATCAGAGAAAATCCACGTTATTCTTTGTTTCTTCAAGATTGCCGGGAATGATTTTTCCATCCTTCCACAGTTTGAAGTGTTCCCGCATGCAGGTGCCGCAGGGACGGAATCCAGCGGCGATGGCGGTCGCCTCGTCCTTGAAGAAGACACGATACTGCGTATAGCCGCCCTGCCTTATTGCACGAAGGGCAGCTGGGCAGTCCAAGCGTCCATATATTTTATCTTTTCCGTTTCCGCCAAGAGCGCCTTTTTCAGGCGAGAGATACTCTTGCCCGTTTTCGTCCATCAGCTTGTACATTTTCTTTTCATCGGACATATCGCCTATCTCCTTGGAGTGAAAGCATATATTATATTCTATCACGCTGGGGGCAATGTATCCATGAATTTTTTTCAAAGGCAGTATACACTGATGTGCGGACGATTAAAGGATTTTCGCCTTTTACGTCGAATATTTAATATATATATACAGAATTTCTCATGATAACAGTGGATTGTTGCCCGGATTCTTACGAATGCTGACAGAAAGGAAAATGGCTTATGCTGCCCGAAGAGAAAGCTCGTGTAAAAATCGATAAACAGCTTAACGCGGCAGGTTGGGGCATAGTCGCGCGTGACGAGTATGTCCCGATGGATACTGTTGCCGTGAAAGAAGCTCTGATGCAAGGCAATACGGAGAGCGACTATCTTCTCTTTATAGATAATAAAGCCATTGCAGTAGTTGAGGCGAAACGCGAAGAAAACCCGCTTGGCGTTGAAGTTGAGAGCCAAGCGGAGGGATATGCTATGCATCCGCAGAGTTGGTATGGACTCTGGCGCGAAAAACTTATCCCGCTTGTATATATGGCAAACGGGCACAAGATATTTTTCAAGAATCTTCTCAAGGAGGACTCCGAATACCAAGAACTATCCGAAATGCACTCACCGAAGAAAATGCTCAAAATCATCGGAGAGACCTCAAAATATGGGGCGCTTCCCTATTTACAGAAAAAGGGGCTTCGGGATTGCCAGTATGAAGCGGAAATGAATTTGGAAATCGCGCTCAAAACTGGAAGAAAGAAGAATCTGGCTATTCTTGCGACAGGTTCCGGGAAGACCTATCTTGCCTGCTTGGCGTCATACAGGCTTTTAAACTATACCTCGACAAAACGTGTCCTCTTTCTTGTGGACAGGAATAACCTTGCCAGACAGACCGAGTCCGAGTTTAGCAGGTTTGACCGAACTGAACTTCAACAGCCAATGAGCGACTTGTATCAAATCAGTCGTCTGAAAAAAGAGGAAGATATCGAAGCGGATATTGTCATCTCCACAATTCAGAAGCTCTTTGCTGTCCTTACGGGTCAGCAATTACCTGACGAAGACGAAGACGCCGAGGATGAAAGCGCCACGTTTAATGAAGGCCGGGACGATGACGAAAAAGTTCGGCTTGGGGACGATTTGAAGCTGCCGCCGGATCACTTCCAGTTTATTGTGGTGGACGAATGTCATAGGTCGATATATGGCAAGTGGAGAGCCGTTCTTGATTATTTCAAAGATGCCAAGGTGCTCGGCCTCACAGCGACTCCAACCCCCGAAGCTTATGCGTTCTTTGATAACAATATCGTCGAGAAGTACACCTATGATGATTCCGTGGTAGACGGCGTCAATGTTCCTGTGCGTATATATAGGATTGCCACCGATGTGACAGAACATGGCGGCACGATTGAAAAAGGTACGAAGATTGTCGAAAAATCTCATAAAGACGGGAAAACCAATACCTATACTGCAACCAACAGCGTAGAATATAGCCCTGAAACCCTTGACCGTTCTGTAGTCAACAGAGACCAGATACGAAAAGTGCTTACAGCGTATAAGGATTCCATCTATACCGACCTGTACCCCGAACGCGAAAAGGAATGGGCGTATATCCCGAAGACGCTTATTTTTGCCAAAGACGATAACCATGCGACGCAAATTGTTGACGTTGCAAAAGGAGTTTTTGCGCCGGAATTTGACGGAACGACTCCCGAACATTTCGTGCAGAAGATAACGTATTCTGCGGGGGATTCCAATGCGCTTATCCGAGATCTGCGCACGGAGAAAGATTTCCGTATAGCCGTAACAGTGACTCTTGTGGCAACGGGCACGGATGTAAAACCGCTGGAAGTCGTTCTGTTTATGCGGGATGTGACGTCGGACGTCTTATATACCCAAATGAAAGGAAGAGGCTGCCGAACCATAAAGGACGACAAATTGCGTGAAGTGACGCCAAATGCCGATACCAAGGAATGCTATTATCTTGTGGACGCGGTGGGCGTCACAGAGCATGAACACACCATTCCAGTAGTCGGCACCGACGGCTCCGGCAACAAGTCGTTGTCCCTCGTACAGCTTTTGGAGCATTTGGCACACGGAGAAGTAAGCGACGAAAACCTTTTGCAGCTTCGCAACTATTGTGCAACTATCAATCGCAGGTATGAGGATAATCTGCTTTTCGAGAAGCATCTGGACTACTTTGTTACGGAGTACGGTTTTTCGCCAAAGGAACTGGCCAACAATATTCAGACGGCTATAGATAACGGAACTCTTCCAGAGTATATCATTCCTTCGGGGGATAATTCTGTACGGCTTGCGCTTATCGCTATGCTCATGAATAATATCCAAGCCCGCGACAAACTGATCGAGATGCATAAAGGCTATTCCGTAACCGTACAGGATGAAGATACTGTGCTATATGCGGGATTCTCGAAGGAAACTGCACGCACTTATGTCGAGAACTTTGAAAAATATATCAATGACAACAAGGATACCATCGAGGCACTCCGTATCATCTACAACTCCGAGGATACTGTCATCACGCATGATATGCTTGTAGAGCTCCAGGACAGGCTTTTGGCTGAGAACAGACAGTTCGTAGGCTACCAGCTGTGGAAGAGCTATAAAACGCTTGATACGGACGGCAGCGTCGATGAATTCGACATCAAACATAATGTCAAAGCACTCACGAACCTGATACAGATAGCGAGATTCGGATATAAGCTGAGTCCGAAGCTCACAAGTCTGCTCACGGGTTATGCACAAAAATTCAGTCTCTATTGTGGACAGAATCAGCGGATTCTGTCAGAAGACCAGGTTGAGATTATGAGACAGATCGCGCAATACATTATCAATGATGGCGCTATATCGGCCAAGGAACTGAATACCGTGGATACGGATCTATGGCGCAAGGGGATTCAGAGTCTTACAGCACCGGGATTGGAAACAGAGATGCAATCACTGGCTAAATTCTTATTGAGGGTGGCGTAATCAGTGGCAAATCAGAAGAACGAAGCGGCATTGGTAAAGAAAGTCAAAGACATCGCAAATGTGATGGCGTCTGCGGGCGTTGGCTTTACGGATTATATAACGCAGCTGACTTATATCCTGTTCCTGAAAATGGATCATGAGAAAGAAGAACTCGGTCTCGGCAGCGCAATACCTGACGGTTATAAGTGGAAGGATATCGTTGATTTAAGCGGTAACGACCTCGTGGAGAAATACGAGGAGATATTGAAAGACCTATCGGAAAAAGGCGGTCTTATCGGTACTATCTTTACCAGAGCCACAAATAAGATTGACCGCCCTGTCATGTTGGCGGAAGTTTTCAAGATGGTCGCGGGCGAAAATTGGTACATGATGGACGGCGATCTTAAAGGCGCCATTTATGAGCGAATATTAGAGGATAACGGACAGGATAAGAAAAGCGGCGCGGGGCAGTATTTTACACCGCGTGCGTTGATTAAGGCGATTGTGGATGTAGTAGATCCGAAGATTAACGAAACGGTAGGAGACCCTTGCTGTGGTACGGGCGGGTTCCTGCTTGCCGCGTATGACCACATGAAGAGCCAGAGCAAGGATATAGAAAAGCAGAAGTTTTTGAAGAACAATGCCTTGTTTGGCGCGGATATTACGCCTCTCGTCGTAACGCTGGCGTCCATGAATCTCTTCCTACACGATATCGGTGTGGACAGGAGTCCTGTTAAGTTGCAGGATTCTTTGATAGAGACTAATGACGACCTGTTCCAAGTTATTATGACCAATCCTCCCTTCGGTACCAGACCGCAAGGGAGTGTTGAAGTGTACGCGAACAGGCCCGAATTTATCAAGACTTCGGATAATCAGGTCAACTTCCTTCAGCATATCATGTCAATCGTAAAGACGGGAGGTCGTGTGGGCGTCGTCCTGCCCGACAGTGTGCTCACGGATCAGGGCGCTACCGCGAAGGTTCGTGAGAAGCTCCTGAAAGACTATAACCTTCACACGATACTCCGGCTTCCCACGGGCATCTTCTACGCCAACGGCGTCAAGACCAATGTGCTGTTCTTCGATAAGGGAGAGCCTACCAAGGATATCTGGGTGTACGATTATCGGACCGGCGTAAAGCATACGATGGCTACCAAGCCCATGAAAAGGGCGGACCTTGATGAATTTGTCGCCTGCTATTGTTCCGGTCATTTGGAAGATCGGAACCCCTTGTATGACAAGGATACAAACCCCAACGGCAGATGGCGCAGGTTTACGGAAGAAGAAGTCAAGAAAGCAGATACCCTTGACTTCAAATGGCTCGACCTTGAGGAAAAGGATGAACGCAACATACAGGAAGTGCTTGATGATATGCAGGCAGAGTCGGACGGAATCGCAAAAGCGGTTACGAAGCTGAAGGAACTGCTTGGGAGCGTCGAGATATGATAGACACGGAAGCATTGAGAAAAAAGGTCATAGACCTTGCCATACGCGGAAAGCTTACTGAGCAGCTTCCAGAAGATGGAACTGCCGAAAAACTGTATGCCCAAATACAGGAAGAAAAGGCAAAGCTTGTTAAAGAGAGGAAGATAAAGAAGGAAAAGCCGTTTCCTGCTATTGAAACGGATGAGATCCCATTTGAGATACCGAAGAATTGGAAATGGGTAAGGCTGGGCGAGTTAACAGAAATCGAGCGTGGCGGGTCACCACGTCCTATTAAAGCATTTTTAACTGATTCGGAGGATGGTATTAATTGGATTAAAATTGGAGATGTAGAAAAAGACGGGAAATATATAATAAAAACAAAAGAGAGGATAATACCGGAAGGGACCAAAAAAAGCAGGATGGTTTTTCCGGGGGATTTCCTTTTGACAAATTCTATGAGCTACGGGAGGCCGTATATTTCGAAAATTAAAGGATGCATTCACGATGGATGGTTGTTAATAAGAAACACATATACTGTTTTAGATTTGGAGTATTTGTATATAATGTTGTCGTCTGGGTATGCCTATAATCAATTCTCACAAAAGGCTTCTGGTTCAACCGTGAATAATTTAAACATAGATAAAGTGAATTTGGCTTTAATCCCCTTACCGCCATTGACTGTCCAGAAAAGGATTGCAGCAAAAGTTATTTCATTGATTCCAATACTGGATAGGATTGATGCTCTCCAGTCGCAATACCTTAACAATCTTGAATCCTTAAAAAGCAAAATCATCGACGCAGGGATACGGGGTAAATTGACCGAACAGCTCCCGACGGATGGAACTGCGGAAGAACTCTATGCACAGATACTGGAAGAAAAAGCAAGGCTTGTTAAAGAGAGGAAGATAAAGAAGGAAAAGCCGCTGCCTGCTATTGAAGAAGATGAGATTCCCTTTGAGATTCCGAAGAATTGGAAATGGGTAAGACTAGCTGAGCTTGGCCGTTTTAGTGGAGGAAAGACCCCATCCATGGCAAATAAATCTTTTTGGACAAATGGGGCTGTTCTTTGGGTAACATCTAAAGATATGAAACAAAAAAACATAACGTCTTCAGAAATGACAATCTCAGAAAGTGCGGCCAAAGCGATGACAGTTTATCCGAAGCAAACCGTCCTATTTGTTGTTCGTAGTGGGATACTGAGGCGTCTGTTTCCGGTTGCGGTTTTAAAGACAAAGAGTACGATTAATCAGGATCTCAAAGCTTTACAATTATACGTTCCGGAGATGTGCGAATATGTCTATTATCTTCTGAAAGCATTTGAGCCCACCATTTTATTCAAATACACAAAAGAAGGAACAACGGTAAATAATATTGTATTTGATGCGTTACTGACTATGCCGATTCCGCTTCCGCCGTTTGCTGAACAAAAAAGGATTGCCGATAAGATTGATGAGGTTCTGCAGGTCATACAGTGAGCATTGAATAATAATAGACAATACTGGAGGTGCAACATGGCGATTCCAAAGATTAATGAACAGAGCATTATTGATGCATTGAAGTACATCGATGAAAATGGCGTACCTTCATCAAATCAGAGCACGAAGTATGAGCTTGTAACAGAAGAAGGTAAAAAATATCCTCCCAAATATGTAATTGCCGTGGCTAACCATCTAGCAAATGGTGTAGATATATCAACGGATGGATTCAATGCGGTCGAAGCGAAAAGCTACCTGCACGGGCAGGGATATAATATAGAAATTAAACAGGTAAAATATGAGCTGACAATCACTGCAGATAGCATTGTATCGACCGATGAGCGGTTTACGTTAAACGATTTAGGCCTGGGAGACAACTATAAGGCGCTATATGCATGCTTTAAAAAAGCCAATGGGGAGATTATCGAGCGTAATTATAGAAAAGGTGAATGGAAAAATACAAATCAAACACTTCCTCGTATTGCGTTTCAAGTATTTGAAAGGCAACTTTTAGCATTGTCTGAAGAGGAGAAAGATGATTTCCCCATATGCCGTTATTCATTGAACGGAGATTATATTCGTGGAATTTATTCGAGTGAGGATGAATATAGGAGAAAACGCAATTCCAAATCAATTGAGTATATGGCTTATTATTACGGTAATGACAAACGGTTTGTGATTTATTGCTGGAATGTTTTTTCGACGCTCATATTTGTGCAAGAGTGTTTAAAACGTTTTGGTGACACTGGAGATCAATTTACGTTGAAATATCGTGAAAAGGATGATAAGGATGCTGAGCAGAGCGAAAATGAGGGCGCAAGGAATGAGGCACCATATAATACAGGTAATGAATTTTTAAACCCGTTTTCCGATATCTTATTGGAATCGAGAAATATTATTTTCCACGGTGCGCCGGGAACAGGTAAAACTTATCTTGCAAGGGAAATCGCTGCGGATATTATCAGCAATGGCTATACTGCCTCATATGAGGAACTATCAAATGAACAGAAGCAACAAATGGAGTTTGTTCAGTTCCACCCAAGCTATGACTATACGGATTTTGTCGAAGGACTACGTCCAAGACTGAACGAAGATGGTTCTATGGGGTTTCAATTGCAAGACGGCATTTTTAAGAAGTTTATAAACCGTGCTAGGATGAACTACGAAAATTCACAGAAACCCAAGGAAACATTTGAGAAAGAGCAATCCGTTCAAGAGTCTATGATGGAGTTCTTTTCGAATGTTGCACTTGGAGAAGATACGTTTGAAACTATAACAGGTAATAAATTCACAATCACAAGCGTTGACGACCAGCATATTTATGTGTTTATTCCGGGAAATGTCAGCGTTAATAAATTATGCCTGAATATTGATGAGATTAGGAAGATGTTGGAATCAGACAAGAAGTTTGAAAAGGTCAAGGATATAACGTCTTTTTTTAATAAGACTTTTGGTTCTCAGAGTTATTCTTACGAGTTTGCTCTGTATAAGGCTATTAAAGCTAAGGAAGGGTCATTGGCAAAGCCGACTGTTCAACAAGAACCGCCTAAAAGGTATATCTTCATCATTGACGAAATCAATAGGGGAGAGATATCGAAAATTTTCGGAGAGTTGTTTTTCTCGATAGATCCGGGGTATAGAGGGCCAAAAGGCTCGATTTCTACCCAGTATGCCAATATGCATTCCAGTTCGGATGTAAAATTCTATATTCCAGAGAATGTCTTCATCCTTGGAACCATGAATGATATCGACCGTTCGGTAGACAGCTTTGATTTTGCTATGCGCAGACGTTTTCGTTTTATAGAATTGAAGGCCGCGGATACGCAACTGGAGATACTAACCGAAAATTTAGGCGATGGAGCGCTTAAAACTGATGCTATGGGACGGATGGATAGGTTAAATGAAAAAATAGCTGAAGTCGAGGGGCTGAACGAAAATTACCAAATTGGAGCTTCGTATTTCTTGAAGCTGAAAACATTGTCTCCTGAAAAACTTTGGACGGATTATCTGAGGCCGCTCTTGCAAGAATACGTCCAAGGAATGAATAACGAAGAAAAATTAATGAAAGATTTTGCCAAGGCTTACGGTTATAATGGACCGGCTGAAGGTGGTACAGATGAAACTGCTGAAAATCAAGGATAATTCGGAAACGTCGATAAATGATTTTTCAGAAGTGCGCAGTCTTTCATCACGTATTGTGAATAAAACGCTTGGCCAGCTTGCTCAGGAAGGTGTTTTTGTTTTCCCCGAATTTGTAGCACATTCGGAAGACTTAACGCAGGATCAGATGATTCTTCATGGCGTAAATGACGTTTACCGGTCTGGGAATGTGATGGGATTCATCGGATATGGAGATGAAAGGCTCGTTGTAGAATCTCGATTTTGTACCGGTGAAGACGATTATTTTACCCAGTATATGCTTTATAGAGTCTTAGATTTTCCCAATATCGTCGATTTGGTGTTTAACTCTAATCAAGAGAATAGGTTGTTTAATTTTCTGTTGTTTCTTTTCCCGCCCTATCTGCAAAGGGCAATGAGAAAGGGGCTTTTTAAGCAATATATTCGTCGCAGTTATAACGATGGGAATATTAAAGGGATTATCGATACTGCAAGGCATATCGAAAAGAACACCCCCTTTATTGGGAAGGTTGCTTATAGCCAGAGAGAATTTTCATATGATAATCATTTAATGGAGCTTGTGCGCCATACAATAGAGTTCATCAAAATGAAACCGTACGGGAACAAGATTCTTAGCCGTGTGAAGGATGAGATGAAGCTTGTCATAAGCGCTACACAGAATTACGAATTATACGACAGGCAAAAGGTTATTGATGAAAACAAGAAGAATAGTGTTAGGCATGCGTATTTTAAGGAATATCTCGCATTGCAACGGTTGTGTCTCCTGATTTTACAACATCAGAAGTACCAGATTGGTTCAGGAATCAGACAAATATACGGAATCCTGTTTGACGGAGCATGGTTATGGGAAGAGTATGTTAACTCCTTGATTGGTGAAGCTTTTTATCATCCAATGAATAAAGGTGGTCAAGGTGCGCAACGCCTTTTCAACGGTAATATTGGATTGATTTACCCAGATTTTATTAGTAAGGATAAAAGCACGAGAAAAATTGCGGATGCCAAATATAAGCCTATTGATAATATCCGTAATAAGGATTATTTACAGGTGTTGGCGTATATGTTTCGTTTTGAGGCTAAAACAGGGTACTACCTTTATCCAGAGAGTGAAGGGGATAGTGACTTGGAGTTGCGGTTAAATAAGGGCTCAACTTACGAAGGGGATGTCGAAGCAAGGAATGATGTTTGCGTAAAAAAGATTGGGCTAAGAATTCCGTCTTGTGTTACGAGCTTTAATGCCTTTGTCTCTCAGATAGAGGTTAATGAAGGTGATTTCAAACAGAAACTTGCGATCTAAAATGGTATCTTCATAAAAGGTCTTGAGACTTATTATCAACTTGTATTAACCATTACTCTCACCTCCATGCTTATTTGATTCCAATTTAGCACACTTTTTTCTTTCTGGTGGGGATTTTCGATTTTCGTAGTTGATTTGCAAAATAATCGTCGTCTATTAATTGAAAAATAGAGCACCGACGCCTCTTGGTTCAACTCATTCCGCCCGCGAGTAGTTCTTCTTTGCACTGCAATTCTTCCTTTAGTGCCAATCGTCCGGGACGATAATTTTTGTTTCGTTTTTCAGCGTGTAAACAGTTGCAGGAAATTTGACATCCTTGTAATCACCTACAAACATGTGGAAAATATCGGCGTTATCGTCTACCATTATCCTCATATCGGTTTCGGCTTCGTTGTCGTCATTGATCCAGACAGTTCCGGGAAGTTCTTCTCGGGCGTCTGCAACCTCACGCTTTCTTATCCCGTCAAAAATACCTTTCATCGGGAAAGGTATCATGTATTTACCTGTGAAGTCGATCAGTGGAAAACATTCTTCGTTGTAATTGTTCCAGTTGTCAACGGCAATTTCTCCATTTGGATATACGATAATCCCTGATTCGTGTTCTGTTATCGTCCACAGGTCTTTAATAGTATTCGTTGAACATTTTTTGTTTGGCTCTGTCACAACAAATGGTTGATTTTTGACGAGAAATAGCGTATAATAATAGTAAGAAACAGTACCACCGAAGGAGGTAATTGGATATGCCTACTATCAAAGACGCATTAGATATTATCGGTAAGTTGACTGTCGCAGAGCAGGAAAGCCTTAAAACAATGCTTTTAAGTCCTGCCTTTGTAAAGTCTTTGAATATTGAAGATTTCGTAGCAAAGGAACGCTTTGCAAATGGTCGTGTATGCCCTCTTTGTGGCTGTATCCATGTGGTTCGCAATGGTCATCGTAAAGATGGCACACAGCGATATGTATGTAAGGATTGTGGCAAGTCCTTCGTGATTGCTACGAACTCCATTGTGTCTGGTACAAGAAAAGACTTGTCCGTGTGGGAGCAGTACATTGATTGTATGATGAATGGCTTATCCATTCGTAAGACTGCTGTTGCTTGTGGGATTCACAGAAACACCGCATTCCTTTGGAGACACAAGATTTTGGATGCACTTCAGAATATGGCAGACGATGTTACCCTTGACGGCATTATTGAGGCTGACGAAACTTTTTTCGCCATCTCGTACAAGGGCAATCATAGCAAGAGTAAGACATTTGCTATGCCACGCAAGGCTCATAAGCGTGGTCATTCTACACATATCAGAGGCTTGTCCCAAGAAAAGGTATGTGTTCCTTGTGCGGTTAATAGGAATGGCTTGTCTATCTCCAAGATTACGAATACTGGTAGAGTTTCTACAAGAGATTTACATCATATTTATGATGGTAGGATTAAGACCAATTCCACTCTTGTTACGGACAAGATGAACTCCTATGTGAGATTTACAAATGCCAATGGCATTGACCTTGTGCAGTTAAAGACTGGCAAAGCCAAGAAAGGCATTTATAATATCCAACATATCAATAGTTACCATAGCCAGTTAAAGAGGTTTATGCGTGGCTTTAATGGTGTTTCTACCAAGTATCTGAATAACTACCTTGTGTGGAACAACCTTGTAAATTACGCCAAAGAAAGCGACATGGAGAAAAGGAACATCTTCTTGACTTTCGTTTTGGCAACATTGAAAACTGCTAAATGCAGAGATTTATCAAACAGACCAGCAGTTCCTCTGGTCGCCTAATTAGAATTTGTGGAGATGATAAGATGGTCAATATAACAGATGTAAAACAGATTCTTCAATTTGCAATAGATGCGGAGATTAAAGTCTTTCTTGATGGTGGCTGGGGTGTAGATGCTCTTCTTGGATATCAGTCAAGAGCCCATAATGATATTGACATTTTTGTAGAAAAGAACGATTATCAGAACTTTATAGAAATAATGAAAGCTAATGGCTTTTATGAGATTAAGATGGAATATACAACATTGAACCATACTGTATGGGAAGATTTGAAAAACAGAATTATTGATTTGCATTGTTTTGAATATACGGACGAAGGTGAAATTCTTTATGATGGGGATTGTTTTCCGGTAGAAACTTTTTCGGGTAAAGGAAGAATTGAGGAAATAGAGGTTTCCTGTATTGAACCATATAGTCAAGTAATGTTCCATCTGGGATACGAGTTTGATGAAAATGATGCACATGATGTGAAGTTATTGTGTGAGACACTTCATATCGAAATTCCAAATGAGTATAGATAACTGCAAATAACAGTTTGTAGGGGAGTTCTGATACTCCCCTATAAAAATGGCTATTTATCAACTGTTTGTTGTGACATAGCCTTTTGTTTTTATTCATAAGATGGTTCCTCCTGTACATTTATTTTACCTTTAGATTGTTTTACAAAATCAAACAAACCTTGCTTACGGCGGATGACCTTTCACGACCTTTCGGATTATAGTGATAATCATGAATTTCACTTCCTTCCATATTATTTAGTGCGAGATTCCGCATAGAATAGATTGTTCCAGTCGCCTTTTGATTGAATCAGCAATAATATCGGAACTACATTCATTAACAATAAAATGACAGAATAAAATGAAATATCATAATAGTTTATTCTTGTTTGAATATAACATGTTTTCCCTTAACTGTGTTAACTTTTCTTTTCTTTTGGACCCAAATGATACATTAGTCCCATATTGCAAGCTGCTGCACTTGTTCTCGATAATTTATTCTTACGACATATTCTTTTTAAAATTTACTTATTTGCATCTGCATTGTCACTGCATGCAAAAAGCCCCTCAAAACGAGGGGCTTTCTGTTAAGTCTGCAAAAGGCGCTCAAAAGGGAATGTCATCGTTAAAGATAACTGCAGTCCTATGCTTCTTTTTGCGCTTTTTGCCTCCGTCGGCTTCCTTGTCGTTCTGCTCCGCTGTACTGCGGTTGATTTCGACATGGAGCTCAAAATTGTTCGAACCAAAGCCATATCGCCCTGCCATACACGCAGCCTCCTCTGCGCTCTTGGCTCGGATGTGAATCTCGCCTTGACGAACAATCTTTACAACATAATCCTTCATTGCTACATCCCTCATTCCTGTGCCTTCCGTGGGCTTCCTTTTTCCGCTCCTTGCGCCAATATTTTACTCTGGGAGACTGGGGCGGCGTCGGGATTTTCGGAATTCGCTGTCTTTATGCGCATTGCGAGCCACAATAATAACCTCCCTAGCCAGTAAAAAAACAAAGCTCCGCATGCTGCAAGTATAGCTATCGCTAAATAATACGCAGAGCGTAGCATGTTAAATACGCGCAGGCAAGCGATCTGCCCGGTTCGGCTACCGAGGAAAACAAGAAGAAGACCGGAACACAACAGCAAATATCGAGTTGACTCCAAATCCGCACACACATCATCACCTCATTGGGGGAAGCTTATCAAAAAGAGGCGCGATGGCGCAGAGATTTTGGGGAAGCTTTATTTTTGAGTAATCCGCTTGGATAGTTTATATCATTATTAGCCAACGGCTAGCGACATATTAATGCCACAATCATACATATATATACTAAAACTATTTTCCTGCGTCGTGACCAGCCATTAAACGGTTATCCTTCACATCAATAGAAAAATATATTGTTAATGCGAAAAATAATAAATCGATAGCAAATAATATCAAAAGCCCTTTGAGAGAGCTTGTTCGGCAGCCAAACGTCATGAAAAAGATATTCTCCATATAAACATACATCGCATTCAACACTTTTTACCACCTTCCTTCCAATCATGTAACAAGAAATATTGCCCTGGAGCTTCTTCGCTGCCCGTTAGGCTTCTGCGATCGGGGCAGCGATTTGCTCCATGTTTTAAGTTTTTCGTAGTCTAAATTAATGTCAGGATCTGGGCTGACCCATGTATTTTTAATTATACGCCCGGCCTCGCCTCCTTTCATAACTCGTCGTCGCATCCGAAGCCTGCCGCTTCTGATACGCATTATTGTTGCGACTTAAAAGGGGATTTCACCATCCAATATGATTGCCTTCCGCCTTTTCTCCTTGCGTTTCATGCCTTTGATTTTGATATCCTTGCCATCCTGATTCGCTTCATTACCGGCGCCTCGACATGCATCTTGAAGTTGCCCCATGAATCCGAATCAAACTGCATAGCCATTTTCGCCGCCTCCTCGGCGCTGGACGCCTTGATGAGAATATCGCCAAGGCGCTTAATCCTCACCACGTAATATCTCAATGCAATCTGCTCCTTTCCCCCGCGTCCTTGCATTTTTTTCGCTCCCTGCAATTACATTTTACTGCTCGTGGAAGGAGCGGCGTTGGGATTTTCAGAATTCGCTTTCCCTATGCGTTTTGCGAGCCAACAAAGAAACACCCCCAATCCTCTAAAAAACAAGGCTCCGCATAGTGCAAGCACCGCTAACGCCAAATAATACGCAGAGCGCAGTATGTTAAACAAGCGCCAACAAACGATTTGCCCGAGTCTGCTACTGAGGAAAACAAGCAAAATGCCTGCAAACAGTAGCCAGTAGCGAGTCGGCTCCATGTCCACACCCACATCATCACCTCCTTAAAGGACCTGACAAAATTAGGCTCTTTTCACCTATGGTGGTTATTCTTCTTCGTTTTCGATCAGATGTTGCCAGCCGGGGCAGTCGTCAAGGTCGGCTAGCTCCACCTCCTTGGAGTCGTCTTCAAGATCGAACTCATTATGCAATACTTGGTATGCAACGATAGATCTCAAGGCGACGTCAAAAGCCTGTGCAACTTCCGCAGGCGATTTGCAATCCTCGAGATGTGCACAAGTTGCCTGCCAAGCGCACTCGGCCATTCTTTTTAGCATGGGCAATCCCTCCTTACTTCCGCGGCTAGAATTTTACGGTATTCCGCTTCGATGATTTTGCGCTCGTCTTCATCAACGATTCTTCCTTGCAGCTCTTGATCGGCAAGCGTCTCCGCTAACGAGAAGACGTAGCCCAAAAGAAAGTAAGCGGACTGCTCTGGCGTCATCTTCAGCCCAGACAACCTCTCTGATAGATGGATATTGCTCATGATAACCATTGCATCCCCCCTTGGAAAATACAACCATCGACTTCGCGACAATCTTATCAGAGGGATTCTTCTCGGCGCAGGGATTTTCGCGAGAGCGCAGAAATGTTATCGGAGGGCTTGCTGGGATAAAAAAAGAGACCGCCCTCGCGCTATCATTGACGCGAGAGCGGTTATGTTTAATTTGGATATGTTTTGACAAAAGAAAGACTGATACGCTTTGGCTTTTATGACTTAGTCGTGGCGTATCAGTCTGTACACGTCAACTATTGAAACCGCCGTGTACCGAACGGTACGAACGGTGGTGAGAGGGCGGTGGTTAATCACCGCCTCCTACTCGATTACATGACAATTACCGAAATGGGGCTAATGTTTCGAAATGGTAACTGAAAAAGAGGGTCGGAATCGAGGATATTGTGAAGCTCGTCGCGCAACTGCTGTAACACATACAGGTATCTTCTGTGAGTGGAATTTGGGCTCCTGTGTACAATCAACTTCGCGACCGCAGTAATTGGTATTATTTCACCGATCAAGCCCAATCGCTCGATAAAACGCGCGACGGTTGCACCGTCCAGCAATCGTAAAGCAACCTTGCTCCCTTAGTTTTTTATTAACTTCCGTGAAACATCGTTGCGCGGTCGACCTTGAACAGCCCATTATTTCCATTGCTTCCGGAATACGAATAAACACCGATTCTGCCGTTTCCAACGCTATCGTGTCTTTGTCGTTTTTCTGTATACTCATAAGCCTGACCTCCTGCGTGGAATTCGCATTTTCTGCGATAATCCATATATTTTTTAGTTCTTATAAACATTATAGCAGACTTATATTCCGGTGATTTTAGACTCGCGAATATAATTTCTTTAGATCAGGCCTTGAATTTTTAGATTAAATTGGATAAAATATGTTTAAGGAGGTGATAAAATGTCGCTGAGACGGAACCTGAAACGGCTTCGCTCTAAAGTCAGCCCTTCCGCCAAGGCTTTTGCGGAGGAACTTGGGATTGGCTATACGAAATACTGCAGCTACGAGAATGGCGTTTGGCCACCAGAAAAAACTCTCATAGCTATTGCCGACGCGCTTCATGTCCCGATGGACAAACTTCTTGGTCGCTCACTGGACGAATTTGAACGTTTCAAGCAGATTGTAAACGAGATGGAGACTGGTGATGGAATGCAGTATATGGTAGTGGAGGAAAACGCTTCTGAAAAATCATCTACAGTTGTAGTGCAAATCCGCGAAAAGGAATCAGGTCGCGAGCTTTCGAGCGTTTCATTTGGCTCAAGAGCCGATTTTTCAAGGTTTATGAGGCGACTCAAGGACATCCACGAACGTTCGTCGAGATTAATGTTTGAGCGTCTTGTCATCGACGCTCTCCAAATTCGTTCAGAAAAAGAATAATTGAACGAATGATCGAATAATAAGAAAGCCGCTTCCGTGCGCCAACACAGAAGCGGCTGCGGCAGAAAGCTCCCAAAGGAACAATCCGACCTAGCAATTAAGATTGTACCACCTTCGGGGCATTTTTGCCATATCCGAAGGAGGGGTTTTTATGCCAGTCTATAAAAAAATTAGCAAAACAGGCAAAACGACATGGTTTGCATCATTCTATTTCACCGATTGGACCGGGGCGAGAAAGCAGAAAAAGAAAGAAGGATTTTCCTCACAGCGCGAGGCAAAAGAATATGAGCGTAGCTTTCTTGAGCGTATTGCGGGTACACCGGATATGACTTTTGATACGTTGATTGAAATCTATCTTGACGATTTCCGTCACCACGCAAAAGAATCGTCAGTGATTGACCGAGAGTATGTTATAGAAAACCATCTGAGGCCATTTTTCGGGAAACTCGCTATAAACGAAATCACACCGGCCACTATCAGGAAATGGCAGTCCACATATAATACGGAGGAATACGCACCAAGCACCCTGCACCGTATCAATCGTATTCTTTCCACCATACTCAACTTTGCCGTGAAGTTTTACGGCCTGCTCCGCAATCCTGCGAAGGCCGCCGGAAAGATGGGAAACACCAAGTCGAAAGAAATGAACTTTCTTACATTAGAGGAATTCAACCGTTTGCGTTCCGCTCTCCTTGCAGATCAGGAATATATTTTCGCTGCTGCCTATGCCTTCCTTTTTCTGACGGGGTGCCGTGTAGGTGAAATGCTCGCACTCACAAAGGATGATTTTGATTTTGAGAATAACACTGTCGCCATTAGCAAGACGTATATGCGAGTGAAGTCAAAGGACATTATTACTGGCCCGAAAACAGAAAAAAGTAATCGTGTAATCACCATGCCCTCTTCGCTGGTACGGATTATCAAGGAATATTTGAACGGCTTGGGGCAAATATCAGCAAAGCAACGGATTTTTGATTGTGTTTCAAATTCTTCACTGTGGTTAAAGCTTCGTCGATACACTGAAAAGGAAAATCTTCCCTCGGTGCGGGTCCATGATTTACGGCATTCGCACGCAAGCTTGCTGATTGAGCAAGGCGTTCCTATCATCGCTATCGCTTCTCGGCTGGGGCATGCAAAACCAAGTACTACTGCTAACACCTATTCCCACCCATACCCAAATAAGCAGAAGGAGATTGCCGACAATCTCCAAAAAGTATTGCCGTTTTAATTCTTACGATTTTATTACGTTCCTAAAAAAGGAAAAAGCGCTGTCCCCCCCATATTACGGGGATAGCAATTTTTTTCAAAAATCCTGTCAGGATTTTTCGGCTCACGCATATATACGGATGAAAGCAAAAAGTGAAACAACGACCTCATAAAAAAGGGGTAACGAAAATGGCAAACGAATTGATGAACAAGCAGATGACGGACGATGAACTGGAGAATGTGGTGGGAGGCAAAAAGGTAGTCGTCCTGTTCCGGAATGTCTGGCCGAATTTCGCGATCGGCGGGGATTATCAGGGAGATATGGACGAGCTCATTAAGTTCACCCAACGGGGAGATTTCCAATATGTGGACCAGCTCATGAAAAACAGCAAGGGCTATAAGGTCTGGCATCACGTGAATCCGCAGTATATCGACAAATTGAAGGAGCGATGGAAAAAACGCGGCTACGAAGTGATTGTGCACGACATAAAGCAGTAGTGAGTTCATCTTGAATAATCTTGAATTTTAGAAGGAGGAAAACATCATGAAAACCGACGGCAAAGAGATCACGAAGGAAATGCTGGAAAAGGCGCAGGCCTGCAAGACGGCGGAGGATCTCGTAGCCCTCGCGAAGGAGAACGGCGTCGAGCTGACCGCAGAAGAGGCGGCGACGTATCTCACGGAGCATGAGGGCGGCAAGCTCACCGGTGAGGAGCTGGACGCCGTGGCGGGAGGTAAAGTTATGAAACCTGGCGGCAAGCATAAGGGATGCTTCCTCACCACGGCAGTCTGCGAATATCTGGGCAAGGCGGACGACTGCGAGGAGCTGACCACGCTGCGGGACTATCGGGATGAGTGGCTGGCGAAGCAGCCGGGCGGCGTGGAGCTGATCGAGGAATACTACGAGATCGCCCCCGGCATCGTTCGCGCCATGAAGGACTCCCCGAATTACGGCGAGCTTTGCGAAGAGCTGCTCAGCCGCTATATCCGCCCCTGCCTCGCGCTGATCAACCAGGGAAGGAACGAGGAATGCAAGCGGCTCTATATCGAAATGGTGCGTTACGCGGAGGGACTGGTAAGTCAGGCGGCGTAAGCCCGGCGACGTCAAAATCACCTCTCCATCTGTTGCAGGCGGAGGGGTGATTTATTGAGGAAGACGAGTTCTTTTTCATAACCTCTTTTCAAAACCTTGTCAGGATTTTCCGGTTTACGCATATATACAGATGAACGAGAGAAGTTGAAGGGAGGCGAAGACGATGACGAACGAATTGATGGATAAAGTGATGACCGACATGGAACTGGACAACGTGTCGGGCGGCGCCGGGTACGCGTACTTCGTGAAGCGCAGGGACGGGAAATACAACGTCGTCAGCGCCAACGACAGACTGACGCCCGAACAGGTCAAAGGGATTATGGCGGGGAAATCTCTCATGAGCCTTGGGATCGAAAGAGGCGTCCATACCCACTTCTTTGGGGGAGTCCGGGCGGACAAGCTGGGCGAGATCAAGGTCAATCTGGACAGGGTATATAAAGGCTGCAGGTTCCAGCACCTTTAGAAGGCAAAAAATTATGTCACGTTTTTTCTGCCCGCGCATATATACAGATGAACGAGCTAAAAGGCAAACAATAAAAGGGGAAAGCATCATGGCAAAGGCAAATGTAGGATAGTTTTATGATAAGCTGGCCCAGGACGCAGCTTTGGCTGAAAAGCTCAATGCTCTGGACAAGGATTTTGCAGAGAAGAATGGTTCTTCTGCAGAGGATGCTGCTATGCGTGAAAAGGCAGTTGATGCTATTATTATTCCACTGGCAAAGGAAATCGGTCTGCCATTTACCCTTGAGGAATTGAAGGAATACGAGCAGGAACAGATGAAGAACATGACTCTTTCTGAGGATGAGCTGAATCAGGTGGCTGGTGGTAGAAAGAAACTGCAAAAGTCTGGTAAAAGTGATAGAACCGGAGCAGGCGCGTACTGTGCTTTTCTTGGTGTAGGATTTGGTAAGACCGAGAGAAAAGGTAACACGGCCTATTGTTTCCTCCTGGGTGGTTCCAACGGTCCAATTGGAGGAGATAGTGAATAACGAGCTTTAGTCTACGGGAGCAGTTCCTTGCAATTAGAACAGCATTGTGATAATCAACGACCCGGTTGCAGGATAAAAATTAAATTTTTATGTTAGGGAGATGCTTCCGTGTACTACAGACTGAAAGACGAGTTTCGGCTGCGCGGCTGGGAGCTTTTGCCGACGGGAATCGTGCGGCGCCTTTCGGGGGATGTGGACTTCCTGCCGCCTGCCGTTTATCGCGCACTGCAAAAGGCTTGCGGCTCCCTGCCTGTGGGGAGCGTACTCTTTTCCGCGGAGGAACGGAAGATGCTCGCCGAGCTTTGCGAGGCGGGAATCCTGGAGAAAAGCGAAGTGCCGGCCCCCCTTTCGGACGCACAGAAGTACCGCGCTTATCCGAACCGTTTCCTCTACTCCGTCCATTGGGCGATCACCGGCAACTGCAACTGCCGCTGCCGCCATTGCTATATGTCGGCGCCGACGCGCACGGAAGCGCATATGAATGGCGAGCCGTCCCTTGACGATTGCCTCGACGTCGTCCGGCAGATGGAGGCGGCGGGCGTCCGCACCGTTTCCCTGACGGGCGGCGAGGCGCTCCTGCGGCGGGATTTCTTCGCCATCGTGGATGCGCTGATCGACGCCGATATCCTGATTGTCACCGTCATGTCCAACGGGCTTTTGGTAAACGAGGAAACCTTGGACGAATTTGAGCGGCGGGGGCTCAGGCCGGAGTTCAACATGAGCTTCGACGGCGTGGGCTGCCATGACTGGCTGCGGGGCGTCCCCGGCGCGGAACAGGCGGTGCTCCGCGCCTTTTCACTGTGCAGGGAGCGAGGTTTTCCCACGGGAGCGGAATACTGCCTGCACAAAGGGAATCTGTCGGCGCTGCGGGAGAGCGTGAAGCTCCTCGGCGAGCTGGGCTGCCAGACGCTGAAAGTGAACCGGCTGAACGTGGAAGGCGAGGCGCTGGGCATCGCCGATTACGCGATCACCCGCGACGAGGAATTCCAAACGTATCTTGACTATATCCCGCAGTTTTATGAAGACGGCGCGCCGCTCTCGCTGATGCTGTCGGGCTTTTTCCACAGCGACGGCACGGACGGCTTCGAGATTCCTTTCGTGAAAAATGAGGAGGACGAGGACTGCGGCGATTACTGCATGTGCGGTCACGCGCGAAACTATATGTATATCACCGCCGAGGGCGCGATGGTTCCCTGTATCCCGATGGGCAGCGCGGAGGGCGGACGGCGGACGCGCACGGATGCGCTAATGCCGGGGTAGGCGCCGGATGCGCCGCTTTTGACCCGGCGCCATTTCCCGAACATAAGGGAAACGAAATTCGCCGACGCGCTCCGTGATTCGTATTATATGAACTTTATCGACACGCGGCTCCGGGACTATTTCGCCCGGAATCCGGGCTGCGCGGTCTGCGAATACAGGAATCGCTGCGCGGGCGGCTGCCGGGGCCGTGTGGCGTCGGCGTGCGGTCGGCGGGAAGGAGCGACAGCCGCCGCCGGCGAATCCGTGCGCGTCGCGGAGGTCGATCTTCTCGCCCGGGACGAGGACGCCTGCGCGTTTTTCCGGCAGGGGTGGTACGACAAGGTGACGAAAATAATGGAGAAAATTTTGCCGGATATACGGTGACTTTTTAAGATGCCACAGAAAAAGCGCTTCCCGCGAACGGGAAGCGCTTTTTTGAAAAAATGGGGTTCAGTTCAAGTATACGATTTTACACTTCGTCGATGGAAGCGATAGCGTTCGGACGGATCGTGATGCGGTAAATGCGGAAGAGGTCGAGCGTGTACCAGTATTCGTAAGAGCCGTCTTCATAAACGACCTTGATGTCCCAATACTGGACGTTGTCTCTCGGGTCGAAGGCGAGGAAAATATCCTGACCCGGATACAGTACCTGGTTCTTTCCAAGCTCGTCCTGATAAATCCATTCGTTGCTGCTGGTGGGGCTGAGGTAAATCTCAGTGATGACACGGCCTGTGCCATTCTCCAATACGAAGTCCTGCGAGCCGCGCCTGCCGGCAAACGCGATGGAAGCGATGGCGAGCGTCAAAACGAAAGCCGCGACAAACAGTCCGGCAAAACGGAATTTTTTCATAGTGAATTCCTCCTGTCAGTTGAATCCCCCATTTTTTCTTCTGCATCGTATTATAGGCTTTTCCTAGGGTTTCGTCAAGAAATCCGCATGCGGCTGCAGACCGAATTACGGTTAGCAGAATTAGCCGTTCTTGTGATATAATGGGAAAAATCGCGGGGTGCAACAACGGGAGGATTTCGTTTGAGCGGTAAGATGAACATTGAACGGCGCATCTTCCTTCTGATGCTTTTTACGGGGCTTGCGTGCTTCGCCGCCTTCGAGACGGTTTCCTTCTTCGGCCTTTACGACGCGCAGGAGCACGCTCTCGAAAGCGGACGGGAAATGGGAACGTCTGCCGCCGCGTTCGCGGAGGAGATTGCCGACGAGCAGGCAAAAAAGCGGTTCGCCCTCATGGCGGAAGAAAAAGCGCGAGGCGTCAGCAACGAGTTATGGCGGCTTCAGGAAGATGCGAATCTTCTTGCCAAGACGATGACGCAGATTTTGACCCATCGGGAGCTTTATCAGCCGCGTGAGCTGCCGCTGGGCGGCGAAGATCCCATAAGATCCAAGGAACCATATCTTTTTTTCATCCCGGCGCTTCGTGAAAGCGGCGGGATCGAGGACGTCCTGCCAGAAGCGCGGATCGCAGCCAACGCGGCGGACAATCTGGCGCTTTGGGCGCAGAGTTATGACGACGGCCATGAGATGACCTGTTTTTATGCCTCGGAGCGCGGGTATATCGTCAGCGCGGACGTCATGGCGGAGGGGAAGGAGTTTGTAGAGTTCTTTGACGAGTGGTACTCGCCATCCTTCGACCCGCGAGAACGCCCATGGTATCAGGAAATCAAGGAGACCGGGAAGTCCGTGTTCACGGGCGTTTATGTCGGAGTAGAGGGGTATCCCTGTATTTCCTGTGTCGCGCCTTATTACGACGCAAGCGGTTTCGCTGGTATGGCCGGTATCTCCAATAGTATCGCCACCTTGTATCGGCAGATCTCGATCAATACGATTGGGGACAAGGGAGTAAATTTTATCCTGAACGAGAAGGGGGAGGTCATCCTTTCCTCGGAAAAGGATGGGCCGTTGGCCGCTTCCGCGACGCCGGAGGATTTTCGAAAGTACGGGGAGATGTCCCTTGCGCTGGAAGCAGCATGCATGACCAAGGGGCTTTCTGACGTAGCGCGGATCACGATGGGGGGCAGGGAATATTACCTTGCCTACGCGCCGATTCCCGATATCGGCTGGAGTTACGGCACGCTGATCGAGCGGGATGTGGTGGTGCAGCCGGCGCGGGACGCGAAGTCGTATCTGCTGACCCGGGCGGAGGATTTTTCCGCGTCCCTGCGCTCCTTCTTCTGGGACAATCTGATGCGGACAGCGGTGCTGCTCCTGGTGCTTTTGGCAGTGCTCTTTTTTGTCAGCCGTAAGATCTCGGATCGCTTCGTGCGTCCCATCCTTGCGCTGACAGCGGGCGTGCGCGAAATCTCGGGCGGCAATCTCGACAAGAAGCTTGACGTCAGGACCGGCGACGAGATCGAAACGCTCGCCGACAGCTTCAACCAGATGACAGACGAGCTGAAATCGTATATCGATAATCTTGCGAAAACGACGGCGGAGAAAGAACGCATTGAAACGGAGCTATCGGTGGCGGCGCGCATACAGGCGGGCATCCTGCCGAAGGAGTTCCCGGCGCGGAGCGAGTTCGACCTCTTCGCGTCGATGCAGCCCGCAAAGGAGGTCGGCGGCGATTTTTATGATTTTTATTTCCTCGACGAGAGACGTTTGATGGTTACGGTGGCGGACGTTACGGACAAGGGAATGCCCGCGGCGCTCTTTATGGTCGCCTGCAAGACGCTCTTGAAGGACTGCGCGTTGCTCCTGGGCACAGCGGAACGGCTACCGGAGATTGTAGCGCAGACCAATGACCGCCTCGTGGAATCAAACGACGAGGGCATGTTCGTGACAGTGTTCGCGGGGGTGCTGGACGTCGAAAGCGGTGAATTCGTCTATGTGAACGCGGGCCACAATCCGCCGCTGGTCCACAAAAATGGAACGGTGGGGTTTTTGCCGATGGCGAAAAGTCCGATGCTTGGCGTTATGGGAGGAATGAACTTCCCGGTGGAGCGGCTGACGCTTGCCTCCGGCGATATGCTTTTCCTTTACACCGACGGCGTGACCGAAGCCATGAACGAAAAGAAGGAGCTTTTCGGAGAGAAACGGCTGCAAGAGACGCTTGCGGAACAACCGAAGGAACGGACAGCGGCGGAAATCCTCGCGGCAGTGCGCGGCGCGGTGGAGAAGCATGCAAACGGTGCGGAGCCCTCCGACGACGTCACGATGCTTGGGTTGGTATATAAGGGAATCTGATATCTTTTAGGAGGAAAAGGAAATGGCGGAAGAAACGATTGCTTTTCAGACTAGCGAAAAGAACGGGTGGACCCTTTTGTCTGTCAGGGGGCGGCTGGATCGGCTCACGGCGCAGGAGGCCGGCGAGCAGGCAGAGCGGGTCTTCGCGGCGACGCAGAAGTTCGCCGTCGATATGAGCGGGCTGGAATATCTTTCCAGCGCCGGGATTCGTATCCTGCTTCGGCTGACAAAACAGGCGACTGCCGAGGGCAAGGAATTTGCCCTGGTGGGGGCGGCCGGTATGGTAAAGGTCGTGCTGGCCGAGTCGCGCATGGATATGTTCGTCAAAATCTACGCGTCGGCGGACGAATTGCCGTGACGGGAAGGGGACGCTTTCTGCGTCCCGCAGTTAGACGCGTCCCGCCCGGTATTGGGCGCGTCAATGGAGAATAAAGCATGACGGAAAAAGAAGCGCTCAGGCGTCGGATTGACGCGGCGGCAGGCAGGGAAAAGGCGGATCTCGTATTGAAGAACTGTCGGATCGTCAACGTTTTTACAGGGACTGTCGGGGCGGGAGAGATTGCCGTTAAAGACGGCGTAATTGTCGGTACGGACGCGGGCTATGAGGGGCGCGAGACGATTGACGCGGAGGGCCGCTTTGCCGCGCCGGGGTTCATCGACGCGCATATCCATATCGAATCGTCCTTTGTAAGCCCTGAACAGGCTGGACGTATGCTCGTCCCGCGGGGTACCGCCGTCATTGTTGCCGACCCGCACGAAATCGCCAATGTATGCGGCCTCGACGGACTTCGCTATATGCTGGAAGCGGCAAAAAGGACGAAGCTCAATATCCTTTACGCGATGCCCTCCTGCGTCCCTGCTACTCCTTTTGAGAACACGGGAGCGAAGCTCGATGCGGCGGATATGGAGGATCTGCTTGCGGACGAACGTATCTTCGGGCTGGGCGAATTCATGAATATGCCCGGCGTCATCCGGGCCGATGACGCGGTGCTGGACAAGCTGACGCTGGCCCGTCGGATGGGAAAAATCATCGACGGCCACGCGCCGGGAATGACCGGCAAAGAACTCAACGCCTACGCTTGCGTTGGCATACTCGGCGACCATGAATGCCGGACCGCAGAAGAAATCAGGGAGCGGCTGGCGAAAGGGATGTACGTGCTGCTGCGGGAAGGTTCGGCCTGCCATGACCTTCGCGAGCTTCTCAGGGGAGTTACCGAAGCAAACAGCCGCCGCGCGATGTTCTGCTCTGACGACCGGCAGCCGAAAACCATTTTTGACGAGGGGCACATCGACCATCATCTTCGCATCTGCGTCGAGGAAGGGTTTGATCCGGTGACGGCGATTCGTATGGCGACGCTGAATGCGGCGGAAGCGTTCCGCCTGTATGACAGGGGCGCCGTCGCTCCGGGGCGGAAGGCGGATGTTGTCCTGCTGGATGATTTGAAGGATTTCCATGTGCATCAGGTGTTTCTCGACGGTGAGCTGGCCGCCGAGGAAGGACGTTATCTGCCGGAAGTGACCTTCGCAGACATTTCCACTGTGCGCGGCAGCGTCAATGTTAGGAATTTTTCGGCGGACCGCTTCAAGGTCAGACTCACGGGCAACAAAGTCCGCGTGATTGGCGTCCAAAAGGGCGGCATTGTGACTTCAAAGGAAATCGCCACGGTCAAAACGGACGGAGATGGCGATTTCGTATTCGACCCTGCCCGGGACATTTGCAAACTCGCGGTGGTCGAGCGTCATCACGGCACAGGGCAGGTTGGCGTCGGCCTGCTGGGCGGCTACGGCATCAGGGCGGGCGCCGTTGCCGTGTCAGTGGCCCATGATTCCCACAATATCATTGTCGCCGGCGTCAGCAACGAGGAAATGGCCTTTGCCGTAAAGGCCTTGATTGCCATGGAGGGCGGCATGGCCGTCGTCAGGGACGGGGAAGTGCTGGCCGCCATGGCGCTTCCTATCGCCGGCCTTATGACCACCAAAAGCGGCGAATGGGTCGCGGAGAAGCTGCGCGCGATTCACGGGAAGGCGCGAGGGGAGCTTGGCGTCAGTGCGGACGTGGAGCCGATCATGACGCTGGCCTTTATGGCGCTGCCTGTCATTCCGGCGTTGAAGCTCACCGACTGTGGCCTCTTCGATTATGAGAAGTTCGACTTCGTGCCGTTGGAGGTATGATTCGATCGCCGGCCAAAATTTCAAGGGGCTGCCACACGTGATTTGAAACGTGCTGTAGCCCCTTTGTTACGGCGCTTCAGGCAGTATACTTCTCGCGTCGTCATCTTTCGAGGTGGCGACCTGCGCCTTGATGACGCTTGTTGGGATTTTTTCATTTGCCAACGACGGGTCGTAGGCGATCTGGACGGTGTTGATCACGAAGCCTGCGTAGCCGTCCATTGTTTCGATTTTGGCGCAAAACATCCTGAAAGGATTTTTAGGAACCACTGAATAAGTCCCTCCGCGCCTCTGCCGGGTCTTTTTCCGCCTGTCG
>CAMHCS010000021.1 GCA_946183785.1 uncultured Selenomonadales bacterium | reverse complement strand
TGGTCATCGTCGCGACGGTGCGCGCGCTGAAGATGCACGGCGGCGTGCCGAAGAGTGATTTGTCCCGTGTCGATATGGGCGCCCTCGAAAAGGGCATGGAAAACCTTTTGAAGCATATCGAGACCATCCATGCCTTCGGGTTGCCAGCCGTCGTCGCGGTCAACGCGTTCCCGACGGACACGCCGGAGGAGCTTTCTTTCGTTGAGAAAAAGTGCGCGGAGCTCGGCGCGGAAGTCGCGGTTTCCGAGGTCTGGGCGAAAGGCGGAGAGGGCGGCGTCGCGCTGGCGAAAAAAGTCGAGGCTGCGATGGCGAAGCCGAAGAATTTCCATACGCTTTACGAATCTGACGCGCCGATTGCGGAAAAGATCGAGACGGTAGCGCGCACGGTTTACGGCGCGGACGGCGTGACATTTACCGCCGCTGCGAAAAAGCAGCTGGATGAGATCGAAGCGCTGGGACTCGACAAGATGCCGGTCTGCATGGCGAAAACGCAATACTCGCTCTCCGACGACGCGTCGAAACTCGGCCGCCCGCGCGGTTTTTCCGTCACGGTGCGTGAACTCCGGGTTTCTGCGGGTGCGGGGTTCATTGTCGCGTTGACCGGCGATATACTGACCATGCCGGGTCTTCCGAAGAAACCGGCGGCGGAGGCTATGGACATTGACGAAGACGGCCGCATAACAGGGTTGTTCTGAATCATCTCGGTTGGTTTTTAATTCTTGTTGAGATTTAATATGAAGAATATTCTTTTTTGATTGCCTGCGCGCTCCGTTTGGACTATAATACTTCCTGAATACAATTTAAGACAGAGCAATATAAAGGGAATAACATTTTGAGCAACAGGGAGGCGTCTTATGAAAAGGATTGCGGTGGAGCTGGTTCCGCGCAGCGAGGAAGGGTTGCGCGAGGAACTGACGATGTTGAAGGAAGCCCACCTGAAGGTCGACCGCATCAATATTCCAGACCTTTTGAGCTGCAAGCTCAGAAGCTGGGAGGGGGCGGCGATCGCGCAGGAATTTTTCCCCGCGTTGCCGCATATCCGCGCGATGGACGTGGATCTTTCGAAACCGCTTGCCATGGGCCCTTATATCAAGAAGCATGAGATTCGCGAAGTGCTGGTCATCGAGGGCGATCCGCCCCAGGATATGAACCATACGGTTTATCCGACGGTGACAACCGACGTAATCCGAAAGATCCGGGAGGAGCTTCCGGGCGTGCGCGTCTGGGCCGGGATTGATCAGTATAGGGGCAGCATGCAGCAGGAGCTTTACCATATCCGCCGAAAGCTGCAGGCAGGCGCCGTGGGATTCTTCACGCAGCCGTTTTTTGATATGCGGTTTTTGGAGATGTACGCGGATATGCTGGATGGTCTGACAGTCTGCTGGGGCGTTTCGCCGGTTATGTCGGCGAGGACGCAGAGCTATTGGGAGCGAAAGAATCATGTGATATTCCCGAAGAGCTTTGCGCCGACGCTGGAATGGAGCGTTGATTTTGCTCGCAAGGTATTGGGCTTCGCCCAGAGAAACGGCGACCGTATTTACCTGATGCCGATCAAGTCGAACATCGAGGCGTATTTGGGTGGTATCTTGAAGTAATTATTTTATAAAGGGAGTTGAAAGAGCAAGTTCGTCTTGGAACAGTCCGAAAGGTTGTTTCAGGACGAACTTGTTTAGCGTTTCGATATCCCAAGGAGGACTGGTCTATGAAAGCAAAGATTTTGAAAAAGGAGATGCTGTCGCCGGACGTTTTCCGCTTCGACGTCGAGGCACCGCGTATCGCGAAAAAGACGCAGCCGGGGCAGTTCATCATTCTGCGCGTCAACGAGGAAGGGGAGAGGATTCCGCTGACTGTTGCGGATTTTGACAGGGAAAGGGGAATCATCACGATTATCTTTCAGGTGGTCGGCGCATCCACGGAGCTTCTGGCCGCTCTGGAGGAAGGCGATGAAATCCTCGACTTTGTGGGGCCGCTCGGGCAGAAATCCGAGATTGAGCCGGGGCTCGGCACCGTCGTCTGCATTGGCGGCGGCATTGGCGTCGCGCCAATCTATCCGATTGCGCGCGGCATGCATGAAGCAGGCAACAAAGTCATCTCGATTATCGGGGCGCGCAGCAAAGATCTCCTGATTATGGAGAAGGAACTGCGTGCGGCCAGCGACGAGACGATTGTAACTACCGACGACGGTTCTTACGGCATTGAAGGATTTGTTACGGCGGCTCTCGAGCAGCTCGTCGATTACGGTGAAAAAATCGATCTCGTTTACGCCATCGGTCCCGTCGTGATGATGAAGAGCGTTGCAAATGCGACGCGCCCGTTGGGGATAAAAACCATCGTCAGCCTGAATCCGATTATGGTGGACGGCACGGGCATGTGCGGCGGCTGTCGTGTACAGATCGGCAGCGAGACGAAATTCGCCTGCGTGGACGGGCCGGAGTTTGACGGCCATCTCGTCGATTTCGAGGGGCTTCGCGAGCGTCAGGACATGTACCGCGACCAGGAGGCCGAAGGAAAAGACCACATCTGCAGAATCGGCTTGGGGAGGGGTGCATGATGGCGCTTTCATTGGAAAAACATCGGATGCCGGAGCAGGATCCGAAAGTTCGCGCACATAATTTCAACGAGGTTGCATTGGGCTACGACGAAGAGACGGCGGTGGCTGAAGCGGAGCGCTGCCTTTCCTGCAAGATACCGCAGTGCCGCAAGGGCTGTCCGGTCGGGGTCGATATTCCGGGATTTATCGCGAAGCTCAAGACTCGAGATTTCGATGGAGCAATTTCGAAGATCAAGGAATCGAATGCGCTGCCCGCCGTTTGCGGCCGTGTCTGCCCACAGGAAAACCAGTGCGAGAAATACTGCGTTCTTGGAAAGAAGGGCGAGCCTGTGGGAATCGGCCGTCTGGAGCGTTTCGCTGCAGACCGGGAAATGGCGCAAAATAAAGAAGTTAAGCCGATCGCGTATGCGCCGGATGCGCAGAAGGTTGCGGTCATCGGCGCGGGGCCGGCGGGCCTTTCCTGCGCGGGCGATCTCGCGCGCAAGGGCTACCGTGTGACGATCTTCGAGGCGCTGCATACGGCGGGCGGCGTGTTGTCCTACGGCATCCCGGAATTTCGTCTGCCGAAAGACGCCATCGTGAAAAAAGAGATTGCAAACCTTGAAAAGCTTGGCGTGAAAATTGAGCTTGACGCCGTTGTAGGCCAGCTTTACACCATCGACGAGTTGATGGGGGAAGAGGGTTTCGACGCGGTGTTTGTCGGTACCGGTGCGGGGCTTCCGCATTTCATGAACATCCCGGGAGAGAACCTGAACGGCGTCTACTCGGCGAACGAGTTCCTGACGCGCTGCAATTTGATGAAAGCGTATCGCTTCCCCGAGTACGCGACGCCAATCCGCGTCGGTCACAGCGTCGCTGTCGTCGGCGGCGGCAACGTGGCGATGGATGCGGCGCGCACGGCGCTGCGTCTCGGCGCAGAGCATGTCTACATTGTTTATCGCCGCGGCGAGGAGGAGCTTCCGGCACGGCGTGAAGAAGTCCATCACGCGAAAGAAGAAGGCGTCGATTTCCAGCTTTTGAACAATCCTGTCGAGGTCGTGGGCGATGACAAAGGCTGGGTGCACGCGCTGAAATGCATCCGTATGGAGCTGGGCGAACCGGACGCGTCGGGGCGGAGGAGCCCCAAGGCGGTTCCCGGCTCGGAGTTCGAGCTTGCCGTCGACACGGTGGTTATGGCGATCGGACAGGGGCCGAACCCGATTGTCGCATCGACGACGCCGGGTATGGACACGAACAAGCGCGGCAACATCATCGCGGATGAGGAAACGGGTGCGACGACGAAACCGGGCGTCTTCGCCGGCGGCGATATCGTCACCGGGGCGGCGACAGTCATTCTTGCGATGGGCGCAGGCAAGAAAGCGGCGGCGGCTATCGACGAGTATTTGAAAAAGAAACGGAACGCGTGAGTTTTAGCGGGAGGGTGCAGCAATGCACCCTCTCTTTGCAGAAACGGGGAATTGATATGCTGGATTTTACCGCCATCGACTTTGAGACGGCGACGGACAGACAGAACTCCGCCTGCAGCGTCGCCGTCGTCGAGGTGCGGGGCGGCGAGGTCGCGCGGACGTATTCGACGTTGATCCGTCCGCCGGGCCTTCGCTTTTCGCCGTTCAATATCAGGATTCACGGAATTACGCCGGAGATGGTCCGGTATGAACGGGACTTTGCGGGCGTCTGGCCGGAGCTTCGCCCTTTTCTGGAAAATCACATCGTTTTCGCGCACAACGCGCCTTTCGATATGGGCGTTCTGAAAAGCTCGCTGTTGGCGAACCATATTGAGCCGCCCCAATTTTATCACTGCTGTACAGTGCAGATTTCGCGCAAGGCGTGGCCGGATCTTTCGAATCATAAGCTCGACACCGTAGGTGCGTTTCTTCATGTGAATTTTCGGCATCACGACGCACTGGAGGACGCGCGGGTCTGTGCGGAGATTCCCTTGGCGGCGGCGGAAAGGCTTGGCGTCGACAGCGTCGAGGAGCTGGCGCATACGCTTCGTGTCACAGTCAAGCCTTTCGATTGTACTCCGCGATACCCTCGGAGGTTTGACAGGCCGCGCGGGTAAATGATAGAATAGCAATGGGCCAATGAATAAGTCGGTGTTGAGGGACTTGTTCAGGGCTTCCTTTATGCGGGCGTGGCGGAATTGGCAGACGCGCTGGATTTAGGATCCAGTGCCGTAAGGCGTGGAGGTTCAAACCCTCTCGTCCGCACCAGAGAAAGCAAAACGGCAAGACGAAACGTCCTGCCGTTTTTTTATGAGTATCAAACACTTTATTGGTAGTCGTTTTGTATCAGAAAAATATTGGAAACGCGCTTTCAGATTTGTACAGTCGTTTTTCAGATTTCTTTCATATAATTTGTACCGTTCGTTGAGAAGCTGTGGAGCTTGAAATTTTCAGCGATTCCGCACTTTTCCGGCATTGCAGAATGTTTTTGGGCGGCAGGATTTTTTTCAATCATGTCGTATTTATAAATTATGAGTCAGGAACGTTGACAGGGACAAAAGTTTCAAGCGCACGTTCCGAATCAAAAAGCCGAATCCAACGCAGGAACGGGGGAACCATTTGGGCAGGACAGTGTCTAAGCGAAAGCGGGCGCGCCTCCCTTGGGGTGAATGCGGCGATTCCCGTCGTGGGAAATTCGCAGGGGCAGCTTCTCTGTCCTAACCCGGCAGCTAACCTCGCAGGCGAAAAGAGAGGAGAAATATTTTGGGTAAGTGGAAGAATCGTATTTTTGCCGTTTCTTTGGCGTGTATGTGCTGGTGTTCGGTCGCAGGGGCGGAATCGCTTCAGATCGGGGATCAGGGCAGCGACGTGGCGGAGGTGCAGGCGGAGCTGGTTCGTATCGGTTATGATGTGGTGCCGGACGGGGATTTTGGTCCTGCGACTGTAGACGCGATAAAGGACTTCCAGACAGCGCATGGTATGGAGGCCGATGGCGCGGTGGGGCCATCGACTTATGAGGCTCTCCTCGGAAAGGCGATGCCGCAGACGGTCAGCCGCGGGTCGAATTACGTTTCCCGGCGTATCGTGCAGACGGCGATGGAATATCTCGGCGTTCCGTATGTTTTCGGAGGGACCTCTCCCGGCGGGTTTGACTGCTCGGGGTATGTGCGGTTCGTCTTTGCGAACGCGGGCATTTATCTGCCGCGCGCTGCAGACGAGCAATATGAGGTCGGCCATCCGATTCCGACGAGCGCGCTCCGCGCGGGCGATCTCGTGTTCTTCTCTACTTATGAATACGGCCCGTCTCATGTGGGCATCTATCTGAGCGACGGAAACTTTATTCACGCGGCTTCGAGCATCGGCGTTTCCATCGCGTCCATTTATGACGAATATTATTGGGGCAGCCGCTATATCGGCGCGCGTCGTATCCTGTAATCGATTTTGAGAGAGGCTTCAGGCCTCTCTTTTTTATACAATGTATGCATGAGAACGCCCGTCTTTCGAGCTCCGAAGGACGGGCGTCCTTTTTTAAGGAATCACTGAATAAGTCAAGTCGTGACCCTGCCGAGGGATTTTTTCGAATGGCTAGGAAAAGGACTCGAAGGCGTAGCATCGCTACGTCGAGAGGACTTTGACAACGCCAGTCGGAAAAAGACCCGGTAGGGGCGCGGCGGGACTTGTTCAGTGGTTCCTTAAGAGAAAGAGAAAAAATAAATTCCTATTGACATAGTAGGAATATGAGTATATCATATACGAAATCGTAAAAACAGATATTTATGGGGAGGTTTCGATATGGTATATGCGGACAATGCGGCGACGACGAAGATGAGTCGGACGGCCGTTGCGGCGATGCTGCCGTGCATGGAAGAAACCTGGGGAAACGCGTCGAGCCTTTACGGTTTTGGACAGAAGGCAAAGGAGGCGTTGGAGGCGGCGCGGGCGAAGGTCGCCGCTTGCCTCGGGGCGAGCCCGGGCGGGATTTATTTCACTTCCGGCGGAAGCGAGGCGGACAATCAGGCAATCATTTCGGCCGCGCATCTTGGAGCGAAGAAGGGAAAGAAACATATCATTTCCACGGCTTTTGAGCATCATGCGGTGCTTCATACTTTGAAAAAGCTGGAACAGGAAGGATTCGAGGTCGAGCTCTTGGACGTCCACGAAAACGGCAGAGTGTCTGCCGGCGAGGTGTCGGCGGCGATCCGGGGCGATACCGCGTTAGTGACAATCATGTACGCGAACAACGAAATCGGTTCCGTACAACCCATCGCGGAAATCGGTGCTGTCTGCCGGGAACGAAAGGTGCTGTTCCATACGGACGCGGTGCAGGCGGCGGGACATCTTCCCATCGATGTGCAGAAACAGAATATTGACATGCTGTCTCTCTCAGGGCACAAGTTCCATGGGCCGAAGGGCGTTGGCGTACTGTACGCTCGCACTGGAATTCCGCTGGAAAATCTAATCGAAGGCGGGGCGCAGGAGCGGGGCAAGCGGGGCGGCACTGAAAACGTGCCGGCAATTGTCGGCATGGCGGCGGCGCTGGAAGAAGCCTGCGCGCATATGGATGAAAACATGGCAAAGGTACAGGCGCTCCGAGACAAGCTAATCGGCGGTCTGCGGAGGATTCCTCACAGCGTGTTGAACGGGGATGAAAAACATCGTCTGCCGGGAAACGTCAGCTTTTGCTTCGAGGGCATCGAGGGCGAGAGCCTGTTGCTGCTTCTGGACGATAAAGGCATTTGCGCATCTTCGGGTTCGGCCTGTACTTCCGGTTCCCTCGACCCAAGCCATGTTCTTCTTGCCATCGGAAGACCACACGAGGTTGCGCATGGCTCTTTGCGGCTTTCGCTCTCGGAGGAAAATACGGAGGCCGAGGTGGAGGAAATCCTGCGGGCGGTGCCGGAAGTCGTGGAATATCTTCGCGGAATTTCCCCGCTTTGGAAGGATAAGGTTATCGGCAAGCGGGAGTTTCTTTTGCCGGAATCATACAGGTAATAAAACTAAGGAGGAATTTTGTCATGGCGCTTTACAGTGAAAAAGTAATGGATCATTTCCGCAATCCCCGCAACGTGGGAAGTATAGAGAACGCCGACGGAATCGGCGAGGTCGGCAACGCGAAGTGTGGCGACATCATGAAGATATATTTGAAGATCGACGACGACATAGTGTCCGACGTGAAGTTTGAGACATTCGGCTGCGGCTCGGCCATCGCCTCCAGTTCGATGGCGACGGAACTGATCAAGGGAAAGCCGGTCAGCGAAGCTCTGACGTTGACAAACAAAGCGGTGACGGAGGCGTTGGACGGCTTGCCCGCGCACAAGCTTCACTGTTCGGTGTTGGCAGAGGAAGCGATCCGGGCGGCGGTGGAGGATTACCACAGCCGTCATTCTGCTGGGACGGGAGCGTGATGCGTGCACTTTGACCTTGAGACGGTACAGCCGAAACCGAAATATCTTCTGGTTTACAACGAGGTCAAGGCAGAACTGCACGAAATGGGCCTGTAGATTCAATAAAGGATTTACATGAATAAAGTATAGTGTTACAATGGAAAAACGTAAAAAGAACTTTATGGAAAACAATTACTTCCATAAAGTTCTTTTGCGATATGGTTGGGAATGAAAGGAGATTGTGTTCATGCCTAAATCTGAAATCGTTGTTGCGCCTCGCATTTCCGCTCGGGACATCTGCGTGGCGGGCGTGATGGCGGCCTTCGTTTTCATTGCGACCTTCGTGCCGCAAATCCCGATTCCGCTGGGATATGCGCATCTTGGTGACGGGGCGATTTTTCTTGCCGTGTTTCTAACGGGGCGTAGGACGGGCGTTTTCGCAGGAGCTTTTGGTTCGGCTCTGGCCGACCTTGCGGGTGGCTTTCCTGTGTGGATTATGCCGACGATCGTTATCAAGGCGGCCATGGCTGAGATTTTCTATCGTGTGGCGCTCGCCGGAAACGACGTGCCGGGCTTTTCTTCGTTGCGCGTTATTGGAGGCATGATTGCCGCATGCCTGTTCATGACGGCGGGCTATATGCTGGCAGGTGCGTTCCTTTACGACAGCCTCGCTCTCGGCTTTGCTTCCGTGCCGGGGCTGCTAATTAAAAGCGCGGTCAATGTCGTCGCGGCGTATCTCGCGGGCGGTGCACTGAGTCGTGCGGGGCTTCCTCGTTGACTGGATGATCTGATATAACGGGGGAAAGAGGCCCCCTCGTTGAAACGCTGAAAGAGGCGGTTTTGCCTACGGCAAAACCGGAACAGAGGCGTTATAATGGACGCGAAAGGGGGAGAATTCATGAGAGACAAACTGCGCGGGTTGCTTGATTATCTGAAATCCTATGACAGTCTCGTCGTGGCGCTTTCCGGCGGTGTGGACAGCTCGACTTTGGCGAAGGCGGCGGCGCTTGCGTTGGGGGAAATGGCCGTAGCCGTGACCGCGAGGTCGGAGCTTTTGTCGTATGATGAGTTGGCCGACGCCGAGACGATGGCTCGGGCGGCGGGCATTCGCCATATTATTTTGGACGTCCATGATCTCGACAATCCTGACGTCGCCAAGAACGACAGGGAGCGTTGCTATTATTGCAAGCGCGGGAGATTTGAAAAACTCTGCGCCTGGGCGAAGCAAAACGGCTTCGCCTATGTGGCGGACGGCGGCAATCTTGACGACAAAGGCGACTATCGCCCTGGGATGCGGGCCATTGAGGAGCTTGCCCCTATGGTAATCTCGCCGTTCATGGAATGCGGCTGGACGAAGGCGGACATCCGAGCGCAGGCGCGGGCCTGGGGACTTGCTGTGGCGGACAAACCCAGCGCTGCTTGTCTCGCTTCCCGTGTGGTGTATGATCTGCCGTTGACGGCGGCAAGGCTCTCGCAAATCGAGGCGGCGGAAATAATTGTCCGTGCCTTCGCTCAGGGACAGGTTCGCGTCCGTCATCATGGCAATCTCGCGCGCATTGAGGTGGAGGGCGAGGCCTTTTCGAGCATTATGGATCATCGGGAAGAACTTGCCGCTGCGCTGAAAAACCTCGGATTCACTTTTGTGACAGTCGATATCGGCGGCTACCGTATGGGAAGCGCCAACGAAATGCTTTCATTCCATATTGACAAAGTATGATTTCCGATATATAATACCTCCAATATGAAACCAAAACGTCGAAGGAGGGAATGAAGCATGGAACAGAAGCATTCTCTCGGTCCCGGTGAAATCCCGGGCGGGGCCATGGCGTTTATCTCTCGGGGGCTGTCGGAGATCGGCAGCGGCCGGATTGTTCTGACTGCGCAGGATTCGCGGCTTGTTTCCGTGGAGCGCGAGGAACGCATCGGCGGCGATGCGCTCTTCTCGGCGCGGGCCGGAAAAGCGAGCACGACAGGCGGCGGACCGTTGCCGGAAAAAATCCGCCAGTCATTCCAGGATTTGCCTTACGGGCAGGTCATCATCACGCTGAAGGACGGCACGGTGCGCCAGGTGGAGCGTTTGACGCGCAGCCGCTTCACGGGACTGGACGGAGAAGGTATTTGAAAGAATGTAGAGCGTGGAGATAAGTTCATAAATGTAATTGCGCTGACCGAAAACAACGGAGGCTTCAAGACAACGTGAAATCGTTTGTCTTGAAGTCTATTTTTTTATCAGCCTATAGAAATGAGTGAGCAATGTGGACAAAAAAGAAATGGTTTTGCTGAAGGCGAAACTGAAGCGGCGGGCAAAGGCGCTGGACATGAATCTGTTCGGCGTGGCCGATGTGGCACGGTGGGCGTCAAGACCAATCTACGGAATAGGAAAGGGCGGCTCCGTCACGATGGAGCGCGTGCCGATTACCCCGAAGGAATATTGGCCGCAGACGATCTGGCCCTGGGCGCGGCGCGTGATCGTAATGGGGGTGCAGATTTTTCCGTCGATGATCGAGACGACGCCTTCGGTGGTCTATTCGGAGCTTTACAACACGACGAATCGTTTCCTCGACGAGGCTGCGTATCGTATCGCGAATTTTTTGAACGGGCAGGGCTTTCGCGCACATTTTTTCCCGCGAGATTGCTACGGCGACATCTCGGTGCTGGTGAAAAAGCCCGAAGCGGCCTTTTCACAAGTTTTGGCGGGGCTTTATGCGGGACTTGGCACGATCGGGATGAACCACACGCTGCTGACGCCGGAGTATGGACCACGGATTCGGCTCGTTTCCGTGATCACCGACGCGGAGCTGCCGGCGGACAAGATGATGAGAAAGGAGCTTTGCGTCCGTTGCCGTGCCTGCGTACGCCGCTGCCCGATGCAGGCGTTCACACCTGCGGACGGTCAGACCGTCGCGCAGATGAACAAGTTTAAATGCGCGGGTTACCATCAGCAGATCAAGAACGAGTTCCGTTATCCCTGCGGCCTGTGCACTGCCGTGTGCCCGGTGGGCGCGGACAAGAAACGCTGGGGCGCGTCGGCGGTCAGTGCGGAGGGAATCGCCCACTGCCAAAACTTTGGTTCCAAGAATGCTGTGGAATGAACGGATAGTAGGGGGGAAAATAAAAAACTTGACAAGGAAGAAATTTTGGATATAATTGTATTAAATCATATATAAAAAGTATGACATATATGAAATGACTGATCACAAAAAAGTGAAGGTCGGGAAATATTGAAAAGCGTGTAAGCGGCGTATGACACCGCGAGATGCTTTTCGATTTTATCCCGACCTTTTGTATTATGGAGGAGTGAGAGTATGGCAAAACCGATGTGGAATCACATCGTTCGGCAAGCTGCGGCGGGTCGAATGTGTAGAAGCCAATGAAGCGCTGAACAACGGTTGGGGAAAGAAAATATAATATAGAAGGGAAGAATTCATCATGGAAAAAACACGAAACATTATTTTGCTGGGGTTATTCTTGATTGGCACGCTGTTGCTGTCCGGCTGCGGCGGCGGAAACAAGTCGGCCGGCAAGGATGGCGCCGGGGAGCCGTTGGAAGTCCAGATCAATACGAACCGAGTCAGCAGCGCGTTGACCGTCCTGGCTGAAAACGGCGGATTCAATAAGGAAGAAAACATCAAGGTCAATCTTCATGTCATGAACGTCGCTTATGCGGATATACTGAGCGCACTGACTTCCAACAAGGTCCATGTGACGACGGGCGGCGTCGGCTCCACGGCTCCGCTCCGCATGATGGAGAATGGCGCCGATTTCGTCGTGATCGGCGGTCAGATGGGCGAGGGCGCTGACATCGTGACACTGCCGGAACGTGCTTCCGAGTGGGAGAATATCACGGCTGAATCCATGAAAGGAAAGAAACTGGGCGTCGTCCGCACGGCGTCCGGCGATATTGCTCTTCGCGGCGCACTTTCCCGCATGGGAATCGATCTTTCCACGATTCAATTCGTAGAGCTGGGAAATGAGCCTGCCATCATTGAAGCCATCAAAAAGGGCGAGCTTGACGCCGGAAACGTGCAGGCAAATCTTCGCGACACGGCGCATCAGGCAGGGCTCGTTTCCGCGCTCCATGTCGATAAGATTTCGCCGAATTTCATCTGCTGCCGTGTTCTGACGCGTCCGCAGACTTTGAAATCGCGCCGCGCCGATCTCGTGAAATTCCTCCGCGCACAGCTGAAGGCATACCGTTTCCTGCACACGCACCCGGAGGAAGCGCTTCCTCTCGTCAATAAATCCATCGAAGTCGATCCGAAAGTTCTGCGCAGCCAGCTTCTTGAAGACGAGCATCTGAAGCTCGAGCCGGATCCGGCAGGATTGCGCGTGGCGGAGTTTTATGACAGCATGAAGCGCGTGGGCTACATCGAAGGCAAGATCGACATTCAAAAGCATCTTGACATTTCGCTGTACCGCGAGGCGTTGGAGTCCCTTCTGAAGGAAGAACCAAACGATCCGACGTGGCTGAAATTCAAGGCGGATTACGAAAAGCACGACGGAGCTTGGTAAAACCATGAGGAGGCGGCAAGGAAATGCATAAAATCGAAATTTCCAATGTGTCGCTGACATATAATGACGACGGCACAGTATACAACGCATTGGATCAAATGAATTTTTCGGTGGAGCCGGGAGAATTTGTCAGCATCATCGGTTCGTCCGGCTGCGGAAAAAGCTCGACGCTGAGCATACTGGCCGGACTGAGAGAGCCGACGGAAGGTCAGTTCCTGATCGACGGGAATGTCAGTCATGGAACGGGCCGAAACCGCGGCGTCGTCTTTCAGCATTATTCCCTGTTTCCCTGGATGACAGCGGAAGAGAATGTCGCGTTCGGTATCCGTCAGGCTTTCCCCGACACGACGGAAAAGGAAGCCTCGGACATTGCGCGCGCATATCTGGTCAAAGTCGGGCTCGAAGGTTTTGAGGAAAAATACCCGTACCAACTTTCGGGCGGCATGCAGCAGCGGACGGCAATCGCACGGACTTTGGCCATGCAGCCGGAAATCCTGCTTCTGGATGAGCCCTTCGGCGCCATTGACGCGCGAAACAGGATTCTCCTGCAGGATTTGCTTTTGGAAGTCTTGAGCAAGGAAAAAGAGCAGAAGACGATCGTTTTCGTCACGCATGATATAGACGAAGCCATCCTGCTGTCGGATCGGATCCTGTTTATGGATCAAAAACATATTCTCGAGGAATTTTACGTTCCGTTTTCACGCCCGCGAAATCGGGAGCAGATTTTCCAATCGCAGGAATATATCCGGATGCGGCAGGCGCTTTTGAGCTGCTTCTTTCAAGGCATACGGGATAAAATCGGAGGAGAGGAGGTTGTTCTATGACGACAGCAGCTTTGCAGATAAAGAAAGGGATTTCAATTTCATGTTTGGCGACGGGGGTGGTGAAGGCTGTGCGGACGATACAATGGATTCTTCCTCATGTGCTGTTCGCTGTACTGCTGACGCTGATTTTTACGCCGGGAGCCGACGATTCGACGCCGAAAGGCGCATTCCTCGCCGTTCTCGCAATCGGCGAAACGGCGCTGCTCCTTCGAAGGAATTCCCGATCGCTGAACGATATCATGGTGATTCTGTATCTGCTGTTTATCGTTTGGGAAATCGGAACGACAAAGGCTGACGACGTAAACCTGATATTATATCCGTCTCCGGCAAAGGTGTTTGACGTATTTGCCACGGACTGGCCAAAGATTCTCGACGGGATCCGTTCCTCGTTGTATCTTTTGGGCGTCGGCTTCACGGCGGCGCTGATCCTGGGCGTCCTGCTGGGGATTGCTACAGGCAGCGTGGCGCGTCTCCGGGATTCGTTGCTGCCGCTGGCGAAGGTCATCAGCCCGATCCCGCCGATTATTTACACACCATATGCGGTGGCCGTGCTGCCAACTTTTGAGATTGCGTCGATATTCGTCATCTTCAGCAGCATTTTCTGGCAAATATATATTCAGGTGGCGCTGAGCGTTTCGAGTATCGACCAGAAACTTCTGGACTCGGCGAAAACGATGAATCTTTCCGCTGCGGCAATGTTTTTTCATGTGCTGTGGCCTTACTGCCTGCCGAATATCATGAAGACGCTGCCGATTTCCGTGGCGAACGCTTTCATGGTTCTGACTGCCGCCGAAATGATCGGCGCGACTTCAGGCCTTGGATATTTCGTCCGGTACTATGCGGATTTCGCGGATTATACGCGTGTCATCGCCGGCATTTTCCTGATCGGTATCGTGGTCTCGGCGCTGAATTACGGGATTGCCGGGCTGGAACGGAAAGTCGTTCGCTGGCATTGATGATGGGAAGCGACGCCCGATTCCTGTTCGACAATATCGGCAATCCGCTTTCCGCTGAAGAATATCGGACAATTACCCCAAAGCCATCTTGACCCTGGACGAAGACCCTGACGGGGACTATGCGGGGATTCGCTGGATCCATCTGCTGGAATAGCGCATGGGAACGGCTGAGAATCAGAACTCGGGCAGAATAAAAAGGAGCGGCTTCTTTGTACTGACCCCCATAAGTTAGACCAAAAATCTAACTTATGGGGATCACTTCATCTTTGAGAGGTCGCTCCTTTTTTCAGGAACCGGCCTGCCATTATGAAAAGGTGTTGGACTTTCGAGTGGAGCAAAAGGACGGAGCTGCGCTCTGCATTATGGCGAGCCGAAAAACGATAAAAAAAAGGAAACACGCCGTCTATGTCGAAATACATGATAGCATAAGCATCATAGTATGCATCCGGGAGTGGGAATATGTTTGAAAGATGGCGTTCTTTTACGCTTTCAAAGGAAAATTTCAAGGAGACCATCGAGGCGATCGGCGAGACGCTGAAAGCGCTGGGCGTTTCGGAAAAGGAGGCGGAAACCGGCAAGGAACTGGCGACGCACATTTATTCTTTGCAGCTTGCGGTGCGGTACGAGGTCTCGGTCAAGGTGACGGCGCGCAAGCGTTTCGGCGACATTTCCCTGCGCATGGAAACGAGAGGAGACGAGTATAACCCGCTCTCGCTACTGACGGAGTGGAACGAGGACGACCCGGATTATCAGCGGACGATCGTGCTCAAATCGAAGAAAGAGCAGCTCTCTTACGCGCACAAAAACGGAATCAACATCGTCACCATCAAGGTGCATGAGGCTGGGAACAAGCAGATCCGCTACACATTGTTCGCGATGGTCATGGGTATCCTGGCGGGTGCAATCCTGAAGGAAATGATCTCACCGGAGCTCATCACGATGGTGAACAAGACTGTCATCGGCAGCATACGGACGATGTTCCTTAATTCCCTGAACATGATGATCGCTCCGGTGGTGTTCTTTTCCATCATCTCGGGCCTGACCAGCATCTCGAACGCCTCCGACATCGGGCGCATCGGCGGTAAGCTGGTGGGCGTCTATATGTGTACGACGGTGATTGCCACGATCTTCAGCATCGCCATCGGTCTATTCATGTTTCACGGCGGCGTGCCGCAAATGGGGACGATTACCGAAAGCGGCGGCGGCGTCAGCGTGTCCCTGCTGGACATGATTGTGAACGTGGTGCCGGAAAACCTGATTCAGCCTATCGTCAATCGGGACATGCTGCAAATCATCTTCGTCTCCGTGCTGTTCGGCGTCACTCTCAATATGCTGGGCGAGAAAGCACAGATGCTGAAGGAATTCACGGAAATCGCCAACACCTTCTGCCTGCGGGTCATCACGCTCTTGGCGCAGTTCATTCCGCTGATCGCGTTCCTTTCGATGATGGCACTGATGTTCACGGTGGGCGCGGATTCGCTTTTGCTCCTCGGTAGGGTGCTGGTAGGGCAGTTCATCGGTTCGATGTGTATGGTCGGCGTATATTCGGTCGTCATGATCCTGTTGGGAAAGATTTCACCAGTGCCGTTCCTGAAAAAGATCGGCGGCTTCGTGCCTGTGGCGATTTCCATGGGCAGCAGCAGCGCCGCGATGCCCTTCACCATGAATTTCTGTACGGAAAAAATGGGCGTCTCGCCCCGGTTGTCCTCGTTCTCCATCCCCCTGGGCGCGACGGTCAACATGGATGGCGGCTGCTTCTATTTCTCGATACAGGCGATCCTGTTGGCGAAGATGTACGGCGTGGAAATGACGCCGGCCTTCATCTGGGCGCTCTTCATTACGGTGGTCGCCCTGTCCATCGGCGCGCCGGGCGTGCCGGGCGGCTCCTTCGTCTGCCTGACCTCGATCATCGTTTCCTTCGGCGTGCCTGTGGAGGCGGCGGCTGTCGTGCTGGGCATCGACCCGCTGACCTCCATGTTCCGCACCACTATTAACACTATGGGCGATATCGCGGTGACGACGGCGCTGTCGAAAAACGAGGACATGATGGACGAAGCAGTGTATATGAAAACATCGGACGCCGCATAAGTTTTTCAAAGAGGACGCAAAATGACTTTTCAGCAGCTCAAATACGCGCTGGCCGTCGCGAAGTACGGTTCGGTGAGCCTGGCGGCACGTCAGCTTTTCATTTCCCAGCCGACGTTGACTGAAGCCATCTCCACGCTGGAGGGAGAGATCCAACAGACGCTTTTCGTGCGCGGCGCTCGCGGCATGAAGCCCACCGACGAAGGCCGGAAGTTCCTTGGCTACGCCCGTCAGGTGGTGGAGCAGATGCGGCTTCTGGAGGACAGATACAGCGGCGAAAGCGGCAAACGGTACTTCTCCGTCTCAACTCAGCATTACACTTTCGCCGCCAGCGCCTTTGTGGAACTGGTCAAGGCTCACGGCGGCGAAGACTATGAGTTTTCACTGCTGGAGGAGCGTACCGGGAAAATCATCGAGAACGTGCGGAGCCTTAAAAGCGAGATTGGCATCCTTTATATGTGCCGTTCCAATGAGACGGTGCTGCGGAAGCTTTTGAAAGACAGCCGACTCGTCTTTTCTCCGCTCTTTATAGCGCGTCCTCACGCCTTCCTGTACCGCAGGCACCCGCTGGCGAAGAAGGCGTCCGTTTCCTTCGAGGAGCTGGAAGCATTTCCCTGCGTCACCTTTGACCAGGGGGAGGAAAATTCCTTTTATTTCGCCGAGGAAATCGGCAGCGAGCGTCCGATGAAAAAGCGCGTTCTGGTCACCGATCGTGCGGCGGTGGTGAACTTCCTGATGGAGGTCAACGCTTATATCATCACCACAGGCGTGCTGCCGTCGTTTCTCCATGGCCGAGACATCATCGCCGTGCCGTTGGACGCCGGGGAAATCATGACTGTTGGCGTACTCCGTCATGCCGATCGCAGACTCTCGGAGATGGGCCATGCGTTCATTGCGTCGCTGGAGGAAACAGCACAGAAGATGGGCCTGACAAAGCCGAAAGAAAAGCCATAGGATAATCCTATGGCTCAGGATAGGATTTAAGAATTTTTCCTTTGGGCGCGAAGATGCTATAATGCGAAACATGAAAGGTCAATATCGACACACTGGCTGATCAGAAAGACTGAAGGCCGGACACGGAAAGCGAAGGTCGCTTTTCCCTGTCCGGCCTTTTCTTATATTCGAGGGGGGATGCGCATGAAGGGCGGTTGTGTTGGCGCGTGAGAGAAATCATTTTCCATATCAGATAAAGAAAGGATGTATGAAGCATGGCAGATGTTTTGGGAAAGCTGAAAAGCGCGATTTTGGAGTTTGACGAGGACGCGGCGCTGGAAGCAGCGAAGGAGGCCGTGGCCGAGGGCGTCGATCCGGTGAAGGCCATAGGCGCGTTGGCGGAAGGATTGAACGAGCTGGGCGAGGCGTTCGAGAAGATGGAAGTGTTCCTGCCGGAAATCATGTTGGCTTCCGACGCGTTCAAGGCAGCACTGGAGATTTTGGAGCCGGAGCTGAAGAAGACGCACAAGGAGGGCGAGAAGGCTATCCCGGTGGTTATCGGCACGATCCAAGGTGATGTGCACCAAGTTGGCAAGGACATGGTGGCCACGTTCCTGACGACGGCGGGCTTCGATGTTCACGATCTTGGCGTGGACGTGGCGCCATCCAGATTCCTCGAAGAAGCCAAGAAACTCGATGCGAAGATTATCGCGGTCGCCGCGCTGATGTCCACCACGCGCCCGGTGCAGAAAGACCTGATCGACTTCCTCGAAGCGAAGGGCGTCCGGGACAACTACATCGTGCTGGTGGGCGGCGGTGTGGTCACGCAGGAATGGGCCGACGAGATCAAGGCGGACGGCTACGGCCAAGATGCAATCGCTACGGTGGAAATCGCGAAGAAGCTGCTGCACGTCGCGTAAAAACAAGAAAAATGAAAAGAAGATAGATGGAGGAGAATAGTATGAGCGTACACGGAACGAAAGGGAAATTCATCGAATATTGGGGGCGCGGCGAAACGGGGCCGATCGCGTTCCAGAAGGAATTTGACACGAAGATTTACTGGCCGCGTTTGAAGGAACTGACGAAGAAATACAATATCGAGTACGCGCCGGGGAAGGTCGTGCCGACGGACGACGACGAGCTGGACGCGATCTGGCAGGCGGGCAAGGAGCTTCTGCTGGACGTGGGCATCCTGAACGTATCGACGGAGCGGCGCATCACCTTCACCGAGGACGAGCTGGAGGAGGCGCTGGAGAACCTGCCCACGGAAGTGACGCTGGGCGAGGGCAAGGACGCGGTCACGATTCCGCACCGTGGCTTCGAGGACTACGATAACGGCCCGACGCCGGTGGGCGTCATGGGGCGCATCCTCGGCCCGATTTCCGACGACCTCTATGAGAAAATCGCATTGTCCTATGCGCAGGAGCCGTTGGTAACATTCACGCATTTCCAGGGCGTCAAGGAAAAGATCAACGGCATTCCGGTGAAGCCCGGCTCGCCGTTTGAGATGATGGCTGAAATCCAGCACGTCGCCACGGTCAAGGACGTCTTGCGCCGCGTCGGACGTCCCGGCTATCCGGACGGCGGCTCGACGCCGGTAAACCTCCGTGCCGAGATGGCGGCGGCGAATCCGCTTTGGGGCGTGGGGAAGGGTGACGTTCGCCACGTCTATATCATGCCGCAGCTGAAAACGGACTACGACCAAATGTGCCGCGCCTATTTCTGGCACCAGTACGGCGCGAATATCTGGGGCATCCTGCAGTCGTACATCGGCGGCGCGGCGGGCGGCCCAGCCACCTCGGCGGTCAACGGCGTCGCCGACCTCCTCGCCTACGTCATGCTCTATGAGCCGACGATTCTCGGCACATGGCCGACGGACGCCCTCTATTTCTCCAACAGCAGCAAGTACGCGCTCTACGTCGCGAACTATGGCGGCGCGGCGTTCCAGAAGCACACGCATTTCCCGTCCCTCGTCGGCGCGGCGTGGCAGATGACGGCGGGTATCGGGAGCGAGGAATACTTCTGGGAGACGGCGGCGGGCGCCATCGGCAGCGCGACGCTTGGCTTCCTCGTATCGGGCGGCACCGGCCACCAGAGCGCCGGCCTCGACCATGCTTGCGGTCTTGGCGCGCGCTTCGCGGTTGAAGTCGGAAAAGCTGTCGGCAAGGCACGGCTCACCCGGGTGCAGGCCAACGAACTCGTCAACAAGATCCTGCCGAAGTATCAGCCGCTGATTGACAACCGCACGCTCCACACCAAGGGCGGCGACTTCCGCACGGTCTACGACCTCGAAACGGTGCAGCCGAAGCCGGAGTACCTCGCGATCTACAACAAGGTCAAGGCGGAACTGCGCGAAATGGGTCTGCCGATCAAGTAAACAAGATTTCCCATAAAATAGAGCGCCCTGCGGGAATCATCTCTCCCGTGGGGCGCTCTTTGCATTGCCGACAGGAAAGAGGGCATCCGCGACGGCTCAGCTTCCTCCCGCGAGGAAACTCGGCGCAGGCGATAGAAAAAGCCTATGTATAGCGATAGAATTCAGGGATTATTCACGGGAAGAGGCACATGGTATGATAACAGGAATAGCTGATCGGAAAACGAAGGCTGTGCGGACGACGCACGGCCTTTTGCGTTTTTAGGAGGGAAATGCTGTGACACTCACGCAACTCAAATATGTCATCGCCATCGCGCAATTCGGCTCCGTCAGCCTTGCGGCGCGGCAGCTTTTCGTGGCGCAGCCGAGCATGACGACGGCGATTATGGAATTGGAAAAGGAAATCGACCGGACGCTTTTTATCCGCAATTCCCGGGGCATGAAGCTCACGGAGGAGGGCATGAAGTTCCTTGGCTACGCGAAGCAAATCTTGCGGCAAATGGAAATGCTGGAGGATCGGTATGCCCGCAGGGACAGCCGACGATATTTTGCCGTCTCCACGCAGCACTACACCTTCACCGCCAGCGCGTTTGTCGAGCTTGTCCGCCAATACGAGGGCGAAGACTACGAGTTTTCTCTCCTGGAGGAACGCACGGGAAAAATCATTGAAAATGTCAAGAACCTGAAAAGCGAAATCGGCATTTTGTATCTGAGCCGGTTTAACGAGGTCATCATCCGGAAAATCCTGAAGGAAAACAATCTGTACTTTTCGCCGCTGTTCATGGTGAAGCCTCACGTTTTCCTGTTCCGCGGGCATCCGCTGGCGGTGAAGGAACGGATTTCCCTGGCGGAGTTGGAGCCTTTTCCCTGCATCACGTTCGACCAGGGTGAGGAAAATTCCTTTTACTTCTCGGAGGAGATATGCAGCGAGCGCGAGTCCCCGAAGCATATTTTTGTGACTGACCGCGCGGCGGTGGCCGATTTTCTGATGGAACTCAGCGCCTATATCATCACGACGGGCATCCTGCCCTCGTACCTGCATGGGCGGGACATCATCGCGCGGCCGCTGGACGTGGACGAGGTCATCACCGTCGGCGTCATCCGCCATGTGAACCAGCGCACATCGGAGATCGGCCACGCGTTCCTTGCGCTTCTTGAAAAAGCGGCAGAGGAGGCCATGCAGGGGAAAAAGACATGAAAGGATATTTGCCGGGACTATGGCTAACGATAGTTATTTGGCATTTTTCAAACGCCCGGGCAGATGCTATACTCCATAGCAACCGTTCCGCCATGGAGCGAGACGGCCATGCTGATCAGAAATCTGAAGGCTGGAAAAAACGTCGCATGATTGCGCCGTGTTTTTTCAGCCTTTTGTTTTGGAAAGGAGGTTGGCTGCGATGGTCATGAACCCGCACACCTTTTTGTGTATCCGGCTTTCCGGGGGGGCCGAATGCCGCAGGCGGCATCCTGTTGACGGGATGGCCGCGACGAAAACGAAGCAAACAATGAAAGCAACCGATAAAAGAAAGGATGAATGAAAATGACTGAAACAGAACGAAAATACGCGATTCTCGGCTTTATCGCCGCTTTGGTGCTGGCGCTGGCCGCGCTTGCCGCCGGGTGCGGCGGGGAAAAGAAAGCCGATGCTCCGAAGCAGAACGCCGAGGGCCTTTACGAGTTCAACTTCCCCAACGTGCCGTGGTCCGACCCTGTCTATATCGCGGATGCGAAAGGCTTTTTCAAGAAGCATGGGCTGAAGGTGAATTTCACCGGATACCTCGCGAATATCAACGATATCGTGACGAACGTCGCCTCCGGCAATTTCCCGTTCGCCTGCCAGCACGCCTCGACGCTGGCCGTGGGCATCTCCAACGGCTACCCCATCAAGGCGGTGGCAGCGGGCTGGGGAACATCGGCGGAAAAGCCGATGCTCCGATTCCTGACATTGAAGGACTCCGGCATCAACACGCTCGCGGACATACGGGGCAAAAAAGTCGCCATCCCGACGCCGAAGGAGCTGGAATGGCTGGAAGCGAAGGACAAGCTGGGGCTGAAGGACGGCGACGTGGACGAGACGGTGATTTCCTATGAGAAGATGGACGGCGCGCTCCTGAGCCGCCAAGTGGACGTCCTGATGCTGATCAATCCGTTTTCCGACCGTCTCCTGATGAACAAGGATGTGAAACAGATCGGCACGCTGGTTGACATCGTGGGCGAGGAAAAAGGCTGGCCGCAACAGTTCGTCAACACCGAGTTCCTGAAAAAGAATCCAGACATCGTGAAGCGGTACGTCGCCGCCATCGCGGACGCGAACGATTGGGCGCGGGCGAACCCCGACGAGGCGGGGCTTGTCATTGCGAAAGCGCTGGACGTTGACCCGTCGCAAGGCGCGCTCTACAATCCCGTATTCCCGGAGCACGCGCTGATCGACAAGGCGGACGCGGAGCTTTGGGTGCGAATTTCCGGCAAGTACGGCCTCCTGGCGCGCCCTGTGACGCTTGATGAGCTGTACACGAACGAATACAACCCGTACTACAAGAAATAAATTGGAGGTATATGCAATGGAAGCAGTTGTACATGATTTGCCCGCAGAAAGTCGCGGGATTGCCTCGTCCCTTCGGGGGGCGCTGGGCCGCCATCCTGTGGCGGTGCGGGCGGTATGCAGCGCGGCACCGGTGGTGGCGTTCCTCCTCTTCTGGGAGGCAGCGCCACGCGTCGGGCTGGTGGACCCGATTATCATTCCGCCTCTCTCGTCCGACGCGCAAGCCATCGCGGCAATGGTGAAAAGCGGCGCCATCTTCGGGCATTTGGCGGCGAGCCTTGGGCGCGCGTCCCTCGGGTTTGTCCTCTCCCTGGTCGTCGGCATTGCCCTCGGCATCCTCATCGGGTGGAACGAGCGGATTCGTGCCACGCTGAACCCGCTCCTGACCCTTTTTGCCCAGACCTCGCCTATCGCGCTGTTCCCGTTTTTCATCGTCGTGTTCGGCGTCGGCGAAGTGTCGAAGGTGGGCATTATCTTTTGGGGCTGCGTCTGGCCGATTCTCCTGAACACGATTTCCGGCGTCAGCCATGTGGATCCGCTCCTGGTGAAAGCGGCGCGGACGATGGGGGCGACGGGGGGGCAGATGATCCGCCGTGTGGTGTTTCCGGCGGCACTGCCCGAGATTTTCCCCGGCATCAAGATCAGCGCGTCCTACGCCATACTGATGCTCTGCGCGGCGGAGATGCTCGGCGCGAAAGCGGGCCTCGGATACCTCGTGTCTTACTCCCAGCACGTCTTTCAGAACGCGAATATGTACGCCGCCATTCTGCTGATTGCGGGCCTCGGCGTCCTCGTGAACTGGCTGCTGCTGAAAGCGGAGCGGCACGTCTGCCGTTACCGGCTTTCGGCGTAAGGAGGGGGGATTCATCATGGAAGAAAAGAAATGGAAAATTGTTCTTTCCAATGTCTGCCGCGACTATGACGACGGCGGGGAGGAGGCGGTGAACGTGCTGAACCGCCTGAACCTCCATATAAGGGAAGGGGAATTCCTTGCCATCGTCGGCCCGTCGGGCTGCGGAAAGTCAACGCTGCTCGACCTTCTGGCGGGGCTCTCGGTGCCCACCTCGGGGGAAATCCTCGTGGATGGGCAGTCCACGCGTGAGACGTCCGTGCGGTGCGGCATGGTACAACAGGGTTACGCGCTTTTCCCGTGGCTGACGGTGCGGGAAAACGTGGAATTCCCCCTTTCGCTCAGGGACGTGCCCGTGGAGGAGCGCCGACGTGTCAGCGACAGGGAGCTTCGCAAGGTCTTCATGGAGGGATACGCGGACCACTATCCTTCGGAGCTTTCCGGCGGGATGCGTCAGCGCGTCGCCATTGCCCGCGCCCTCGCCTCGGATCCGTCGTTCCTTTTGATGGACGAGCCCTTCGCCGCGCTTGACCCGGAGACGCGGGAAACGCTCCAGGACGAGCTGCTCCATATCGCGAACACCGCGGACAAGACCATCGTTTTTGTCACCCACGACGTGTTCGAGGCTGCGGCGTTGGCGGATCGCGTAGCGGTGATGACGGCGAACCCCGGCACATTCCGTGAAATCGTGGACGTGCCTGTGCCGCGCCCGAGAAAAATCGCCACGCTTCGGACGCTGCCGGAGATCCGCGAGACAACGCGTTACATCGCGAGGCTGATCCACCGCGACCAGCCCGACGCGACGCCGGGAGAGAACATCTCCGACGCAGCAGTGATCTGACCGCCGGAGGGGAAAAGGAAATATTTGTCTTTACAAATTTGCGTCGTTTCGTTACAATGCAGAGGAATTCGGTAGGAATCATTTTCCGTTTTCCTCTGTACTATTTTTGAAGGGAGTTTTTTGTATGTCCAAATCTGAACTTATCGCTGCGCCTCGCGTTTCCGCGAAGGAGATTTGCCTCGCGGGGGTCATGGCGGCGTTCGTCTTTATCGCGACGTTTGTGCCGCAGATTCCGATTCCGCTGGGCTACGCGCATCTCGGCGACGGGGCGCTGTTCCTCGCCGTGTTTTTCTGCGGGCGCAGGGCGGGCGTTTTCGCCGGGGCGTTCGGCTCTGCGCTTGCCGATCTCGCGGGCGGGTTTCCCGTCTGGATTTTGCCGACGCTTTTCATCAAGGCGGGCATGGCGGAGATTTTCTTCCGCGTCGCGTCGGAGGGCGGGGAGATTCCTTCGCTGTTCACGAAGCGCGTGTTTTTCGGCATGGCGCTTGCGTGCCTCTTCATGACGGCGGGCTATACGCTGGCGGGCGCGTTCCTCTATGACAGTCTCGCGCTCGGTCTCTCCTCCGCGCCGGGATTGCTCGTCAAGAGCGCGGTGAACATCGCCGCCGCGTACCTCGCGGGCGGCGCGCTGGGCCGCCCGCGGACGCTGCGATAGGAGGGGCTGCCAGATGGCCGGGACGGATACGGTGGCGGTCGCTTTCGAGTGCAGGAGCGACCTTAGCGAACTCTCGCCGACGCACGTTCTGGGCGAGGAGCTTTGCCAAAAGGCGGGCGTCAAATACGAGGAGGTGTTCACGGACGCGGCCTCGATGGCGCGCATGGCGCGAACCATCAAGCGCGAGGACGGGGACGTGCTCTGCCGTTTGCCCTTTTCCGTGGCCGTCGAGGCGGAGCAGTTCGGCGCGACACTGTCGCTGAACCCGAAGACGCGTCTGCCCGCCGTCCGCGATTTTCCCCACGCGAAGCTCGACGAGATCGCGGAGCTGCCGCCCTTCGACTTCGCCAGGGGGCAGATGGCGGCGGCGCTTTCGGCGGCGGAAATGCTGGCCCGCGAGGGCGAGACGGTGCTTTTCGATATGCAGGGCGTATTCAGCATTTTGAGCATGATCGTGCCGTCAAAGGAAGTCTATAAGGCGTTGTACCGGAAAGGGGACAGGCTGCGGGAACTTGCCGGGACGCTCAGGGGCCATCTCGCGGCCTATGCGCGGGAGGCGGCGGCGCGGGGCGTGAAGATCATCGCGTACACCGACGCGACGATAGCCTATGAGCTGGTGTCGCCGGATTGCTACAAGAACCTTTGCGGCGCGGTGACGCTGGACGCGGTACGCGCCATCCGCGCAGCGGCGCCCGGCGCGTTGCTTCACCTTTGCAGCGCGACCTCCGTCGGCGTCGAGCGCGCGGGCCTGTGCCGTTCGACGGCGATTGATGTGCCTCCGGGGACAACCTATGGCGAAGCGCTTCTCCTCGCGTGGGAAAATCCTGCCGTGGCGGTGGTCGGACACGGATGCCACGGACGGACGCAATATCCGCTGGAGGAGCCGCGTATTTACAGGATCGATCTGAACTCTATCGGCGATTATGAAAATCCTGTTTAGGAAATGAGACAAATTTATGTCCAAAACTGAAACCATTGCCGTGCCGCGTCTTTCGGCGAAAGAAATCTGCGTCGCGGGGGTGATGGCGGCGTTCGTCTTTACCGCAACGTTGGTGCCGCAGATTCCGATTCCGCTGGGGTACGCGCACCTCGGCGACGGCGCGTTGTTCCTCGCCGTGTTTTTCTGCGGGCGCAGGGTAGCCATCTTCGCCGGGGCGTTCGGCTCGGCGCTCGCCGACCTTGCGGGCGGCTTTCCGGTCTGGATATTGCCGACGCTTGTCATCAAAGCGGGCATGGCGGAGATTTTCTTCCGCGTCGCATCCAAGAAAGGTGAAATTTCCTCTCTGTTCACGAAGCGCGCTTGTTTCGGCATGGCTGCCGCCTGTCTTTTTATGACGGCGGGCTATGCGCTTTCCGGGACGGCTCTTTACGGCAGCTTGTCTCTCGGTCTGGCTTCCGTGCCGGGGCTGTTTATAAAGAGCGCGGTATCGCCGCTGTCTGTTTCGCGGGCGGGCCGCTCAGCCGCGCACGTCATTTCCGTTGAACAAACTGGAAGGATTACGATATAATAACCGAAAGGGGGAGGGGCGAAGCATGGCAGAAAAATTCGAGACGCTGCTGGACCGTCTCGCCGATTGCGGCAGTCTCGTCGTCGCGCTGTCCGGTGGCGTGGACAGCTCGGTGCTGGCGAAGGCGGCAGCGATTGCGCTGGGGGATAAGGCTGTGGCGATGACCGCACGCTCGGAGCTTTTGTCGTATGACGAATTGGCCGACGCGAAGGCGATGGCGCGGGCGGCGGGTATCCGACATGTCCTTGTCGACGCGCACGACCTCGACAATCCCGATATTGTGCGAAACGACAAGGAGCGTTGCTACTACTGCAAGCGCGGGCGGTTTCAAAAGATGGTCGTATGGGCGAAGGAAAACGGCTTTGCCTACGTCGCCGAAGGGAGCAATCTCGACGACCGGGGGGATTTCCGCCCCGGCATGAAAGCGATTGCAGAGCTTTCGCCGACGGTCATTTCTCCGTTCATGGATTGTGGATGGACAAAGGCGGACATCCGCGCGCAGGCGCGGGCGTGGGGGCTTGCCGTCGCGGACAAGCCCAGCGCGGCCTGTCTCGCCTCACGTGTGGCGTATGGCCTGCCGCTGACGGCGGCGAGGCTCGTGCAGGTGGAGGCGGCGGAAAAATTGGTCCGTCCCTTCGCAAACGGCCAACTTCGCGTTCGTCACCATGACAATCTCGCGCGCATTGAGGCGGAGCCGGACGCGTTTGCGGCAGTCATGGCGCACCGCGAGGAAATCGTGGAAAAGCTGAAAGCGCTCGGCTTTTTGTATGTGACGCTGGATTTGGGCGGGTACCGCATGGGCAGTACGAATGAAGCGTTATCAAAACGGCGCGGTGCTTTTTGATGGCTAAATCCCATTGACAAACTATGATTCACGCTATATAATGCCTTTATCATCAAACGCCGAACGGAGAAAGGGGAAGGGATTATGGAACAGAAACATTCCCTTCGGCTCGGTGAGATTCCCGGCGGCGCGATGGCTTTTATTGCGCGGGGGCTGGCGGAGATCGGCAGCGGGCGGATCGTGCTGACCGCGCAGGATTCGCGGCTCGTTTCCGTGGAACGGGAAGAGCGTATCGGCGGCGACGCGCTTTTTGCAGCGCGAAGCGGAAAAGCGGGCGCGGTGGTAGACGGTTCATTGCCGGAAAAAAATCCGCCGGTCGTTTCAGGATTTGCCCTACGGGCAGGTCATCATCACATTGAAGGACGGCGCGGTGCGGCAGGTGGAGCGGTTGACGCGGAGCCGGTTCACGGGACTGGACGGCGAAGGAATTTAATAGTTTAGGCTGACCGAAAAAACGGAGGCTTTGAGCAGACACATTGGCGTCTTGCTTGAAGCCTCTTTTTTATTTTTTTGAAGGGAAGATGTGAAATGGGAAAGACGAAAAAAGAACGGGCGCTGGGCGTGCTTCGGGGAAAAAAGGAGCAAGTGGCTGCCATCAGCGTTTGCCAGTACGCGACTTATGAATTGATGGAAAAGACCGGCTCGTATTGGCCGGAGGCGCATTACGAGGCGAAGCCGATGGCGAAGCTGGCGGCGGGCGGCGCGACGGTGATTGGTTTGGGCGCGGTGCGCGTGCCGTATTGCCAGACCGTCGAGGCGGAGATTTACGGAGCGAAAATCAAGGACGGCGGCAAGACGCATATCCCCAGCATCGCCGAGCATCCGTACAAGATCGGGGACGAGCCGGAAATCCCGGAGGACTTTGTAAACAAGGGGCGCATTCCGGCGGTTCTCGAAGCGATTCGGATTTTGAAGCGGGACGTGGGGGACAAGGCCGTCGTCATGGGCAGCATCGTCGGGCCGTTCAGCGTGGCGGCGAACCTTGTGGGAATCTCGGCGCTGCTCAAGGCGAGCCTGAAAAAGCCGGACAGCATCGTGCCGTATATCGAGGCGGCGACGGGGACGGCGATACAGTATGCCGAGGCTGTTATCGAGGCGGGAGCGGACGCGCTGGTCATCGAGGACATGATGGCTTCCCTGGACATGATCAGCCCGCGCACCTATCGCGCGCTGGCCGCGCCTTACGAGCGGCGCGTGATTGCGGCGTTGGAGAAACGCATCCCGGTCATCGTCCATATTTGCGGCAAGCTCGACCAGGTCATGCCGGATATCGCGGCGACGGGGGCGGACGCGATCAGCGTGGAGTCGGCGGTGGACATTCCGGCGGCGCGGCAAAAGTTTGACGAAGCGGGCGTCAGGACGCCAATCATCGGCGCGGTTCATCCAATCAAGGCGCTGCTGGAGGGTACGCCCGAGGATGTGGCGGCGGCGGTGCGAAAGTCGGCGGAGGACGGCGCGGCGCTGATCTCGCCAGATTGCGCGGTGGCGCCGAATACGCCGCTGAAGCAGTTGATCGCGATGGTCGAGGCGACGGAACAATTGTAAGATAGCAAAACCTCTCCGGCGCTTTGCGCCACCTCCCCTTTCAGGGGAGGCAGTAATACCAAGCCGCCCCTGAAAGGGGAGAAACAGTCCAGTGGACTGTTTCTCCCGTAGGGCGGAGGGGTTCATAACTTGTGAAATGAGGATGATGTCATGGCAAATACGGTGCAGATTGTCTTTCAGCCGTCGGGACGGCGCGGCGAGATCGAGGCGGGGAAAAGCGTATTGGAAGCGGCGCGGACGTTGGGCGTCGGCATCGAGGCGGCCTGCGGAGGCGCGCGGGTCTGTGGAAAGTGCCGCGTCATTGTCGAGACGGGCCGTTTTGAAAAGCTGAACCTCGTGTCGTCTGCCGACCACGTTTCGCCCGTCGGCGATGTGGAAAAGAAGTTCCTGACGGCGGAAGAGCTTTCCCGCGGTTATCGTCTCGCGTGCAACGCGTTCCTCTCGGGCGATCTCGTCGTGACGGTGCCGGAGGAGAGCCGGAGCGCGAAGCAGGTCATCCTGGAAAAGGGGCGGGAACGGAAAATCGAGGTTCGCCCGGCGGTGAAAAATATCACGGTGACGCTTCCCGCCGCGTCGCTTTCCGATTTTCGCGACGACCGGCAGCGCCTTCTCGACGCGCTGGAACAAGAAACGGGGCTGAAGCATCTTTCCGTCGATTATCCGGTATTGAAGGAATTGCCGCACATTCTCCGCGAGGGAAGCTGGACGGTGACGGCGACGATCTGGCAGGAGAAAGAGGTCATCCGCGTCGCGCCGGGGAAGCGGGAAACGAGCCTCGGCGCGGCGGTGGACGTCGGCACGACGACGCTGGCGGCGTTCCTCTGCGACCTGACAACCGGCGAAGTGCTCGCGAAAGCGTCGCGCATGAATCCGCAAATCGGCTACGGCGAAGACGTGCTGGCGCGCATTTCCTATGCGGCGTCGGAGGCGGAGGGCAGGGAAAAGCTGCAAGCCTCCATCATCGAAGCATTGAACGCGCTGACGGCGGACATGACGGAAAAGGCAGGATTTTCGGCGGCGGACGTGGACGAGATGGTGCTCGTCTACAATACGGCGATGCACCATCTCGCGCTGGGGCTCGATCCGCGTTATGTCGGACGGGCGCCTTTCGCCCCCGCGGCCTCGGCACCGCTCGACGTCAAGGCGCGGGATCTTGGCGTAAACATCAATCCGTCGGGCAACGTTCATTCACTGCCCGTGGAGGCGGGCTTCGTCGGCGCGGACAACATGGCGGTGCTGCTGGCGGAGGAACCGTACAACGGCGACAAGATCAAGCTGATTATCGACATCGGCACCAACGGCGAGATCGACCTCGGCAACAAGAAACGTCTGCTTTCGACCTCCTGCGCGACGGGACCGGCTCTCGAAGGGGCGCAGATCGCTTTCGGGATGCGGGCCGCGCCGGGCGCCATCGAGCGAGTGAAAATCGACCCGCTCAGTTACGAGCCCCGTTATAAAGTCATCGGGCAGGACGAATGGTACCCCGTCCCTTGCGACCGGCATCCGACGGTGCAGAAAATCGGCGCACAGGGCATTTGCGGCTCCGGCGTTATCGACGCGATCGCTGCGATGCACAAAGCGGGCGTCATCTCGCAAGCGGGCCGCATCAACGCGAAGCTCGACACGCCGCGCGTGCGCCGGGGCGAAAGCGGCAAGCTCGAATATGTGCTGGCGTGGGCGAAGGAGACCGCCGTCGGCAAGGATATCGTGATTACCCAGGCCGACATCCGCGCCGTGCAGCTTGCGAAGGCGGCGCTCTATGTCGGCGCGGAATACCTGATGGAAAAACTCGGCGTCGACCATGTGGACGAAGTCATTCTTGCTGGCGCGTTCGGCAGCTACATCGACAAGGAAAGCGCGATGGCCATCGGCATGTTCCCAGACTGCGATTTGTCCCGCGTCCACGCGGTAGGAAACGCCGCCGGGGACGGCGCGCGCATCGCGCTGCTGAACGTCGGGAAACGGCACGAGGCGGCGAAGGTGGCGCGCCGGGTCGAGTTCGTGGAGACGGCGATCGAGCCTGATTTCCAAAAGAAATTCATGGACGCGATTGCGATTCCCCACGCGAAGGCGAAATTCCCCCATCTGCAATAGCGCCACAGCCCGTTTTCTTCCCCGTCCACGAAAATCCGTTGCAAATCGCAGCGAAATAAGATATATATGATAGAGGATTTTGTCGAAGATAAGATTCGTATCGTTTTTTTCGAGGACAGCGACGGAGGTGTGATGGATGAACCTCGGACAGAAAAACGGAATGGTTCGGGAGGCTGTGATCGGCAGCCTGATTTTCGCGATCATGCTGGTGGCGGGCACGCTCTGGATGGGGCGGAGCGCCAGCAGGGACACGGACACCGCCGTCCGTTCCGTGAGCCTTTTGTATCTCGACGAGCTGGCAGGGCGGCGGGCGCAGGTCGTGGCTTCCACCCTCGGCGGATACATCAGCAATCTGGATGTCGCCATCGGCTTGATGACAAAGGAAGACCTCAGCAGCGTGGAGAAGCTGCAGGCGTATCAAGCGCGGATGAAGCAGCTCTACGGGCTGGAGAAGTTTGCCTTCGTGAACAACGACGGGCTGATTTACACTTCCCGGGGCACCCGCACGGACATCGACCAATACCCGTTTGACTGCAACCGCCTCTCCGGGCCGGAAATTTCCGTCAAGAATCCGGAGGGCAGCAGCAAGAAGGTCATTATTGCCGTGCCTGTGGACCGGTTGCCTTTTGAGGGGAAGCATCTCGTCGCCTGCTTCATGGAGATCGACATGGGGCGGCTGTTGGCCAATATTTCTCTGCAATCTGACAACAACAATACCACCTTCTGCAATCTTTACACGGCAGAGGGCGTCGCCTTGACGAATGTGGTGCTGGGCGGCCTCGCCAGCGAGAACAACCTGCTCCGGGCCATGGAGAGCGCGTCCTTTGAGAACGGCAAGACCATCGACACCATGCGGGCGGATTTCGCGGCGCGGAAGGCCGGCGTCGTTTCCTTCACTTACAATGACATCAAGGAGACAATGTGCTATGTGCCGGTGCGCGGCACGGACTGGATGCTCACCTATCTGGTTCGGGAGAGCGTCATCAGCAACCAGATCAGTTCCATTTCCGACGGGATCGTCATGCGGAGCCTGATGCAGTCCATCTTGACGGCGCTGGTGCTGGCGGGGATTTTCGCCATCCTGATCCGGGAGATGCGGCGCACGGCGAAAATGACGCTGGAAAAGGAGGTCACCGAGACCGAGAACCGGGTCAAGCAGCAGGAGCTGGAAGAGCAGTTGGCGTTGCAGGAGGAGCTTTTGGCCCAAGAGCAGCTCAAAGCACAGCAGGACAGCATGATCACGGCTCTTGCCTCCGACTATCGCAGCGTGTACCATGTGAACCTCGACGCCGACGAGGGCGTCTGCTACCGGAAGGACGACACGGTGGAGGACTTCACGACGGAGGGAGAGAAATTCCCCTTCCGCGAGACCTTCACGGAGTACGCCCGCCGTTATGTGACCGACGAGTACCGGGACGAGTTCCTGCGGTTCATCGAGCCGCAGTCCATCCGCGCGGGGCTGGAAAAGGACGCGATCATCGTCCTTCGCTACATGGTGCGCCGGGGCGGCACGGAGAGCTATGAGATGCTTCGCATGGCGGGCGTCCGTTACGCCGAGGATCGTACCGACCATCTGGTTCACGCCGTGGGTGTCGGCTTCACGGACATCGACGCCGAGATGCGGGACGCCATCGAGAAACGGGAGACGCTGGCGGAGGCGCTGAAGACGGCGGAGGAGGCCAGCAAGGCGAAGACGGTGTTCCTCTCCAATATGAGCCACGAGATCCGCACGCCGATGAACGCCATCATCGGCCTCGACAGCCTCGCTTTGAACGAGCCGGATATTTCCGAAAAGACGAAGGAGTATCTGGAAAAAATCGGAAGCTCCGCCCGCCATCTGCTTTCCCTGATCAACGACATCCTCGATATGTCCCGCATCGAGTCGGGCCGCATGATCCTCCACAGCGAGGAATTCGCGTTCCCTGAGCTCATCGGGCAGATCAACACGATTTTCAGCGGACAGTGCCAAGAAAATGGGCTGACCTACAATTGCCGCATGGCCGGAGCCATTGCCGACTGCTATATCGGCGACAGCGTGAAGCTCCGCCAAGTGCTGATCAATATTTTGGGCAACGCGGTGAAATTCACGCGGCCGGGCGGGAGCGTCGATCTTCTCGTGGAAAAGCAGGCCTCCTTCGACGGCAAGACGACTTTGCGCTTCGTCATCAAAGACACCGGCGTGGGCATGAGCAAGGAATTCCTGCCCAAGCTCTTCGACACTTTCAGCCAGGAGGACAGCGGCGCAAGCAACAAGTACGGCAGCTCCGGCCTCGGTATGGCCATCACGAAAAATATCGTGGAAATGATGAACGGCACCATTGAGGTGGAAAGCGAGAAGGGGGTCGGAACCACCTTCACCGTCGCCGTCACGCTCTTGGACTCCGACCGGAAGCTGTCCACGGAGGAGGAAGGTGACGAGGAAATCCGGCCGCAAGAAATGAGCGTCCTCGTGGTGGACGACGATCCCATTGTCTGCGAGCACGCCAAGCTGATGCTGGGGCAGGCTGGCATCGCTGCGGAGACGGTGCAGTCGGGCAAGGAAGCCTTGGAAATTGTCAAGCTGCGCCACGCCCGCAGGGAGCCGTACAACCTGATCATCATGGACTGGCAGATGCCGGAAATGGACGGCGTAACGACGACAAAGGAAATCCGCAGCGTCATCGGCAACGAAAGCGCCATCATCCTCCTTTCGGCTTACAACTGGGACGACGTGACGGATGAGGCGCTGGCGGCGGGAGTGGACAGTTTCGTCGCGAAACCCCTCTTCACCAGCAGTCTTTTGGAGGAATTCAAAAAGACCCTGAAAAAGCGGAGGGCGGCGACGCCCGCGGGAAAGAAAAAAGCCGACCTGAACGGGCGGCGAATTCTGCTGGCGGAGGACATGATTGTCAACGCGGAAATCATGATGCAGATTTTGAAAATGCGCGGCATGGAGCCAGAGCACGCGGAGAACGGCAAGATTGCCGTGGATATGTTCAGCGAGCATCCGGCGGGCTACTACGCCGCTATCCTGATGGATATGCGGATGCCGGAGATGGACGGCCTGACGGCGACCGCCACCATCCGCGCGCTGGACCGCCCCGACGCGAAAACCATCCCAATCATCGCGCTGACGGCCAACGCCTTCGACGAGGATGTGCAGCGTAGCTTGCAGGCGGGTCTCAACGCGCACCTGTCGAAGCCCGTGGATCCGGAGGCGCTGTTTGAAACATTGGAGACGATGATCGAAGTGTGAAAAGATTGTCTATTGACAAAGTATGATTTACCGTTTATACTTCCATAGACGGAAGAAAGCTGACCGAAAAAACGGAGGCTTCGGAAGACGCAGGCGCGTTTTCCGAAGCCCTTTTTTTGCAAGTGAGGTGATCTTATGCCTGCGGCGGAGACTTGGAACGAGGAACTGGAAAAGGAATTGACCTATGAGTGCCTGGGCGAGCCGGAGCGGCCCATCACCGAGGAGATGTGCTCCAACGCGGGGGCACGGTACGCGGCGGTATTCAGCAGAGCCGAGGACATGGTGAAGGCGGCGCTGGAAGTGAAGCGCCTGAACCGCGACGTGTTCTGCAAGCTGCCCTTCTGCGTGACCATCGAGGCGGAGGCCTTCGGCGCGGAGGTATCGCTGAATTCCTTGTACGGCGTCCCAGCGGTGGCGAAGTTCCGCTATGAGAAAGTGGAGGACATTCCCGCGCTGCCGGAAATGGATTTCTCTGCGGGACGCGTGCGGGAAGTGCTTCGCGCGGCGACGATCCTGCGCGGCATGGGCGAGACGGTCATCCTGAACATCGAGGGGCCGTTTACGGTGTTGAGCCAGCTCGTGCCGTCGAAGCAAATCTATAAAGGGTTGTACCGGCAAAGGGAAAAGCTGCGGGAACTCAGCGCGTGGATTACGGCGCAGCTCGTCCGTTACGCAAAAGAGGCGGAACGTCACGGCGTGGACGTGCTTTCCTATGCCGATCCGACCGTGGCCGCCGATCTCATTTCGCCGAAGCTTTACACCGACCTTTGCGGCGAAATCTCCTATGAGGTCTTGAACGCCGTCGAGCACGCGACGGAAAACGTGGTGCTGCATCTCTGCAACAAGACCTCGGTGGCGTTCCAAAAGGCGGGTTTCTGCACGATGGAGCGCATCGTGCCGAAACCGGGCCTGACTTACGGAGAGGCCCTTCTGGACGCCATCAAGAGGCCGGACGTCCGCTGCATCGGCCACGGCTGCATTCAACGCACCTATTGCCCGATGTCGAACGGGTGCATTTACAAGCTGACGCTACGATAAAAAAGAAATTTTTGTTTGCAACGGCTCGACTTCTGTAATACAATGAACGAAAAGGAGGGATGTGTCATGATGCAAGTCGAATTGCCGGAAATCCAGCCGGAATTTGCCAATTTACTGAATCTGTTGGAACAGCAGGGGACGGAAGCCTTGCTTATCACCCGGAACGGCAGGCCGTTGGCAAAATTGATGCGTCCTGCGCAAGATTGCGGCCCTTTGCGTGCGGAGGCTGTTCGCAAAAAACGAATCGGTGTTGCCGAAGGGAAATTTATCGTTCCCGATGACTTTGACAAATGGGACTCTGAAGTGGCCGAGCTTTTTGAAGGGTATCTCTGATGCGGGTATTGTTGGATACGCATATTATTCTTTGGTCTTTGGCCAATGATTCCAAATTGTCGCAAAAGGCTCGAAATATCATAGAAGACGATGGGAACGAGATATATTACAGCGTCGTTTCGATCTGGGAAACCGAACTCAAGCACTTGATGCACAAAGTGGAAATGCCATTGAACGGAATGGAGGCGGCTTCCTATTGTCGCGAAGCAGGCTACCTTGAGCTTGGCCTTTCGGACGCGCATATATTTACTCTTGCGGAACTTCGTCGGAAAGAAAATGCTTCGCCGCATAAAGACCCATTTGACAAGATTTTGTTATGCCAGGAAAAACAAGAGAAAATGCAATTTTTGACACATGACAAATTATTGCTTGCTTACGATATGCCTAATATTGTTTTTGTATAGAATATCGCCCGACGTTTGCTGGTATGTGCGGATTCCTCGGGGTTGGTGAAAAAGCCGGAAGCGGCGTTTTCGCAGGTATTGGCAGACGGCGGTCAGTAAAGAGGAAATCCGCGCTGCCAGAATTTCGGAGCGAGAAACGCGGTGGAAATGCGATAATTGCAGCTTTGCGCCTCATCGGAAATGTTTTCGACGGGGCGCGTTTTTTCTGTTCATTTTCCTAGAGATATGATAAAATTTGAACCGGAGTCGAAAATCAATCATATAGGAGACGGTTCTTTTGCTGAAAAAGTTGGCTTTGGGACTGGCAATGTTCTTGCTCTTGGGGGCGAGCGCCAAGGCCTGCACGGTGATCGTGGTGACGAAGGGAGCGTCGGAGGACGGGAGCATGATGGTCTCCCACTCCAACGACGGGTACGACGGGGAGGTGAATCTTGCCTATGTGCCCGCGAAGGATCATCCGGCGGGCAGCATGCGCCCGGTATATGCTTCGGCGGCGGCGCTGGGCGCCCTGCCGGAATACAATGCTTACGACCAGCCGAACCTCGTCGCGCCGGAGCGCAGCGAGGACTACGACTTCCCCGACAGGCCCCGTACGCGAGCGATCGGCTATATCCCGGAAGTCGAGCACACTTATTCCTATATGGACGCCGATTATGGCATAGTCAACGAGTACGGTCTGATGATGGGGGAATGCACCGATATGTCCGCGCATTTGCCCGAAGTGCCGTTCAAAGAAGGCGGCGGGATATTTTACGCCTCCGAGCTCTCACGCGTGGCGCTCGAACGCTGCAGGACCGCCCGGGAAGCCGTCGAGCTGATGGGTGCGCTGATTGACGAATACGGCCTCTGGGGCTCCGGTGAGACTTTGGCTGTCGCCGACAGGGAAGAGGCATGGGTTTTCGAGATGCAGATGTCGCCGACGGGCAAAGGCGGCTTTTGGATCGCGGAAAAGATCCCCGACGGGGACTTTTTCATCGAGACGAGCCAGTTTCGGATTCGAGGCGTCCGGGAGGGCGATTCGAACCAGATCTTCAATCCGAATTTGCCGCAAATGCTGAAGGAAGTCGGCTGGGCGGCATACGACGAGGAAGGCCGCGTGGACTGGGTGAAATCGCTGCAGTCAAAGGAGTTCTATCATCCGTATTATTCCAAGCGCCGCGTTTGGCGGGGGATGAACCTCGTCGCGCCGTCGAAGAATCTTCCGTCCCGTGTCGGGGAATGGGACGAGAAAACCTACCCGTTCTCGATCCGTCCCGACAAGAAGCTGAATGTCGAGGATATTGCTCGTATCCATCGCGACTATTATCAGGGCACCGAGTTTGACAAGTCGAAGAGCCCGCTGGCGGGCATGTATGGTTCGCCGTATCATTACGAGGCCGAAATAGGCGAGCGGGCCTTCCTCTCGTCGAATACCAGCTACACCCATATCGCGCAGGTCAATGACGCGCTCCCGTCTCCGGTGGTCTGGATGTCCATGAACACGCCCTATGAGAATCCTTTCGTTCCCTTCGCCGTATCGAAGGTGCCGGAGGAGTACCGCGCGCTGCGTGATACCTACGATTCGGCGAAAATGTACTGGACCTCCAATGAAGTCATGACGCTGACACATGGGTATTTCAACATTATGTCGCCTATGGTCAGAAATGCGGTGGAGCGGTCGGAGGCAAATTCCGTGCGGTTGGTCAACGCCTCCGCCGGTCTCTCGAAGGAACAATTCGCCGAGGCCCTGCGCGACAACGCGCTGAAAATCTTTGAAGCCTGGAAAACGCTTTCCAGGCAGCTCCTGATGAAGTTCAACGCCGCCGCGGGCGTGAAGTACGAGCGCCGGACGGAGTCCAATACGCCGACGAAATATTGAGGAAACAAGAAATAAGGCCCTCCCGAACCTGTCCAATGGACTGTTTCGGGAGGGCCTTTTCCGGCTGTCGTTGGGCTTTTTGTCAGCGCCGCTGCGATGTCAAGAGATTGCCGCATATAAAGTGATCGATGTATTGGCGAGCCTCATTGCGGACGTTCTATATGCCCGCGCGTCATTATGAACAATTCATCCAATCGCAGACCGACTTTCAACGCTTCAATCATTTCTTTTGTCACCTTAATTTCTTTGCGTTTATTTACCCCTTTTAATCTGATCGTTGGATTGGTTCCTTCGACTAACAGGCGATACCCACTGGAAAGATTGTTAAACGGCGTCTTATAATATTCATATATTCCTTTATTGTTCGCTGATACTTCTTTTCCGCCGCCCGTTTTGCCGTCGCAGTTGGGGATTTGATATTCCCATTTCGTTTCATCCGTCGAGAAGATGATAGTATGCCAATATACCAAAGCATCCGGTTCTTTCGAGTTTTCCCTTTTTCCTCCGTCCATGATTATGGCGTCCATCCTGACGGTATCGTCTGTTTGTGTCACTTGCCACGACGGATATAAACCGAGCCCGGTAAACGGTTTATAGAAAGTCGTTCGTCCAACCTTATCCTGTTCTTTTTTGACAAGGTCCAGGTCTAATAATGCATTGATTTCCGCGTATGCCGCTTTTTTATCCACCTGCGGCGTGGCTTGTGAGGTTTGCGTCGAACCTTGCTTCGATGATCTTTGCTGCGGATTGCTGCCCCCGCAGCCGACCAGCAGAAAACTGAGCAATACGGCAAACAATGTCCTCCAAAAAAATCCGTGCTTTGACAATGTCATCAGCCTCCCTATGCCGTTCGTTCCTTCTTACTGATGTTATTATACATCATTTTGGGAAGCAAATCACTTCTTACAGCAGTCACTTTTGCGCTTTTCATCGCGGTGCGGGCGTGGTAAAATTGAGAGGAAAGGCGGGGGAACTATGAATATCGCGGAGTTGAACGCAAAGAGCCTGGAAAACGCGAAACGGCTTTACGCGTCGGGCGACGTCGGAAAAATCGAAATCGGCACGACGGCGGGGCTTTTAGCTATCCATACATATCTGTTCCAAGATTTATACCCATTTGCGGGCGAAATACGAAACCAGAATATCGCGAAGGGAAATTTCCGCTTCGCGAACTGCCTTTATCTCCGGGAAGCCCTTGCAGCGATAGAAAAAATGCCGCAGGGAACCTTTGAAGAAATCGTCGCGAAATACGTGGAAATGAACGTCGCACACCCGTTCATGGAGGGAAACGGACGCTCCATGCGGATATGGCTCGATCAAATGCTCAAAAAATCCTTGGGCGTGGTCGTGAACTGGCAAAACGTACCGAAGGACAAATATCTCCAAGCGATGGAGCGCAGCCCGGTCAACGACTTGGAGATTCGGACGCTGCTCGAAGCAAATCTGACGAAAGACGCGGAAAACCGCGAAGTGATTTTCAAGGGACTGGAACAATCATATTTTTATGAGGAGTGAAGTACAGTGCCAAATCTCGACTGGGCGGGGAAAGCGGAGGCGGTGACGGCGGCGAAGGGGGCGGCTTATCGGCTGCTTCTTTCGGACGAGTCCCTTTCCTATGGCGACCTTTCCGCCGGGAACGCCATTGTGCAGGGGGACAACCTCGACGCGTTGAAGTCGCTTCTGCCCTATTACGCGGGGCGGGTGCGGTGCGTGTATATCGATCCGCCCTACAATACCCATTCCGCTTTTGAGCATTATGACGACAGCGTGGAGCATTCGACTTGGCTCTCGCTGATGTACCCGCGCTTGGAGCTTTTGCGGGAGTTTTTGGCCGAGGACGGGAGTATTTGGATTTCCATTGACGATCGGGAGTGCCACTATCTAAAAGTGCTTTGTGATGAAATTTTTGGTCGAAGCAATTTTATTGCAAATGTAGTATGGGAAAAAAAATATTCTCCGCAAAACGCCGCAAAATGGTTGTCGGACAGTCATGACCATATACTTTGTTATGCGCGACATAAAGAAATATGGCATCCCAATTTATTACAACGAACGGATGAAATGAACGCTAGATACACAAATAGAGATAATGATCCGCGTGGTGTTTGGAAGCCATCTGACGCGACTGCACAAGCGGGGCACGGAACAGCGACTCAGTTTTATGTTTTACACGCCCCAAATGGAAAGGAGTATACTTTGCCAAGCGGGAGATGTTGGCTTTATACGGAACCTGTTATGCTCGCTAAGATAGCCGATAATCGTATATGGTTTGGAAAATCGGGGACTAGCGTTCCACAAGTAAAAAAATTTTTGTCCGAAGTAAAGCAAGGAATTTCATGCAAAACATTATGGTTTCGTGATGAGGTTGGCGACAATCAAGAAGGAAAACGTGAAATAAAAGAGTTGTTCAAAGATGATGTATTTGATACACCAAAACCGGAGCGTCTTATTCAACGCATTTTACAACTTGCCACGAATCCCGGCGACTTCGTGCTGGATTCGTTTCTCGGCTCGGGCACGACGGCGGCTGTCGCGCAGAAGATGGGGCGGCAGTATATCGGCGTTGAGATCGGCGACCACGCGACCACCCACGTCGTGCCGCGCATGAAAAAAGTGATTGACGGCGAAGAGGGCGGTATCTCGAAGGAAGAAAACTGGACGGGCGGCGGCGGGTTCGTCTTTTATCGTCTCGGCGAAGTGCTTTTCGACGAGGACGGCAGCCTGCAAAAAGGCGCGCCCTTTTCCGCGCTGGCCGCGCATATCTGGCACGCGGAGACGGACACGGCATACGTCGGCGGTGAAGATGAAAAAGCGGCGACGGGCGAAGTCAGCGAAGCGCGTCCGATATACGGTCACGTCGGCGAAAATTCACTTTTAGGCGTGCATAAGGGCGTCGCCTATTACCTCTTGTATAACGGCGTGCTTGGCGACAAGCGCCCGCAAGGCGGCAACGTACTGACCCGAAAGGTGCTACGGTTGCTCCCGCCATACGACGGGCCGAAAATCATCTTCGGAGAAAGCTGCCGCATACAGGACGAGGGGTTGAAAGAACTGAAAATCACGTTTCGGCAGACGCCTTCGGCGGTGAAGAAGTAGGAAGGAGAGAGAAGGTCATGAAGAGGGAAAAACTGGAGCTGATATGCCAAAAAGTAGCGGATTGCTATCGACGTGTATTTGGCGATAAACTGCGTGACGTGTATCTTTATGGTTCTTACGCTCGTGGGGACTACGACGCGGAATCGGATATTGATTTTGCAGCAATCGTGGACGAGGAGCGGCTTCCTATGCAAAGAAAAATGGAACAGGTAGTATATGAAGCGGAAGGATTCGACCCGGATTATGAAGCATTGATTTCTCCCAAAGCGATTCCTTTGGGAGAATTTGAGGAATACAAGCATATATTGCCATATTACAGAAATATCGTGAAGGAGGGGCAGCGAATTGAATAATTTGGCGATTTATCGCTTGCAATCTGCTGAGGAACGCCTGCTTGTAGCGAAAGAGAACTTCGACAAAGGACATTACAAGGATGCAATCAACCGCTCCTATTATGCGATTTTTACTGCGATTCGGGCGATATTGGCAGAGCGGAATGTTGATTTCTCGAAACATTCCGCAGTTATCAGTTATTTTCAACGGGAATTTATCAAGACAAAAATATTTGATACACGATTTTCCAAATACCTGACGCTTGCTTTTGAGGTTCGCAATAATTGCGATTATGCGGATTTTTATGTGGTTGCGAAGCAGGACGCTGAAATTCAATGTGCACACGCGGAAGAATTTGTAAGCGAGATTCGTCGCTATTTGGAGAATCATCATGGAGCTTAAGAATTATCAAAAGCAGACGCTTCGTAAGTTAGCCGCGTTTCTGACCGAGGCGAAGGTGATCGGGGGAGGGACGGCCTTTGAGAATCAGCAGGAGGCAAAGGGCTATGAAAGAAATTACGTGCCGCTTTCCGGTCTGGAAGATGTACCCTATGTCTGCCTGCGTCTGCCCACAGGCGGCGGGAAGACACTCTTAGGCTCGTATGTCGTGAAGCTGGCGGCGGAAAACTTTTTGGAGCGGGAATATCCCTTCGTGCTTTGGCTCGTGCCGACGGACACGATCCGGCAGCAGACGCTGAAAACGCTGAACGACGTGCGCCACCCGAACCGTGAGGCGCTGACGGCGGCCTTTGGAAACAATGTGCGCGTCTATGATATTACGGAGTTTACGCGACTTCGCCCGCAGGATGTGACGGGCGCGGTAAATATTTTCGTGGCGACGTTTGCCGCGCTTCGCGTCGAAGACAAGAAAAACCGCAAAGTCTATGATTACCATGAAACATTGGTGCCGTGCTTCCGCGACATACCAAAACAGCCGTATTTCGACGAAACGGAATATGGCTATCAGACGTTCCGCAATCTGCTTGCATATATTCGTCCGCTGGTCATTATCGACGAGGCGCACAACCACAAGAGCGATCTCAGCGTCGAGGTGTTGAATCGTCTGCGCCCGTCCGTCATCGTGGAACTGACAGCGACGCCTGCGAAAAATTCCAATGTGCTTTACACGGTCAGCGCGTCGGAACTCAAAGCCGAGGAAATGATCAAGCTGCCGATTACGCTGACTGAGCATCAGACGTGGGAGGATGCGGCTGAGTCCGCCGTACAGCAGCGAAACCGCCTCGAAAAGCTGGCAGCGGGCGAGCCGGACTATGTGCGTCCAATCGCGCTTTTTCAAGCGGAGAACAAAGACAAGGACGTAACGGCGGAGAAGGTGCGGGAATACCTGATAAACGAGGCGCATATCCCGGAGGAACAAGTCGCCGTCGCCACAGGCGAGAAGCACGAGCTGGACGGCGTAAACCTCCTTTCGCGGGACTGTCAGATTCGCTACGTCATTACAGTGCAGGCGCTGAAAGAAGGATGGGATTGTCCCTTTGCCTATGTGTTCTGCTCTCTGGCAAAGGTTCATTCGCCGAAAGACGCGGAGCAACTTTTGGGGCGCGTGCTGCGAATGCCTTACGCGAAACGGCGCGAAGTCACGGAACTGAATGAGGCGTATGCGAATGTAGCGGTGTCCGAGTGGATGGAGGCGGCAGGAAAAATCCGCGACAATCTTCTCGGCATGGGCTTCGAGGACGCGGAGGCGGACACGGCGCTCCGATACAAGCAGCCGAAACTGCCGGGACTGGATACGGGCAAAGCGACAGTGCGCTTTCAGGTCAGCGACGCGCCGAATCAGGAAGCGATCCATGAAATTTTGACGGGGGTTTCGGATGAGGAAGAAGGACTGTTCGCATCGATTCCTCAAACGAATGTCGAGATTACGCCGGACGGCAAATATGAAGTAACGATTACGGACGTTTCCGCAGACGCTTTGGAAGCACTGGCGGAGCAATCAGAAAAGGTATTTGCGAAGAAAAAAGACCAAAAAGTTCTGCGTGACGCTGTAAAAAAACGCGTCCCTGCAACCCGTCCACAGTCGCCTATGGAGCGCGGCGAAACGATTGCCGTGCCTCAGCTTTGTCTCGATTTCGGCGATGGCGTCGGTCCCTTCGTGGCGTATAACGAAGACTTTTTGCCCGAGGATTGGGCGATTGCTGCGGAATCCCCGGAGTTGCCTTGTTTTCGTCTTGACCTTGAGAAGCATGTCTATGAATTTGACGTGATGGGGCATCGGGTGACGGAAAAGCTGGTCGGCACGCAAAGCGACGCACTCTTTTCCGAGGGGGAAACGAATTGGACGGAAATTGATCTCGTGGGTTGGCTGACAAGGCGGACGCTGCCGCTGGATTTGACTTTTGCCGACCTCGCGGAATATGTGCGGCGTGTTGTGAATTGGCTGCAAAGGGCAAAGGGCGCTCCGCTTGCCGATCTCGTGCGTCTCCGTTTCAAGCTGGAAAAACTGCTGGGCGAGCGCATTGATGCCTGCCGTGAGGCGGCGACGGAAAAGGGAATGCAGGGGATGTTGTTTGGGGAGAGAGCGGCGGTACGTGTGACGCCGGACGTTGCGATGACCTTTGGCGAGGCGTATCCGGCGAAAGCGTTTTACCGAGGCGCGAAACGCTTTTCCAAGCATTTCTATCCGCTGATTGGCGATATGAATTCGGAAGAAGAGCAGTGCGCACAATATATCGACGCGAACCCGAATGTTGAGACGTGGGTGCGGAATATCGAGAAAGAGCCGTCGTATTCTTTTTGGCTGCCAACGCATACGGACAATTTTTACCCGGATTTCGTCGCAAAGCTGAAAAATGGCCTCATTTGCGTTATTGAGTACAAAGGGGCGCATCTTGCCTCGAATGACGATACAAAGGAAAAGGATATGCTTGGACGGCTTTGGGCCGATAAGAGCGGCGGGCAGTGTCGTTTTCTTATGGCGACGGCGAAAGACGAGCAGGGACGCGACCTCGCCGCACAGGTGCGGGAGATTTTGAACTGATGTTTTTGCTTGGTGGCATGTCGGCATAAAACATTCCCTATTGACAAACTATGTTTTATGTTTTATACTATCTTCATCAAAAAGAGCTGACCGGAACAAACGGAGGCTTCGGAGGAATGCGTATGCATTCGCCGAAGCCTCTTTTTTGTTTCTATACAAATAAGGAGTGATGAGCAATGGCAAGAGAAGAAGAGCTGCACAAGGGGCTTTCGGATGCAGTCGTGGATATGGACGAGGATTTGGCTCGGGAGCTGGCGCAGGCGGTTGTCGACGAGGGCTTTGACGCTTACGAGGCCATCGAGAAGGGGCTGTCCGCAGGTATGGAGGAAGTCGGGCGGCTTTATGAGGAAGAAGAATATTTCATTCCGGAGCTTTTGCTCTGTTCTGACGCGATGTACGCGGGCATCGAGATCCTGCGCCCGCATATAAAGAAGCGCGAAGACAGCGTGCGCCATACGGTGGTGATCGGCGTTGTCGAGGGCGACACCCACGACATCGGCAAGAATCTCGTGAAGATCATGCTGGAGAGTGCGGGATTTGACGTGGTCGATCTCGGGCGGGACATTCCCGCCGCCGAGTTTGTCAGGGCGGCGGAGGAGCACCATGCGGAGATCATCGCGCTGGCGACGCTGATGACGACGGCGATGCCCGCGATGCGGGAGGTTTTGGAGGTCTTGGAAAAAGAAGCCAAACGCGGCAACTTCAAGGTCGTGGTGGGCGGCGGCCCGATTTCCCCGGCCTTCGCGGAAAAGATCGGCGCGGACGTGTACGCGGTGAACGCGGCGGAGGCGGCGCGCCTTGCCCGGGAACTCGTAGCATAGGGAGGCGGCGGACATGAACGACCTTTCCCCAAAGGAACGCCTGCTTCGCGTTCTTTCAAAGCAAACTGTGGATCGTGCCCCGGTCATCTGCCCCGGCGGCATGATGAACAGCGCGACGGTGGATGTAATCGAGGGGCTCGGGCTTTCCTTCCCGAAGGTTCATCCCGACGCCGACGCCATGACGCGGCTCTCGTCGGCGGTGGAGGAAAAGACGGGCTTCGAGAATTTCGGCGTCCCGTACTGTATGACGGTGGAGGCCGAGGTGCTGGGCAGCGAGATCGATTTCGGTACGCCCGTCTGCGAGCCGAAGATTGCGAAAGAACGATATGCTTCCGCCGCCGATGTGGAAGTCCGCGACGTGAAGCGGCTCGTCCGCGAGGGGCGCGTCGAGGCGATCGCGAAAGCGGGACAGACGATTGCGGAACAAAATCCGGACGTGCCTGTCATCGGCAGCCTGACCGGGCCGATTTCCACCGCCGCGTCCATTGTCGACCCGATGACGTTCCTGAAAGAATTGCGCAAGGACAAGACAAACGCGCACCGCGTTCTCGATTATGTGACGGATTTTCTGGTGGAATATGCGGGCGTACTGATCGAGAGCGGCTTCCCCGTCATCACGATTGCCGATCCGACGGCGACGGGCGAGATCCTCGGGCCGAAGATGTTCGGCGACTACGCGGTGCCGTATCTGAACCGGCTCGCGGACGAGATTCATGGGCGCGGCGCGAAGGCCATCATCCATATCTGCGGGCGCATGGAAGCGGTGAAAAAGTATTTGCCCGAGCTTCACAGCGACGCGGTCAGCACCGACGCGATGGTGAATCTGAAAGCCATCAAGGCGGAATACGACGGCCTGACGGTCATGGGGAACGTCAGTACCTTCGCGCTCCAGCTGCAGGAGCCGGAAACAATTCGGACGGTAACGGAAAAGCTTGTGGCGGAAGGTATCGACATCATTTCCCCGGCCTGCGGGCTCTCGACGAAGACGCCGGTGGGGAATATAGCGGCCATGACGGAAGTCGTGAAGAACAGATAGGAGGAGTTCTCTATGATTACGGCGCAGGAAAGCATCACAGCGAAGCTCTGCTCCTTTGCGCGCGCCTATCACTCGACGATGGGGCAGGAAAAGATATTCGACGATTATTTGGCTTACGACATCATTGGACGCGAAGAGTACGCGCGTCTTGACGGACTCTTGCGCGAGGCGTTTTCAGCGCTTCCTACAAAGCCACGATATGGTTTTGAGAACGTCTGGCTCTTTGAGGCGCTGGATCGCTGCTTCACTCCGGTGACGCTGCCGCGACTGGCTTTTGCGGAGGAGGCGTTGGAGAATTTCGCGAAAGCCCACGGGCACGTGCAATATGTGATCTGCGGCGCGGGAATGGATACCTTCGCCTATCGGAACGCGAATCCCGCGATTACCGTTTTTGAGCTGGATTTGCCGAAAACCCAAGCCTACAAGCAGGAACGCCTGAAAGAACTGGCATGGAAATCGGCGGGCAAAATCCATTTCGTCCCGGTGGACTTCGCAAAGGACGAGCTTGAGGACCGACTGATGGCGGCGGGTTTTTCCATGAAAACGCCTACGTTCTTCTCGTTGCTGGGCGTGGCCTATTATCTGTCCTATCCGGTGTTGTCGCATTTCCTTGGGGAGATCGGGGCTTTGGCGACGGCGGGAGATCAGTTCGTTTTCGATTTCCCCGATGAGACGACTTTTTCCAAGCGCGCGCCGGAGCGTGTACGGGAGCTGGCGGCCATCACGGAGAGCCTTGGCGAGCCGATGCAGCCGGGCTGCACGCTGGACGAGATCTGGCGCGCGCTCCACGAGGCGGGCTTCGCGGTCAGCGAGCATGAGCCGCCTTCCGGCGTCCAGCAGCGGTTCTTCGGTCACGGGACGGGCCAGCGGCAGGCGTTTGAGAATATCCATTTTATCCTGGCGGAAAAACAGCCGATGAATTGACATAGATTTGGAGGGAACTTATATGGAATCGGACATGAGCGGCATGGGATTTTCGACGGCGCTGATTCATGGCGGCGTCCATGAGGACGGCGGCACGGGCTCGGTGAACGTGCCGATTTACCAGACCTCGACCTACGCGCAGGAAAATATAGGCGGTACGCCTAAATGGGAGTATTCGCGCACGGGCAATCCGACGCGGGCGGCTCTCGAATCACTGATCGTCGATTTGGAGCACGGCACGGCGGGCTTCGCCTTTGCTTCGGGGTTGGCGGCGGAGACGGCGGTGCTGAGTCTTTTCGAGAGCGGCGACCATATCCTGCTTTCGGAAAACGTTTACGGCGGCACATTCCGTCTGATGGACAAAGTGTTCAAGCATTTCGGCGTCACGTTCTCGCTGGCGGACACCACGAATCCGAAAGCCTTTGAAGCGGCCTTTACACCGCAGACGAAAGCCATCCTGATCGAGAGTCCGGCGAACCCGCTGCTGACGGTCACGGACATCGAAGCGACGGCGAAAATCGCCCATGAACACGGCGCGACGGTCATCGTCGACAACACCTTCATGACGCCGTATCTGCAGCGTCCTCTTGACCTCGGCGCGGATATCGTGCTGCACAGCGCGACGAAATACCTCGGCGGCCACAGCGATCTCGTGGCAGGTCTGGTCGTGGTCAGGGACGCGGCCCTTGCCGGGCGGCTCGCTTTCATCCAGAATTCCACGGGCGGCGTGCTGGCGCCCTTCGATTCGTTCCTGCTCATTCGAGGTATCCGCACCCTCGCCGTCCGTATGGACAGGCACACAGAGAATGCGGAAAAGATTGCCCGTCATCTCGCCGCGCATCCCGCCGTCAAGAAAGTCTATTATCCGGGACTCGAAACGGCGCAAGGGCATGACGTGCAGAAAAAGCAGGCCAGAAACGGCGGCGCGATGGTTTCCTTCGAGCTTGCGCCGGACCGCGACATCCGCAAGTTTTTCCCCGCGCTCCACGTCGTTACATTGGCGGAAAGCCTCGGCGGCGTCGAGAGCCTCGTCTGCCACCCGGCGACCATGACCCACGCCGCGATCCCGAAAGAAACGCGGGAAGCGGTCGGCATCACGGACGGGCTGATCCGCCTGTCCGTCGGCATCGAGGACGCGGACGATCTGATTCGCGACATCGACGACGCGATCCGGGAAACGGAGGCGAGATGATATGCGCTACTACGCATCTATGCAGGAATTGATCGGCCATACGCCGTTGGTGGAATTGACGCATGTGGACGTACCCGAGGGCGCGAGATTTTTTGCGAAATTGGAGCTTTGGAATCCCGGCGGCAGCGCGAAGGATCGCATCGGGCGCTCGATGATCGCCGACGCGGAAAAGACCGGGCGGCTGAAGCCGGGCGGCACGATTGTCGAGGGTACGGCGGGCAACACGGGCCTCGGCATCGCGTTCGCCGCGCTGAATAAAGGCTACCGCGTGATCTTTGTCGTGCCGGAAAAATTCTCGGTGGAAAAGCAGACGCTGATGAAGGCTCTCGGTGCGGAAATCGTCTCGACGCCGCGCTCCGGCGGCATGCTGATGGCCGAGGCGAAAGCGGAGGAACTGGCGGCGTCGATTCCCGGCGCGATAACTATGCGGCAGTTCAAGAACCAGGCGAATCCGCGCGCCCATTACGAGACGACGGGTCCGGAGATTTTCGAGGACCTCGACGGGAAGATTGATTACCTCGTCTGCGGCGCGGGCAGCGGCGGTACCTTCTCCGGTATCATGAAATATCTGAAAGAAAAAAATCCCGCCATCAAAGGCGTGCTGGCCGATCCCATCGGCTCCACGCTGGGCGGCGGAGAGCACGGCGACTATGAGATCGAGGGCATCGGCAACGACTTCGTGGCGGAAACGATGGACATGAGCTTCGTCGATCAGGTCGTCAAGGTCAGCGACGACGAGGCCTTCGCGGGCGTCAAACGGCTGGCGGCAAAGGAAGGTATCTTCGCAGGCTCGTCCTCCGGCGCGACGCTGGCGGCGGCAGAAAAGCTGGCGGCGAGCGGCGCGAAAGGAAACATCGTGCTGGTCTTCGCCGACCGCGCCGAGCGGTACTTCTCGAAAAAGATTCTTGCGTAAAGACGAATAGAAAATTTCCGTATAAACAGAAAAATCATGGCAAAGAAAAACACGCACCTTTTTTGGGTTGCGTGTTTTTTACTGGGGATTGCATTTAGGCGATGGGGGGCCGTTTACAATAAAAGCGAAAAAATCTATAATCAAGATAGGAGATACGACGTATAAAGAGGATAAATCCAATTGATTTTCTAGGAGCGATGCATGAAATGAAAATACGAAGCGCGACCGTCGGCGATGCGGAGCGGTTACGGGAAATTTACGCCTATTACGTGGAACATACGGCAATCTCTTTTGAATACGATGTGCCGTCGGTCGAGGAGTTCCGAAGCCGTATCGGGAATATCCTGAAAGCCTATCCTTACCTCGTCGCGGAGGAGGACGGAAAAATCCAAGGCTACGCTTACGCGCACCCGTTTGTCGGAAGGAAAGCCTATGAGCATTCCGCCGAGCTGACGATCTATTTGGCGCACGATGCGAAAAGGTGCGGCTACGGCAAAAGCCTTTACGGGGAACTGGAGCGCATCCTGAAGGGTAGGGGCATCACCAATCTCTACGCCTGCATCGGCGACCCCATCGAGGAGGATGAGTACCTGACGAGGAACAGCGAGCATTTCCACGCGCACATGGGCTTCGCAAAAGTCGGGACATTCCACAAATGCGGTTATAAATTTAATCGCTGGTACAATATGATATGGATGGAAAAGATCATCGGGGAGCATGAATAATCTTAAAAGGAAAAATGCAAGCAGGTGGGGGGAGAATATGAAACGGCTGCTTTTGGACGGGCCGCCCGTCGTGTTCCTGCTGTTGTTCGTCGCTATCTTCGGCATGTATACGGTTGCCGGATACAAACTCGAAAGGAAACGATAACGCTGCGATCATGATGAACCAATAAAAAGGAGGCACGTCCAATGAGAAACAAGAAACGGGAAGTCACTGACGTCAATGAGATTTTTGACATCCTTTCGCGGTGCGATACGGTGCGGATTGGCATACAGGGGGAGGCCTTCCCCTACATCGTTCCGATAACGCCCGCCGTGGAAATGGCGGAAGGGAAGGCCGTCGTCTATTTCCATTGTGCGAAGGAAGGCATGAAGATCGACCTGTTGCGGGCGAATCCCAACGTCTGCGTGGAAGGGGATATCTTCATCAAGACCGAGAAAACAGCGCACGGGATCACGACGCGATATGAGAGCGTGATCGGCTTCGGCCGCTGCGAATTCCCGGAGGACGAGGCCGAAATCATAAAGGCGCTCCGCCTGCTGGTCGAGCAATACGGCTATCCCGATTTCCCGCTGGAGAACTGCAAGAGCCTGCCCCACGTCCTCGTCGGAAAAATCGTGCTGGACGAGATCACGGGGAAAAGAAACCTCGCGTGAAATGGATTGCAGGAAATCTCTTGCACGATAAGGCGTTCACGAGCAGACTGGAAATTCAGTGACTACGAACATGGAGCTGTCGCAAAAAATGTTTGGAGTAAAAATTTTTGGCTCTACTCCAGAAATAGTGGAAAACACAAAAGGACAATCACAAAGGACAA
>CAMHCS010000020.1 GCA_946183785.1 uncultured Selenomonadales bacterium | reverse complement strand
TGCGACCGATCGGTTAACAGCCGATTGCTCTACCGACTGAGCTATCAAGGAATAAAGGAATTGCATGAGATATTATAGGGTATCTCCGTAGAAAATGCAAGGAATTTATTTACTCCTCGCCTATGCCTCACCCATGTCTTTCCTCATGCAGCAATTCTTGTACTTCTTGCCGCTGCCGCAGGGGCAGGGATCGTTGCGGCCCACCTTCGCTTTCTTGCGGCGCGCCGCCTCGAAGGAAATGATTTCGCCGCCTTCGGGATCGAGCTTGCCCGTGACGATTTCCGTCGGCGTATGGCCCTTGAATTTCCACATGCGGAGCGACTGATGGAAACCGATCAAAAGCGGCGACAACGCTTCCATGTCTTTCTCGTTTTCCGGCTCGCCCAGCTTCTCGATATAAGCGAGGACGTCCTTCATCTCGCCGCCGTTCTGCAGGAGGATCGTGATCTGCCCAACGACATCCGCCGCGCGCAGCACGTCCATCTTGTAGGCGGCCATGAAAAACTGCGCCAGCCCTTTGTATTCATTCGTCGCCTCGATATAGTTTTCCTCGCCCGCGTCGTAGACCTGTCCGTAGGACAGCTTCGCGAAGCCGACGCCGATCTTGTCCTGCGCCTCGAGGATCTTGCCCGGATCCAGCACCGTGTAATAGTACGCGACTTTCTCGGCGGTACGGACCTGGTTCTGCCAGCACGAGCCGTTGAACATGACCTTCATGAAATCCGAGAAGCTCAATTCTTCCGTGCTGATCTCAAGATGCTGCCGCACTTTCGCGAAGAGGCGGTCGTAATCCATCACGCCGTAATAGAAAAGCAGGCCCGCCGCAATGCGGAAAACGTCGGTATTCAGCTCGACGGCCTTCTGGAATGCCTGATTCTTGTCAAGTTCCTGAAATTCCTCCATGATTTCTTTCGGCAGATACCAGGCCAGCTTGCCCTTATGCGCGCCGCTGGCCACCAAGCCAAGGCTCTGGAAATAGTCGAGCCTCGCTTCGTCCGCGCGAAACTCCGCCGATATCCCCTTCTTTGCCGCCAAATGACGGAATGCCTGATACTGCTCGTCAAGCAGCGAGACGAACCATGTGCGGGAAAATTCGACGATCGTCGGGACGAGTTTTTCAATCAGCTCCGCCTTGTTCATGCTACTGGTGCCTGAAAGGCCGACGTTGTAGCGGATATCGTCGAGCTCCTGTCGCGTCATCGTCGCCAGCGCGTTCTTTAGCGTACGCCGCGCCGGGACTTCCCGCTTCATCAGTTGCTTCTTGCGCTTCTCCGCCGCCTCCTGCGCTTCCTTCTGAAGCTCTTCTAATCTCTGTTTCGCCGTATTTTCGAGTTCCATAACCATTTCCTTTCTTTCTATATAAGAATTGATTTACATGCTAATATCTTGCCCTCCCCGCTGGGGAGGAGTTAAACGTGCCAGTGGCACGTTTAGTGCCGCAGGCGGTGGGTGAGGTTCTGCGACGTAGCACTTGCATCAGTCGATACACTACAAGACCTCATCCGACGCGCTACGCGCGCCACCTTCCCCAGAGGGGAAGGCTAAGTTACGACGCTTCGCGACCCCATGGGGGAAGGCAAGATAGATATATTACTCCCCGAAAAAATCGGATATGCCTTTTACAATACCGATGGCGGCCTTTTGCACGCCCTTCTTCGAACTCAGTAATTTTTCCTCCTTCGGGTTCGAGACGAATGCCACCTCGATCAGCGTCGCGGGCATTTTTGTATGCTTGACGACGTAGAAATTGCAGGTCTTGATGCCCCGGCTCGTCGTCCTGAGCTGCGCGACAAGCTCCGACTGGATCGAGGCCGCCAGCCGCTTGCTCGCCGCAGAACCCTTCGTGTAATAATACCCGGTGGTGCCGGAAGCCTCTCTGCTGGTGAAGGAATCCATGTGGATCGAGATGAAGATATCCGCCTTCGCCTTGTTTGCCACATCGCAGCGCGCCTGCAGCTCGTCCACGTCCGTCGCCTGCCGGTGCTTCGGGGAGACCTCCGTGTCCGTCGTGCGCGTCATCACGACCTTCGCGCCGGCTTCTTTGAGCATCTTCTCGACTTCCTTCGCGATCTGGAGCGTGATGCTCTTCTCGGTCACGCCGGAAGGACCGATGGCGCCGCAATCCTCGCCGCCGTGGCCGGGATCGATCACGATCTTTTTGCCCTTAAGGCCCGGCGAGAATTCCACGTCCTCTGTCAGCGCTTCCACGTTGTCGTCCGGCTTTTTCTCCTCCGGCTTCGGCTTCTCCTTGCCGCCGTTGCCCGGCTTTTCCGTCGGCCGTTCTTCTTTACTATCTTTGTTCTCTTTGTTATCTGTGTTCTCTTTATTATCTTTCTTCTCAATACTGCCCGGCGTCTCTGTCGTCGGCGGGTTTTGCTTTTCCGGCTCCACGCCCGGTTCCGTCCCAGAAGCTGTATTCGAGTTCTCCGGTTGATCCGGTTTCTCCGGCTGCTCCGCTTTCTTCTCTTCTTTCGATTCCGCCGAAGGCTCGCCCGGGCCTACCCTGTCGTCTGTTATGGTCCCGCCGTGGGAATCGTCCTTCGCCCTTCCAACCTTGCCAAAATCCATCACGACGCGGTACGGGATTTCCCCTCCCTCGAGGGAAAACACATCGTACTGCCCCTTGCCCATCGTCGTCTCCACAACGACGCGCACTGTATTCTCATTGAACTGCGCCACGCGCACCTTGCTCGCAAACCGGCTCTCGATCACCGTCTCCCTCGCGACGTTCGGACTCAGCCACGCGCCGTGCAGATCGACGACGACGCGCGACGGATTCGACAGTTCCATGATGGAATAATCGACTTCCTTGTTCGCGTCCAGCACGATGCGAAGCCGCTCCATCGAGCCGGCCATGCGCACCGCTGTAATCCCGGACAGCTTCGCCGCCTTCTCGCTGAACGGCGTCGCCGCCTCCGCAGGCTGCGGCAGCATTGCGCCGAGCAAACACAGCAGCATAAATATAATACGAACCATCAAAACCTCCGAGTGCATAATCCAGTGCCGATTGACAAATACCATCTCATGCAATCGCTTATCTACAGTTAATATTTATCGTTATCATATTATTATATCATTAGGCCAGCGTCTTCGCAAGAAATATCACGACGTTCAATCAGGTAAGCATTAAATCTTTTTTCCTAAGCAGGAAATCAATAATGTTCAGATGAATGATGCCGTCATGGCTCATGTCCATCTTATCAAGCGACATCACATGCTTCGGGGACGCATCCGTTATCCTGTCATAAGCTCCAAATTCCCTTTGCATCGTTTTCTCCGTAGGCAGCAGATACGCTACCTGTATAAAGCACTTTTTTCCATCTTTAACGGCCACAAAATCAATTTCTCCCTTATATGTTTTTCCGGTAAAAACAGTATAGCCTCTTGTAATCAGTTCATTATATATAATATTTTCGAGGAAAAAACTATCTTCAAAGTTGATTGTATTTGTATTGATCGTTCTGAATCCCGTATCGACGGCATACTGCTTTTCGCGATTGCTTAAAGCAGACTTGCCGACAATATTGTATCTTCCGACGCCATGAATCAAATAGGCTTTCTTCATCCTTTCCAGATAATTGTATATCGTACGCCTTGAGATTTTTCTGTTTCCCTTCTCATAGGCCGCAATAATATTATCAATGGACAGTTCTTTTCCGGCGTTAGCAAGAATATACAGCGAAATATCCATAAAAGTTTTCTTGTCCGCACTTTTGCTTCTTCCGACAATGTCTCTGTTCACAATACTTTCATAGAGATTTCTCAGGTATCTGTGAATTGCCTCATCATTCTTATAGTCAAACCGGAGCGGAAACCCCCCCCATTTCAAGTAATCCTGAAAAAGGTCCTCGCTCCATTCCATACGGTTCAGCACATAGTACTGCTTCATTTCATAAAATGAGAACGGCAATATCTCAAATTCTACAGTCCTGCCTGTCAACAATGTTGCCAATTCGCCAGACAGAAGCGTAGAGTTGCTTCCGGTCACAAACAAGGAAACATTAAGCGTCGCACGAAAAGAAGCCAGCGCTTTTTCAAACTCTTTCACATGCTGCACTTCGTCCAAAAAAATATAATATTTCCCTTTATCGAAAACTCTGCTCTTAATTTCTTTATTCAGATCCGAAGCATTCACTATATAATCATAATCAATATCCTCAAGGTTAAGATATATGAACCTGTCGCTGCTTATCCCTCTTTCAATCAACTCATCTCGAATGGTATCCAAAAGAACCGACTTTCCAGATCTTCTGACGCCAGTAATCACCTTTATAATATCAGATTCATAATACGGACGTATTCGTTCAAGATAGATTTCCCTTTTTAACATCATGGCGCGCACCCCCTCTTTGCATAGTATAGTGCTTTTTATTTTTTGTGCAAGATGGCATTGCACAGTTTTAATAATAATGAGTTTTTATGCACGATATTTCATTCTTATATTTCACAGAAAAGCACGGCCATAATTAGCCGTGCTTTCCTTGCCTATTTCAGCATATTGCCCAAAAAAGTCCGCGTCCGCTCCTCCTGCGGATTCCCGAATAGCTCCGACGGCGGGCCCTGCTCGACGATGACTCCGTCCGCCATGAAAATCACATGATTCGAAACATCCCGTGCGAAAGTCATCTCATGGGTTACCACCGCCATCGTTATATGCTCCGCCGCCAGCTCTCGCATGGTTTTCAACACTTCGATCGTCAGCTCCGGGTCGAGAGCCGACGTCGGCTCGTCGAAGAGCATGATGTCCGGTTTCATCGCCAACGCCCGCGCGATGGCCACTCGTTGCTGCTGCCCGCCGGAAAGCCTCGACGGGTACGCGTCGCGCTTTTCATACAGCCCCACCTTTTGCAAAAGTGCTTCTGCCACAGGCTGGACTTCCTCGCGGGTCTGCTTCTTGACCTGCATCGGCGCTTCCATCAGGTTTTCCATCACCGTCATGTGCGGAAACAGATTGAATTGCTGGAACACCATTCCCATGCAGCCGAGCAGCTCCCGCGCTTTTTCTCTCGGTGCGTACTCCGCGCGGCCGGAGGTGTCGTTCTGTACGAGAAATTCTCCCTTCACCTCGATCGAACCCTTGTCGATCGTCTCCAGACGGTTCAGGCAACGGAGCAGCGTGCTCTTTCCCGACCCCGACGGCCCGATGATTGAAAGCACTTCGCCCCGGCACACGTCGAGGGAGATCCCCTTTAAAACCATGTTATCATGGAAGGACTTGTATATATCGCGAACGCGCAGCATGTACTCCGCATTATTCGTCGTATTTCCCATAATGCGCCTCCATTCGCTTGAAAATCGCCGTCAGCACCGCGGTCATGACAAGATAGAACGCGCCCGCGACAAAGAACGCAGTCATGTCGAAATCCCGCTGCACGATGGTTCGCGCCACGCGCAAAAGGTCGTTCATCGCGAGGATATAGATCAACGACGTATCCTTGACGAGGTTGATTGTCTCATTGCTGATCGGCGGCAGCGTCCGATGGATCATCTGCGGCAGGATGATCCGCCGCATCGTCTGCGAGTAGGTCATGCCCAACGTCTTCGCCGCTTCGTACTGTCCGCGGGGGATCGATTGTATCCCCGCCCGGAAAATCTCGGCGAAGTACGCTGCGTAATTCAATGTGAACGCAAGAAGCGCCGCCGCAATGTCAGAGAACCGCACGCCGACCATCGGCAGCGCAAAGTATACGAAAAGGAGCTGGAGCATCAGCGGCGATCCGCGCATGACCCAGATATAGACGTCCATCAGGACCGCCACGGGCCGGATGTTGGACAGCCGCAGCAGCGCGACGAAAAACCCGAGCGGCAGCGACATCGCCAGCGTCAAAATAAATATCTCCAGCGTGACCTTCGACCCCGCCAATATGGAAAGTACGGTTTCCATCAATTTATCCATCGATTATCTTCCTTTATTCAGGTGATTCTTCACCGCCATATGCAAAGACTTGCTCATGCGGATATTATTTTCAAGCAGGCATTCCATACACTTTGTCACTTCGTCTCCAGACAACAAACCCTCGTCGTAAGCATATAACAGCACACCCACAGTACCAGTAATCTTGATGTTGAATTTCTTCGCGACCCGTCTGCCACGCTTTTCATCCATCAGCAAAACATCAGCGTTATGTTCCTTCGCCAATATGATGGCTTCGCTCTCTCCCTCATCCAATCGTTCTTTTCTCAATAGCTCTGCTACCGTCCTTCGTTCAGCCACATGGCGAACCTCCAAGAAACCGCATTTTGCAATAAGAGCAGCCTCGTCCACATAACTGGAATTACGAACTAATTCATCATGAACGGCTTCCGGAATAACAACAGCGCCAAAGATTCGCTTCAGCAACTCCAATTGTCCGATTTTCATCAAAGAAATAATTGGCGTCGTGTCCGATACGATCAGCATGAAACTCTTCCCCACAACGATTTCAGCGTTTGCAGGTCATCTCTTAGTTCCTCCTCCGACTGCGTAAAAAAAGGCAAATCCAAGCTCCCATACAGAGCAATCAGATCCATTTTGGGAATCCCCAACACTTCCGCCGCATAGCCATGTGAAATCTCACCCCGCTGAATGAACGGATATAACATCATCGCATTACGGACGGTACGCTCATGCTCATCCTCCAACATCATGAACTGCGTCAATGCTTCCGGAACGTCCATCTGCACATGTACCATATTCATATGTTTCTCCCCTTTCTGTAAATTTTCGCTTTTATCTTTAGTTTTATTATACACGAATTTACTGCCAATGCCTATCCCATTCCTGTTTTTCCACTTAAAATGCTTTCTTGACAGGCGCAAAGGATTATACTAATATAGTGGAGCTGAATTTTACCGTATATTTATATTGTAAGAAACACAGGAGGCAGACAGAGCAGCATGAGCACGAACGAAAAACTGAGGAATGTGGCGATTATTGCGCACGTCGACCACGGCAAGACGACGCTGGTGGACGCGATGCTGAAGCAGAGCCATGTGTTCCGCGCCAACGAGCAGGTGGCGGAGCGCGTGATGGATTCGGGGGATATCGAGCGCGAGCGCGGTATCACGATTCTCTCTAAGCATACCGCCGTTATGTATAAGGATATAAAAATCAACATCGTCGACACGCCGGGCCACGCGGACTTCGGCGGCGAGGTGGAGCGCGTGCTGAATCTCGTCGACGGCGTTCTGCTCCTGGTGGACGCTTTCGAAGGCCCGATGCCGCAGACGAAGTACGTGCTCAGGAAGGCGCTGGAGCAGAAGCTGAAGCCGATCGTGGTGATCAACAAGATCGACCGCCCAGACCAGCGTGTGGATGACGTTTACGACGAGGTGCTGGAGCTTTTCATGGAGCTCGGCGCGGATGACGACCAGCTGGATTTCCCCGTCGTATACTGCGCGGCGCGGGACGGCATCGCGAAGCTTGAAATGGGAGACTCCAGCGACAATCTGACGCCGCTGATGGATACAATCATAAAGGAAATCCCCGCGCCGAAGGGAAACGAGAACGGCCCCCTGCAGCTGATGGTGACGACGCTCGACGCCGACGAGTATGTGGGCAAAGTGGCCATCGGCCGCGTCATGCGCGGCGCGGCAAAGCCGAATCAAAACGTGGTGCTTTTGGGCGGCGACGGCGAGACGAAGGCGAAAATCGCGAAGGTTTTCGTCTACCAGGGTCTGAAGCGCGTCGAGACGGAAAGCGCTGACATCGGTGAGATCGTCGCACTGACAGGACTCGGCGACGTACGCATCGGTCAGACGGTGGCCGACGCGGAAAGCCCGGAAGCGCTGCCCACTATCAATATCGACGAACCGACGCTTTCGATGACCTTCGGCGTCAATACCAGCCCGTTTGCAGGCCGCGAAGGCCAATTCGTCACTTCGCGCCATATCCGCGACCGCCTGTTCAAAGAAGTCGAGACGAACGTCGCGCTCCGTGTCGAAGAAACGGATTCGGCGGACACATTCAAGGTCTCCGGCCGCGGCGAGCTTCATCTTTCCATCCTGATTGAGACCATGCGCCGCGAAGGCTACGAGCTGCAAGTCGGCAAGCCGGAGGTCATTTACAAGACGATCAACGGCCAGAAGTGCGAGCCGATGGAAAACCTGACCGTCGAGGTGCCGCAGGAATACATGGGCACGGTCATGGAGCTGCTTGGCAAGCGCAAGGCTGAGCTTTCCAACATGAACGAGGGCAACGGCTATATGCGTATGGAATTCATCATTCCGGCACGCGGGCTCATCGGCTTCCGCTCGGAACTTCTGACCAGCACGAAAGGCAACGGTATCATGAGCCACATTTTCCATGGCTATGCGCCCTACAAGGGCGATATGGAAGGCCGCGAGCACGGCTCTCTCGTCGCTTTCGAGCAGGGGGAGACGACGGGCTACGGCATCTATACGCTGCAGGATCGCGGCACGATGTTCATCTCGCCGGGGCAGATGGTCTACGAGGGCATGATCGTCGGAGAGAACTCCCGTGAGCTCGACATCGACATCAATCCCTGCAAGCAGAAGCACGTCTCGAATATGCGTACCTCCTCCTCCGACGAAGCGATCCGTCTGACGCCGCCGCGTATTTTGAGTCTGGAGCAGGCTTTGGAATACATCAAGGAAGACGAGCTCGTCGAGGTCACGCCGCAAAACGTCCGTCTCCGCAAAGCGGTTCTCGACCACACGACGCGCGGCCGGACACGGAAAAATGCCGTCAAAGCCGCGAAGGCGTAAGGGAATTTGCATTTCCTTGAATGCACAAGTACGGTTGCGTTTGTGAAATTTCCATGAAAAAATTCCCGCCAAGGGAATTTTTTTCTTGCATCTGACAAAAAAATGCGGTATAGTGTAAATTACCATCAATGGCAACATGGAATTATCTTATCGCGTCTGAATGGGGATTCGGGCGCGAGCCTCGTCGAAGCCGTGTAAATACGCGGATTCATAGGATTGGGGAGTCCTAAGAGGCAAACGGTTTTCAGAGGGGAAGTTTCCAAAAAGGGGTCAACAGGCAGTGGAGGCGGAATTATTATGTGGGGATTAGACAAGCTTAAAGAGTGGATCGACATCAGCGAAGAGGATTTCGACGAAGACGAGTTCGAAGAGCTCGAAGAGGAGGAAGCAGAAATCGCAGAGCCGCAAAAGGCCGCCGTCGGCGCTTCTGTTTCTGCTGCACCAGTGGCTAAGCCCAAAGCTTTTGTTCCTGCGGGCACCGGTACGATGCAGCGTCCGAAGCTTACGGTGCACACGACGAAGGTGCCGGAGCTGGCGATGGAGATTCATGTACCGTCGAATTTCGAACAGGTGGCCCGCATCGCGGACGACCTCCTCGCAAACCGCGCGACCATCGTGAATTTCGAACGCGTGGAGACGAAGGAGCAACAGCGGATTTTCGATTTCATCAACGGCGTTTCCTATGTGCTTGACTGCGCGGCGCGCCGTGTCTCTCCGGTCATGATGCTGTATGTCCCGAACGGCGTCGATGTAGCGACGGCACTTCCGAGGCCGACGGCAAGATAACGTTAAGGAAATATTGAACCCCCGCTCAAGTCGAGCGGGGGTTTTGCTATGCCTGTGCTGCATCATGCTTTTGCTGCTGCGCGCAGCGAATCGGTAAACGGCGGGCGCAGCACGCCCTTTTCCGTGATGATCGCGGTGATCAGGTCGGCGTCGGTCACGTCGAAGGCGGGATTGAACACCTTGACGCCCTCCGGCGCCATACGTTCTTTGTACCACATAGTCGTAACTTCCTCCGCCGGACGCTGCTCGATTTTTATATCCTTTCCCGTCGGCGTATGCAGGTCGACGGTTGAGGACGGCGCGCAAATGTAGAACGGGACGCCGAAGCGTTTCGCGGCAATAGCCAGCGGGAAGGTTCCAATCTTGTTCGCGGCGTCGCCGTTTGCCGCCACGCGGTCGGCTCCGGTAAATACCGCGTCCACCCAGCCGTTCCTCATCGCCGAGGCCGCCATGCCATCGCAAAGAAGCGTTACGTCCATTCCCGCCTCGGAAAGCTCATAAGCGGTCAGCCGTGCGCCTTGCAAGAGCGGACGCGTTTCGTCGCAGAAGATGCGAAAGCCGTAACCGCGCTCGTGCCCCAGATACATCGGCGCTGTCGCCGTGCCGTAGCGACTCGTTGCGAGCTGTCCGGCATTGCAGTGCGTGAGCAGGCCCATGCCGGGTTGCAGGAGCGAAAGACCGTGCTCGCCGATCTTTCGGCACATCTCGATATCTTCCGCCTGTATGGCGCGCGCTTCCGCCAACAGGCGCTTTTTTATTTCCGAGACGCCGTCTTCCCTGCCCGCCTCGACGATCTTTCCCATGCGTGAAAGCGCCCAAGAGAGATTGACCGCCGTCGGCCGCGCGGAGTTCAGATAATCCCGCGCCGCGGAAAATTTCTTTACGAACACGTCGTAATCCGTCGTGTCGATTCCCCTGGCCGCGAGATAAATCCCATAGGCCGCCGCCACGCCGATGGCAGGCGCGCCGCGCACCTGCAGCAGATAAATCGCGTCCCATATTTCTTTTTGCGTCGTCAGCCGCAGGATTTTTCGCTCATTCGGCAGACGCGTCTGGTCGATGATGACGAGCGCGGAGGCTTCGTCGTCCAGTGCGGCTGTTTCAAATCCGAGCTTATTCTTATCCGTCATACGTCCCCCTCATGATTTCCCCTGCTCCATCATCGTATAGATACGAATGGCGCGCTTTATCGTCTCGACGTGAAGCGGCAATGCCGGGCCGCGCTCGCCGTCAAGGTCGCTCTCCGTCGGCTCGTCCGCCTCCACGATGAAGGATTGTGCCTGTATATGCAGCAGGTTTTTTTCATCCGGCTTGATCGTCCCGGAAACGACGTCCTTCGCCAACGCCATGAACTCCGTGAGACTCGAATCCTTCGCCACGAGAAGGTCCAGCTTCCCGTCGTCGATTTCCGCGTCCATCGCCACATTTTGCATACTGCCCGCGACGGAACTGTTGACGATAACAAAGAGGTACGCGCCCGTTTCAGTCTCCACACCGTCGGCCCTGATATGCAGATGAAGCGTATGCAGCTTTGGGATTTCGCCGATCCCGCGCAGATAATACGCCATCTTCCCCATCGCGTGCTTGAGCCGCACGTCGACCTCATGAGCGACGGAAGTCAACGCCCCCGCGCTGGCCACGTTGATGAAGTATTCCCCGTTGGCGCAGCCTACGTCCACCGGGCGGGATATATCGTCGACGATGCAGTCGAAATAAGTTTCAAGGTCGTTGTTGACGCCGAGATAGGTGGCAAAATCATTGGACGTACCGCTGCCGATAATGCCGATGGGCAGGGAAAGCTTATCCTTCATCAGCACGTTGACGACTTCATGCAGGGTTCCGTCGCCCCCCGCCGCCAGCACGCCTTCCGGATTCACCTCGCGAATAAAATCCGCCATGCGCAGATCGTCTCCGGGACTCGTCCGATATGGCACCAGCACCGTCTGCCGCCGCTGGAACGCCTCGATGATCGTATCGAGGCTGTGGCGAAAAGTCGCGTGCCCCGACACTGGATTATAGATAAGGACATATCGTTTCATGATTCATTTCTCCGTCGCATCCTCTTCCGGCGCCTTGAAGACGCCGATGCGCCGCAGGACGCGAATGAACGTACGGCCGACAATCGGCACGCGCGCCATGTCTTCCTCGCCGATTCCACCGATCACGAGCATAGCCACGAGATAAACCGCAAAGCCGACAATGGCCGCCCCGAAGGTAGAGACCGCGTTGAGTCCCCACGCCGCAAACGTCGTATCATAGCAGAATTTCACGGCAAACGCCATGACAACGGAAGCGCAGCACGCCTTAAAGAGATGCTTCCACTCCATCGAACAGCCAACGTATTTATAGATGAAGAACATATTGATGAACGCCGCGACGCCCATATCCGCCGCCGTAGCGAATGCCGCGCCGAGAATGCCCAACGCAGGAATCGCCGTCAGCGTCCAGTTCAGAACTACCTTCGCTACCGCCGCCAGGATCATATTGACCATCGGGATCGTCGGATGGCCCAGCCCCTGCAGGATGCCCGTCGAGACCTGATGAAGCCCCAGAAGCACGATGCTGAAAGAACAGGCCCAGACCGCAGGTCCCGCGCCCGGCGCGTTATAAATCAAGGACGAAATCGGCGTCGCCAGCATCAGTACGACGATAAACGCCGGGAAGCAGACGAAATGCGAAATGCGGATGCCCGCGGCGGTCTGTTCGTAGATACGCGCCCTGTCACCAACCGCCCTCGCCTCGGACAGCGCGGGAATGATGCTGACCGCCAGCGACGCCGTGATAATCGTCGAAAGATTGATCAGCGGCACCGCCATACCCGTCAGATACCCGAAAAGCTCTGTCGCCTGGTTGACCGTGTAGCCGGCTACCTCCAGCCGCTGCGGCACGATGGCGAGGTCGAGGTTCGACACGACGGGAAGCATGATGCTCGCCGCCGAAACGGGAAGCGCAAGCTTGAACAGCCGATGCAGGATTTTCCAGCAGGACTCCTGCTCCACGCCCGGTTGGGGCAAAAGCTCCTCCGGCGTATAGTCGCGCTGGATATCACGGTCGAGCTGCCAATGATACCAGACAAGCACGATAAGGCCCGTCACCGCGCCCGCGCAGGCGCCGAAGCTCGCGCCCGCCGCCGCGTACTCGAGACCTTGCGGCAGGAACAGCCGCGCCAGGAGCACCATCGTGATCACGCGGAAAATCTGCTCGACGATCTGCGAGACCGCCGTCGGCGTCATGCGCTGCCACCCCTGCAGATAGCCGCGGGAACTGGCCAGAAGCGTCACGAAGAAAATCGCCGGCGCCAGCACCACCACGGAATAATAAGCCCGCGGGTCGCGGATGAACTGGTACTCGATCAGCCAACTGGCGCCGAAATACGTCAACAGAGAAAACAAAACGCCCGTAACCAGCATCAGCACCATCGACAAATGGAACACGCGCCGCGCGCCCCAAATATCCTTGATTGCCACACGTTCCGCTGTGATGATTGAAATCGCGACAGGCACGCCCGCCGTCGAAACGGAAAGCGCAAAAAAGTAAATCGGGAACGCCATCTGATAGAGACCGATTCCCTCGCCGCCCAAAACCCGCGACACGAAAATCCAGTTCAGGGAACCGATGATCTTGACGACGATGCCGGCAATCGTCAGGATAAACGTGCCCTTCATCAGGGATTCGCCTTTGGTGGACTTGTTTTCTTGTTCCTCCGTTGCCGTCACCCCCTCTTTGCAAAAACGTTTTTCTTTACTATAATAAACATGATAATAAAAAGTTCAGTTCGTAATTTGCTTCATACGTAAAAGAAATTATACCATTTATCCGCCGCAGTTTCCAGTAGTATCGGCAAAATTCGAGGTAGTCTTCATGAATATCAACCTGATCCGATTCGATATGAACATCGGTCGCAACAAACCGGAAAACATCATACACAGGGAAAACGCCTGTCCTTTCTGCCGCCCCGAGGGGCTGACGGACATTTACGCGACGGACAAAGGCGGAATCATCCTGCTGAAAAATAAATACGACGTCCTCGCGGACGCCGACCAGCTCGTACTCGTCGAGACCGACCGCTGCGGCGTCGACATGCCCGACTACACGACAGAGCACATGCGCCGCGTCGTCCGCTTCGGCGTCGCGAAATGGCTGGAAATGGAATCGAGCGGAAAATACAGCGCCGTCATCTTCTTCAAGAACCACGGCCACCTTTCCGGCGGCACCATGCGCCACGCGCATATGCAGCTCGTAGGCTTCCGCGGCGCCATAGACACGTCGCTTTTCCCCGACGAGGAGGATTTCGAGGGACTGACGATTATCGAAAAAGACGGCGCGATACTGAACGCCGCCACCCGCCCTCGTCTCGGCTTCGGCGAGTTCAACCTGATCGCCGCTTCCGACGCGGCAGACGCTCTCGCCGACCTCATGCAAAAAACGGTCGCCTACGTCTGCGACCGTTTCAAAAAAAGCGAGGACAGCTACAATATATTCTTCTATCATGCGGGCAGGAAAATCGCAGCCAAAATCATGCCGCGCTTTCCAACCTCCCCGCTCCTGATCGGCTATGATCTTCGAATCCTTCCGAGCAATCTGCCGGAGATCGTCGAGGATTTCCGGAAAAACTATCTCCTGAATACGTGAAGTTCGCCCATCGTTAAGGAAGCACTGATTAAGTCAAGTCGTGGCCCTGTCGAGGGATTTTTTCGTCAGGCAAGGAAAAGTGCTCGAAGTCGTAGCAGAGCTACGTCGAGAGCACTTTGACGCAGCATGACGGAAAAAGACCCGTCAGGGGCGCGGCGGGACTTATTCAGTGCTTCCTTAATATCTACAACCTCCTTCCGTCACGCCTTCGGCGTGCCACCTCCCTCCCGGAGGGAGGCTTTTCTTTCAGTATTGCCTGGCCCCGAAAATCGCCGTGCCGACGCGTACCAGATTGGCCCCCTCCTCGACGGCGATCCGGTAATCGTGCGTCATGCCCATGGACAGATATTTCATCTCAGATGAGAACAACGGAAACTCCTTCAGGCGGTCGAAAATCTCCCGCATTTCGCGGAACAACGGGCGGCATTCCTCCACGTCCTCATAATTCGGCGCGATGCACATGAGGCCCGCCAGATGCACGTTTTTCATCATATCCGCCTTTTGCACGAGGATCGGCAAATCCTCTTTATATATGCCGAATTTGCTGTCCTCTTTTGCCAGATTGACCTGAATCAGGATGTCCTGCACCTTGTGGATTTTCTGTGCGGCTTCCTGCACCGCGTCCAAAAGATGCTCGCTGTCCACGGAATGGATCAGGTCGAACAGCCGGACGGCCTGCTTCGCCTTGTTCGTCTGCAAATGCCCGATCAGATGCCAAGAGACGCTCCGCTCCAGCGTCTCTTTTTTTTGCGCCGCCTCCTGCACGCGGTTCTCGCCGATGATGGCCGCGCCCGCGTCGATGGCCTCGCGCATCGCCTCGACGCCGTGATTCTTTGTCACGGCAATCAGGCCGACGGGCTCGTCTGTCCCCGCTTTCCTTTTCGCCTGCGCCTGTTCTATCTCCCGCTCCACCGTGTGAAGCCGCTCCGCTATCTCGCTCATTTTACACTCTCTCCTTTATCGAATCGCCATGACCGCCGCGATACGCCCGGTCGTCGGCCCTTCCGCCCGATAGGAAAAAAACGTCCGCGCCTGACACGATGTGCAGGCGCCCGCCACGTCGATATGCGCAGCCAAAAGCCCCGCATCCTCTAATTGCAGCCGATTCGCCTTCCACAAATCGAGACGGATGGTTCCGTTTTCTTCCGATAGGATAATCTCCGCAAATTGCGGAAACGCTTTGCGAAATTCTTCCGCCACTTCGTCGCCGACCGCGTAACAACACGGGCCGATAGCAGGACCTATCGCCGCCAGACAATCCTCCGGACGCGTGCCGAAAGTCTCGGCCATGGCGCGCACCGTTTTCGCCGCAATGGAGCGTACAGTCCCATTCCAACCGCCATGAGCGATGGCCGCTGCACGATGCACGGGATCGAAAAGCAAAATCGGCGTGCAGTCCGCGAAGCAGAGCATCAGCGGAACGCCCGGCACGTCCGTCATCAGCGCGTCCGTCGCAGGAATTGCGTCCGCATAGGACAGCCTTCCCCGCCCTGCAACTTCCTCTCCAATCCGCACGATCCGATCTCCGTGCACCTGCTCCGGCGTCGTCAGTCGATCGAAATCCAACCCCAGCATTCCCAAAAATCGGCGGCGGTTTTCCACCACGTCCGCCGCATCGTCCCCGACGTGCAGCGCTAAATTCATCGAATCATACGGCGACGCGCTCACGCCGCCGTACCGAGTGGACACGGCGTGAACGACCGACGCCTCGGGGAATATCGAAAACGTCCCGTATCGCTCCGCGCCGGCTTCATCTTTATGCAATTCAAAAGCCATGCGTCACCTCATGAATCGCAGACGCCGCAACGACGGCATCCGTCAAAACACGGAACCGTCGCCTCCAACCGTCCGGCGCGTTTCCATTCCTCATAAAGATACTCTTTTCTCATCCCCATATCGAGAGCGTCCCACGGAAGCAAATCCTGCCTCCCGGATTCCCGATGCAGATAACCCCCTTCTTCCAGACCTTCCTCTTTCATAGCGCGATGAAACGCTTTCGCGCCACCCATTTGATGCGCGCGGTAAAGCGCACGGGAAACGCGGCGGTCGCCGCGCGAAAGGACGCCCTGAATGTAGGCGGACTTCACCGGCTCGGCGATCAGCTCGACGCCATTTCTCCCCGACAACGCCGTTTTCAGCCGCTTCAGGGCCGCCTCGATATATTTTTTGTCCGCCATGGGCGCCCATTGGAACGGTGTGAACGGCTTCGGGATAAACGGATTGACGCTGAGCGTCAGCGTACCGCGGCTTTCGTTCGCTTCCAGATAATCCTTGAGCCGCCCCGCCAAATCCGCCACCGCGTCCACGTCGTCCTCGGTTTCGTATGGAAGCCCGATCATAATATAAAGGCGGTAATGACGAATCCCCGCAGCCATGCCGAGCTCCATCGCACGGAAAAGGTGCTCCTCATCGATTCCCTTGTTGACGACGGCGCGCATTCTCGCGCTGCCCGCCTCCGGTGCGAGGGTGATGGTCTTCATGCCGCTCTCGGCGAGGGAACGAATCATCACCTGCGTCACGGAATCCGCACGAAACGAAGCCACCGACATCGTCAGCCCTTCGGAAAGGATATATTCGGAAAGCGCGTCGATCTCGGGATAATCGGAAATCGCCGCGCCCATCAACCCGATTCGTTTCCCATATGCCTTCGCATCTTTCACTGCGTCCTTTAAAACATCAAGGGAGCGGCTGCGCGGACGACGGAAGCAATACCCCGCCATGCAGAAACGGCAATGCCGCCCACAGCCCCGCGCCGTCTCGATCAGATACAGATTGAATTCCGTCTCGTCAGTCACGACCACCGTATGCGCCGGATAGTCGTCGAGATTTTTCACCCATTGACGCTCAACCCGTGCGGGCGCGTCCCCGATGGGGCGGATATCGTCCAGCTCGCCGGATTTACTATAGATATGCTCATAAAGAGACGGCACATAAACGCCCGGCACGCGTGAAAGTCGGCGCAGCGTCTCAGCTCTGTCCGCACCGTCAGCCTTTGCCGCCTGGTAAAAGTCCATGAAACGACCGATTGTCTCTTCGCCCTCCCCGATGATAAAAGCGTCGATGAACAGCGAAAGCGGCTCGGGATTGAACGTCGCACAGGGTCCGCCCGCGATCACCAGCGGCGACCGCGCATCGCGCTCCGCCGCCGGCACGGGCACGCGCCCGGCCTCCAGCATGTCGAGCAAATGGAAATAATCCATCTCAAAGGAAACGGCGAAGCCGACGACGTCAAAGTCCGCCAGTGGAGACTGCGTCTCCATGCTCAGAAGCGGCGTCCGCGTCCGCCGGTATTCGTCAAGCTCCCGCCCGTCGGGCAAAAAAAAACGCTCGCACGCGGTATCCTGCCTGCGATTCAAAACGTCGTAAATAATATGAAGGCCGAGATTCGACATGCCGACGAAATACGAATTCGGATACGCGAGAGCAAACCGCGCGCGCCCCCCTGCAGGGTAAATATAATGTCCCTTTTCCCGAGCGAGGCGCGCCGCCAGCTTCTCCTTCAAATTCCAATTCAAGCCGTTTCCCCCGTCGTCATGCCTTGCCCGTCTTTTCGCGAAGCAGATCCTCCAGCTCCTCCTTGAACATGCTGATATCGGCGAACTTCCGATACACGGAAGCAAAGCGGATATAAGCGACCTCGTCAAAATTCTTCAGCTTTTCCATCACGAGCTCGCCGATCGCCTTCGTCGTGACCTCACGCTCCATCGTATTCCGAAGCTCGCGCTCGATCTCGTCCGCCAACGACACGATGCGCTCGGCGGGGATATTCCGCTTGTCGCAGGAGCGGATCAGTCCGTTCAAAAGCTTATCCTTGTCGAAAACGACGCGCCTGCCGTCATTCTTGATGACCATCAGCGGCATTTTCTCCACGACCTCATAAGTCGTGAAGCGACGGCCGCAGGCCGTGCATTCGCGCCGCCTGCGAATCGAGTTCCCGTCGTCGGCGCCCCGCGAGTCGATGACGCGGCTGTCCAGCTGCTTGCAATAAGGGCATCTCATTTTCTCGCACCTTCCCTCCGTTTTTTGCTTTCCCTTCGAGCTTTATCCTCCGGCGGCACAAGACATTTCCTGCCCTGTCCGATCAAATCTTCACGATGCGCAAGGCGAAGCGCCTCTCTGACGGCGGCGCGATGCTTCGGCAGCCAATACTGCATCAATGCGCGCTGACGCCGCTTTTCCTCCGGCGATTTCGCCGTGTAGACAGCCTCGCCCGTCAACGGATGCATCCCCGTATAATACATGGCCGTCGAAAGCGTCCCCGGCGTCGGGATGAAGTCCTGCACCTGCTCCGGCCGATAGCCGAGATCGCGGATAAACTCTGCAAGCTCCACTGCGTCGGCCAGCGTCGCCCCCGGGTGACTCGACATAAAATACGGAACCAAATATTGCTTTTTCCCGAGCCTCCCGTTCGTCTTCCGAAAACGCTCGGCGAAACGGAGATAGATGCCGCGTCCCGATTTCCCCATCAGCCGCGTCACCCGATCGCTGACATGCTCGGGCGCGATCTTCAGCTGCCCGCTGATATGATGCCGGCAAATCGTTTCAAGAAAATCGTCTTTCGCGAGCATCAGATAATCGAAGCGAATTCCCGAGCGGATAAACACCTTTTTGACGCCCGGAAGCGTCCGCAGTTTTTTGAGCAGCGCCAAATAGTCGCTATGATCGGCGACGAGGCTCCTGCACGGCGTCGGAGAAAGGCATTCCTTTCCCCGGCATGTCCCGCGCGCAAGCTGCTCGTCGCAGGACGGCCTGCGAAAATTCGCGGTAGGACCGCCCACGTCGTGAATATATCCCTTGAAACCGGGCAGCTTTGTCAAAAGCTCCGCCTCGCGCATGATCGAATCATGGCTTCGCCTTTGGATAATCCGCCCCTGATGGGACACAATCGCACAGAAATGGCAACCGCCGAAGCACCCCCGATGGCTGACGATGCTGAACTCCACCTCGCACAGCGCCGGCACGCCGCCCTCCGCTCCATACCTCGGATGATACGTCCTCGTATAAGGCAGATCATAGATTTCGTCCATCTCCGCCTCTGTGAGCGGAAGCGCCGGAGGATTCTGCACCACGCATGCTTCTCCGTTTTGCTGGACGAGCCGCCTTCCCCGGATTGCGTCCTGCTCCAGGAATTCGAGTTTGAACGCCTGGGCAAAGGCTTTTTTGTCCGCGCGCACCTCGTCGAAAGACGGAAGCTTCAAATAATCGTAAACATAATCGAAATCCGGCACACGACAGCAAGTCCCTCGCACGTCCTGGATCGCATCGATCTTCGTCCCCCGATGAAGCTCCGCCGCAATCTCAAGGATCTGACGTTCGCCCATGCCATAGACGAGGAGATCTGCGCCGCTGTCCATCAGCACGGAACGGCGCACGCTGTCCGTCCAGTAATCATAATGCGCCATCCGGCGAAGACTCGCCTCGACGCCGCCGATCACAATCGGAACGCCCGGCCATAGCTCTCGCAGGCGGTTCGCATAGACGACGACGGCACGCTCCGGACGGCAATCCGTTTTTCCTCCGGGAGAATAAGCGTCCTCCCGGCGCCTTTTTTTCGACGCCGTAAACTTGTTGAGCATAGAGTCCATATTTCCGCTGGAAACGAGAAAAGCCAGCCGGGGACGGCCCAGCTGGCAGAAATCTTCCCTTCCGCGCCAGTCCGGCTGTGCGATCATACCCACCCGGTATCCGTGCTTCTCAAGAAGGCGGCAGAGTATGGCCGGTCCGAAGCTTGGATGATCGACATAAGCGTCTCCCGACACGAAGATGAAATCGAGCGTATCCCAACCTCGCTCCGCCATATCCTGTTTTGTCATCGGCAAAAAAGCATTCATGCCCTTCTCCTGAACGGTCGACAGTTATTTGACGTCCTCAACTTTTCCGTTAGAAAATTTCTTTTCGACGACGTCGCCTTCCTTGCCGAGTATGCCGATGCGCTGCCCGTTATAAGTAATATCGACAGCCCCGGCATTTCCAGCCGTGACGATGACCTCTTTCTTGCCCGTCCAGCGAAGCGTCTGGTTCGCTTCCACCATGCCCTCAAACATCACTTTACCGTCGGCAATCACCTGCATCCAGCAGCGCCCTGTAAACTTCGCCGTCACGTCCGCCTGTCCTGCCGACGCGCTCGCCGTATTTCCGATTGTCGAAGTCGCAGCGGACGGCTGCGTTCCCTGCGCCTGCTGGCTCTGCACCGGAGCCGTCGGCTGCGATTGCGTCTGCGGCTTCTGCGCCGCGCTTTGCTGCGCCGTCTGCTGCGGCTTCGACGCGGACGGATCTTCCCCAAAGAAATAATAAATGCATCCGACAAAAGCGATGACGACAGCCGCCACCAGCATTGTCAAGATCTGATTCTTATGCGATTTCTCCACGCGCTCATGGAAATCGGAGCCCGAAGCAAACGGCGCGCTCTCGTTGACGATGGAAGTCGTCGCCGGCGTCGTCCGCACGATCGGCTCGACGTCCGCCCCGTGGATTTCCTCCCGATATTCCTGCACCAGTTTCTCCGCGTTGAGATGCAGGAAACCTGCGTAATTCCGAATAAAGCCCTTCACGTAGACTTCGCCCGGCAGCGCGTCGTACCTTCCCTGCTCCAGCGCTTCCAGATACTTCGCACGAATGCTCGTTTCGCGCTCGATATCTTTAATCGTCAGTCCCTGTTTTTCTCTCTCGGTCCTGAGCGTCGACCCCATCATGACCGTCTTTCCTCCAATCAACATACTAAGAAACCGCAAACGCGGCACAGACCAAACCCCTGTATTCTCGCCGCTTCGCAAGCGAAAACGACGCAATTTCCTTCATTGAAAATAATCTTATTATAAAATAATAAATCAAAGCGCGGCCGTTGTCAATTTTTATCGACGCTTCTGTACAATAAATCAACGAAACGTAGACTGATTTTTCCGAATATGATATAATACGAATATAGAGAATGATCTATGCAATATAATTTAAGGGGGTATTCAAATGCCATTAGTCACATCGACGGAAATGTTCAAGAAAGCCTATGCGGGCGGATACGCCATCGGCGCCTTCAACGTCAACAACATGGAGATCATCCAGGGCATCACCGAGGCGGCGAAGGAAGAAAACGCCCCGTTGATCCTGCAGGTCTCCGCCGGCGCGCGCAAATACGCGAAGCCCGTCTATCTCGTTCATCTTGTAAAAGCGGCCCTTGAGGATACGGATCTGCCCATCTGCCTGCACCTCGACCACGGCGCAGATTTCGACATCTGCAAATCCTGCGTCGACGACGGCTTTACCTCCGTCATGATCGACGGCTCCAAGCTCAGCTTCGAGGACAACATCGCGGTGACGAAAAAAGTCGTCGAATACGCGCACTCGAAAGGCGTAGTCGTCGAAGGCGAGCTCGGCAAGCTGGCGGGCATCGAGGACGACGTCAACGTCAAGGCAGAAGACGCCTCCTACACGCGCCCTGAAGAAGTCCAGGAATTCGTCGAGAAAACCGGCGTCGACTCCCTTGCCATCGCCATCGGCACCAGCCACGGCGCGTTCAAGTTCAAACCGTCCCAGTGCACGCGCAACGCGGAAGGCGTTCTCGTACCGCCCGAGCTTCGCTTCGATATCCTCGCGGAAATCGAGAAACGCCTGCCGAATTTCCCGATCGTGCTGCATGGGGCTTCCTCGGTCGTCCCGAAATTCGTCAAGATTATCAACGAAAACGGCGGCGCGCTGGACGACGCCATCGGCATTCCCGAGGACCAGCTCCGTCGCGCGGCAAAATCTGCGGTCTGCAAGATCAACATCGATTCCGATCTGCGCCTCGGCCTGACCGCGGGCATCCGCGAATACATGGCAGCGCATCCGGCGGCCTTCGATCCGCGCGAATACCTCGGCCCGGCGCGCGCGAACATCAAGGAAATCGTCAAGCACAAGCTTGTCCACGTGCTCGGCTGCAACGGCAAAGCGTAAAGCCTCCGTGGTGATTCTTGACGAAGAACCCGCAACGCAGTATAATAAGGGTAAAGAAAGGTGCTCGCCGACAAACGGTCAGCCCCGAATTTCAGAAACTGATTGAGATCAGCCGCCTACCGTTGGGAGCGTGAGGCGGCTTTTCTCATGCCTTCAGAGCGATAACGCATAACGCGAAGATGAAAATCAACGCGAAAAAATCGTATTTCGTCATCGGCTTCGCCCCCTTTCAGGGGCTGAGTTTAGACCGCCTGCCGTTTGGCAAACACCTTCTGAAGAATTATAGCACAACAATTCGAAAACTGCAAAATAAGCAAATGATAAAAGCCTTCCCATGCATTTCTTTCATGCACGGGAAGGCTTTCGTTATCTCCTCACCGCATAAACGTCTGCGACGCGAAATTCGTCGCCCTTGCCAGGAAATCCGGCCACACGCCGACGACGAGAGTCGCGGCGGCGGAGAGCAGCGCGGTGACGCGAACCGAAAAATTCGGCACGATGGGACGCGCAGAGTCCTCTTCCTGCGGCTCGAGATCGCGGTACATGGCTCTGACCACCAACAGATAATAGTAAATGGACATCATCGACATAACGAAGCCGACGAAAGCCAACCAGACATAGCCGTAATCAACCGCCGCCGTAAAGATGTAAATCTTCCCGGCGAAGCCTGCCGTCGGAGGCACGCCCGCCATCGACACCAGCGAGATCGTCATGACCGCAGCGAGCATCGGAGAGGCCTCCGAAAGCCCGGTAATATGTGCATGGGTCGTTCCTCCCCGCTCCTCTTCCACAACAGACAGCACGGCAAACGCGCCGACATTCGCGAAAAGATAGAGCGTCGCATAGAACATCACGGCCTTGATCCCGGCATAGTCCGCCGACGCCATGGCCGCCATCATGTAGCCGGCCTGCGCGATTGAAGAATACGCGAGCATTCGCTTGACATCCTTCTGCTTCATAGCCATCAGGTTGCCGCCGATCATCGAGAGCGCGGAAGCCGCCGCGAGAAGCGTCATCCAGTAGGTACCGAGAATCGGGAACGCCACATAGAGCACGCGCATGAATACCGCCAGCCCCGCCGCTTTCGAGCTCATAGCGAGCAAGGCAGTGACAGGCGTGGGCGCGCCCTGATAGACGTCAGGCGCCCACATGTGGAACGGGATTGCGGAGAGCTTGAAAAAGAAACCCGCCATGATCAGCACAACGCCCGCGAGCCCCGCCGCATAGAACAGGTGAATATTGCGGCAAATCGTCAGGAAGTCCAGGCTGCCTGTCGCGCCGTAAATCAGGCTGATGCCGTACAGCATAACCGCCGTGGAGCCGGAGCCGACCAGCAGGTACTTGACCGCCGCCTCGCCGGACGCCGCTTTGTCCATACGGAAGCCCACGAGGATATAAAACGAGATCGTCATCAGCTCCAGGCCGACGAACAGCGTAATAAAGTCGTTGGCCGACGCCATCACGCACATACCCAGGAGCGAGGACAGCAGGATCGAATAAAACTCGCCGCGATACCGGATGAACTTATGCGCATATTCCAACGAGAACAACACAACGAAAATCATGCCGAGAATAAACAGCTGCTTGAAGAACAGTGAATAATTGTCGGCAATGAAAAGCCCCATATAGAACGTTTCGCTCGGCGAAAGGTGATACTGTCCCAGTGAAAAGACGAACACGGAAACGAGCCCGATTACCGTGATGAACGCCACGGCTCTTCTGTCCGAATCCTTCGGAAGCAGCAGATCGACGAGAAGCGTCAGCAGCATCAGGACAGTAATCGCAATCTCAATGCTGATTGCCCAAAAATCCATCACCGGACACCTCCCATCATCGTAGGCGCATTGGCGATCTGCTCAAAGACCGGCGCCAACGGCTCGATTCCACAGTCGATGACGTTCATCAGGAGGCTGGGAAACAGTCCGAAACCGACGATGAAAACGCCAAGCACGATCAGCGGCACCATCGACGCTCCCTGCTCATCGGGAATCTCGGCATATTTTTCGTCTTTCGGCCCAAAGAGCAGCGTTGCCAGAAGGCGCAAAACGTAAAGCGCGGTGAACACGATCACGAAAATCGCAATCAGCGCCTGCACCGGATAAACGCCGAAGGTGCCGACGAAAATCGTGAACTCCGGCAGGAACTCAATCAATCCCGGAAGTCCCAGCGACGTCATGCCCGCCAGCATGAAGCCGATGGTCAGATGCGGCATATAGTGCGCGAGTCCGCGAAGCTCCGGAATACTCCGAAGGTGCGTCCTTTCATAAATATAGCCGATCTGCGAGAAGAACAGCGCGGTCATCATGCCGTGCGCAACCATGTTCGCCACCGCGCCGGAAACGCTCGTCGCGTTCAGCGTCATGATGCCGAGCAGGATGTAGCCCATATGAGACACCGACGAATAACCGATGATATATTTGAGATCCTTCTGCGCCATGACGATATAGGCCGCATAGAGGACGCCCATCACCGCCGTCGTGACGATCAGCGGCGACCAGTATTTGGCGCCGACGGGCAAAAGCAGCACACCGACCCGGATCAAGCCGTAAGCGCCGAGCTTCTTCAAAATGCCCGCATGGATCATCGAGACAGCCGTAGGCGCGGCCGCATGGCCGTCCGGAGACCAGCTGTGGAACGGGAACATTGAAAGCAAGGATCCGAATCCCAAAAGAAGCAATGGGAACGTGGAAATCTGGAAGCTGTCGCTGAACCGTCCCATTTCCCCTGCCAATCGAAGCGCGTCAAAATCGAAGGTCCGCTCCCCCGCCGGATAGGCGTTCACATAGAGCAGCACGACGCCGACCAGCATAAAGGCAGAACCCATCAGCAGGAACACGATGAACTTCATCGCGACAAATTCCTTTGGCAGCCGCTTCGTCGAGCCCCAGACCAGCACCATGATAAACACCGGAATCACGAACAGTTCATAGGACAGCAGGAACAGGAACAGGTCCCGGGCGATGAACGTGCCGGTGACGCCCGCAATCAGGAGCAGCAGAAGGATGAAAAATTCCTTCGGCCGCTTTTCGGTATTCCATGATGTGTAGACGGCGGAAATGCCGATTACGCCCACCAACAGCAGGAGCGGCATCGAGATGCCGTCGACGCCCACCGAGTAGCAGACGCCGAGGTCGGCAACCCATGGGATTTTCTCAGCGAACTGCACGCCTCCCTCCAATGTGTCGAAATTGAAGAACGCGTAAACCGTCAAGCACAGCATGAAAATCGTCGCGCTTGCCGCCACCCTGCGGATCATCTCCCGGTCGTCCTTCGGCACGAAGCACAGCGCGAAAGCCGCGACAAGGGGCGCAATCAAAATGGTGGAAAGCAAAGGAAACTCCATCAGAACGCACCTCCCGTCACCGAAAGAATTTTCACCGCGTAAAACAGGCTATAGGCTACCAGCGCGACAACGCCGGTATAGAAGATTGCGACATACCGCTGCACGTCGCCGTTCTGCGGCAGCGCAAGCACGGCGCCGACGCCTTTTGCCAGCCGCCCCAGCCCATGCACGACGCCGTCGACGACATGCGTGTCGATCCAAAGGGCGAGCCTTCCGAGCTTGTCAACCGCCAGTTCGCGGATAAACGCGTAAATCTCGTCGATATAGTAGGCGTGATAGCTCAAATCGTAGAGCACGCCAAGCCGCCGCGCAATCTGGAACGACGACCAACGCTTTTCGACGTAAATCTGATAGGCCAGCCACATCGCGACCAGCGAGAGCACGATAGAGCTGCCAGCAATCGCCCAGTTGATCGCTTCCTCTTCATGCACACCGTAAAAAACCCAGTCGCCGAAGCCTGCGAAATGTCCCCAGGCGCCGCTGATCACGGAAAGCACCGCCAGCACGACCAAGGGCCAACGCATGAACGCGTTTGTTTCCTGGGCCGGACAGTCGTCTCTGACTTCGCCGAAGAACGCTACGAACAGCAGCCGTGACATATAAAACGCCGTCATGAACGCCGTAACCGACGCCAGCAGATACAGCGGGAAGCTGACCTCTGCAGCGGCGGCGAGAATCGCGTCCTTCGAGAAGAATCCCGCAAAGGGCGGAAGACCAGCGATGGCCGCCACGCCGATAGTCATGCACTTAAAGGTCACCGGCATCCGATGGCGAAGGCCGCCCATCTTGAAAATGTCCGCTTCCTCGTGCATCGCCTCAATGACAGCGCCTGCGCAGAGGAACATCAACGCCTTGAAGAACGCGTGGGTCATCAGGTGGAACATCGAGGCCGTCAGCGAACCGACGCCGAGCGCCAGCATCATGTAGCCGAGCTGGCTGATGGTCGAGTAAGCAAGAATTCGCTTAAACGGCCGCTGGGTAACTGCAATCGTCGCAGCGAAGAACGCGGTGAATCCGCCGAGCCACGCTATCACGTTCATCACAATCGGAAGCTCCGCAAAGATGAAATAGGCGCGTCCGATCAAGTAAACGCCGGCAACAACCATCGTCGCAGCGTGGATCAAAGCCGAAACGGGCGTAGGGCCTTCCATTGCGTCCGGCAGCCAGACATGGAGCGGGAACTGTCCCGATTTGCCGATAGGACCGATAAAAAGCAGCAGCCCGATCACCGTCAGGAAGCTCGTGCCGGATATCCAGATATATTGCGGCACCAGCGTCTTCAATTCAATGAAATCCATCGTGCCGAACGTAATCTGAATGAGCAGGATTCCGAGCAACATTCCGAAATCGCCGATGCGCGTCGTGATGAACGCTTTTTTCGCGGCCTCACGCGCGGAAATTTTATAATAGTAGAAGCCGATCAGCAGGTACGAGCAAAGGCCGACGCCTTCCCAGAAGATATACATCTGCAAAAAGTTCAGGGAAATGACGAGGCCGAGCATCGACGCCGCGAACAGAGACAGGAACGCGAAGAACCGCCCCATGCCCGGATCGTGCTCCATGTACCCGACGGAATAGATATTGACCATAAGGGCCACCGTCGTGACCACGACCAGCATCATCGCCGTCAGCGAATCGATCAGCACGCCCATGCCGAGATCCATCCCGCCGATGTGCGCCCAGACCGTCTTCATCACGAAGGGCGCCGCCATAACGAGGCGTTTCGTCAGCACCGCGCCAACGACGCCGAGCGAAAGCAGGAAACTCGCGCCAATGGCCGTTATGCCGATGATCGCCGACTTCTTCTTGTCCTGCCTCGTCCCGAGCCCGATGACGAGAAACGCCAACGCCGGAAGGAGCGGGATCAGCCATGCGTGATAAAGCGCAAAATCAAACATCCATGCTCCCTCCTTACCCTTTCATTTCGTCCAGATCGTCGACGTTTACCGTGCCGTGGTCGCGGTAAATACGGAACGCAAGCGCCACGCCCACCGCGATCTCGGACGCCGCCACCGCGACGGAGAAAATCGCCATCAGCTGCCCCGAATAGTCGTAGACCGGCATATAATGGTTAAACGCCACCAGATTGATATTGACCGCGTTCAGCATCAGCTCCACACACATCAGGAGCGGAATCAGGCCCTTCTTCGTCAGCAGGCCGAAAAGCCCGACGGCGAAGAGGATTGCCGAAAACAGCAGGAAATGGTGAAGCCCGACGTGCGTCGCAAGCTGAAAAAGCTCCATGAAACTCATCATCGCTCTTCCGCCCCCTTTGCCAGGACGATCGCGCCGATCATCGCAATCAGGAGCAGCACGGCGGCGACCTCAAAGGGCAGCACGTAATGCGAGAGCATCAGGTCGGCCAATCCGGGCGCGGCGTCTCCGAGGGACTGCGGCGCAGACTTGAACGGCGAAAGGATCGCCACCGCCGCCATGCCCGACAGGAACAGCCCGGTCAAAACAGCAGCCGCCGCGTGGCGGAACAAACCGCGCGACGGATTCGAATGCGCCATGTTATCGCGCCTCGTCAGCATGATCGCCATGACGATCAGCACGGCCACCGCACCGCCATAGACGAGGATCTGGACCGCGCCCATGAAATCCGCGCCGATAGAAAGATACAAGCAGGCGACGCAGATAAAGGTCGCCGTCAACGACAATGCACTGTGAACGACATTCCGGAAAAAAATGACGCCGCAGGCGAAAAGCAGCGCGAGTCCCGCGAACAGGAAAAACACGCCCGCTTCGATCAGGCTCGGCACATCGTAGTCGTTCGCCAGCGAAAATGCCCATGCGACCAGCGCATGCACCTGTCCTAAAAGCGCGTCCATCAGGCGTCACCTCCCCCGTTTTTTTGCTCCTCCGCTTTGGCTTTGGCTTCCGCCTCGGCCTCGGCTTTCGCTTTTTCCATCACTTGATGAAAATACGCAAGTCCCTCGGCGGTCACAAGCTCGTCTTCCATTTCCTCCCTGTGCCAGGTCGAGATCGCGTAGTTCTTGTCCCAGGACAGCGCGTGCGTATTGCACGCCTCCACGCAGAGATTGCAGTAAAGGCACCGACCGACGAGATGAATATAGCTCTGCATATGCCGTTTTTTCTTCGCGTCCGGTACGATCTTCAGCTTGATCGCCTGATTCGGGCACGCCAGCGAACACAGCGAGCAGGCGATGCATTTCTTATGGTCGAGCACAAGATGGCCGCCGCGGAACCGCTCCGTCATCGGCAGCTTTTCCTCCGGGTAACAGAACGTCTCCTTCTTGCCCCAGAAATGCTTCCAGGTGACGCCCATGCCCGTGAGCAATCCTTCTCCAAACATTCAGCGTCCCTCCTTACATCCACTGGCGCGCGTAAATGCCCACGCCGGTGAACAGCACGTTGGCGAGCGCCAGCGGCAGCAGAACCTTCCAGCTGAAGGCAAGCATCTGGTCGACGCGCGTGCGCGGGAACGTCCAGCGGAACCACATGAACACGAACACCATCGCCAGCACTTTAATGCCGAACCAAACGACGCCCGGCAAAAACGGCCCGTTCCAGCCGCCGAGGAAAAACACCGTCGTCAGAATCGAGACGGACAGAAGATTCGCGTACTCGGCAAGGAAGAACAGCGCCCAACGCATGCCGCTGTACTCGGCAAACGGCCCCGCCACGATCTCCGCCTCACCCTCCACAAGATCGAAAGGAACGCGGTTCGTCTCCGCCGTGGCGGAAATCACGAACACCACGAAGGCGATCGGCTGCATCAGGATAAACCAAAGCTGCTGGCTCTGTGCCTCGACGATGTCGCACATCCGCATGGAGCCGGAAAGCATCACGACGCCCAGCAGCGAAAACACCATCGGGGCTTCATAGGAAAGCATCTGCGCCACCGTGCGCATGCCGCCGATGAACGCGTACTTGCTGTTCGACGCGTATCCGCTGATCAGGAACGGCAATACCGACTGCGACGAGATGGCCAGCATCAGGAAGATGCCCACATTCACGTCTGCCAACGCCACGCCGTTGTCAAAAGGGAAGAAGGCATAGATGAGCGCCGTGGGCACAAAGAGCAGCATCGGGCCGAGCGCCCAGACCACCCGGTCGCACCCCTCCGGAATGATATCCTCCTTGCTCATCAGCTTCAGCATATCTGCGATGGGCTGCAATAAGCCGTAACGGCCGCCGACGCGGTTCGGTCCGAGCCGCACCTGCATGAACGCGCAAACCTTGCGCTCTCCATAGGTGAAGACGATAGCCGCCACCGAGATGACGCCGAGGATCGCCCCGATACCGACGCCCTTCATCAGGAAGCTCGCAACCACCTCATTGCCGAACACCAGCATAAAAAGGTCATGCAGCTCGTCGGCCAACGTGCGGATTACGCCCTGCTCCATCATCAAATGCAGAAAATCCATCAGCAGTCCACCTCCCCCATCAATGGATCAATGGCGGAGAACGCGGCGACAGAGTCGCCGATCAGCATCCCCCGGCACATATCGTCAAGCCCTTGCAGATTTATGAACGACGGACGGCGGATATGCACACGGTACGGCTTCGTCGAGCCGTCGCTGACGATATAGAATCCAAGCTCGCCCCGCGTCCCTTCCGTCCGGCTGTACACCTCGCCTTTCGGCGGACGCAGTACCTTCGGGAACTTCGCCATGATATCGCCCTCCGGAAGTCCGTCCAGCGCCTGCCGGATGATTTTCGCGCTCTCATAAATCTCCAGATAGCGCACCCGATACCGATCCCAGTTGTCGCCATTCTCTCCCAGGGGAACGTCGAACTCGAATTTCGGATAGACGCCGTATCCGTCCACTTTGCGAATGTCGAAAGGAATGCCCACCGCGCGGATATTCGGCCCCGTCATATTGTGGCTCAGAGCCTGCTCCTTCGTCATTGGAGAGGTTCCGTGCAGTCGGTGCTGGAGTATCTCATTTCCCGTCAAAATATCTTCATATTCCTGCATGAATTCCGGCACGATCTTCAGGAATTCTTCGCATTTCGCCGCGAACTCCGGCGGCAAATCGGCGCTGACGCCGCCGACGCGGATATAGTGGAACGTCATGCGCGCGCCGCAGACGAGATCGAACAAGTCCAGAATCTTCTCCCGGTCGCGGAACGCGTAAATCATGCCCGTGACCGCTCCCAAATCGTTTGCCAACGACCCGATGAAAACGAGATGACTGGCGATGCGGTTCAGCTCGGCGACAATCACGCGGATGTACTCGGCGCGCTCCGGCACCTCGATCTGCGCCAGCTCCTCCACTGCGCGGCAATAACCGAGATTGTTGTTCATCGACGACACATAATCGAGCCGGTCCGTATAGGGAACGCCCTGCACATAGGTGCGCGACTCCAGCAGCTTCTCGATCCCCCGGTGCAGATAGCCCATACACGGCGTCGCCTTGAGAATCGACTCGCCGTCCAGGTCAAGCCGCACCTGCAAAACGCCGTGGGTCGACGGATGCTGCGGCCCCATGCTCAGCGTATAGGTTTCCGTCTGCGGCATACTACCGCCCCTCCTTCCGTATCCGCGGCACATGCGGCGGCATAATCTGCACATAATCCTTGCGAAGCGGATGACCCTCGAAATCGTCGGCGAGCAAGATTCGCCGCAGATCCGGGTGGCCGGTAAACCCGATCCCCATCAGGTCGTAAACTTCACGCTCCTCATACTCCACGCCGGGGAAAACCCCCGTCACGGACGGAACCGTCGGCTGCTCATGGTCGAGCTTGACCTTGACCGCGATCCACGCGCCCATGTTCCAGTTGAAGAGATGATACACCATCTCAAAATACGTCTTGTAATCCACCGACGTGAGATTTTCAAGACGGGCGAACGCAAACCGCTCGTCGTCCCGCAAAAACGAAAGAACCGCGACGAGCTCCGCCGCGGGTACATAAACCGCAGGCTGCGTCGCCTCACTGTCATATTCTATGGAAGGGAACCTTTGCTTCAATACCGTCAAAAGCGACGCGTCGATATAAGCCTTCATGCCTCCATCAACCTCGCCTTCCGTTCTTCTTCCACCCGCTCCGGGTGCATAATCTTCTCGCGGAGCTTCAGCATGCCGTCGATCAATGCCTCCGGCCTCGGCGGGCAGCCGGGAATATAGACGTCCACCGGCAACACCTCATGAATGCCCGGCACCACCGAATACGAATCGGCGAACGGACCGCCGCCGATCGCGCAGCTTCCCATCGCAATCACGTACTTCGGCTCCGGCATCTCCTCATAGAGGCGGATCAAAGGCGGCGTCATCTTCCAGGTCAGCGTCCCCGCCACGATCAAAAGATCGGCCTGACGCGGGCACGGACGAAACACCTCGTAGCCGAAGCGGGAAAGGTCAAACCGTGCCGCCGCGCAGCTCATCATCTCGATCGCGCAGCAGGCGAGCCCTGAGGACAGCGGCCAGATGGAATTCGCGTGCGCCCATTTGAAAAGCTGGTCTACCTTCACGACGATCACATTATTTTTCAGTATCGGAGGTACAATATCGATTACTTCCACGACAATGCCCCTTTCTTCCAAGCGTATCCAAGGCCGACGGCCAATATCCCGATGAAGATGAACATCTCGACCAGCGCGAACAGGCCAAGATGGCCGAAACGCACTGCCCACGGATAGAGGAACACCGTCTCGATATCGAACACGATAAATACAAGCGCGTACAGGAAATACCCGATTCGGTACTGCACATACGTCTTGCCTTCGGTATCGACGCCGCACTCATAAGGAATCCGCTTCTCCTTCGTCGGCTGCCGCGGCTGCAGCAAAAACGCCGGAATCAACGCCGCTACCGGAAAAAACAACGCCACCAGAAAGAAAATCCCAAGCCCACCATACTCGCCCATACGATTCATCTCCTACCCTGTATACAATACACACGACTAATAAAAACAGCGGCTATCTACGCCTCATAGCGCACGATAACCGCCGAAATGCCCCATCGGGCTTACTCTCACGCAAAAAAAAGCTCCTCTCGAAGTTTATAAAAGATAGTATACAGCTTTATGCCAGAGAATGCAAGCCTTCGAGAACATCTAAAATAAAATGCGCATTTTTAATATTCGTTTCATCTTTTTCAAAAAGGGTTTTAAACATTTCCATCGAAAATAGATACAAAGAAAAAAATCTGCGCGGTTACAATCGCGCAGAGGAGGGACAGCCATGAAAAAGATCAGGATTGCGGTGACAGCATTCCTCTTGTGCCTCGCCTGGACGGCGGCGGCGATTGCTTCCTCCGTGACCGCCACGGGCCAGGGAGCGACGGAGCGGGACGCGCTGCACGCGGCAATGCGCGAAGCCATCGAGCAATCCGTCGGCGTACTCGTCGACAGCAAGACATATGTGGAAAACTATCGTGTAATCCACGACCGTATCTATACGCACTCAGAAGGCTATATCGCCGGCTACGACGTGCTCCGCTCCGAATACAGGAACGGCTATTACGAAGTCACGATCCGCGCCGACGTCCGGGAGCAGCTTCTGAATACCGACCTGATGTCGCATCTGCAAAAGAAAGCCGTGATCCGCGCCAATATGCAGGACCCGCGTATCGGCGTCATCATCGTCGACGGCAACGGCGAAGAATACCCCTCCGTCGAGAACTCCATCATCACCGGGCTGCACAAAAACGGCTTTTCCCGCATCGTCGACCTGACGCAGATTGAAGCCTCGGTCAAGCACCGCATCGCGAACGCCATTTTCGACGGCGACTACGGCCTGGAAGCCATCGGCTCCCACTTCAACGTCGACTACCTCGTCACCGGATACCTTGACCTGAACACCAACGGCATTCCCTTGATTGAAGATTATCCCTTCGTCGGCTCGCTGAACAACGTCGTCGTGAATCTCTCGGTACGTATGCTGAACGCCAACACCGGCGAGATCGTCTACGCCGGATCGGCCGACGGGCAGGCCTTCAACCTTGGCGCGAAGGCCATGCAGGAAGCGCTGAAAAAAGCGACGACCCCAATCGTCAAGGAGCTTTCGCAATCGGCGATTAAAAAAGCCGCAAATCCCGAGCAGCATGTCACGATCCTCGTCACCAACAACAGGCTCGGCTCCATGAGCGACGCCTACGCACGCATCAGCAGCATTCCCGGCGTGTCCGGCGTCTACACACGGACGAAGCAGGCCGGCGTCATGCAGATCGACGTCGACTACCACGGCACCGCCTACGACCTCGCTCAAGCCCTGGAACGCGACGGAATCACCATCCGCGAAATGACGTCCGAATACATACGGATATAACAACGTCGTGTAATCAATTATTGCTAAACTTGCCTTCCCCTCTGGGGAAGGTGGCAGACGAAGGCTGCCGGATGAGGTCTTGTAACGAAACAACCAACATAAGCGTAATGTTTCAGAACCTCACCCACCGTCCACGCCCGAAACGTGCCACTGTCACGTTTCGCATCTCCCCATAGGGGAGGGTTATAAATATACCAATTGAGGAGGAGAACAACATGAAACGAAACATCCTGGGACTCATGGCGGCATTCCTGCTGCTGATGACGAGCGTCGCTCTGGCGGCGGGCGCGGACTTCGACCTGAACCGCGTCGAAGCCGACGGCTTCGGACTACCCCCCACCTACTCGACCAGCGACGCGCAGTCGCGGCTCATGGCGCGGCGCGCGGCCATCGCCGACGCCCAACGCAACCTCGCCGAGCAGATTGCCGGCGTACAGGTCGACTCCGAGACCACCGTGCAGAATATGCAGATCAGCAGCGACGTTGTACGCACCCGCGTCTCCGCACTGCTGAAAGGCGCAAAGGTCATCTCCGAATCCTATGAGGACGGCGCTTATCACGTCGTCATGGCGATTTCGCTCTATGGCGCAACGAACTCTCTCGCTTCGGCGGTGCTGCCGCAGACGACGCATCGCGACTCCTTCCCGACGAGCATCCTGCCGGAGCCGGACGAGCCGCTGTACACGCCGACCCAGCCGGAAACGACTACGGTCACAACCACGACGACCCGCACCACCACCATCACGAACCGCCAGAGCGGCACCTACACCGGCGTCATCATCGACTGCACCGGCCTCGGCCTCCGCTCGGCCATGTCCCCGGTCATCAAGACCACGGCCGGCGAGCCGATCTACGGCTATAAGAACCTCGACTCCAAAAAGGTAATCAAGAACGGCATGGCCGGCTATTCGAACGGCTACGGTGGAAACGTCAGCCGCGCCGGCTCCAACCCCCTCGTCGTCAAAGCCGTAGGCGTGGACCACTACTTCAACCCGGTCGTCAACGTCGCCGACGCCAAAATCATCCTCGAGGAAAACAGCTACACCCATTTCCTCGACAACTGCGCAGTCGTGTTCATCAAGTAAAAAGCTTTCATTCATATTTACTGCGTAAAACCGCCTCTCAGAGCATTGAACAAGCTCCGAGAGGCGGTTTCATATATTTGCAACAAATATATATTTGTTTCCTCAATCCTCACCAAAGAGATCCCGCGTGTATACCTTCTCCTTCACGTCCCTCAAATCCGCCTCTTTGTACCGGTTTGCCAAAATCACCGTGCTCCGCCGCTTGAACTCCTCAAGATCGTTCACGACGCGACTGCCGAAAAATGTCTCTCCCGAAAGCATCGGCTCATAGACGATCACCTCGGCGCCCTTGCCCTTGATCCGCTTCATCACGCCCTGCACCGAGCTGTTGCGGAAATTGTCGCTGCCCTGCTTCATGGCCAGCCGATAGACGCCGATCACCGCGGCGCGTTCCTTCCCCGCGTCGTATTCCCGTCCTGTCCCGTAGTCATAGAGCCCGGCTTTCTTCAAAACCTGGTCGGCGACGAATTCTTTTCGCGTCCGGTTCGACTGCACAATAGCTTCGATCAGATTCTCCGGCACGTCCCGATAATTCGCCAGGAGCTGCTTCGTATCCTTCGGCAGGCAATACCCGCCATACCCGAAAGACGGATTGTGATAGTGCCCCCCAATGCGCGGATCGAGAGAAACGCCGCGGATGATTGCCTCGCTGGATATCCCCTTGCTCACCGCGTAAGTATCGAGCTCATTGAAATAGGCGACCCGCATGGCAAGATACGTATTGGAGAACAGCTTGACCGCCTCGGCCTCCGTCGATCCCATGAAGAGAACCGGCACGTCCTTTTTCAGCGCCGCCTCTTTGAGAAGCGATGCAAACGTCTCCGCTTCCGCCTGAAGCTCCGACGCTCCCGCTCCCACGATGATCCTGGACGGATAGAGGTTATCGTAAAGCGCGCGCCCTTCCCGCAGGAACTCAGGGCTGAAAAGAATATGCAGCCCTTCGTAGCGTTTCCGAATCCGCGTCGTGTAACCGACAGGAATCGTGCTCTTGATAACAACGCACGCTTTTGGATTCGTCTCTCGAATAATATCCAGTACCTGTTCGATCAGATGCGTGTCGAAATAGTCCGTTTCACTGTCATAATTCGTCGGTACAGCAATAACAATAAACGCCGCCTGCCGATACGCTTCTTCCGCATCTGTCGTCGCCCGAAGCTTCAAATCCTTATTCGCAAGATATTCCTCGATCTCCACATCCTTGAGCGGGGATTTCCGTTCGTTCACTTGCCGCACCTTTTCCTCTACGACGTCAACGGCCACGACGTCATTGTACTGCGCCAAGAGCACGGAAAGCGAAAGTCCAACGTAACCAAGCCCAGCAACCGCAATCTTCATACTGCAAAAGCAACCTTTCTTTTGGATTTTCGATTATATATTATTTATAATTGATAATTATATTTTCAATAATATCCTTTAGAATAAACAATTTCCTTTATCAAAATATCAACAAACTGACGCGCCCCTTCCTTATTCAAATGGTCCGAATTCATAAACCAATCATAGCGCTTTACAAATCGCGCATCAAATGCATAATCATAATATTCCGTACCTGTCTCCTCTGCAATTTCATTCATCAATGAATAGAATTCAGCGAAAAATGTTTGATCTTTTTCCACTTCCTTAAGATATGCATCTAATAAAGGTGTTGTAATCAATATCGGAATCGCCCCTTTTTCACGGCATAACTTAATCATATCACACAGAGCTGTTAACTCCTCCTGATTCAAGATTCTATGACCAGTATCATCAAGTTTGTCAGTGCTCAAATGTCGCTTACATGCCTTTTCGGCATCTTTCTTCAAGTTCACTTCCGTTGCATTCTGTTTCCATGTTTTTTCACGTGAATTAGAACTTTTTCCGATAAGGGTTTTTATAACATCTATAGGATTCGCCAAGAGTGAAGGGCACACATTCACTCCAAAATCAAGAAACACATCATATTCCTTGATGAACTCTTTTGAGAGCACCTTATAGTATCGCTTATTTTTTGCCAGAAATTCTTTTCCTTCCTCTTCGCTCTTTCCAAATAAGGAAAAATACGAAACAGGTAGAAACACAATAGTCCCTTTTCTAATATGTCGTTGATAATATTTTAATAATCTATAATCATAAGATAAATACTGAGATGCTAATCCAAAATTAAAACATTCATATCTGTCATCAAAATCCTCATAATTAAATCCGTAGAGGCCATGGCTAGACCCAAAATTGCATATTTGTATATGTGCAGGCATTGTGGCAAATTTGTTCGTATCATCATTATCGCTTACGTCCATTTTTATATAAGCAACATTGATGAGCCCTACGACTGCCGATACTAATAACATGAACAAAAAAAGCTTTGCTATAAATCTTCTCATACCACATCAAAACTGAAAATATACGAATTCAGTTGCGGCTCCTTTCTGCGAAAAGAATAAAACAACCAGCGCCATACATACATAGAGACTCCAGCGAACGAGTGCACCCCGCTTACCGACTGTATCTATCACATCTTCTTTCAATGAACGATAGTCAACAAAGAACAAGATTGCCCAGAAACAAAATCCAACCGCCAGTTTCGCTTTTCCCATGCCAATGCACGAAACCCCCTTATGTAAATACTCTACGGGACTGCTTACACCAACAAAAGCATGTGTTATCACATACCACGCGTCCGTCATGGACTGGGATACAAAAAAAATCCACGCAAACGCGCAAAATGTAAACACGCATACCGTCCTTAAAATCCGTAAACTCCTAAAGCTTTCCTTTTTACTGAACATTAAATCTTCCATAATTAGTCCGACGCCATGTGCCCCCCCCCAGAACACAAAGGTCCAATTCGCCCCATGCCAGAGTCCACTAGAAAGGAAAGTTAAAATCAGATTGATATAGTGCCTCCACTTCCCGACTCGATTGCCACCAAGAGGAATATAAACATAATCCCTGAACCATGATGACAAAGAAATATGCCATCGTCCCCAAAATTCCTTAAGGCTATGTGAAAAATACGGACTTTTGAAATTCGCCATCAAATCTATGCCAAAGAGTTTTGCCGTTCCAATTGCAATATCCGAATACCCCGAAAAGTCGCAATAGATTTGTAGCGTAAAAAACAACGTGGCAAGTACAAGCGCAAATCCCTCGTATGATTGCGGCGCGTCGTACACCTTTCCAACATATTGAGACAATCCGTCGGCGATAACCAATTTCTTAAAATATCCCCAAGCCATGAGCTTCAAGCCATACGTAGTGGAATCGTAATCAAAATGGTGCTCAGCCTTAATCTGCGGCAAAAGATTTTTTGTCCGCTCAATCGGACCAGCAACCAACTGTGGAAAGAACGAGATAAATGCCGCGTATTTTCCGAAGTGATGCTCGGCAGGAATCTCGCCCCTGTACACGTCAACAATATAACCAATGGTTTGGAACGTATAAAAGGATATGCCGACAGGAAGCACCAGATTGACAGTTAATGGATCAAGCGGCACAGAAAAAAGGCCAAACATGTCTGCCACCGATGTGCTGAAAAAATTGAAATATTTAAAAAAGAACAGCACTCCCAAACACGCGATCATCGCAAATGCTATGATCCATTTCTTCCTTCTGGCCTCGGAACCTTCCAGCATCCTCCCTGCGAAATATGAAACCAATGTGGTAAATAAAATCAACACGATATATTTCGCATTCCAGCTCATATAGAAATAATAGCTGGAAGCCAGAATCAACGCCCAACGCCAACGATGCGACAATGTCCAGTACAGAGTAAATACTATAGGCAAGAACAATGCATACGCAAAAGAATTAAACAGCACGGTTTGCACCCCATAATAAATTTCTTCAGCCAATCAGCATCGCAACAAAAGAAAGAACGACAAAAAACAAAACTTGGTCATCTAAGCAGAGACGCTTTTTCTTCTATAATTGATAACTAGTTATATGTCATTCTCATAGTATTCCTTGTACCATTCCGCAAAAGCGCGAAGCCCTTCCCGCAAAGACGTCTTGGGCCGATAACCGAAATCTCTCTCCAACCCGCTCGTATCAGCGTATGTGACCGGCACGTCTCCCGGCTGCATAGGTACGAGCTTTTTGTGTGCCTCAAAATCGTAATCGACAGGCAACACCTTCGCCCGCACCAGCTCCTGCTGCAGAATATCCACAAACTCCAAAAGATCGACCGGCTCGCCGTGCCCGATGTTGTAAACCGCATGCGGCGCCACCGGCAGCCCATCCTCCCCCTGTGTCTGCGCAGGGGGCTTTTCCATGACCCGGCAGATACCCTCCACGATATCGTCGATATACGTGAAATCCCGTTTGCAGTTCCCGTAATTGAAAATCTCGATATCCGTGCCCTGCCGCAGCTTGTCCGTAAAGCCAAAATAAGCCATATCCGGCCGCCCCGCCGGACCGTATACAGTGAAAAAGCGAAGCCCGGTGCTCGGTATCGCGTACAGCTTGCTGTAGCAGTAGGCGAGAAGCTCGTTACTTCGCTTCGTTGCAGCATATAGACTCACAGGTCGATCCGCCCGTTCTTCCGTGGAGAAAGGAATCTCCGCATCGCTCCCGTAGACGGAACTGGAGCTAGCATAGACAAGATGGGCTACGCCAGAAGCCCCATTGTCGTAGCTGTGACGGCACGCCTCAAGGATGTTGTAAAACCCAATCAGATTGCTCTCAATATATGCGTCAGGATTCGTAATGCTGTACCGCACCCCCGCCTGCGCGGCGAGATTCACGACATTGGAGGGCGTTTCTTCGCAAAACACGCGATTGACAAGCTCCTTGTCCGCCAAGTCTCCACGAACGAATTGCCACGAACCATTTGACGTCTTTGCCGCATCCTCGATGAGCCTCAAGCGATATTCCTTGAGCTGAGGATTGTAGTAATTGTTCAGATTATCGAAGCCAATCACTCGCGCACCCGTTTTCAAAAGGCGCTGGGCTAAATTGCTCCCGATAAACCCTGCCGCGCCTGTGACGAGGATAGTTTGTTTATCAACAGTTTTTTTCAAATTCAAAGATCCATCTCCCTATAAAACAAGATTATAAAAATCATGCACCACCGCCCTCGCGCCAAAACCTTCCTTCTGCGCGATAAGCCCTTTATTCAAGTACCTTCCATTATCCTCGTTCGATATGCCAAAATCAAAATATGTCTTGTTGGCGTAGACCTCAGTCAGCAAATAATCAATCACCACATCCAACGCGCCGCATTGCCGTCCCTCATCAGAATTTGCAAGATATTGTGTATGCACCGTTTTCTCATTTTCAAAAATCACCGTGCCTGCAAGTATCTCGCCGTCCCTTTCACCGACATAGAGCTTAATGTTATTGGGAAATCTCTCTGCAAGTAAACGAAGCTCCGCACCAGTATGCACAGCTTGTGTATCGTGATAATTGCCAAGCACATTATTCACTATGGAAATATATTTCTCAAAATCATTGCTCTGTCGAACTTCAACCCCATTTTTAAGTCCCTTTTTTACTGCCCGCTTGCGTCTTGTTTCATAGTCATACCGTTCCGGCAAATAAATCGCTGTGGAAACATCACGTCTGACAAGTTCCGCATGATTTATGAAAAGGGCGTATCTATCCTCCTCAGCCGGATAGCGATGATAGATATGCGGCATACATTTATAAATCCATGTATGAAAGCCCTGCCTGCGTAGTTCATCCAACACACAGTCAAAAACTGACAGCATAAGCTCAGCGCTCATCTGCGAATCCACAAGAAAACCGCCAAACGTCAAACCTCCATGCGAAATAAGCTCATCGCCTTCCCTCGTCGCAGGAAGCAAAGCAACAAGGCGTTCCTTGTCATCATAAACCATCAGAGACCAATCCTCGAAACGATTCTTGTGGTATTCCATATATTCTCGTTGAAAAAAGAAATGTGTGTTTTTGGCCTTTAACGCGAAAGAATTCCATTGCTGAGCATATTTATTTCTATAACTATAAACAATCATGAGATATCCATCCATTGAAAAAATAATAGTGTTTTTTAGACCTAGTGGCATCTATACCTTCAAACGTGCATATCCAATACCTCCGCGCCCATAATGATTGCCGCTATAGAAAAGATATGTTCCACTCTCTACAGTTATCATTCTCCCAAAGCAAATCATTTCACTATCAAAACCGTCAGGACTGACATCAATTTCCATTTTTTCATCCATCCGATGGAAATAGATTCCATCCTCCGACTCTCCATAACCCAGGCGATATCCCTTTGAGACGCTACGTACAGAATAAATCATTTTGAAAATGCCATTTTCACGCCATACTTGCGGCATAGTCAGCCCGTATTCATCCCCCTGAAGCTTCAATGACAGCTTAGGCTTTCCCAAAAATTCATCTTTCTTGTCCGACTCCAAACATTTTAAATCATAAAACGGTGCTTGCTTGTCGCCACGATCAAACCATCCACATCCACTAGTGTACCAAATGCGATATTTATCACCTATTTTTTGTATCTCAATCGCGGAGCGCTGAAATAACTCATCATCCTTTCGATCCAATATTGGAACTTTATGAAGCCTTGTAAATGAATCACCATTATCGTTGCTAACAGCAAGGCCAGAAAAAATAGCATAAGGAACATTACATTGGCGCTGATATGTCGAATAATAAAAATAAAGCTTTCCATCCTCTAATAAAAGTGAACTGGGTAAGCATCCATCTTCATCACACATACCCTTTTCTCCGAGGTCTAAGACAGGTGATGGTGAAAAGCCAATAATTTCAGAAGGATTTTTCGGAGAAAGATCAATATAACCAACTCGGCTTCGATTCTCTTCATCGCACATCCCGACAAAAAGCCGCAAGGCATCTCCACGCATATATGGCACGGGCGTCATAGCGTTAAGTCGAAACCATTTAAGCCCGAATGTTTCTGCATCTAAAATCTTGCCACATTTTTCCCATTGCATTATTATCTGCCTCCCTCGTTAAAACCCAAAAACCATACTCGCCGACAACCGTTCAGACTTGGGCGTAACAGCGCGATAAATCTCATTTTCAAGCGTGTCCTTCATCAATGCCACGCCACCACCAATGAAGCAGTTCTCGCCGACTGTGACGTTATCCCCCAATGCACTGTTTATGCCCAAGAAACTGTACGCCCCTATCCGACAAAATCCAGACACCGCCACATGCGAAGACAGAAACACGTGATCTTCAATCATCGTCCGATGTCCAATATGATTTCCACTCCACAAAACTACGTTGTTACCAATTTTCACATTTCGCTGCAAGACATTGTTCTCCATGATGAAGCAGTTTTCTCCAATCTCAACATTCGTACCTACAAATGCCCGCGAACTGACATAGGAAACAAGCCCATATCCTCGGCTTTTTATTTCCCGATACATCCGTGCCCGGTCATGGTTCAGCCGCCCATACGCCATCGCTATAAAAGCCTTATATTCTGCCGGCGGGAACTCGTTTTGCAAAGCATCCAATGACAAGGCAGGCTTTCCATCAACCTCCCTGACTTCGGGATGCTTGTCTAAGAATACCTTTTCAGCCGCAAACGCCTTGACTTCAAATGAAGAATCCATTTCAAAATAATCTGCTGCCAATTCCGCCGTCTCGCCAATTCCCACAATGACAATCGGTTCTTTTACCATCTCCACGCTCCTCACTTTTCGTCGCGGATCATATCCAAAATTTGCCTTACGTTTTCACATTTCGACAATTTCTTTACTGGGATGACCACATCGTAGATACTGTCCACACTTGCCGCTACCGCCATGACCGTCAAGGAATCCCAATCCGTATCGGAAAAAACATAGTCATCAGTAATCTCTTTCCTCGGTTTATCCAATATCTTCGCAAGCTCTTTGTAAAATTTGTCCGTCTCCATAAATATTCGCTTCCTTTCACGCTTCCAAGACGCAACCGCCCCATGAATAGCCAACACCGAAGCCGATAAGCAGAATCTTCATTCCAACGGTAAACTTTTTTTCTGCCATCGCATGAGACAAGGCAATCGGAATCGACGCGGATACCGTGTTTCCCGTTTCCGCCAAGTCAAGCAGGAATTTCTCACAAGGAATATCCAGCTTCTGTCGCAAATGCTCCAATATAAACGCGTTCGCCTGATGAAATACAAACATGTCTAAATTCTCAAGCTCTAATTTCGCATTTTGAAGAACCGCTCTTACAGTTTTGGGAACAACAGACAAGGTAAATTGAAAGATTTCCGGCCCGTCCATGAAAAGAGGCTGTCTACTTCCCTTCCCTTCAATTCGCGCTCCGCTGTTCTTGACAATAAGATTTTCAGCACCCGATCCATCAGTCCCAAAGACAAAACTCCTGATGGTAAAGCCGTTTTCCTCATCCGCCGATATCCATGCAGCGGATGCTCCATCGCCAAAAATCGTGCGAGTCGTTTTATCCTGTTTGTCAATGTATTTTGAATAGGTTTCCGCATTCAACAGAAGTACATTCCGTGCCGTACCGCTTTCGACCAGTCCCTTTGCCATAGCCAGACCATAAAGGAAGCCCGCACAGCCTTGATTGATGTCGACAGCACCGCATGCTTTGGCAAGATGCAGTCGTGACTGGAGAAGGCAGGCCGTCGTCGGCAAAACATAATCGGGACTTTGCGAACAAAAAATAACAAAATCGACTTTTTCCTTAAGCCCAGTTTGCCGGGAAAACAATTTTTCAGCCGCTTGCACCGCAAGATCAGAAGCGCATTCGTCAATTGCAGCGATATGCCGCTTCCTGATGCCGGTCTTTGCAAATATTTCCTCCGCCGACCAATCACTCTGCATATCTGCGACCAAAAAAACGTTCTCCTCTTCCCGTTCCGGTAAAGCGTACTCTATGGCACACAACCTTGCATTTGGCATTCTCATTCTCCGTATCCGTTGCACACTTCAATCACATATTCCACTTCTTCCGTCTTCATCCCATTGAACATCGGCAAGCTCAGCACCTCGTCCGCATATTGTTCCGTAATCGGGAACTCGCCCCGCTTATGTCCAAGCCTCACATAGCACTCCGCCAAATGCGGCGGAATCGGATAGTGGATGATGGTATGGATTCCATGTTCTTCCAAATACTTTTGGAACTCTTTGCGATCCTTCACCCGCACGACAAACTGATGCCAGACATGATTCGCTTTCCCCCGTATCTTCGGCAAGAGAATGCGGGAATTATTTATGCCTGCGAGGTATTTTTCGGCAATCCGCTGGCGTTCCTCGGTCAATTCCTCCAGATGCGAGAGCTTCACCCGAAGCAGCGCTGACTGCATCTCGTCAAGACGGGAATTGACGCCCTCCAGTTGGTTGTGGTACTTGACCTTGCTCCCATAATTGCGCAGCATCCTCAGCTTTTCATAGAACGCCTCGTCATCCGTCGCAACCGCCCCTGCATCACCGAACGCGCCAAGATTCTTCGTCGGGTAAAAGCTGAAGCAGCCCGCGTCGCCAAACGCACCCGTCATCGTACCATCAAAAACCGCCCCATGAGACTGCGCGCAATCCTCAATCAAATAGAGATGGTGCTTCTTCGCAATCTCACAAATGCGGTCCATCTGCGCCGCTTGACCATAAAGATGAACGACAAGTATCGCCTTTGTATTCTCGGTAATCGCCGCCTCGATACACTCCGCATCAAGGGTATGATATTCGTCCGGCTCAACAAAAACCGGCGTCGCCCCATTCTCTGTAACCGCCAAAACGCTGGCAATATAGGTATTCGCCGGGACAATCACCTCGTCCCCCACGCCAATGCCGAGCGCCCGCACCGAAAGCGTCAACGCGTCCAGCCCGGAATTCATGCCGACACAGTATTTCCGCCCGACGTATTTCGCAAACTCCCTCTCGAAAGCTTCCACTTCAGGTCCAAGGATATACCACCCCGACCGCAGGACGCGAACCGCCGCTTCCTCATATTCCACTTGGTGGAGACGAAATTGCCGCCCCAAGACGTTCAAATCAATTTTCATTCTCTTGCTCCTTGACAATACTCAAAAATTCGTCATAATCGCGGATATAGTCACTTTCGTCATAAAACTCCGATGCAAAAACGAGAAGCACCGCCCCCGGGGAAAACTCCATCTCCCTCCAAATCAAGCTGCCAACGTACAAACCTTCGTAAGGTTTTTCCAATGGCACTACTTTTTGCTCTTTGCCATTGTCAAGGCGAATGTTGCAAGCTCCATGGATGCAGACAAGAATTTGCTCCAATTTACGATGTGCATGTTTTCCTCGAATAAAACCATCCGCCGTGTCGTACATATAATAGACACGCTTGATGTGGAATGGAATGTCCTTGAATTCCTCAAAGGCTATAAGTTGCCCTCGTTCGTCCCCGTGAGGCTGAAATACATATTTGATAGTTTGCATTTCGTCTCCTCCATTGTAGATAGTCTTTAATTACAAAATATATGCATCAAGCGCGCTTATACCTTGTATCAAAGTATGCACTTACTCGCTTAGCGATTATCGTCAACTCTTGCCTATACAAGAAAACAAACCCCAAGCTGACCATAAAAGCCAATCCGAGACTCAAAAGTGCCGCTTCGTTCAGCCATAGCCGCCAGATTACGAAATACAGAATCGTAATACCTGCGATAGCAAAGAATCTCTCTGACACGACCATCAACCGCATATGGCAAAGAACAATCATGCAAACTACATCCGACATCACATATCCGAGAAGCGTCGCGATTGCCGCGCCCTCAATGCCAAAACGTGGAATCAAATAAAAATTCAAGGCCACATTCGCCACCGCACCGAAAAAAAGTAGCACCGTACTAGGCCATGTCTTCTTGATAACGAGGAATTGGTTGCTAATCACTTGGAACAGCATAAGAATCAATGGCGCAAGGAAAAGATATGGCGCAACGATATAACCAGAATAATAATCCGCCGGAAAGAGCCAAGCAAAAAGCGGACGTACCAGCCCGCACATCCATATTCCTGTAAGAAAAGAAACTGCACCAAGATACTCATGAATTGCCGAATTTGTCTCCACTTGATTTTCTTCCCGCATTGTGGAAAAAGCGAAATACTGCCATCCGCCTGCAAAGGCCGTATAAATGAGTTGGCTTGCATGTCCTAGCTTCGCCCCGACCGCATAGATGCCCACCTGTCCGACATCGAGAAACTGCGCAATCATGACGTGATCGCAGGAATTAAAAATCCAGTAAACTAAGAAACACGGCAAGAGGGGAATTCCAAGGGCTAGAAGTTGCTTGAGCAATGCTCGATCAACCCAACGAAAAGAAAACCAATGATGATTCAAACGATAAAAAGTAATATCCAACGTAATACCGGAAACAATTGACGCAAAAGGAAGCGCGATGACATAATACCCCTGCAAAATCAATGGAATTGCTACCGCATAGGAGAGAATTGGTCCCACAGTATTCGTCACCAAAAATATGCGTCTCTGATTCTGCATACGCGTCGGCGCGGAGATGATGCTGTTCATCGCATTAACAAGGACAGCGACAGCGGAAAAGCAAACGAGAAACGCGTACTGTGTGTCTTCAAAGCAAAGTTGTCCAATCGGTTCCCGAAAAACTATTAACAACAGAAATACAAGAACCGCCATGCAACAAACAAAAGTCAATGCCGTCGAACAGACAGTTTTCTTGAACGCCTCGTCCGTTTTCTCGAAAAACATCCGATACATAGCGTCATACATGCCCATGACAGCAAACGCACCGGCAAAGGAAGTGATAATAGAAACGAGATCACTCAGGCCGAAATAAAAAGCCTCTGGCATCAACCTAGTGACAATCGGCACCATGACGAACGGAATAATCTTACTGATAATGCCGCCAAGACCGTAAATGAGAACATTTTCAATAAAAAGTTTTGCTTTAGTCATAGAATAAAAAATTGCCCATGATTCACCATCGGAAGGACCTGTTCATTTTTGATTGAATTCTCCATGTATGAAGTAACAATCTTAACAATTTATTACATCCTCTATCCAAAGACATCATTTCAACATGATGCAGAATTTTTTGCATATTATTATGTAAACTATAATGCTCTATTACAAGATTTCGTGTAATATTGGATATCTCCAAATATTCCTCGACAGTATATCTTGCAACTTGTTGTATTAATTCAATAAAATTATCAAAAGAACCACCATCGTGCAGATAGCCTAAAACACGATAATCCTCATGAAAGAATTGCTTCGCATGCAATTCTAAAGTATATGATTCAACAGGAATCGAAATTACGCCTTGTATGCCTGCATCTAATAGGCTTGTCCCCATCCCGACATATACCTTTGCTTTTTGAAAGAATAGCGGCAATTCATCATAAGGCGTTTCTCCATATAATTTAACATCCTTGCTCAAGGATTTTGGTAAGCGATCAATACATTCCTGCAATAAATTAATATCTTTTCCATAAGAAATTATATCTAATGAACAATCTACTTTGGCTCTTAATTCAGGAAATCTATTCACCAATCCTAGTAAATATCCTTTAAATGGGAAATCAGCTCTGGCAACTGCCAATATCCTAATTTTTTTATTCTGAGCGCGATCCTCAATAGATTGCATAGAAACCTCTGGTATTTCAATTGATATACGAATCATTGTATCTTGATCGATAGATGTTAAGTTTTCCGGTATAATATCTGCCAATTGCTTCGCACAGAGTTCATCCATAAACAAAATATCGTTATGACGCAAACCCATTTTCAATATTTGCCGCTTCAATGCATTTTTTAATAAACTTCTAGATAAACCATTCTCCTTCTTCCCAAAAATGTATGGATGAACAATATAACATATTGTTTTTTTATTTGGATGCGCCACTGCCTTTGCAGCCATGTATAAAATCGGCTCACAAGTAATACATATTACAGCTTCAAACTTCTTCAACACACTTTGCAGAAAGACGTAATTGTACACATCTTGAATAACGATAACATCAATTTGGTTCTTCTTAGCCTCCCTTCTCATCGTATCGGAAATACTTTGACATATAATCATTGATTTCAATCCTTTTCCACACAAATATTTGCTCATTTTATAGATTAATAATTGTGCGCCACCGACTTGGATTGACCCATATAAAAAACAAAACATAGACTAGCTCCATTTCATACAGGCTCATATATGGTAAACATTCGGCAAGAATATGCTGTTGCAACAATCCAAAACTATCTTATTCTTCAATTTTTCCGCATTTTTAAGAATCTCACTATGTTTGACCATAATTACCACAAAATCCACTTCACTCAAAAAGACATCTAAACTGTGATATTGATTATCCACAATATCACTTATAATTAACGGATCATAAACCTTCAGCGGTTTAGCAAGATGTCGTTTTTGACTCTCAAGCAACTGCAATGTAGGCGATTCTCGTATATCGTCAACATTTTCCTTATATGTCAGCCCATATAAACCAACACGCGTAACATCATTTATGCCTACGGTTTTCATAATCTCATAGATTCTACCCAAAACGAACTCTGGCATACCTTCGTTCGTTCGAAGTGCTTCCCCTATTACATTTGTAAGACAAGGATAATCACCCACCAGAAACCAAGGATCTACTGGGATGCAGTGCCCGCCGACGCCCGGCCCAGGTTGCAAAATGTTAACGCGAGGATGCATATTGCAAATACGGATAATTTCATAAACATCCATCTCATCATGTCGACATATTTTTGCCAACTCATTTGCAAACGCAATGTTCACTGCCCGGTAGGTGTTCTCCACAACCTTACTCATTTCTGCCGTTTTGATATCAGTAACTACAATCTCACCTTGGCAAAAGGAAGAGTATAACTTCTTGACTTGATCCCCAATCTTCGAATCGTCCGCGCCGATAGTACGATTATTATGAATAAGTTCATAAATCATATTGCCTGGAATAATCCGTTCCGGAGCATGGACAATATGAACCTTCTTATCCCCTTGAAAGGTTTCCTTCAATAGTGGACGCAGATATTTTTCAATTGTCCCCGGAGAAATCGTAGACTCAATAATTACAACACAATTTAACGGACAAACAGAAAGAACACTACGAAAAGCCGACATTACATATTGCGGATTCACACGTTTACTAAACTTATCGTAAGGCGTAGGAACCGATATTATATAGATATCAGCCGCCTGGTATTCTGTGGTAAATCGTATACCAGTAGTCCTCGCTTTTTGAAACAACTCCTCCAATCCCTCTTCTTTGAAGGTGATTTTCCCCGCATTTAAAGCATCAACAATTGAATAATCATAGTCCGTTCCTACACATTCGACGCCATGTGCTGCTAGCATTAATGCAGTCGGAAGGCCGATGTATCCAAGTCCGATTACATTTACCATTTACTAGTTCCCCCCATATGTACTATCTGCGAATACTTTGGTTGCCCCAATAAAAAACCAATTAAAGTCCACAAATAAAAATTTTCATACATATCTGTAGAAATCAACGGATAAATAACGCAAAATCCAGAAATAAAAATTAGCATTATAATTTGGTCTCGAGTCCCATATTTCAAGACCTTCTTATAACCATAGACTATGAATAAACTAAGCGGTACAAAAAACAATAGGCCTCCATCAAATAGTGCCTGCATAATAAAATTGTGAGGATAACATATACCAGTGAAATGCTCAAAAGAGTCAAATCCATTTCCAAGAATTGGATGTTCCTTAAAACCGTCCCATGCGCGTTCCCATATTTCCATACGCCCATTTGAGATATCACCTCTATTTAATAACCTTATAGTTTTAAGTACAAAATATGTTTTTATGTCGTACTGCAAAAACCAATCTGCCATTACTGCCAAGATATCATCAAGAAAGTAAACTACGCATATTCCAATGATAAGACAAAGCAAAAGATATCGATGATTTAAAACTCTTTTTTTATCTCCTATATAAACCTTAACAAAACCAATCAGGAACACAATAAAAACAACCGATACTATTGGACCTCTTAATCCATGATAAAAAAGCTGCAATAAGTAAAAAAGTGGAACTATGCAAACCCATAAATTGTCTTGATGATCGTTCCTATAATAATAAAAATATACAATGCCAGCAACAATAACTGGTAATATAGCGTATCCCAGCCCCATAGTCATTTCACCCTGGTTTGTATAGCGCGCCAAATAGGATGGTAGCCCTGGAATAAATACAACAGAAAACAACATTGTATAAAATAGCACTCTCTCCGTTTTGTAATGTAACACGGCCAATATAAACAATGGAACTCCTGTTGTTGCGCATAATGTAAGGACATCAATACGAGACACTGGAGCGCAAATCCAATGCCAACCCAAAATCATTCCCATAAGCACAATGTACTTAAAAAAAACGCTCTCAATTTGTCCTTGCATCAACCAAATCAATATAGATATGGCCAAAAGAATCGGATATAAAATTTGAGAAAATCCGGTTTTTCCACTATGCTCGACCAGTACATGAACAAAAATATATAAATCAATCATCAGTGCAACAACTATGCTCCCCAAGTGAATCCTAGACATTTTTTTTGCATTTTTCATTAGCTAATGCTCCATTATATATGAGACGACATC
>CAMHCS010000019.1 GCA_946183785.1 uncultured Selenomonadales bacterium | reverse complement strand
TTTTTGCCTACCACCAGCATAGCTGGTGGTTTATTATCGCCTATTCGGCTACCAAGAAAATCCCCCGGACGCCAAATCAATGACGTTCGGGGGATTCTTTATCCCTATGCAGTTAAATGAGCTGCGTCTCGTTCACTTCGCGGATCACCGCGTCCTTGATCGCCGCCACCGGCGAATCGCTCACCACGATCGCCTGCTTGTCGACAATCGACTGCATCGCCGGCTCCACATCCTCGCGGGCGAGATCGTCCCTCGGCGCGGCGAGGCTCATGGTCGTCGTCTTGCCGTTGAGCAGCGTGAACCGCATATTCAGCGTCTTAGCCATTCCGTTCACCTCCTTCCTGTTCCGCACTCCACACTTCACGCTCCGCGTTTACCCCATTACTCGCGGATCAGGAACGCCGTGTCCTGGCGCGCGACGCCGTTCAGCGGGTGCGTCTGGAGCGCGCCCACCGCCGTCGCGAGGTCGAAAGCGTTCTCGTCCGACAGGGCCGGATTTACGCTTCGGATCGTGCGCTGGCTGTAGGCCGGCGCTCCGTTTGCCGTCACGCCGGTCTCCACGGACAGGAGCAGCTTCGAGCTCTTGTCTTTCTTTACGGTCGCCATGCAATCACCTCCTTTCACCCCCATACATGGAGCGAAGAAGGAAAAATACAACACGGCGAAAAAAAATCCCTGCGGCCCTCAGGACGTTGCCGAAACGACATTTTTGTTGACACGCCCTGCCGCTTTTGCTAGAATATCGATAGAATAGGAAGAAGTATCTTTTTCTCTCATGGCTACAAAAGGAGTTGGATACCATGACCGCAGTCGTTGATGTCCTCAGGGGGTGTATACCCAGACAGACAGACAGACAGAAGGTCGAACATGGATTTGTAATCGGCAAGGCGCGCGCGTTGTCTTTTTTCGACGCGCGCATTTTTTTATCACAAACGCGAAGCAGATAGGACTGCTTTGCGTTTTTTTGTTTGATTCCAGAAAACGAAACAGAACGAACGGGGAGTTGGTTGCATGAACGAGGACGAAGCAAGAATATAAGGAAGTTATTCTTAAAGGAAGCATTGGGAACCCAGGGAAGATTTAAGAAGGGATTGATGAATCATGACCATGACGGTCAAAAACAACATGTCGGCGATCAACACGCTGAACCAGCTCGATCGCAACCACTCCGACCTCACGAAGCAGCTCCAGAAGCTCTCCTCGGGCATGAATATCAACAGCGCCAAGGACGACGCCTCCGCCTACGCGATCAGCGAGCGTATGCGGACGCAGATCCGCGGCCTGTCGCAGGATATCAGCAACGCGCAGAACGCCCGGGCCCTGATGAACACCGCCGAAGGCGCCGTGCAGAGCACGGTGGACATCCTGAAAACCTTCAAGGAGCGGGCGCTGAACGCAGCCAACGACACGAACACCGACGCCGACCGCGCCATCATCCAGCGCGAGCTCGACCAGCTCATCGAGCAGATCGACGACAACGCCCACGTCACCTACAACGGGAAAATCCTCCTGGACGGCTCGATGGGCAGCAATATGCCCGCCGATGAGCCGGGCATACTCGTGGACTTCATGAGCTACCTTAACAACGCGGACCTCTCAGCGCAGGACGCACTGGACGGCGCGATTAACTACGCCTCCGGCGGCCTCTTTAAAGACGAGGAAGATCTGAAAGCAAACTTCCTCGCCGCCATGGCGGACGGCGATCTCCTCGGCGCATGCGGCATCGACCTTAACAACGAGGACACCGGAGCGATTTCCGGCGCCGACGCCAAAGGTGAAAAGGTCAAGACCGCCGAAAGTATTGTGCCGGAATCGGGGCTTCCTTTCGGCTCAGCCCCGTCAAACACCAATGTTATCAACGGTCTCACCGTCACATGGCCGGACACCGAAAACGACACCATGAAGGCCGCCATTACTTCAGCACTGAATAACCAATGGCTGGAAAACTGCATGAACCTCATTGACGAGTCATACCAATTGAACTTTTTGGGAGAGCCTTCCGTTAAAGCGATAGCCGTCGAGCTTGAAAACGATCCGGGCAGCGGTACACTGGCCTATGTCACTTCCACCAGTAGCGGTGGTGTCACCACCGGCTTGACGCTTACTGTCAACATGGGTTACTACAATAATCTCGACCTCACCGACCCCAACGGAAAGTTGACTAGCGGCAATCAACTTTACCTTGACCGCTGTATTGCCCATGAAATGACCCATGCGTTGATGGCTGCAAATATCAAGAACTTTGGCGGAGACGACGGTCTTGTCAAAAAGCATCCCTACATCACAGAAGGCGCCGCCGAGCTTGTGCACGGCATCGACGACTATCGGAAGGGCAAGATCAAAGCTTTAGCCGAAAACAACACGAATCTCAAAAATGCGCTGGATTTCACTGGGGACAATCCTTCTGAAGACGTCTACGCCGCAGGTTATATGATTCTCCGCTACATGGCCCATCAGGCCGCCAAGGCCGATCCGCAGAAGCGCATGACCTTCCAGGTCGGTACGAAGGCGAACCAGGCTATCAAGGTCGGCCTCGCAGATATGAGATCTGACGCATTGGGACTCAAAAAGAACGGCAAGGTCACATGTCAGGTCACGACGCAGAAGAAAGCTACCTCATCCCTCCACATCATCGACCACGCCATCACGAAGGCGCTCAAGCAGCAGACTTCCATCGGCGCTGTCCAGAATCGCCTCGAATTCACGGTGGCGAACCTGACCACTGCCCACGAGAACGTCACGGCCTCCGAAAGTACACTTCGCGACGCCAACATGGCGAAATCGTTCACCGACTACACGAAGGCGAACGTACTGCTGCAGACGACGCAAAGCATGCTCGCGCAGGCGAACCAGAACAGCAGCAGCGTGCTGAGCCTGCTGCAGTAAACGATTGACTGGAAGGGGGAGAAACAGTCCAATGGACCATTTCTCCCCCTTCAAACATACCCATGAGGGGCTGCGCCCCTTCGATCCCTGCTATTACTTTGGCCATTAAGGAACCACTGAATAAGTCCCTCCGCGCCTCTGCCGGGTCTTTTTCCGCCTGTCGTTGTCAAATCCCTCTCGACGTAGCGATGCTACGCCTTCGAGGGATTTTCCTAGACAGTCGAAAAAATCCCTCGACAGATGCACGAATTGACTTAATCAGTGTTTCCTTAGCTAAAATGAAAGAAGACGCCGCCGCCGAGAATCTTAAAAAGGTCAAGGAAGAAAACAAGGACAACGTGATCACCGACTACCTGGGCACCGCCCTTAGCGGCGCGGCAGGCGTAATATCGCAAGTCGGAGCGGACGCCCGTGGGGAAAACCAAACCTATAAGACCGACCTGGCGGTCTACCAGCGCTACACCCCGGAGGCGCAGGCAGCCGTCAACCAGGCACAAAGGGAGTACGATCTGGCGAAGGATAATACCATGCAAGCGATGATCGCCAAAGAGAATGCCTCCAGGCTCTCCAAGTACGACGCCGACGCCGAGCTTTCCAAGCTGAAAGCCCAGCAAGCGCAGGAGCAGGCAGCGAAGGAACAGGCAGCCCGCCAAGGCGAACAGGCGAAGGAGCAGGCAACCAACCGCGCCGAAACCAGCGCATCGGGCGGCGTCATCCACGGCGGCCCGACCGTTTCCGAGGCACGGTAAAGGAGCGTAAGCAAAAAGCCCCCGAACTTCCACCGCCATGTCCGCTAAATGCGCGCTGCACTTCGTTTGCGCACATCAAGCGGTCAGGCATGTGTCGCACTAAACTTGCGCGGCGCTCGCGCTTGCGCTCGTTAAGTGCTCTCACGACGGAAGCCCGGGGGCTTTTGCTTGTGCTTGAAATCTTTCTCCGCACATGATATATTATACTTAAAAACATACAAAAAAAGATACAGGAGGGATTTGTATGGTTGCGGTCAAGGGCGCCGACATCCGGCAAAATTTCAAGTATTATTGCGACCTCGTCCACAGCGGGGAAACGCTGATTGTTTCCCGTCCCAAAAACCAAAACATCGTCATGCTGTCCGAGGCGAGATACAACGAACTGATGAAGCGCCAGCGGAACGCCGAATATCTTGAAAAGCTCGAACAGAGCTTCCGGCAGCTGGAAAACGGCGAAGTCGTGCATAAAACGATGAAAGAGCTTAGGGCGATGGAGCAATGAACGATTTCACCTTCACCAAAACGGGATTCCATGAATATGTGGAGTGGCAAACCGAAAACAAAAAGACGCTGAAACGGATCAACGACCTGTTGGAAGATATTCGCCGCAACGGGCTTCTGCAAGGAAAAGGAAAGCTGAAACGCTTGAAATACGGAGACGGATATTCCAGACGCATTGACGATTACAATCGTCTCGTCTATACATTGGACGAATTGGGAAATATCAAAATCATATCCTGTAAAGGCCATTACGAAGAATAACGGAACAGCAAGGCCCCCGAACTTCCAAAATCGGAAGCCCGGGGGCTGTTTTGCGCGCATTATCGTTTTTTATTGCTCATGATACCAGTTCGCTTTCCCGATGATCTCCGCTATCCGCGTGTACAGCGCGTCGCCGGGACAGGCGGTGGCGGCGAGGTCCCGGTGTCCGACGACGTGCTCGACGTCGAGCGGGACCCGAAATGACGAGGAGAGCACCGAAAGCAGCATGGCGCAGGACTCGATCTGCGCCGCTGTCGGCTCCTCCTCACAAAAATTCCCGCAGAGGGCGACGCCCACGCTCCATATGTTGGCGCCTTCCACATGGGCGCCTATCGCCGCGGCCGGGCGCCCCTTCTCGATCCTGCCGTCCTTCCGTATCAGATAATGATACCCGACGCCCGCCCAGCGCAGGCCGCGATGGATCGCGTCGATTTCCGCCGCCGACGGATCCTCGCCCGCCGCGCCGCCGGTGTGGTGCAATACAAGGAGCTCCGTCTCCTCCCGCAGCGAAAGCCACTCCGGCGGAAACAACAACCCACGATCTAAAACTGTAACCGGTTCCATAATACTCCTCCTTCCACGCTTCCCTCTCTCTTACGGCCTTCGCCCTGCGGCGATCTTGACGCCCCCGAGGTATCCCAGGAGCCCGCTGGCAATGCTCATGGACAGCTCCTGCTGCTCGAACAGGATCGTCATGATGAGCCCGACGCCCAGCGCGCTCGCTACTAACAGGTCCGCGAAGTTGACTCGATCCACCTGCATCTCATATTCCTCCTTTCAACCGCATACATGGTACAAAGGTGGTAAAATACAACAATCGACGAACCTGAAAAATAAATTTCAACAAAAAAAATAAAACCTATTGACAAGATAGGATTTTATGCTATACTGTAAAACATATCAAACATATATGATTTTGAAAGCTCAAAGTGATTATGATTTAGGGGGAATTTAGCATGGCAAAAGAGAGACAGTACAAATTTGAGACGCTTCAGCTTCACGTTGGGCAGGAGCAGGCCGATCCGGTCACCGACTCGCGGGCGGTGCCGATTTACCAGACGACGTCCTATGTGTTCCATGACTTCAAGCATGCGGCGGACCGCTTTGGGCTTCGGGACGCGGGCAACATCTACGGGCGGCTGACGAACCCGACCCAGGACGTTCTCGAGCGTCGTCTCGCGGCGCTCGAAGGCGGCTCGGCGGCTCTGGCGGTGGCATCCGGCGCGGCGGCTGTCACCTACACGGTGCAGGCGCTCGCCAGGAAAGGCCAGCACGTGGTCGCGGCGAACACCTTGTATGGCGGCACCTACAACCTGTTCGAGCACACGCTGCCGGACTACGGCATCGACACGACCTTCGTCGACCCGGAGGGCGGCGCGAAGGCCTTTGAGGCGGCCATCAAGGACAACACGCAGCTCATCTACATCGAGTCCATCGGCAACCCGAACGCGAACCTGATCGACATCGCGGCTGTCGCCGAGGTCGCCCATAAGCATAAAATCCCGGTGGTCGTGGATTCGACCTTCGCGACCCCGTATCAGCTCCGCCCGTTCGAGTACGGCGCGGACATCGTGATCCACTCGGCGACTAAGTTCATCGGCGGCCATGGCACGACGCTGGGCGGCGTCATCATCGAGAGCGGCAAATTCGACTGGGCGAAGTCGGGCCGTTTCCCCTGGCTCGTCGAGCCGAACGACAGCTATCACGGCGTGAAGTTCTATGAGGCCCTTGGCCCGGCGGCGTTTGTCACCTTCATTCGCGCGACGTTGCTCCGCGACACCGGCTCGGCGATTTCCCCCTTCAACGCGTTCCTGCTGCTGCAGGGCGTCGAGACGCTGTCGCTGCGCGTGGAGCGCCACGTCGAGAACGCGCTGAAGGTGGTCGAGTTCCTCGAGAAGCACCCGAAGGTCGAGAAGGTCAACCACCCGGCGGTAAAGACGCACCCCGACCACAAGCTTTACAAGAAATACTTCCCCAACGGCGGCGCGACGATCTTCACGTTTGAGATCAAGGGCGGCGCGAAGGCGGCGGAGAAGTTCATCAATCAGCTGAAAATCTTCTCGCTGCTGGCGAACGTGGCCGACGTGAAGTCGCTGGTCATTCACCCGGCCTCCACGACCCATTCGCAGATGACGGAAAAGGAGCTGCTGGAAAGCGGCATCACCCCCGGCACGATCCGTCTCTCCATCGGCACCGAGCACATCGACGACCTCCTCTGGGATTTGGAGCAGGCCTTCGCTTCCGTCAAGTAAGAATAACAAAAAAAGCACCCGCGAAAAACGGGTGCATTTTTTTGTCTTCAAAAAGGTTTTGGAGAACCGTTCAATATCCCACCGAGATCGCCCAGCCGTCGCCGGTCTCCCGGTAATAGACGCGCTCGTTCGGGAAATCGACGCTGTCCTCATCCTCGACGCGGTGCTTCTGGAAAATGTAGTAGTTGCCGTCGTCGCTCGGAACGGTGGACTCAAAGCGCGTCGCCTTGTCCTTGCCCATCTCGGACTGCAGGAACTGTTTCGCCATGCGCATGGCCATTTCCATCGTCGCGTCCGAAGCCGTTCCGACCGCCGCGCGCGGTTTCCTGTTCATGCGTGTGATGCGGCGGCGGCTCTCGCGCTGGATTTCACTGTAGATTTGCTCCTTTGCCTTGCCAAAGGTCTCGCAGAGGGACTTGACGCCGCCTTCGCCAAGCTGGCCCGAGATCGTGCAGTTCACGACTTCCTCCGTCAGACTGGTCAGCGCCCTGTCGTCAATGGCTTCAAGCGCTTCCTTCAGCGTCAGGCCGTCCCTGACCTCCCACGGCCACACTGTCGATTCCGTCGTAGTCTCCACGACATAGTCTTCCGGCACATCCAGGTTGATCAAATGCTCGTCCTCCGCTTCTTCTCTTGGCTCCGCCGCCTCCACGCGGACGGTAGACCATTTCCGCAGCTCCTCCAGATTCCGGCGGAGCAGCTTTGATATCGCTCCGGCCATAGGACGCTTCACCGGCGTCTTTTCCGGAGCCGCCCTGACGATTGATTTTTCTTCCGCCCGAATCTCTTCCCGGACAGGTTCGATTTTCGCCTCGACGAAGCTTTCCACCGTTCCGGCGCTCGGCGTCTCTTCCATCCTCAGCGCCTCGACGATGGGCTCCGCGTCGAACCTTGGCGCGGCAGCCGCTTCCGGCTCCACATAGACGAATTCGCCTTGAGAAACGGTCGGCTCCGCAAAGTACGGCGCCCCTGCCACCCTGGACGAGAACTCCGATTCCGCCCGCAGGATCCTTTCTCCCGGCAAGACGCCAAAGCCCAGCAGCGCGTCGGCCGAATCGAAATCGTCGAGCCGCGAGATCACGTCGTCCACCGAGATCCCCGTCTCCTCCGCGACCTCGCAGATATCGAGCAGGGAGCAGCCAAGAGGCAGTATCTCCCTCCTATCTCGTCGGAAAAAGAAAGCGTCGCCGTTGGACGCGCATGTGCTGACTGGAACAAACATCTGCATCGTGCCTTTCGTATATACCTCAATATTTTGTATCTGCCCATGCAACTAACCACAAGAAATTATAACAGAAAGAATCGCTCACGTCAAAAATTCAATTTGTATTCTGTATACATATCTTGTTTCGTAGACAGTCGTTTTATTCTTTCTTATAATGGAATCGTTATATTATAAAGGAGGGGGTTCTCGCATGAACTTATCCGTAAAAATCTTTATTGGTCTTGTACTGGCCGTCGTCGTCGGGCTGGTCATGGGACCGGAGGGGCTGCCGTTCATCAAGCTGTGGATTGCTCCGATCGGCACGATCTTCATCAATCTGATCAAGATGATGATCGTCCCCGTTGTCTTCACCTCGCTGGTCGTCGGCATGACGAGCCTCGGCGACACGGCGACTCTCGGACGCATCGGCGTCCGCACTATCGCCATCTATCTCGTCACGACAGCCATCGCAATCCTGATCGGCTTCGTGGTCGCCGGTATCGGCCAGCCGGGCGCCGGGCTCCAAATGCTCGCCGACGGCAAGGTCGACGTCAAGGAAGCGCCGAGCATTATGCAGGTGTTTGTCGGCATGATTCCGACGAGCCCGGTGGACGCGATGGCGAAAGCGCAGATCCTGCCGATCATCGTGTTCGCGCTGTTCGTCGGCGTCGGCATCATCCAGGTCGGCGGCGAGCGCGCGCAAGTGTTGATCAAGTTCTTTGACGCAGCTGCCGAAGTGTGCTACAAGATCATCGCTCTGATCATGAACTTCGCTCCGATCGGCGTGTTCGCGCTACTCCTGCCGGTCGTCTCGGCCAACGGCCCGAAGGTGCTGCTGCCGCTGATCTCGGTCATCGCCTGCCTGGCCATCGGCTGCGCGATCCACGCGGTGGCCGTCTACTCGACCATCGCGCGGGTGGGCGGGCACATTTCCCCGATGGAATTCTTCTCCGCCATGTCGGAAGCCATGCTGCTGGCCTTCACGACCTGCTCCAGCGCCGCGACGCTGCCGGTCAATATGAAGAACCTGCAGGAGAAGCTCGGCACGTCCCGCGAGGTCACGAGCTTCGTGCTGCCGCTGGGTGCGACGATCAACATGGACGGCACAGCGCTTTACATGGGCGTCTGCTCGCTGTTCATCGCGAATGTCTTCGGCATCGAACTGACCACCGGCCAGATGATGATGATCGTCTTCACCGGCACGCTGGCTTCCATCGGTACGGCGGGCGTCCCCGGCGCGGGCCTGATCATGCTGGCGATGGTGCTCCAGTCCGTCGGGCTGCCGATTGAAGGCCTTGCCCTCGTCGCGGGCATCGACCGTGTGCTCGACATGTTCCGCACCTGCCTGAACATCACCGGCGACGGCGCGGTGGCTGTCGCCATCGATTACGCGGAAAAACGGCACGGCGAAGCCGCATAATTTCCTGCAGGGAAAACGAATCCCCCGGCGCGTCCGGGGGATTTTTCCTGCCCTTTTATGATGATGAATACAGTATATTTTACGGAAAAGCCCCGTATTTTGCCCACCGACGCTTTACAAACGTCCGCCATAATCCTATACTAATGTGCAGATATTTTTGTGGAGGGGAAATGTATGAATCTTGAGCAACTGTTAAACGACCTTAATAACTTTGTCTGGGGGCCAATCATGCTGGCTCTCCTGGTCGGCACCGGCATCTTTCTGACCATCCGGCTGAAGTTCCTGCCCTGGCGCAATCTCTGCTACGCCGTTGGCATGATCTTCGAAAAGAAGGAACAGCACGAGGGCGATATTTCGCCGTTCCAGTCGCTGATGACGGCACTCTCGGCCACCGTCGGCACCGGTAACATCGTCGGCGTCGCGACGGCGATGGTCCTCGGCGGCCCCGGCGCCCTGGTCTGGATGTGGATCAGCGCGCTGTTCGGGCTTTCCACGAAATACGGCGAGTCGGTGCTGGCGGTCAAGTACCGCGAGACGAACAGCGTCGGCGAAATGGCCGGCGGCCCGATGTACGCGATGAAGAACGGCATCGGCGGCACGCTGGGTAGCGTCATGGCGACGCTCTTCGCGCTGTTCGCGGTATTCTCGTCCTTCGGCATCGGCAACATGACGCAGGCGCACTCGATCGCCTCGGCGATCCATACCAGCTTCGGCGTTTCGACGACGGTAGCGGGCGGAATTATCATGGTCTGCGCGTTCTTGATCCTTGTGCGCGGCATCCACAGCATCGGCATGGTCTCCAGCGTCATCGTGCCGTTCATGGCGGTTTTCTATTTCATCGCGGCGGTCATCGCCATTCTCACGAACATTTCCGCCGTTCCGGCGGGCGTCGCCGAGATTTTCCGCATGGCGTTCTCCTTTGACGCAGTAGCGGGCGGCGTCGGCGGCTCCATCGTCGCCTCGATGCTGTCGGCCATGCGCTGGGGCGTCGCTCGCGGCGTATTCTCCAACGAGGCCGGCATGGGCTCAGCGCCGATCGCGGCTGCGGCGGCCCGCACCGACCATCCGTCCCGGCAGGGATACGTCAATATGACCGGCACCTTCTTCGACACCATGATCATCTGCATGCTGACGGGTCTCGTCATCGCCTCCTCCGGCGTCCTCGGCACGACCGACCCGGCTACGGGCAAGCTGGTCTCCGGCGCGAACCTGACGATCATGGCCTTCCGTTCCGCCTTCGGCGACTCGGCGCCCATCATCGTCTCCGTCGCGCTGTCGCTCTTCGCGTTCACGACAATCTTAGGCTGGGAATATTACGGCGAGAAAGCGCTTGAATATCTCGTCAGCGCCCGGCCCGCGATTATGGCTTACCGCATCATCTTCTCGCTGATCACTTTCGTCGGAGCCACCACAACGCTGGAAATCGTCTGGAACTTTTCCGACACGATGAACGGCCTGATGTCGATCCCGAACCTGATCTGCCTGATCTGGCTGTCGAACGACATCGCGAAGGAATGCTTCGATTATGAGAAAGACGTAATCGAGCACGAAAAAGACTGAAGAACTCTGAACGTCATGAAAAAAGTCCCGAAGCGACCGCTTCGGGACTTTCTGTTTTGAATCTGCGCGTTCTCCCACCGGCAGCCCGAAGGCACAGCGCTCAAGCAAAGCCTCGTCGGCGGAGCCTAATGCAAGCGCATAGGTCATGGTGAATCGCTTCCATATTCAAAATAAATCACTGTGCGTTCCAGTACGCATCAAATACAAAATCAGCTCGTCGTCCGCCAGCTCATAGATCAGCAACCAATCTGGCATGATATGGCACTCCCGGCACTCAGCATAATCTCCCGACAGAGGATGATCCTTGTATTTTGCGGGAAGCGGTTCCCCATTTGCCAGCTTTCGGATGATTTCCGTCAGACGGTCGATGGAATAGCCGCGCTTTTGCGCGCGCTTCAAGTCCTTTTGGAATCTCTTCGTCGGTCTGATTGCGTATTTCATGCCAAAAGCTCCCGCATCATCACGTCAACATCCGTATAGGTTTTCCCGAGGGACGGGTCGGCCTTCATGCGGCGCACTTCCTCCAATGCCTCTCGAGTCTCCTGATTGGACTGTTCCGCGTTGATTTTCTCCATCGCCGCCCGAAGCAGAAAGTCGGGCACGCTGAGATTCTCCCGCGCGGCATAGCGCTCAAGCAAAGCCTCGTCGGCGGGCTCCAATGCAAGCGTATAGGTCATGATGAATCGTCTCCTTTAAAAGTATTATGCTCATCGTATCTGCGATCCCTTTACGATTTTGAAGTAAGCGTTTCTTCCCACAGATTTTTTTGGTCGACAAAGCCGCGTATGGCTGCCTTTTTCTGATCGGTCCCCGCAAGGGGAGGGCTTGGGGAGATTTTCCTTCGCGCGCCCCTTGGGGGCTTTAGGGAAGCACTGAATAAGTCCCGCCGCGCCCCTGACGGGTCTTTTTCCGTCATGCTGCGTCAAAGTGCTCTCGACGTAGCTCTGCTACGACTTCGAGCACTTTTCCTTGCCTGACGAAAAAATCCCTCGACAGGGCCACGACTTGACTTAATCAGTGCTCCCTTAGGCGTGAAATATCATGGCTGGAGAATAATTTAACAAAAATGCGAAATATTTTTACTTTCCTAATCTTATAATATATCACAACTTGGAGCGAAAATCAGCAGTTTCTTTCGCGGATAAGCGTTGTCCGCCCGCTCTTCCGAAGCTCGTTCCCCATTTGCAATCATCTTTTCTTTCGCTTATAATATCTATGATATTATCATGTGTTGAAGGCGCTTATCGAATATACACGACTGTATTCATGAAGGAGTGAACGATATGCTCAATTTCAATAAATTCTTCGGCGCTCCGAAGGAAGAGCCGCCCGTCGAGACGCCGGAAGAGGCGAAAGCGCCCGCCGAGGAAGAAGCGGCTCCTTCCGAAACCGCCGAACCAACGGAATCGGCCGAGACGGAAGCGGCAGCCGCCGCGGGCGAAGCAGCCGAGAACGCGGAAGCCGCCCCGGAGGAACCTCCCGTCGACGAGCATGACGCGGAAGCGAACAACCCGGGCGCTTTTCCCGTAGGCGAGCCCCTGACCGGGGATTTCGCAAATTTCTTTTCCGGCAAGACGTACCTGAATCATCTCGTCCCAAAAGCCGCCTCCGTCCTCAATATGACCTTCGAGCCGGGCTGCCGGTCGAGCTGGCATATTCACCATAACGGCGGGCAGTTCCTGCTCGTCACCGGCGGCGCAGGCTGGTATCAGGAGGAAGGCCGGGAAGCAAGACCGCTCCGCCCCGGCGATATCGTAAAGGTCCCGGCGGAGATCAAGCACTGGCACGGCGCGGCCAAAGACAGCTGGTTCTCCCATCTGCTGGTTCCCGTCCCGGTCCCCGGCTCCTCCAACGCGTTCCTGGAGGAAGTGGACGACAAGGACTACGACGCACTGCCCCCGTCCAGAGAAGAGTCCGACGGCTCCCCCTTCGGCGGCATCGCAAAGCTGTTCGGAAAAGAAAAATAACGGACGCAAAAACGGGACTGCCCGGGGAGGAAATCTCCTTTCGGGCAGTCCTTTTTCGTGACATTTTGAGGAAAATCATGTATGATTATCTAAGGAAGCACTGAATAAGTCCCGCCGCGCCCCTGACGGGTCTTTTTCCGTCATGCTGCGTCAAAGTGCTCTCGACGTAGCTCTGCTACGACTTCGAGCACTTTTCCTTGCCTGACGAAAAAATCCCTCGACAGGGCCACGACTTGACTTAATCAGTGCTTCCCTAATGATATTTCGTATTGCACAGGAGACACACGATTATGATTACCCTTTCCCATATCGAGAAAAAATATGAGGGCGCGGATGGCGGGGTGACGGCGCTGAAAGACGTCAGCCTGACCGTCGCCAGGGGCGAGATTTTCGGCGTGATCGGGCTTTCCGGCGCCGGCAAATCGACCCTGATCCGCTGCATCAACCTTTTGGAGCGGCCCACGAGCGGCTCCGTCATCGTGGACGGCCTCGACATGATGGCCCTGTCTGACGCGGAACTTCGCGAAGCGCGCAAGTCTATCGGCATGATCTTCCAGCATTTCAACCTGCTGTCGTCGGCGACGGTCTACGACAACGTTGCGTTCCCGCTCCGGCTCTCCGGCATGGACGAGGACACGATCCGCGCGAAGGTGGAGCCGCTGCTCTCGCTGGTGTCTCTGGACGACAAGGCCAGCCAATACCCGTCCCAGCTTTCCGGCGGGCAGAAGCAGCGCGTCGGCATCGCCCGGGCGCTGGCTTCTGAGCCAAAGGTGCTGCTCTGCGACGAGGCGACCTCCGCACTCGATCCGCAGACGACGAAAGCGATCCTCGCGCTGATCAAGGATATCAACCAGAAGCTTGGGCTGACCGTCGTGATCATCACCCACGAAATGCAGGTCATCAAGGATATCTGCGACAAAGTCGCGGTCATCGAGGACGGCGTGATTACCGAATCGGGGCGCGTCATCGACGTATTCACCGACCCACAGCGGGAAATGACGAAGGAATTCATCAGCGTGCTGATGGGCAGCGGCCTGCCGCCCGACCTCCAGAACGCGCCGATTTCCGCCGACCCGATTCCCGGCGGTCGGCTCCTCGTGCGGCTGACCTTCGTCGGTTCGTCGGCGGGGGAGCCGGTGATCTCCTCGCTGATTCGAAAATTTGATGTGGAGGCGGATATCCTATACGGCAACATCGACTCCATCAAGGACACCCCTTACGGACGCATGCTGATTGGACTGTCCGGCGCCCCCGCCGCCGTGGAGGACGCGCTGTCCTTCCTGCGCGAAAAAGATCTGAGAATCGAGGTGATCGGCTATGTCCGCTGATGTTTTCCCGCTCCTGATGAAAGCCCTCGGCGAGACCGTGGCCATGGTCGTCGTCTCGATGATCGCCGCCACCGCCATCGGCGTGCCGCTGGGCGTGCTGCTGATCACCACCGCCAAGGGCGGCGTCCTCGCCTGTCCCGCGCTGAACCGTATCCTCGCCGCCGTCGTCAACGCGGTGCGCTCGGTCCCATTCATCATACTGATGGTCGCGATTATCCCCTTCACCCGCCTCGTCGCGGGGACCTCCATCGGCACGACGGCGGCCATGGTGCCGCTGACGCTGGCCTCGATCCCGTTCATCGGACGACAGGTGGAGACCTCGCTCCGGGAAGTACCCTACGGCATCGTGGAGGCAGCCCTCGCCATGGGCGCGACGCCGATGCAGATCGTCTGCCGCGTCTATCTGCCGGAGGCCCTTCCGGCCATCGTCGCCCAGCTCACAACGGTAGTCATCGCCCTCGTCGGCGAGTCGGCCATGGCGGGCGCCATCGGCGGCGGCGGCCTCGGCGACCTGGCCATTCGTTACGGCTACCAGCGCTTCCGCCCGGAAATCATGCTGGCGACCGTCGTGGTGCTGATCGCCCTCGTCCAGCTCGTCCAATTCGCCGGAAACGCGCTGGCGAAACGGCTGAACAAGAAGGAAATATAATCCTCTAAGATTATGCTATTTTACTCGCGGATCAAGGGATCTGAAATCTTCAGAAAGATCCGGCGCCGCAAAAAAACTGCCGCAGGAAGAAGCATCTTCTTGCGGCAGTATTTTTCTTTTGTTTACTCAAGTTTCAGAATGTAGAACTTCGTCTCGTTGTCACAGGCGAGAATCATGTCGCCGCCCATGGAGAAGAGATACCGCGGTACAAAATCATTGACCTTGGCATTGAATATCTTCTTGCCGTCGGAGCGGCCGTAAATCAGCACGTCGCCGGTGGCGCTGGCCTGCACGAGATAATGCCTCGTCACGGCCCAGTCGGCGGGATCGTTCTTCAGACCGGCATAGCGGGCGAGCAGCTTGCCCTGCCTGTCAAAGACGACGAGATCGGTGGTGAAGTCGTCGAAGCTGAGAGGCGTGCTCAAAAACAGCTCGTTGGCGTCGGCATAGACCGGACGCAGCACCACATCTTCCAGCTTCAGGGCTTTTTTCGCGTTGTCGACGACGACCTTCACGCCCTTGATATCGGACAGTTCCTGATTGGCCACGCATACCTTGTCGGTGCCGCGCACCATGAGCAGCTCACTGCCTTCGGCGAAGCCCACCATGCTGTCATAGTCGTCCTTCCACTTGCCGTCGCTCTTGTCCAGGCTGCTGCCGTTGTAAAGGCCGAGTTTGTCCCCGTCCATGAGCTTGAACAGCACCTTGTCGCGGCAGACGGCCAGGTTGCGTTTGTCGGCGTCGTCGCCGTCGCTTTTCGCCACCAGACTCTTGCCGGTAATCGTATTTGGATTCAAGCCGGAAAGAAACGCGGCCGCAAAGACGGCGTAAGCGCAGCGTTTATGTCCTGACAAAAAAGAAGACTGCCGCGATTGACAGCCTTCTTTTTTTGCCCTATGATACAGAAGGATATTCCATATATTATAGGAGGGGAAAAACAAAATGAAAAAACTTATCCTGATTCTCTCCGCGCTGCTGCTGGTCGTTTTCGCGGCGGGCTGCGGCGGCGGGGACAAGAAACCCGCGTCCTCAGGCGCGCCCGCATCGTCCGGCGGCGCGAAGGTCACGCTGAAGGTCGGCGCTTCGCCGGTGCCTCATGCGGAGCTCCTCGAGCAGATCAAGCCGGTGCTGGCGAAGCAGAACATCGAGCTGCAGATTGTCGAGTTCTCCGACTACATCCAGCCGAACCTGGCCCTTGGCGACAAGGAGCTGGACGCGAACTTCTTCCAGCATGAGCCGTATCTCCTGAACTTCATCGGCGAGCACAAGAACCTGAAGCTGAAGAACGCCGGCGGCGTCCATGTGGAGCCGATGGGCGTTTACTCGAAGAAGATCAAGAAGCTCGACCAGCTGAAGGCCGGCGACTCCGTCGCCATCCCGAACGATCCGACGAACGGCGGCCGCGCGCTGCTGCTGCTCGAAAAGGCCGGCGTCATCAAGCTGAAGGCCGGGCTCGGCGTCAAGGCCACCGTGCAGGACGTCACCGAAAACAAGCTGAACCTCCAATTCAAGGAGATCGAGGCCGCCCAGCTTCCGCGCTCCCTCGACGACGTCAGCGTCGCCGTCATCAACACGAATTTCGCGATGCAGGCGAACCTGAATCCGACGAAGGACGCGATCTTCATCGAGGACAAGACTTCGCCCTATTCGAACATCGTGGCCGTCCGCGAGGGCGACGAAAAGCGCCCGGAGATCCAGGCGCTTTTGAAGGCGCTCCAGTCGAAGGAAATCAAGGAATTTATCGAGAAGAAGTACGGCGGAGCCATCGTTCCGGCGTTCTGAGGAAAACCGCCGCTTGACGAAAGCAATAGCTGACGGTATAATAAAAACAAGGAAAAGGGTTGCCGACAAACGGTCAGCCCCATTATAGTTGGCATGAGATCAGCCGCCTATGCCGGGATGCTACGGGCGGCTTTTCTCATGGTTAAGCTCTCAGAGCGATAACACATAACGCGAAGATGAAAATCAACGCGAAAAAATCGTATTTCGTCATAGGCTTCGCCCCCCTTCCGGGGCTAAGAGTCGACCGCCTGCCGTGTGGCAAACACCTTTTCGTCAGAATTATAGTACGTCAGCTCGGTATTGGCAATGACAAAGAAACCGCCGAACGTTTTGCTTTTGCGGAACGCCCGGCGGTCTTTTTCTTTCCTATCGGATTATGCGATTTCCCTTGCCGCCTCCCGCGCTTCCTCTTCGCTGGCCAGGACGGCCTTGATGGTCTTCGAGGTGAGGTCTCCGATTTCCCAGCGCATGCGGCGCGCGCCCTGCATGATGGTCATGCGGTTGACTTCCGGCGCGAACTTGAAGTCCTGAAATTTCTTCTTCACGGCGGAGACCTTCATATCCTTCACGCTGCCCTTCGGCCTCGGGGCCGCGGCGGCGACCACCAACGCGGAGAGATGGTCGAGGGTGACGAGCAGGCAGCCGAGCTGTTCCTCCGGCGTCAGCGGCGCCTGCGCGTCGGCGTCAGCGACTTTTTCCCTCTGCACAAGACGAATCATCTCGTCGTCCATGCCTGCCGCACTGAGCGCTTTCGGATCGATACCTGCGCGCCGTGCCAATCCCGCCGCCGCCCAGGCGCTTCCACGCGCCTCGAGCCCCCGGAACTCCGCAAACCAACGCATTACGCCCGCAAACAGAACCGCCCGCCGCCAGTCGTCCGGCGCCGGACACTTTTGCCTGCACAGATCGTAGAGTTTTTCATAGGAAGCAGCCGAAAGGGACACAGCAAAACCTCCCCCTTTGATGATGATGGGATAAGTATATCATATTTTGAATTTTTTCGAAACATGATTCATGAATTTTTCATTTTCCCGACGAAAAACGGCGCGCGATCCAAAAACGCGCGCCGTTGCCTTTTCCTTCCTGCTTAAGGAAACACCGAACAAGTCCCTTCGGCCCATGCCGAGTCTTTTTCCGCCATGCTGCGTCAGATGCCGTTCGACGTAGCTGTACTACGACTTCACGGCATCTTCCTTGCCTGACGAAAAAATCCATCGGCATGGTCTCGAATTGACTTATTCGTTGTTTCCTTAAATCACGGAGCTGGTGTCAAGGAAGTACTCGAACTCGTCGACAGGCATGGGCTTCGCGTAGTAGAAGCCCTGAATGTTGTCGCAGCCCGCCGAACGCAAAAATTCGAGCTGGAATTGGGTCTCGACGCCCTCGGCCACCGTAACCATGCCGAGGCTCTGCGCGATGCGGATGACGCCGAGGAGCACCGTCGCGGCCCGGGAACTCGGCTCCATGCCGGACAGGAAACGCATGTCGAGCTTCAACACGTCAAGGGGGATATCCTTCAACATGTGAAGCGACGAATAGCCGCTGCCGAAATCGTCCACCATGAGCTTGAATCCGGCGCTGCGGAGCTTTTTCGACGCCTCGATCAACTGCGCCGGGGCGTCCATGTAAGCCGTCTCGGTGATTTCCAGCCGTAGCATTGCAGGCGTCAGGTCATATCTCGCCAGAATATCCAGAAGGTCGTTGACGAGATCGGGCTGGAACATATTGATGCGGGAGACGTTGACCGAAATCGGGATCGAGGCAAGGCCCCGTTCACGGCGATCCGCAAGATAACGACAGGTCAGTTCCCACATATAGTGGTCGAGATTCGTGATAAAGCGGTTATGCTCAAACAGCGAAATAAATCTGCCCGGCTCGATGATTCCCTTTTCCGGGTGATTCCAACGGACCAGCGCCTCGGCGCTGATAGGTTTCTCGAAATTCAGGCTGTAAATCGGCTGGAGGTAGAGCACAAACGCGCCGGTCTTCAGCGCTCTTTGCATATCGTTCAGGATTTCCTGCTCGGCAATGATGGTTTCGCGCATCGGCTCGTCGTAGTAAGCGTACCGCTTGCTGAAATTCCCTTTGACCGTAGAGCTGGCAAGCTTGGCGCGATCGCACATCGTCGCGATCTCGACTTTCGGGTCGGTAATCGGATAGATCCCATTATGAATCACAAGATTATACGCGAGGCCCAGATTGTCGGAAAGGAACTGCTGGCTTTGCAGCAGCGAATCGAGGTCGAAATCCTCCTCGCACATGCAGAATGCGAACGAATCGCCGCTGATGCGGCCGCAGACCCCCTTGCCGATGACCTCGCGCGCCGTGGCGGCGCCAAGTTGGACGAGAATGCTGTCTCCGACCTGCGTGCCGTAAACGTCGTTAATAACCTTGAAGCGGTCAATATCAAAGGCAACCAGTACGCATTTATCCCGCACGTGCTCGTCCAGGAATCGTCTCGCGGCGTGGAAAAAGGTTTCCCTTGTCGCGATCCCGGTCAGGCGGTCAAGCTTCTCTCCCGGCATCGCGGGCTCGCCGTACTCGGACTCCAGGTCCTGCGTGTCGGCAATCAGGCAGACGACAGGATTGCCGCGCTCTCCCATGAAATACTGGCCGAGGCAGGACAGGGTCAGGATCTGTCGATTCTGCCGCTGCACATGGAGGTAAAACGCCATCGGCGTTTTTTCCTCGGCGATCATGCCGACAGACATACGAAGACTGTCATAATGGTTCGTGGGAATCGTGGTCAAAAGATCGGTGCCCGCTTCGACCATCGACCGGTATTCTCTTGTGGCGTAACCGCAGAGCATCGCGTACGTCGGCGTAAAATAGAGGGTCTTGAGCTCGCCCGCGTCTTCCTCCGCCTCCAGAACGATAATGCCGCTGTCGAGCGCCTGACTTCGCGAGAAAATGAACGCGTCGAGACTGCCCGGCGTGATATCCGCGCCCTTGCGCGGGAGCGCCAGCAGATCCTCGGCCATCTGACGAATCAGCGGCGTACGGTACGGCTTGTAGGCAAAGCTCGTCGCGCCGAGCGCCAACGCGCGATAATTCACGTCGTCCTCCGGCGAAGCGGAAAGCATGATGACGGGAATCTCCCGCAGCTTCGGCGAAAGCCGCATGCGAATCAAAAGTTCCATGCCGTCCATGCGCGGCATCAGGAAATCCAGGAACACCAGCGCGGTGTCCGGATTGCGCTGCAAAAAGGCCAACGCCTCCACGCCGTCCGCCGCCTCGTAAATATGTTGCTGTTCGTCGCCGCCCATCACCTGCCGGAGCAGGGACCGGCTCGTCTCATCGTCGTCTACGATAAGCAGCTTCTTTTCAGTATTGTCCACACGCCCACCTCATTTTTTGCGCCCAGAGGCGCGCGAAGGTATGCTTCTTATATATTATACAACAAAAATGTTTGCCGTGCGAGAAGAAAAATCCTTTTGTCCACAAAAGATTTCCACATTTTCCACATTTTTATCCTCACATTTCCCCGAACCGATTGATTTTTTCAGCAAGATTTCATATAATATGCTAGGGAAGTATTTTTATTGCGGGGGGAAAAATAGGCGCCAGGAAGGAGGCTCCGCAATCATCGAGCCATAAGTCCCGCAGAAAGGACAACTAATTATGAACAATGTAAAAGTTGCATTCAAGATTTTGCTCCTTGTCGTAATCGCGCTGATCGGCATGGCAGTCATCGGATTCCGTGGATGGTCCGGTCTGTCTAAAGCCGGCAACGATATGACCAACATGTACGAGAACAACCTGCGGGCTGTCGCGCTCCTCGGCGATGAGATCGAGGCCATGCGCGTGATCCAGGTGCGCACATATCAGGCCATCGCAGACCCGGTTCGCGCGGCGGAAGTCAAGAAGGGCGCCGTCAAGAAAGTCGCAGACTATGAAAGGATCTGGGGCGAATACGAAAAGCTGGCAGCCTCCATGCCGGAGCTTTCCGGACAAGTCGGCCAGTGCAAGACGGCGTGGCAGAAATACCGCGCCTCTTTTGAAAGCACAATGGCAATCGCCGAGACGGGCAACTCCGCCGGCGGTCTCGCCGAGTACAACCGCACGATGAAGCAGGCGACGGTCGACCTTCGCGACGGCCTCGCGAAGCTGCTGAAGGCCACCGAGGAGAAAGCGGCGGCCATTAATGCGCAGAACGACCAGGACAACCATGCCGCCGTCGTTTCGATGACGATGATCACCGTAGTCGCGGTCGTGCTTTTGGTCGTCCTCTCCGTCATGCTCATCAAGGCGATCACGGCGCCGCTCGAGGACATGATCGAACTCGCGGGCAAGCTGAAGGACGGCAACTTCCACAGGACGGGCGAGCGCACGAACCGCGGCGACGAGTTCGGCGACGCGCAGCGCGCGATGTTTGACATGCGCGAGTCGCTGAACAAATTTATGAAGGAAGTCGCCCAGTCCACAGAGCAGATCGCGGCGTCGGCGGAACAGCTGACCGCGAACTCTTCCCAGACGGCAAAAGCGGCCCTCCAGGTCGCGGAGAACGTCACCGAAGCCTCCTCGCAGGTTGCGATCCAGCAGGACGCCGTGGACAGCGGCAAGGAAAAAATCGACACGATCTCGACCGCCGTCGAGGGCATGCGCATCGAGGCGCAAAAAGTCGCGGAGAATTCCAACTCGGCGGCGCAGGAGGCCGCCAGCGGCAGCGGCGAAGTCGCCTCCTCCGTTGAACAGATCAAGAACGTCGAGCACACGGTGCAGTCGACAGCCGAGCTGGTCGACAAACTCGGCGAACGCTCGAAGGAAATCGGCACTATCGTCGACACGATCTCGGGCATCGCGGGCCAGACGAACCTGCTCGCGCTGAACGCGGCCATCGAGGCCGCCCGCGCCGGCGAGCACGGCCGCGGATTCGCGGTCGTCGCGGAAGAAGTCCGGAAGCTCGCCGAGCAGTCCCAGACGGCGGCGCAGCAGATCGCCGACCTGATTGGTGCGATCCAAACCGACACCATCAGCGCGGTTTCCGCCATGCAGGAGGGCCGCACCGCGGTCGTCGAGGGCGCCCAGTCCGTCGAAGGGCTTCGCACCGTCTTCGACAATATCCAGCAGCTCATCGAGCAGGTCTCGGCGAAAGTCCAGGCCATGTCGGCGTCGGTGGCCGGCGTTTCGAGAGAGGCCGACAGCATCGCCCGCGAAATGCAGAACATCGATGACGGCGCGAAGCGCGTCGCCGACGAAATGCAGTCCGTCTCGGCTGCGTCGGAAGAGCAGTCCGCTTCCTCCGACGAAATCGCGGCCGCCAGCAACGCGCTGGCCAAGCTCGCAACAGAAATGCAGCACGAGCTGAAGAAGTTCCAGTTCTAATACCGCTATCGACTCTAAAAGCGCTCAAAATCCCGAAGCTGTTGTACGACGGCTTTGGGATTTTTCTTGCAAGGCGACAAGACGCGTAAAAACGCCGCAGCAGCAGGAGCTTTAGACCGAAATATCAAGGGTGCGATCGAAAATTGTGTCCAGAAACAGCACAAAATCAGCCCTAAATTTTGTAAAAAATATCAAAATCCGCATAAAATCTCCAAAAAAAGTTAATTTTTTTTTTATTTCCCTATTTACATTGGGATTCATTGTGCTATAATTGCCGTGAAGGGCGAATAGTACGCTCAGATAAACAGAAAGAGGGGATTTTTTTGAAGAAGGCAGATTTTATCAAGACGGTTGCCCAGAAGTCCGGTATGACCCAGAAGGCTGTTGACGCGGTTATCGGCGCGTCCCTCGAGACCATCCGCAAGGCTCTGAAGGACGGCGATTCCGTCACATTCCTGCAGTTCGGCGCTTTCAAGATTTCGAAGCGCGCCGCTCGCAAGGGCCGCAACCCGCAGACTGGCAAGGAGATCCAGATCCCGGCCACGAAGCTTCCGGTATTCAAGGCCAGCGCTGCTTTCAAGGAATTTGTCAACGGCAAGAAAGCTGCCAAGAAGAAAAAATAATCCAACGCAAAAACTCCCGGGCAAAACCCGGGAGTTTTTTCTTTTCGACAATTGTGCAGGCGATATTATCAACCAGCGACATTTGGAATAAACCCCGCGCACTGGCAAGATATATTCCCGTATGGTATCATATCGGCAGAAGAACTGTGAAGAAATACATTTTTGCTTTTCACGCAGGATAGATTTTCCTGTGCAGGGCGAAACAGTTTTTAAGGAATCACTGAATAAGTCAAGTCGTGACCCTGCCGAGGGATTTTTTCGAATGGCTAGGAAAAGGACTCGAAGGCGTAGCATCGCTACGTCGAGAGGACTTTGACAACGCCAGTCGGAAAAAGACCCGGTAGGGGCGCGGCGGGACTTGTTCAGTGGTTCCTTAAAAGGAGGCGTTGCAAATGGACAAAAAGAAGCTGGCTATTTCCGCCGCGTTCGCGGCATTGGCGGCCCTCCTCCCGGCGGGGAACGGACCGGACGCCGGCATGACGTGCGCTTACGCGCAGACGGATCAGCAGCAATACAAAAACGGCGACATGACGCTCTTGATTCCCGAGGCGTACGACAAGCTGCTAACAGCGGAGATCGAGAAAGACCGGATCGGCGGCGTGCTGTTCCGGGTTTCGGAAAAAGCGTCCATCGACGCGGCCAAGCATCTTTCCTACAACACGCGCGGCGCGGGATGGATTTTCAGCATCGGGCGCGTGGACGAAGGACGGCGCCGCGAGCTTTTGTGCGGAGATATGTCCGGCGCGGAGATTTTCGCCCGGGACGCGAACGGCCAATGCTACGTTTACTATCATCCCACGGACGTCCGCTATATGCGCGAGAACAACGAGGCCATGAAACGGGATCAGGCGCAGTGGTCCAGGCTCAACGAATGGGCGTGGAGCTCGGTGCGGACCGACTTCATCCGGGAAAACCGCCTGGAGACAGCGGCGTACGACAACAGCGAGGTCAGCATCGCCATCGCCCGCGCCGCCTACAAACCGGGCGTGCGCTATACCGTCAGCACCACGCAGTACGGCCCCATCGAGCCGGAAAACTTCGACGCCGCGCCATACGCGGAGCTGCTGCTGCAGAACGCGGTCTATGAGAGAACCGACGCCGAGACGCCGGACGGGGAATACGTCGTGCTGGCCTTCCCCGACGAAGGGCTCCGCTACGACTTCTTCAAACTGAAAGACCATGAAAACTACGTCCGCGAAGTGCGGCCGGACGGCACGGAAACGCTCTACAAAGCGATCTTCTTCTACGGCTCCACAAGAGCCAGCGTCGCCATGCAGGAATGGTACGACGCGCTGGCCGCGCAGCAAAACAAATAAGGAAAAACAGAGTTCCCGCAGGGCGCCATGCCGTGCGGGAGCTTTTCTTTACTGCACAAATGTTTTTGTGGCGCGAATCCTCTCTCCTGTGATATACTATGAACATAGAGAGCATTGATTCATTTGCCGGGGCTCCGGCCAAGGAATCAGTGCTTCCTTCCGAAGATTCATTAATAAGGAGGAATCGCTTATGTACGCCGAAACGAAACACGAATGGGGAATGGACAACACCCTCTCCGCCGAGGTCATGCGCCCGCTGGAGGAGCGCATCGCCGAGGAAAAGCCCGCCCTCAGCGGCTGCCTCGCCAAGCTCCGCGAGCTCCTGCCGAAGGAAGTCTTTGACCGCAGCTTCGCAAAGGTGGAAAACCTCTCGAAGAGCGGCGAAGCCCTCCTGATCGTCACCAACGCCATGCACCGCTCCTTCATCGAGCGCGACTGCATCGGCGCGCTGAAGGAAGCCTTCGGCGTCAAATACGTGCGCGTGGTGGGCTGAGACAAACCTAAAAACGAATGGAAAAGAAACTCCCGCAGACTTCGCGGGAGTTTTCGTTTGTCCCGGTTTATGTTATGATAAACGGGCGAAGTGTTTTACAAAGCTGCATTTCGTTCTCGATTTTTGTTTCTACTCACGGAAAAGAGGGGGATTCGGATGCAAAAGGGAGCGATGAAACGAATGGGATATGTTGCCGTAGTATTGCTGGCGCTGATGCTCCTCTGCCTCGGGTGCGCGAGCAGCGCCGGAAAAGCCGGCGAATTAGAGGGGCACTGGGTGGACGTGAACAGCAAGACGACACTGGACATCTCCGGAGACCAATTCACCGTGACGTATGGGAAATGGTCGGAAACCTTCCAATTCCGGGTGCAGACTTCGGACGAGACGACGTATCTGGTCAACCGGGACAAGAACCTGCACGACTTCGGCATGATGACCGAGATTCGCGTGCGCGACGACGGCAGCCTGGAAGCGTCGGAAATCGTCTTCGACACCGATCCGCACCGATACCGCTTCGTGCGGGAGGATATGATGGCGAAAGAGTTGGAGATTCAGGACCTCTCCAAGGACGCGCCGAAAACCATCGAATCAAAGGAAATCCGGCAGTTCTCCCTTGTCTTCCGAAACTACGGCGGCTCCTACGGCCTGCCCGACGAATGGCAGAGCGGACATTACAGCTGGGAGATCGAGCAGCAGGACGGAACGTACAAAATGAGCTTCCGCATCATGGGCGACTCCTACGTCGCCATGGACTTCAACCAGGAAGTCAGCGAGGAATACGTCGCCGGACTGGCGCAGCTCTTGGAGGATCAGGGCGTCATCCGGTACAACGGCTACCACAAGAAAAACAACGTCCATCGCCCCGGCTATTACCTCTATGTGAAATACGCCTCCAAGGAGCGCCTAAACATCCAGGCCGAAGGCGACGCGGCGAACAGCTGCGTCTTCGACCTCGCGCCGCTCCTGGAATACGCCGCGAAACAGCCTTTGCCCAAAAATCGGTAACATTTAAAATAAGTTGACACAGGACTTGAGGGATTTCAAGTATGCTTTTTCCATCAAACACAGAAAACGGAACTCTGATCTGCGGGGCCGCTGCCGCTCTATGCAAAGCCCCGGCACGATAATAACAGGAAGGCGAGGTATTCACCATGAAGCTCAAAACAGTATTCCGCACCGCCGTTCTCGGCATGGCGTCCCTTTGTGTGTTCGGCGGCTGGGCGTTCGTTTCCGCCGCCGGATCGCGGGAGATTCCTTTTTCCGCGCTGGACGGCGTTCGCGTGGGGAACGCGCAGGACGACGCCGGGCTGACGGGGGTGACGGTGCTTTGTTTTCCCGACGGAGCCAAGACCGGCGTGGATATCCGGGGCGGCGGGCCCGCGTCCCGGGAGACGCCGGTGCTGGACCCGACGAAGGAGGATATCGGGATTCACGCCATCGTGCTTTCCGGCGGCAGCGCATACGGGCTGGCCGCTTACGCCCGCGCCATCAAGCCTGGAGGAACGCTGGCGGACGGGGATTCGGTGTACGCGGCTTCCTGCGGGACGCCGGTGGCAGCGGACGTGAATATGGTGGGAACGCTGGCGGCGGAGGTCATGGCGAAGGCAATCGAGGACGCGATCGTTTCGTCGAAGATGGAGGACGCGGAATATTTGTCCCACTGTCTGACCCTGCCCGCGCGCTGAGGAGCCCGTCATGATTCTCAGCGTGAGCCGGAAGGCTGCGCGGAAACTTCGTTTGAGAGGAAAATAAAAGCACCTTGCAATCGCAAAGTGCTTTGGCTTTGTGTTCCTTTTCAATGATAAAGGGGCGCGACGTCGTCAAATCAAATTCACCGGTATCATGCTGTTCAAATCGTCAATCGGACAGGGCTTGTCCGCCATGCAGACGACGCCGCCCGCTCCGACAGGAAGTCCCGTTTTTTTGAGGACGTCAAAGCTTTTGAGGGCGTGACGATCCGGCGCCGAAGTTTTCTTGATCTCGATCGGGTGAAGGACGCCATCCTGCTCGATTACAATGTCGATTTCCCGCTTTTCCTTGTCCCGGTAAAACGACGTCGCCGTTTTCTTTTCGCCGCAGGAGAACGTCCGCAAGAACTCGCCCACGGCGCAGTTTTCAAAGAAATGGCCGGAGACCGCTCCGTTCATCAACGCGTCGCGGCTGGTCCATGAGGAAAGATAGGCGCACAGGCCGGTGTCGCAGAAATAGAGCTTTGGCGTTTTGACAAGCCGTTTCAGCTCGTTCCCGGAATACGGCTCCAGCAAAAAGATGATTCCCATTGTCTGAAGCACTTTCATCCATTCTTTCGCGGTCACGCCCGAGACGCCGGAGGCTGCGGCAAGGTCGCTGTAGTTCAGAAGTCGCCCGCAGAATGCGGCGGAAGCGCGCAGGAATTTTCGGAATCCCGCGGTGTCGACAATCCCGTTGTCGTCCACGGCGTCGCGCATCAGATAGGTTTCAATGTACGAGTTCCAATATTCCGCGGACTGCTCGTCGTCGAGCTGCATGATCTCGGGCATGCCGCCGCGCCAAATGTGCGAGAACACCGTGACGATGTTATTTAGGGGAAACAAACGGGCTCTTTCAAAGAGCGCCGGAAAAGAAAAATCGAGCGGCGCTTCAGGAAATACGCCTGCCATCTCGCGCATGGAGAGACTGAACAGCTTTAAGATACAGATGCGGCCCGCAAGGGAGTCTCCCGCCTGCCTCGTCATTTTCCGGCTTTCGGAACCCGTCAGCCAAAATAGCCCACGTTCTTCCGTGTTGTCGCAGATGACCTTGATCGGCTCGAAAAGCTCCGGCGCTTTTTGAATCTCGTCAATCAGGATGGGTGGACGGTACATCTGGAAAAAAAGGCCGGGATCGGTTCGGGCAAGTTCCCGGTCGCGAACATTGTCCATCGAGACATAGGTTCGCTGCTCCCCTTCGGCCAAGCGGCGAAGCATGGTGGACTTTCCCACCTGTCGGGCGCCGGTGACCATGACGGCTTTGAAAGCGGCGCTCATGCGCAGGAATTTTCGTTCCAATTCGCGACGGATATACTCCAAGACAAACACCTCGACCAATCTAAAGTCGACTTTATTTTAGTCGAAGTTTTGCCCCTTGTCAACTAAGATAGATTTAAATTTGCTGCCTATTGCATTGAAAGGAGCCTCGTCATGATTCTCAGCGTAAGCCGGCGGACGGATATTCCCGCCTTTTTCCCCGAATGGTTCATGGGGCGGGTGCTCGAGGGGTTTGTACTTTCGCGGAATCCGATGAATCATGCGCAGGTACGCCGAATTCCGCTTTCGCCGGAGGCCATCGACTGCGTCGTGTTCTGGACGAAGAATCCTGCGCCGCTCATGCCGTATCTGGACGAGATCGGGGCGCGGTTCCCCTTTTATTTCCAATTCACGCTGAACGCCTACGGGCCGGACGCGGAGCCGAACGTGCCGTCCCTCGGCCGGCGGCTGGAGACGCTGCGGGCGCTGGCGGGGAAAATCGGACGGGAGCGGATCGTCTGGCGGTACGATCCCGTAGTGCTGTCGCCGACGTATGACGAGGCGTGGCATATCGAGACTTTCGGCAGGCTGGCCCGGGAGATTGCGCCCTGCGCAGGGCGATGCGTGTTCAGCTTCCTCGACTTTTACCCGAAGATCGCGAAGGGGCTTCGCGCGATAGAGGGCCGCGTCTGCGAGGAGGCGGAGATGGACGCGCTGGCAAAGGCGTTCGGGAAGGCGGCGCGGGAAAACGGGCTTCCGATTGCGGCCTGCGCCGAGGCCGGGGATTATTCGGCTTACAGCGTGGAGCAGGGGCGCTGCGTCGATCCGGAGCTGATCGGTCGACTGACGGGGCGCGAGATTCGCGCGGCGAAGGATAAGAACCAAAGGCCGGAGTGCGGCTGCGCGGAGAGCGTGGACGTGGGCGCGTACAATACCTGCCGCCACGGCTGCCGTTACTGCTACGCGAATTTCAGCGTCGAGAGCACGGCGGCGCGGGTCGCCCGCCACGACGACGCGTCGCCGCTTTTGGTCGGACATCTGGAGCCGGGAGACAAGGTGACGGAGCGGAAGCTGAAACCCCTGAAAGAAACAAGAAGCGAGCCAGAGCAGTTAGCCCTTTTTTGAAAGGATCAAAAAGCGGAAACCGAAAACGAAACGGCTTCCGCTTTTTGATTGGAACTATCCCTGCTCTTCCTTTGGTTTTGTCAGCGCGGCACGAGTCAGGACGTTTTCACCGAATTTCCCCTTCAGCTTGTCGATGGCGTCGTAAAGGCGGTCCTTTTTCTCATGGTCGTCGAAAAGAGAGATTTCCCCGCCCGCGGAAAGGTTGCCGGCGGTGACGCCGAGCAGGCGGATTCCCTGCCCCGGCGGCAGCGGAAACGCACGAAAAAGCGACTGTGCCGCCGCAAAAATGTCCTCGTCGTAGGACACAGGCTCTGGGAAGGTCTGCTGCCGCGTATAGGTATCAAAGGACGCAAAGCGGAGCTTCAGCGTGACGGTCCGGGCGGCAAGCCCTTCTCTGCGGAGCCGCCAGCCGACCTCTTCCGAAAGGGAGAGCAACACGCGCTCAGCCTCCTCGCGGGAACGGATATCCTCGTTGAAGGTTTCCTCCCGCCCGATGGATTGAACGGCGCGCGTCGGCTCCACAGAGCGGTCGTCGAGGCCGTGTGCGAGAGATAAAAGCTGCGCCGCCATGCGGTCGCCCAGCGCGCGGGCAAGTTTTTGACGGTCGGCGACAGCCAACTGCCCAATCGTTTTCAGACCGAGGGAGGCAAGTCGTTCCTCGGTCTTTTTCCCGACGCCGAAGATACGGCTGACAGGGAGCGGCGCGAGGACCCGCTCCGCGTCCTCGGGGCGGATGACCACGAGGCCGTCGGGCTTTTCCATATCGGAAGCGAGCTTTGCCAGGAATTTGTTCGGCGCGACGCCGACGGAGGCAGTCAGTCCCGTTTCCTCACGGACGGCGCGCTTGATCGCCTCGCCGTAGGCGCGGGGGCTGTCCATCAGCCGCTCCATTCCTGTAAGGTCGAGAAAGCCTTCGTCGATGGACAGCTTCTCAATGACCGGGGAAAAGCGCGAAAGAATCGAAAATATCTGCCGCGAGACGGCACTGTATCGCGCGTGATCAGGGTGAAGGAATACGGCGCCGGGGCAGCGCCGCCGCGCAATCGCCATCGCCTGCGCCGAGTGGACGCCAAATTTCCGCGCCTCGTAGGAAGCGGTGGAGACGACGCCCCGCGGCCCCAACCCGCCAACGATGACGGGCTTCCCCCGATATTCCTCATGGTCGCGCTGCTCCACGGAGGCAAAGAACGCGTCCATGTCGATATGAAGAATGATGCGTTCCATACAGCGCCTCCTTATTTATAAATACCTTTCATTATTCGTAAAATCCCAGCTCGACGAGATTGCCGTCCGGGTCCCGGAGATAAATACTTTTCATCGTGCCGCGCGCGCCGTGCCGTATCACCACTTCCGATACGAGCGGCGCGTTTTTTGCGCGCAGCTCCGCGCAGGCCGCCTCCGCGTCCCCCTCCGCCGCGAAGCAGAGGTCGAGACTGCCCGCCAGGGGATAGGCCGCCGCCGGCAGGAATTCCGCGGGCTTCCGATGGATGTTGATTTTCTGCGCGCCGAAGTACAGCGCGTACCGCCCGTCCTTTTCCTCCGCGCGAAGGCCCAGCAGCCCCGCGTAGAAATCGAGGCATTTTTCAAGATTCGCCGTCGTCAGTACGATATGGTCGAAAGCCTGTATCTTCATAAAAACCTCCTACTCGAACAGCGCCCGGATTTCCGCCTCGGTGAGCTTCGACAGGAAGCTCTCGCCGGGCTGGATCATCTTGTCGATCAGCGCCTTTTTCTGCTCCTGCAGCGCGAAAATCTTTTCCTCGATGGTGTCCTTGGTGACGAGCTTCACCACCTGCACCTTGTTCATCTGCCCGATGCGGTAGGCGCGGTCGGCGGCCTGCTCCTCCACGGCGGGGTTCCACCACGGGTCGTAATGGATGACCATATCCGCGCCGATGAGGTTCAGCCCGGTGCCGCCGGCTTTCAGGGAAATCAGGAACACGGGCTTCGTCCCGGCGTTGAACGCTTTGACGAGCCGGAGACGCTCGGCGGCGGGCGTCGAGCCGTCGAGATAGTCGCATTCGAGGCCCGCGGCGGCGAGTCGGTCCCAGATGCGCCGCAGCATGGCGGTGAACTGGGAGAATATCAGCATGCGGTGGCCGCCCGCAGCCGCTTCCGTCGCGAGCTCTTCCAGCAGGTCGAGCTTGCCGGAGCCGCCGTCGTAGTTTTCGAGGAACAGCGCGGGGTCGCAGGCGATCTGCCGGAGCCGCGTCAGCAGCGCGAGGATCTTGATGCGGCTGGCGTCGAAGCCCCGGTTTTGCAGCTCCGTCGCCAGCTCCTTGCGGCTCTGGGCGAAGTACGCCTTGTACACCTTTTCCTGCTCCGGCGTCATCTCGTTCGTCAGGCGGCTCTCCGTCTTGTCCGGCAGCTCCGTCAGCACGTCGCGCTTCAGGCGGCGCAGGATGAAGGGCGCGATGTGCCGCCTGAGGTTGTCCGTCTTGTCCGCGTCCCCGTCCCGGACGATTCCCGTCTCGTACTTCTGCCGGAAGGTCTTGTGACCGCCAAGGTAGCCCGGCAGCAGGAAGTCGAAAATCGACCAAAGCTCCGTCAGCGTGTTCTCGATGGGCGTGCCCGTCAGCGCGAAGCGGCAGTCCGCCTGTATGCGCTTCACCGCCTTCGCCGCCTTCGTGGTCGGGTTCTTGATATGCTGCGCCTCGTCGAGGATCGCGCAGGAGAACCGGCGCTTCGCGTAGCTTTCCGCGTCGATGCGGAGCGTGGCGTAGGTGGTGACGACGACGTCCGCGCCCTCGTCAAAGGCGTTCGTCAGGATCGCCTCGCGCTGGGGCTTCGGGCCCGCCACGGCCACGGCGCGAAGCTCCGGCGCGAACCGCGCGATCTCGTCCAGCCAGCCGTAAATCAAAGAAGTCGGCGTCACCACGAGAGCGGGGAGCGTATCGGGGCCGCGCCGCGCCAACAGGAAGGCGATGGTCTGCAGCGTCTTGCCGAGGCCCATGTCGTCGGCGAGGATGCCGCCGAGGCCATGCGCCGCCAGCGACGACAGCCAGCGGTAGCCCGTCGCCTGATAGTCGCGGAGCACGCCGGAAAGCTCCGGCGGGATTTCGCGCTCCGCCTCCGCGGGGTTTCGGATATCCCGCACCAGCGAGCGGAAGCCTTTACCCACGGACAGGCGGAAGCCCTCCGTCTCCTTCGCCAGCGTATCGACGTACAGCGCCTCCGCCAGCGGCAGCTCCGCCTTGCCGCCCCGGAGCTTTTCCAGTCCCGTCTCCTCGGCAAAATCCGCCAGCGCTGACAGCGCCGCGCCGCCCAGCGTCAAAAAGGTATGGTCCCTGAGCCGGTGGTAGCGGCGTTTCAGCCGATAGGAGCGCAGGATCTCGATCAGCTCGTCGAAATCGAAGTCGCCGCCGGAAAAGGTCAGCTCCAGCAGGCTGTCCTGATTCACCGAGACGCCCAGCGTCACCGGCGGCATGGTCTGCACCGGGCGCCGCATGAAGCTCTCGCTGTACAGGACGTCCGCGACCCTGGAAAGCTCCTGCACGCCGTCCCGCAGGAAATCGTAGGCGCGCTCCTCCTCCGGCTGCACGAATCGCCCGTCCTCGGCCCGGAAGCCCCAGCGCTCCAGGAGCGCGAGAATCGTCCGCTCCGTCTCCGCGTCCCGGATCAGGTCCGCCGTTTTCGACGCGGCCATCTTTTTCGTCTTCGGCAGGAACTTTGCGGGATTGAAGGCCGTCTCGCCGTAGCGGAAGGACAGCTCGACGGTCACACCGTCCCCCAGGTAGTCGATGCGCGCTTCCGCCTCCAGCGGCAGCATTTGGTAACGCTCGGTGAAGGAATGGTCCACGCGAACCTCGGCGGCTTTTTTCATCTGCGGCAACACCATCGAGAAAAAATCCGCCATGCCCGATTTGTCCACTTCGATCCACGGCCGGTCGGAAAATACCTCCGCCAGCTGCCGGAAGGGCTCTCGCGTCTCCGGCGGCACATGACAGATCCGCACGTCGTGCAGCACCCACTCGCAATCCTCCGTCAGCGGCAGCAGAAGCCCGTCCGTTTCTATCGCGATGCGCCCGTTTCCGTCCCGGTCCTCCACGCGCACGACGACGTCCGGCGCGCCGTCCGACACGCCGCCCGCCTTCGCGTCGAAGCCTTCCACGTCCACCGTGAACGACTCGCCCTCCATGATCCGGCAGAACCGGGCCAAATGCGACGGCGACAGCTTGAACCGCTTCCCGGAGAAGACCGTCTGCCCGTTCTGGATGCGGAAATAGGCGCTGTAAGTGTGCAGGCTCTCCTCGTCCCGATAGGCGGAAAGGAGCATCGACCAAAGGGCGGCGGAGACGCCCTTCTCGAAAGCGACGGACGACGGGACGACTTCCAGATCCTTGCCGAAAACGATGGCCGTCGTCCCCTCCGCCTGCCGCAGGAAGTCCAGCACCGACCGCAGGACGTAGAGCCGCTCCCGTCCGATGCGGAACTCCAGCCACGCCGTCGGCGCGCCGTACTCGAAGCCCACGCAGAATTTCGGCACGAGACGAAGCGGCGCGGCGGGCGTCTCCGGTTTCCTCTCGCGGCGCTCGTAGACGGCAAACAGGCGCTTCGCCCCTTCGGACAGTGCGGAGGTTTTCCCCCGCTTCTCGGAGAGCCCGTGCGCCTGAACCTCCTTCAGCAAAGCGACGACGTGCTTGCACGCGCCCTCATAGAGCCCCGCCGCCGGGCAGTCGCAGGAATAGCGGAGCACAAGCCCGCCGGCGATCCGCGCCGTCACGAAATAAGCGAACGGCCCGGAGCCTCGCACTTCCGCTTCGTAATCGAAGGAACCGCGCCCGACGTCCCGCTTCGTGATCGTCACCGCGCCATCCCGCTGATATGCGCAGCCGCGGCGATAGGACGCCTCGTTGGTAACCCGCCGGATTTCCGCGTCTGTGACAATCTCCATGCCTACCCCTCCCCGATGTCTGTATCCTATTATTATACCATATTACAAAAGCGCAGTTTCGACGGAAAAAGGATTTTCGACGGAAAAGGCGAATATTTATTTGAAATCATCTTACGGAGGCGAACCATGGACAACGCAAAGAAGCAGACGCGTGACGCGCTGCCAGAAAAGGAATCTCATGCCATTTACGGCGATATTCGCCAGAGCATTCTCGCGGCGAGACAGGCGGTTGCCCGCACCGTCAATTCCTCGATGGTCATGCTGTATTGGGAAATAGGACAGAAGATTTTCCTCGCCTGTGAAGGAAAACGCGCCGAATATGGGAAAGGCCTGCTGTCTATGCTTTCGGAGCGATTGACGGCGGAGTTTGGCAAAGGATATACCGTTCGCAATTTGCAAGTCATGAGGCAATTTTACGAAGCGTTTCCAAATACGCACACATTGTGTGCGCAATTAAGTTGGTCCCATTATCGGCTTTTGGTTCGGGTTCCAGACCCAAAAGCCCGCGCTTTTTACACGGCGGAATGCTCAACAGCCGGGTGGAGCGTCCGCGAATTGGAACGACAGATTACGACCTTCACCTATCAGCGCACTTTATCCAAAAAAGAATCCCTGAAATTGGGCAAGGCAGAGCATCAGGACATGGGACAGATGCAGATGTATGTCAACTACTGCAGGGAAACCATGAAAAACGAAGGCGACAACGACCCCATCGGCATCGTACTTTGCGCCGAAAAAAACGATACCGTAATCAAATATACCCTGGGCGACGAAACCCAAACGCATATCTACGCTTCGAAATACCTCCCCTATCTTCCCACCGAAGAAGAGCTGCGGCAGGAATTGCGTCTGGATCGCCTTCCGCCGTCAACGGGAGCCTGACGTATGGATATGACGCGTTTGAACCCCGAGCAGCAAAAGGTCGTCGATACCCTCGACCAGAACGTGCTGCTGCTGGCCTCCGCCGGAACGGGAAAAACCGATACGATCGCGCGGCGCATCGCGCATATATTGGAGCTTGGCCTCGCCGCACCGGAAGAGATTCTCTGCCTGACGTTCACGAACAAGGCGTGCAAAGAGATGGCGGACCGGATCGAGGGGCTGCTGCCTGCCGAAGGGCGGCGCGTGGCGGTGAAGACCATCCACAGCCTTTGCTACACGATCCTGCGGCAGGAGGCGAAGCGCCGCACGGAGCTTTTCTCGGACTTCACCGTGTTCGACGCGGAGGACTGCCAGGAAAGCCTCCGCGACCTGAATACCGGCGGCTTTTCCCTGCCCGCGCTGCAAAACCTTGTCTCGCTCATCAAGAAGAGCCGCGCGGCCTACGACATTTACTCGGAAGACGCAGCGGCGGACTATCGGCAGGTCGTGGCGCGCCTCTTCGCGGAGCGTCGCGGCAAGGTGCTTTCCCTCTGCGTGGACAACCGCCAGCGCCCGGACGACGCGCTGGCGGCTTTTATCGAGCGGCAGGGCGCGGAGCTGGCCCTTCGCTCCGGACAGGCGCTGGCTGAGCTCCACGGCATGGACTTCGACGATTTGATCGCGGGCGTTCACGGCCTGTTCCGCGACGAGGAGACCGCCCGCCGCTGGCGGGAACGCTTCCGCTTCCTCACCGTGGACGAGGTGCAAGACACCGACGAGGTGGAATACGCGATCCTTTCCCGGCTGTTTGACGACAGGAACGTCCTGCTGACGGGAGACGCGTTCCAGACCATCTACGAATGGCGCGGCTCGAACCCCGGCCGGCTGCTGGCCGACTTTCGGGAGAAATGGAACCCGGTGGAGATTTCCCTGTGCAAGAACTACCGCGCGACGCGCACGCTGCTCCGCGCTTCCCACGGCTGCCTCGAAGCGTTCTTCCCCGCGGAGCTCGCGGCGGCCTGTCAAAGCGGATTCGAGGCCGCGAGCAAGGAAGAGGGCGCGCCGGTTACCCTGAAAGCCTGCCGCGACCTCTGGGAAGAAGGGGAATGGATTTACCATACCATCCGGAGCCTCGGCGCGGAAAACCCGTCCCGGGTCTGCGTGCTGACCCGGAGCAACCACCAGACGAAGCGCGTTTGCCGCGCATTGGAGCAGGCCGCCCGCGCCTACGCGCCGGAGCCGCCCTGGCCCTTCATGCTGATCGACGAGTTCCAGTTTTTCCGGCGGCAGGAGGTCAAGGACGCGCTGGCCTTCATCAAGCTCGCGGTGAACAAGCACGACCTCGTGAGCCTGCGCCGCGTGCTGAAGCGTTTCGGCCTCGGCATCGGCGCGAAGACGATAGAGAAGATCGAGTCGGCGGCCATGCGCGCGGCGGGGCTGCGACTGACGGACTTCCTCGACGAGGAAACGATCGCGTCGGGCGACCCCTTCGCGCCGCTCCTCGACGCGCTCGCGCAGGAAAACGTCGTGGTCTTCGACGTGGAATCCACGGGCGTGGACACGGCGAAGGACGAGATCGTGCAGATCGCCGCGATCCGCCTTGATAAAAACGGCGCGCCGAAGGAAACCTTCATGAAGTTCCTGCGGAACGAGAAAAGCGTCGGCACGTCGGAAGCGGTGCACGGATTTTCCGACGCCTTCCTGCGGGAAAAGGGGGAAGAGCCGCGAAAGGTCCTGACGGAGTTTCTCGACTTCCTGCGGGGCGCGTGGATTGTCGGCCATAACGTGACCTACGACATTTCAATCTTGGTGAGCGAATTGGAGCGGCTGGGCTTGCCGGAACCGGAGTTTCCCGGCTATTTCGACACGCTGGACATTTTCCGCCGCTTTTACCCGAACCTGCCGAACCACAAGCTGGAATTCCTCGGCGAGCGGTTCGCGGTGCAGCACAAGTCCTCCCACGACGCCTCCGACGACATCTGCGCGACGGCGGAGCTTTTGCTCTACGCGGTCGAGCACGATATCATGCCCACGGCGGAGCCGCGCCGGGCCTGCGTCAAGACCTTCGGCAGGGTCTTTCAGGCGATTGCCTCGGCGGTGACGGAAATGCGCGGCCTCGCGTACAAAAAGCGGCCCACGGATTTCCTCGCGCACATCGTCACGAACCAGTTAGCGGCCCACTACGCAAAAGAGCCGCAGCGCATGGAGCATCTGCGGCAGCTCTATCGGATTGTCCGGGAACGGGACGACGAACGGCTCTCGCCCCGGGAGGCGCTGCACCAGATCCTGACGCTGGCGACGCTCTCCAACAGCGAGTTTGAGATGAGCCTGAAGGACCGCCCGAAGACTCCGGTCATCACCGTCCATCAGGCGAAAGGGCTGGAGTTCGACTACGTCTTCCTGACGGGCATGGAGGACGGCTCCTTCCCGTCCTTCCAGGCGGCGCGCAGCGGCCAGACGGAGGAGGAAAAGCGGCTCTTCTATGTGGCCGTCACCCGGGCGAAGAAAGAGCTGTTCCTGTCCTGGAGCCAATTCGGCGACTTCAACCGGGAGCAGCGCCCCAGCCCGTTCCTCTCCGCGATTCCGAGAAAATATGTGATAACCCTGTAATTAAAAAGAACGCCGCTCTTTTCACGCAGGCAGCGGTCATTTTTTGATCACTGCCTTACAATCTCGCCGAAGGCTATGGAATAACAGTTCCTGCCGGGTATACCATAAATTCTACAGAGGGGCAGCCGGCATTGCATACGTCGTACGCATGAATCAATCGGCGGTCTTGACAAAGAGCAACAATTTCCTATATACTTAGGAGCGTCCTTGCAGACACAATGGTTCGCTAGCTCAGCTGGCAGAGCATCTGACTTTTAATCAGAGGGTCCCGGGTTCAAATCCCGGGCGAGCCACCACGGCGCGTTGGTCAAGTGGTTAAGACACCGCCCTTTCACGGCGGTAACATGGGTTCAAATCCCGTACGCGTCACCATTTTCGGCCCGGTAGTTCAGTTGGTTAGAATGCCGCCCTGTCACGGCGGAGATCATGGGTTCAAGTCCCATTCGGGTCGCCATTGCGTGCTCTCCGTGCCATGCACGGGCTAAATACATGCCTCGGTAGCTCAGTTGGTAGAGCAAGGGACTGAAAATCCCTGTGTCAGCGGTTCGATTCCACTCTGAGGCACCAACTGCATCGCACTTTCAATTTTATCGTTACGGTTGAGGGTGCTACACGGATAGAGTCCACAAGATTTTCCAAGAGAGCACGGTAATTTGCCGTGCTCTTTTCGTTTTCCCAGCCCTCGGCCGTCATCTCGCCGAAGGTCGTGTGGATGTATTCCCTGATCTTCGCCGGGGGAACTTTCGGCAGCCGCCCTTTCTCCTCGATCTGCTTTAGGTTGTGCTCCGCCGTCCGGTAGGCGTTTTTCGTGTTTCGGAATTCCGCCTCGTCGATCTCGTCGAGCGGGATGCCGGCGCGGATCCGGTCGTAGAAATTATCCATCTGCTTCCGGGCCTTGTCCCGCATCTCGATCATCATCTTCCGGCTGGCGTCCTCATTTTCGACCAACTTCGCGTATTCGTCCTGGACTTTCACGACGAGAGTGTCCAGCACGCCTTCGTCATAGAGCACGCTGCGCAGATGCTCGAGCACGACCGTTTCCAGACTGTCGGCGTTAATGGCCCTGTTTGCGCAGGCGATTTTCCCCTGCCGCATATATTTTCCGCATCGATAATACCGTGTACGGACTCCCTTCGGGCTGACGTTTGAATTGCCGCACATCGCTTCGCCACAGACATCACAGAAAACATATCCGGAGAGGAGATACGGAATCTTCGCCTTTGCCCTGCCGCCCGCGCAGCACTTATTCGCATCCATTCTCTTCTGAACCTCCCAAAACAATTTCTCGTCGATAATGGCCGGGCATATGCCTTTGATGATCTGCACGTTCTCGTCGTCGGGCGCGTGGCTGTTCCTGGGCTTTCCTGTCCGCTTGTACTTCCCGGCGACATTCCATCCGATGTATCGGCGGTTCCGGAACAGATCATAAAGAGTGTTCTTCCCGAACAGGTTCCCGCGCCGCGTCCGGTATCCGTGGCTGTTCAGCCAGTCCTGGATCTCCCGATACCGGCGCCCGGCGGCGTACATCTCGAACATCGTCCGGACGGCCACGGCCTCGGCCTCGTTGACGATGTACCTCTTGTCCGGGGCGTAGTCGTAGCCATAGAGCGGCTGACCTCCGGCCGCCTTGCCCGAAAGAAAGTTCTCCCGCTTCCCTTTCTTCACCTCGCGGGAAAGGTTCGCGGAATACCACTCCGAGACGCTGGCCATGACGGCCTTCATCACGCCGCCTTCCGGCGTGTTCGGGATCTCCTGCCCGGCGAATTCCATCTGCACGCCGGCCTGCTGGAGCCGGTATGAGTTCTTGTAGAAATCGTAGACGTTCCTGCCGATGCGGTCGATCTTGTGCGCGACGACGACCTCGAACATTCCTGCCTCGGCATCGGCGAGCATCTGCTGGAACTGCGGGCGGTTGTCGTTCGTCCCGGTGTACGCCTCATCCGCGTATTCGTGGATGATGGTGTATCCTTTCAGCTTGCAGTATTCCCGGCAGGCGCGGAACTGGGCGACGATGCTCTCCTCGCGCTGGTTGTCGGAGCTGTAGCGGGCATATAGTGCTGCAATCATATCAGGCGCCTCCTAAGCTCTCCGCCGCCTTCCAGGGCGGCTTTTTCTGTGAAGAGGTCATAATTAGTCTAATTTTTTCTCAAAAACTTGACTATATATACCACATAATCTAATTTTTCCTTAAAAACTTGACTATGATATTTGTGTAGTCTAATTTTTTGTTGAAGACTTAACTTTATTGTTGTATATCTACAATACTCAAAAGTTTTTCACATACGAACGTATTGTTCTTTTTCTTGGTCCCCGCCTGTAAAATACCTGCCTCCGCCATCTTGTTAAGCAATGTATAGAGTGTTTGCCGACTTGCGCCAACATTTGGATCGGCCAATATCTGAGAAACCGTAAAAATAGGATGAAGGAAGATAAAATCCAGCAGAGAAATGAAATAATACGATTTAATGGCATCAGATTGAGACTTGAAGTGCTCATAGAGATTCAAAATCATGGCCGCTTTCTTTGTATTAAGCCGTGCCTGTACGATGAGACCTTCTAAGAAGTACTGAATCCAGTCGATCCAAGCATTATTCTTTGAAATATTTGCTAAGCGCTGGATATAAATATCCCTGTTTCGCTCAAAGAAAGAGCTCATATAAAAAGTTGGTGTTGGAATCAAACCGCGATAATAAAAGAACAATGGAATTAGGAGACGGCCAATGCGGCCATTGCCGTCTTCAAACGGGTGAATCATTTCAAATTGTGCATGGAGAATTGCGGCTTGTAATAGCAAGTTCAAATCATCGAAATGGATATATCTTTCCAAGTTGGCCATATATTCTTCCGTTAGTTCTGGCGGCAACGGAGTAAAGGAAATATCCGCCGCACCACCAATATAATTTTGCAGCATCTTAAATTGCCCCGGATGCTTAGTCGCTCCACGGACATTGTTCAATAAAATGGAGTGCATTTGCTTAAGAATCTTTACAGTCAAAGGATCTTTGCTGTCCGCTTTTTCAAGGTCGGACATTAAGCTGATATGATCGACTGCAAAAGCTAAAGCTTTGCGATAATTCAATATTTCTTTGATTTCATCGTCTTTAATGGTTGTTTGATTCCCTGCTTCGTGGTTCAAAATATCCTCCAAAGTGGCATGTGTTCCTTCCAATTTTGAAGACAGAACCGCTTCTTGCGTTGTTATTGGGGACAATAGTAGGGATGGATTTGGGACATTGCTTAAGAAGCCCGTATATTGCCCGATAGCATTAGACGCTTCTGCGGCAAGCGTAAAGACTTCCTTGGTAATAAATGAAAATGTATCCAATGGCAACTTTGTAGGAATATGTGGTGGAGGTGCAGATTTTAACAAACGTTCACGTTCATCTGACATGGTTCAGTCTCCTCTCGTTTTCTATTTCCTCTCCGCCCTTCGGGGCGGCTTTTTTACATTTCCCTCTGGATCGAGATCACTCGGCCGAGGATCCGGATAGGCAGCGCAGCGCAATCTTCATTTGAGAAGAAGCGCGGCTGGAATACTGCCGGATTGTCTGCGACCAGCGTGATGCCGTCCTGTGAAATGAAGACGCGTTTCACGGTGGAGTCCTGATTGTCGATCAGGATGACGGCGATCTGGCCGGACTCAACGTCGGGCTGGATGTGCACAATGGCTATATCCCCGTCCATCAGGTTCGGCTCCATGGATTCGCCGCAGACGCGCAGCGCGAAGAAATCCTCACTCCGGCGGTGATTCATGGCTGGGATATACAGAAACTCGTCGGCCTCCTGGATCGCCTCGCGCGGATTACCGGCGACGACACGACCGAGCAGCGGGATTTTGATGACGTCCATGGCGGTGAGATGCTGCTCTTTATCGTTTGGAAGATTCCAGCCCATCAGCTCCTCCGGTGTGATTCTCAAGGCTCTGGCAAATTCCACGATTTTCGATTGTGGGATATCATTTATCCCTTTTTCGATTTTGTTTATTGACGAGCGCGATTTATATCCCAGCATATTTGCGAGCTCTTCCTGAGATATCCCCAATTCCTCGCGTCGTCTCCGAATGTTCTCATATAGTACCAACACAGTGGGCACCCCCTCGGCTATATAATACATTTTCGTGTCTTAAAAATCAACAAATTTTCGACGCATACGAAAAAAATGTTGACGATAACGAAACATTGTGGTAATATGCTTGTGGATTCAAAATCAACATCAACAAAGAGGGAGGGGGATTTATGACGAATACGATTGAATTCGAAGTAGCGCTGAAACGTGCGGGACTGACGAAAACGGAAACCGCCAAGGCGTTAGGCATTTCCGTGGAAAGCCTGACACGAAAGGCGAATAATCTCAACGAATTCAAAGCAAGTGAGCTCGCGAAGCTATACCAAATGCTTAAATTGGAAACCTACGACGAGCAGAAGCGTATTTTTTTTTCGTCCAACGTAGATTGAAAATCAACGAACAGACGGACGAAAGACAGAGGAGGCGATGGATGACGCCAGAGGGAGAAAAGAAAATCCTTGACGTCATTCGGCGGAGTAAGCCAAATGGGCAAAACGTCGAGCGAAAAATCCTACCAAGGGAGGAGGCGAGAAGGATGATGGAACATGAAACGGCGGAGGAGATGTATAAGCGATTGTTCCCTTATTGCCACGAGCCATTTCTTGAATATGTGAAAGAACATCAAGACGACGAAGCGCCAAAGCGTGTCGTATATGTATTGGAATTCAGCAACAATACGGTCAAGATTGGCGTGACGCAAGACATTGAACGCAGAAAAAAGACTTTATGCGGAGCGAGTGGGTTGGAGATAAAACGGGAATGGAATACCGGATTACTGGAACACAAAATCGCCTATAAAATCGAAAGCCTTTCCCATGATGAACTTAAGCCGTACAGAACACGCGGAGAATACTTTGCAATTTCATTTGATGATGCGTGTTTTACGGTTGCCCTGTACGGAATAATCGTTTCGGAAGGCGAAAAGATTGAAGCCGCAAGACGTCAAGCACAATAAGCAGCACATAAGGAAGGAGGCGAGAACGTGGAAGAGCTTGTCGTGAGAGTAAATTGCGTACATGACAACTGGCCGATGACGCAAGAGGCAATAGAAAGAATATCCGCAATCTACAGCGGCAACTGCAAATTGCGGATAGAACTGAAGCTCACGTTGACACAAAAGATTCTTCAATCTCTTAGGGGAAATTCGACGAGCTGCAAAAATGCTCCGGAGAATACATAGACCGTTCCGTCTGAGGTTATGGTGTAGGAATGATTGGGATGGATGGTAAGTTTCCTCATTTCCGGGCCGCGGAGAATAACAGGCTCTCGGCCTTCAGCGCAATCACGAATTTCCGTGACGTTGGTGAGGGAAAACGAGTCACTGAGACCACTGATAAAGAATTCAATGTTCATAGGTGTCACCTCCTTTCGAGGTGATTATACCACGGCGGAGGAACAAGAGGAGAGGAGGGCGCGAAGCGTGAAGCTGACGTTGTCTCGCGCCGCAGAAATGGAGCGCATTATCCGAAGGGTAATTATGGACGGCATCGCGGCAGGAGATAACTATAAAAAGATTTATCAAGCGGCGAAAGCTAGGCTGGCAGCATACAGCGAGATTACATATCTGACTGCGTAATGAGGCGGCGAACGTATGACGCCAGATCAAAAATCAACAAACAGACCATCGAAAGGAGGCGAGGACATGGAGTGGCCGATCAAGCCGGATCCAGAAGTAGTCGAAGAAGCAAAAAAACGAATCATCGCCGCGCTGGACGGCGTTAATTATGAAATAGCGCAATGTGCGTTGCAGAGAGCTGAGGGAGAATTGAAAGCATTCTCCGTCGTGCGTTGGGAAGAAAAGGCCCGCGAGGAATAGCGGCAACTATTATCGCGGGCATGTCGAAAGTTTACTATTCAATAAGGATGGCTTGCACTTCGCTTCCGGCAAAGCAAAGCGTTTGGCCGTTGCCGGTGAGCGTATAAGCGCACTTGGCATCAATAGGCAAGAACGGTGCTTCCGGCTTCAGTATTTTCCCTTCCCCTGTCAAGACGTGGGTAATGCTGTACGATTCGACCACGATAGGCGGGTGCCCACCTTTAAGGTAAACAATAGCTTTCGACATATTTAACACCTCCTTTCGCCGACATTGTACCACGGCGGTCGGAGACAAAGAAGGAGGAAAAGGCATGACGGCTGAAATGGCCTTCGCCACTGCGGCTTTTGTGGTGTCTGTCGTTCTGCTTCTCGTCCTATATCGGCTCACTGACCGGTACTGGCGCCTGCGGGATCGGCTGGACGACGTCCGGAACGAGGTCATGGGAAGCAGGCGGCGGATCGAGGCGCTGGAGGCAAGCTGCAAGCGAGGAACTTAACGCGAAACGGCAATGGTATACGACTCGGGGGTTAATTGTACCACGGCGGACGGAGACAGAAAAGAGGGCTGATGAAATGACGGTGTACGAAGACGAGCGGGGCTGGCAGTATAAAGTCCGCAATTACGGCCAGAGTTACAAAGCACTTTACCGAAAAAAGGAATCACTCGGATGGCACGGATGCAGAGGAAAGGAATTTCAATGGAGGAAAAGCGAAGCCGAAGCGCAGGCCGATCTGGACGCCTTCGCTGCTCGCAAGGGTTTGAAGGAAGTATCGGGGGAGGGTTAAGAAATGGAGGACAAGCGAGAAATCTGTAGGTTGCTTTTAGCTACCCTGCAAGCAACCTACTCCGCCAGCGACCTTGTGGATTTGGAATATGACGCGGAAGCAGAAATCGTCACGGCCACATTCGCAAGCGGCGGATTCCGGAGAATCAATGTCGCAATGGATTCCGGCACGGCAATGATCAGGGACATCGTGAATCATATCGGCTGCTGAAAAGGAGGTCTAAAAAAATGCGGACCAAGACGAAGCGCGAGCTCAAGATCGAGATCGCTGAGAACACGATCACGTTGGACGAGGCGCTGGGGAACATCGCGAAGATCATCGCCGCGGGGATGCTCCGAGAAGAACAGCATAAGCGGGAAGAAGGAGGCGATGCCCCGTGAGACAGTGCGCGCAGTGCAGCGCGATGTGGACTCCGGCGGAGCGGGAGACGAGCCGGTTCTGCCCAGAGTGCCGGAGCCGGATCGGGCGCGCCAAGCAGAAGACGATCCAGAAAAATGCATGGCGAAAGAAAGGGGCGACGACATGACGAACGCGACGATGGAGCTCTTGGAGCGGGTGCTCCGGGTGCACGAGGACAACGATGATTATATTTCCGAAGTGGCGGACGCGCTGGGGCGGCTCCGGGTTCGAAATCGACCGGTAGACGAGATAGCGCTCCGGCAGGCCATGGAAAAATATCTGAGAGAGGTGAAAGCATGACGCACAAGGGCATTGTCGACCGTGAGGATATGGAGCTCGTGGTCTTCACGGTCCGAAAGGCGCTGTGGCTGGCGACGCTCCTTCTGGCCGCGGGGGCGGCGACGGTGCTCGTGGGCGTCGGCGTCATGTACGCGACATACAGCGTACTGATCAGGATATGAGGTGATAGCGTGGACGTGATGGTTATTGTTTGCGGGATAGCGTTTCTCGCCTGCGTCATCCAGGTCTTCCGAATGGCGATGGATGAGATGGAGGTCGAGCGCATGATGAAAGAGGAGGATGGGAAATGAAGTGGATAGGTTATGCGGCCGGCGCATGGTTCACGGTCGCGGTATTACTGGCGGGGTGAAGATATGAAAAGAATCTATTTGAGCCATCCATATGGAGGCAAGGAAGAGAATCGAAAAAGCGCGGCGAGGATCGCCCAGATCTATCGGGCCATCTGGCAAGCCGAAGGAAAGGACTGGCAGATCGTCGATCCGCTGGCATACTTCGATTCGGTGGCCGAGGGGCTGGATGATGACACGATCCTCCGGCTGGCAGTCAATCTGATGCTGACGTGCGACGGAATTCTCTACGCTCCGGGATGGAAGCGTAGCCGCGGCTGCCGGTACGAGCACTACATGGCAAAGCACGAACATGATCGGAACGGAGCCACATATTATCAGGCGGAGATCCCGGAGGAGCTGGTAGCATGATGCGGATATGGGACGATTTGACGCCGGATGCGCAGGCAGTAGCATCGATTCTGATTCTGATGCTGGAGGCATTCTTGCTATGGGGATAGACAGGCGAACGATTCCAAGAAAGAAGCATCTGATCCAATGCGTAGAGTGCGGCGTGGAATTCCTCGGGAAAACTCCGGCGAAGTATTGCCCCATGTGCCGCCGCGAACGGTCGCGCCAGCAGCACAAAAAGTATCAGGACTATCTGCGCGAAAACGGATGGTGCCTGGACTGCGGAGCGCCAGTCGAGGAGGGGCGCAAACGGTGCCGTAAATGCCTGGACAGATTCAAGTTGTTCAACCAAAAGAAAAAGGCCTGACGTGTTGCAGCACGTCAGACCACAGGTCGAAATAGATCACCGTGATTATATCACGGGCGAGGAGGTTTTGTAAATGGGAGACCTTGAGTACAAGATGCTTATAGATTCGTACTGGGACAGAATGACCGACGAGGAGTTTGAGCGCAGGTACGAAGAGATGAATCAGAAGGGCGACGAGGAATACGAAATGAGGAGAGAAGAAGAATGGCTAAGCTGATCATGACGGTCGAGCAGATGGAAGACCGGGACGCCTGGCTCGACGTTCGCAGCCACGGGATCGGAGGATCCGACGCGAGCGTGATCGTCGGACTGAATCCGTGGAAATCTCCGTTTGCGCTGTGGCTCGAAAAAACGGGACAAGCGGAGCCGGAGGATCTTTCCGACAACGAGCGCGTATATTGGGGACAGCAGCTCGAGGAGATCGTCGCGCGTGAGTTTGTCAAGCGGACCGGAAAGGAAGTCCGTCGGCGGGGGCTGATGCAGAGCTGCGAATATCCGTACATGCTCGCGAGCGTGGACCGGATGCTGATCGCTGAGAAAGCCGGGCTGGAATGCAAGACGACGGCGAGCGGCCGTGAGTGGAAAGACGACAATCTGCCGGACGCTTACTATGTGCAATGCCAGCACTATATGGCAGTGACCGGGTGCAAGACATGGTACATCGCGGCGCTGATTGGAGGAAACCGATTCGTCTGGAAAGAGGTCCCGCGGAACGAGGACGATATCAAAGCGCTGATCGAGGCCGAGAGTGCCTTTTGGCATCAGGTCGAGAACAATATTATGCCTGCGGTCGACGGGACGGAAAGCTGCGCTCACGCGCTGGCTGAGAAATTCCACGGCGGCGGCGAGGAGATCATGCTGCCGACGGACGCCGAGAACATTTTCAAGTCGTTGGACGAGCTGACGGAAACGGAATCAGTGCTCAAAGCGCAGATCGAGGAAAATAAAAATCAGCTGCGGGTGATGCTCGGGAACGCGGAGGCCGGACGGATCGGAGACCGGCGCGTAACCTGGAAATCCTCGACGAGAAACACATTGGACAGCAAGAGGATTAAGGCCGAGCGGCCGGACATTTACGAGCAGTATGTGAAGACGAGTCAGGTTAGAACTTTGGAAATAGCATAAGGAGGAATAATCATGGCAACAACAAAAGGCGGAATCGTATCGGCAAAGGCGGCAGCTCCTGCGGCAGCAGCGGCAAAGAGTGTGACCGTTCTCATGGGTGAATTGCTGGACCGGGAAGGCATGCGCAAGCGTTTCAACGAGGTGCTGGGCAAGCGGGCGCCGCAGTTTATTTCGGCTCTGGTGTCGATGGTCAACGCGGACGAAAATCTCCAGAAGGTTTTCCGGGACGCTCCCATGACGATCATACAGTCGGCACTCAAGGCGGCGACGTATGATTTGCCGATTGATCCGGCGCTGGGGTATGCGTACATCGTGCCTTTCAAAAACACGAAAAAGGGCGGCATCATGGAAGCGTCCTTCATCATGGGGTACAAGGGCCAGATGCAGCTCGCGCTTCGTACCGGAGCTTATAGCAGGATTAACGTGGTCGACGTCCGGGAAGGGGAGCTGAAGAGTTACGACCGGCTGACCGAGGACATTGAGATCGAGTTTCTCGAGGATGACGAGGAACGGGCAAAGCTTCCGATCGTTGGCTGGTGCGGATACTTCCGGCTGGTCAATGGCATGGAGAAGAAGATCTACATGACCAGGAAGCAGGTCGAGCAGCACGAACAGAAGAACCGCAAAGGGCCGTATATGGGCAAAGGCTGGAGGGAAAACTTCGAGGCCATGGCTGAAAAGACCGTGCTCCGGCGTCTGCTTGGCAAGTGGGGCGTCATGAGTATTGATTATCAGACGGCGACGCCTTCCATGATCGCGGCCGCCGAGGCGATCGCTAAAGGAGACTTGGACGACGAGGACCGGATCATTGAGGCCGAGGCTGTGGATCAGGAGACTGGCGAGGTACTGACGCAGGAGCAGCAGGATGACGCGATCCTTGACGCAGCGCTGGAGGAGGCTGCGAAGTAATGGACCGGCAGCAGAACAGGACAAAGAGGAGGAATGAAACTTGAATCTTGTAATATTGCACGGTCGCGTTGCGCGAGATATTGAGATCAGAACGACGCCAGGAGGGAAGCGGTACTGCCGCTTCCCGGTAGCGGTGGACAGGCCGAAAAATAAGGACGGGGAAAAGAAAGCAGACTTCCCGATGGTGCTGGCGTGGGAACGTACGGCGGATTTCCTTGAAAAATATTTTTCTAAAGGGAAGGAAATTCTTGTTACCGGCAAGATTCAGACAGGCAGCTATGAGAAAGACGACGGCACAAAGGTCTATACCACGGACGTGGTCGCGGATCGGATCGAGTTTGCCGGGAGCAAGCCGAAGGGCGAAAACGCGCCAGCGAATGAGGAAGAAGTAGGGGACGACGATATACCATTCTAAAGGAGGAGCATCATGCAGCAGGAAATTGTCACATTATCGAACATCGGAAACGGCGAGCTTGAAGCCCGCTTTCAGGAAATCGTCCCGGCGCTGCTGGGGGAAATCAAGACCGGCAGCAAGGGCGGAATTTCCATCAACATTACATTCGAGAGGCCGGAGGGCATGGAGACGATGGTGGCCATCGAATACTCCATCAAGCCGAATTTCCCGCCGCAGAAGCGGAAGAGTCTCGCGAGCGTTACGGGGGATTTGACGCTGAAGCAGGACGTGATCGAAAAGCCGGATGAAGTCAATCTGTTTGCCATCAAGGGAGGCGTTGAATAATGGATAAGATGACGGTCAATCTCAACGGGGAACAAAAAGAGTTAATTGTCCGCGAGGGCGAAGCGAATCAAGAATTTCAATACACAGGATTTCACTATCAGGCACACAGCACGGAGGCTTTTGTCAGTCTCGTCAAGGCAAAGGCGAGCCGGGAAAATGCCGTTATCGGCTATATCGAGAATGGGATGCACGCGATTGTCGATGACACGGTACAGGATAGGCGGCAAGATACTATTTCCTATCAATTCCTTAATTCTCAGCGTTTCTTGGAGTGGGGAGATATTCTTTCTGCCAAAGGCATTACACTGAATCAAAAGACGTTTTTGAATTTCCTGAAGCGTAGAGATAAAGACGAACTTCCGAATTTGGAAGAGCTTATTTTCTCGGTGCAGAACTTCCGCTATGTGACGAACATTTCCGGCGAAGCCTCCTATGAGGATGGAAACAATTACGTTTTCGGGATCAAGGTCAAGGACGTCAAGGGCACGACGACGCTGCCGAAGATGATTTATCCACGTGTTCAGATTTATAACGAGTCGGAGTTTTTCGCCACGTTGGAGGTAGAGATCGAGGTCATCAAGCCGAAGGAGGCAGGGGAAGGGCTTTGCTTCAAACTGTCCTGCCCGAAGATTTCGAGGTATGTCAAGGATGCAGCAGAGTTTGAGGTCGAGCAAATGAAGAAGGCATTGGACGGCTATTTGGTTGTGGCAGCGTTGTTATATTGGTGAGTAGGGGCGGGGGCATCCAGCCCCCGCTTATGAGGTGGCGCTATGGATTTTATCCGTCAACTAATATCCTTTGATGATCTAAGCGCTGGAACTCTCACGCCAAATGCGATGGTCGTTTACTTGAAACTGTTTATGATAAATAACCGTTGTCATTGGGAAGAGTGGTTCGAGGCTTCGGATTATTGGCTGAAGTTACAGACGGGGATAAAACGGAAAGAGACAATAGTGGCAGCATTAAACCTACTCCGCCAAAAAGGTTTTATTGAGTTTCAACGTGGAGGCGCAGGAAGACCATCGAAATATAAAATCGTTGACCTCTCAAAATGTTGTCCACAAGGGCTATTAAATAGCCCAACTTATGCACAAAGTAATTCACAAGGGCTATTAAATAGCCCAAGTAATAGCCCAAGTAATAGCCCAAGTAATAGCCCAAGTAATAGCCCAAGTAATAGCCCAAGTTTTGAAAACCCACTAATTAAAGAGAATAAAAAAGTAAACGTAAAAGGAAACGTAAAGAGGGGGGAGCGATTCGTTCCCCCGACACTTTCCGAAGTGAATGAGTATGTCATCGAAAAAAATCTCCACGTCTCTGCAAAAAAATTCTGGGACTATTACGATGCAGGTGGTTGGAAGGACGCAAAAGGAAACCCGGTCAAAAACTGGAAGCAGAAGCTTTTGACCTGGGACTCCAACGAGCCGAAGCAATCGACAAAGAAAACCCGGCTTGAGGAAAGTTTGGAAGCGGCAGACCGTGTGATTGCATTCTTTGAACGAGAGGAGGCCATTCAAAATGAGCAAGGAAAATGAGATCGTCAAGCTTTTACGGCAGTATTTTTCGGCGTTTCTGAATGCAACGATGCAGGATAGCGCGTGGGCGATCTATGCACGCGCTCTTTCTACGCTTTCACTTGACGAGATCAACGCCGCCATGCTTAAACTGCTCACTACGTCGAAGTTTTGGCCGTCCGTCGCGGAAATTTTTGAGGCTGCGCGGTCGGTCCGAGAGTGCGCACAAGGAAACATACTTCCTACGGCTGCGGAGGCATGGCAGGAGGTCCAGCAGCTTGTCAGGACGTGCCACATCTATATGCCTTGGGTTTATTCTTGCCCAGAGGTCCAGAAAACGGTCGAGTGCTACGGCCGTTATGAGTTGTGTAATTTGCTTGAATCCGAGGTCGGAATTGCCCGTGCTCAATTCTGTCGCATGTATAACGAGATCGTGCAGCGGAGCGAAGAGCAACGGCAGAACGAGGAAGTGCTGGCGAGACTTCCGCAGGCAAAACGCAAAGCGTTGGGCCGTTTGAACGGAAAGATCATCGAGCTTGCAGAAGCAAAGGCGGCAAAAGCATGATTGTCCGTCGGCGTTGTGTCCAGTGCCTCGGATTCTTCGAGGTCGACGAGGCTAAGGACAAGAATCAAACTTGCCCGAAGTGCCGGTCCAAAGTTGGCCGGGCGAAGCAAAAAGTTATTCAAAAATCCGTGAAGAAAAAGCGAAAGGCGGGGAAGCGTGCGTGAGGTTTGAAGCGTTTTCGAGTGTGAAAAACGATGAGTATTATACTCCGGCCTATGCAGTTGTGCCGCTGCTTCCATATTTGAAACGCTTCAATACGATCTGGTGCCCGTTCGATACAGTCCAATCGAACTTTGTCGATGTTTTGCAAAATGATGGGCGTGAAGTTATCTATACGCATATCGAGAACGGAGAAGATTTTTTTCAGATCAACATTGAATGTGACGCGATAGTTTCCAATCCTCCGTATTCCTTAAAGAACGAGGTATTGGAAAAGCTATTTGCGCTCGGAAAACCGTTCGCTATGCTGCTTGTCCTAACTGGATTGTTTGATTCACGGCGTAGGTATTCAATGTTCTCAAATAATCGGTTTGAGATATTGCTATTTAACGCACGGGTTGACTATCTCAAATGTCAATTCGGCGGCCGAAGTGCCTCCCCATATCCAAGCGGGTATATATGCCATGACATTTTGCCGAGCCAGATCGTGTTTGCGACGCTCGACAAGAATGCAGGCCAGCTTGATCTATTTGAAACGGAGGGATCAGCATGAAGAGAAGGTGGACTGATGTCGTCTGTCTGTTTGACCCTGTGCCGGTGAACCGTGTTTTTACTATGGGGCGATGTGGTCGATGGAGGAGCCTTGCAAGGGCTTGGAGAATGCTTGTGTGGTCATCTTACAGGAGGGCGAAGAAATGACGCGGGAGGAACAGATTGCCTTTGTTGTTGATTTTCTTGAAACGTCATACACGGGTGCAAGGGCGATGGACGATGTGGAGTTAATGGCGCGGTTGGAACGGGCAATCGCAGTTATGAAAACGCCGGCTGAAATAGAGGTGTTTCGCCCGGAATTTGAGGAAATATATATCGAGCGCGAGGTTTTGAAAGAATTGGAGGCGGCGAAGAAATGACAAGCGAAGATGCTTATGAAATGCGAGATGCGCTTGACCGTGCAAAATGGATTTGCCGTTGTCATGATGGCGGCTGTGAAGGTTGTCCCGCTTATAACGAAGATTCAATGATTGAATGTAAAATCGTTGATTCTGATGAATGGGCGTTTGTCGATCCTTGTAAATGGTCGATTGCATAGGGGGGTACGTTATGAATCGTGAAGACGTAGTACAGGCCGCGCTGACTGTGGAAAGATGGTGCGAGGAGCAATCTTGCGGAAACTGCCCATTTGGTTTTTATAAGGCTTGGCGTTTAGGCTGTGCAGTTTCGATGAAAGGCGACCCCAAAACGTGGAACCTTGAGGAATTTTTGCGGACAAGGGGGCTGAAGCATGACTGAGGCAAATTTAATCGAAAGCGCAAGGCAGTTGAAAACTCATTGTCAAA
>CAMHCS010000018.1 GCA_946183785.1 uncultured Selenomonadales bacterium | reverse complement strand
TTTTTGCCTACCACCAGCATAGCTGGTGGTTTATTATCGCCTATTCGGCTACCAAACAGGAGGGCGTTGAGGAAATTTTCTTCCTCAACGCCCTCCCTTTTTCATGCCGTCAATATTTTTCAGCGTTGATCCTGAAGAACGCCTGCGGATGGGCACAGACCGGGGCGCTGGGTTTACTTGACGTCGCCGAGAATCGTCGCGACTCCGATATCGTATTTCTTTATGGGAACTCCGTTCCGGGCGTCGTCTTCCCCCTGCACTTCCCCGGCCAGGATCCGCGCCACTCCCGTGTAAAGCGGGGCAATCAAATCCGGGGAAACGGGGAAGCTGCCGTGGGCCGGGTAGATGGTATCAAATCGGTCTTTGCAGGCTTCCAGGCGCTTCAGGCTCAGCACATAGGCGTGAAGTTCCCTTTGGACGCCGAACATATAGATATTCCCGTCCTGTATCGGGTCGCCGCTGATCAGAACGCGGTTCTTCACGTCCAGAACGGCAATACTGCCCGGCGTATGCCCCGGCAGCCCGATGATTTCCAGCTCACGGTCCCCGAGGTCGAGTTTGTCCCCATGCTCCACGGGAACAATAATTCCTTTCCTGTTCTCGCCGTGGTAATAGTTTGAGGCCTCGGCCATACTCATATAGAACGTCCCGAATTCGTTGTTGCCTCCCACATGATCCCGGTCGGCATGAGTATTCAATAGCTTCACGGGAAGACTCGTCAGGCTTTCGGCAACCGCTTTCATACTCTGGACGTGGAATCCGCTGTCAATCAGCAGCGCTTCCTTCGTTCCGGTCAGGAGGAAACTGCGGACCATGTCTTCCTGTATCCGCCAGGTATTGTCATTGATGGGAAAGATCTGCACTTCTCCGTGCTTGATGTCATACGTCCCGGTGTTCCTGTCGGCTGCCAGCGCGGAGGAATATCCTGCGCCGCTTCCGCCGATAGGAAGCATCGGGCTCAGAGCGGCCATACCCATCAGTTTTACGAAATCACGGCGTGAACATTTTTTCATCGAAATCGGCTCCTTTCCTTCCGTTATTCAATGAAAGATCCTACGTTTTGAAAATTCTCCCCCAAAAATGATTTTTCCTGCCTGCGTGAAAAAATCTTTGAGCGGAGGAGCGGCAGAAGCGGCGGCAAGTACTGCTGCAGTTTTACCGACAATTTGTTCATCGATTTCCATTATTGACATATGTCATTTTCTTTCATATAATAATTTTCGACATATGTCGGAAAGGAGATGCTTATGCCGAGACCAGTCAGATGTCGCAAAATCGAGCGGCTGCCGGTTTATCGCAGCTTTTCGCCCGATGACATAGAAGCCGACGAGAGCGTCCGGATGACGGTGGATGAATTTGAGGCATTGCGCCTTTTGGACGACGAAGGGCTGAACCAGGAAGCCTGCGCGTCCAGAATGAACATTGCCCGCACCACGGTTACCGCTATTTACGACAGCGCGAGGAAGAAGGTCGCGGAGGCCCTCGTTCACGGGAAGCGGCTCCTGATCGCGGGAGGCTGCTGTGAATTTGCGCCGGTGGAAATCCGGAAGGATATTATGGAGAAAGGAAGTATTACAATGAGAATCGCGGTTACTTATGAAAACGGAGAGATTTTCCAGCATTTCGGTCACACCGAACAATTCAAGCTGTACGATGTGGAAAAAGGAAAGATCACGGGAGAGCAGGTCATTGATACCAACGGGAGCGGCCACGGAGCGCTGGCGGGATTCCTGCAGGCGGCCAAGGTCGACGCGCTGATTTGCGGCGGCATCGGCATGGGCGCGCAGATGGCGCTGGCTGACGTCGGAATCAAACTCTACGCCGGCGTGCAGGGAAACGCAGACGATGCGGCGAAAGCGCTTGCGGAGGGGACGCTGGCTTACGATCCGGACGCCCATTGCGATCATCACGACCATGACCACGGCAATTGCGGTCATCACCACGAGCACGAACATAGTCACGACCATTGCGGTCATCATCACGGCGAGGGCCATCACTGCCACGAACATTGACGTTTGAAAGATCCATCCCTTTCATCAAAAAGTGATTCTCTTATCGAATCCCGGACGGAATTCCATGAATAAGAGGCGCTTGATCTGTACCCAAGGAGGAAAACCTGATGGAACTGCGCCAACTTCAATATTTCCTTGCCTGTTCGCGCTGCGGTTCGCTGACGACGGCGGCGGAAGAGCTTTTCACAACGCAGCCCCACGTCAGCATGGTGATTCGCGAACTGGAAAAAGAGCTGGGGACGCGGCTTTTCACTCGTCGATCCAACGGCGTGGAACTTACCGAGGCTGGGGAACGGGTTTACGGATACGCGCTCCGAGCGCTTCGAAACGCCGAGCTCTTTGCCACGATCAGCCGCGAGCAGCGGGAGCATACGCTCCGTGTGGCGACAAACAACAGCAGCAACATGGCGGTGATGCTGACCGCATTTTACAATGAATTCACCGGCAACGGAAAAAATCGGGAATTGTATCTGCGATTTACCGAATGCGGCACCGAAAAAATGATTTCCTTGCTTTCGGCCCATGAGTATGACCTGGGCTTCCTGTTCGTGCCGGACACTAAGCGTTCGGCCCTCAGCTATCTGATGGACCGCCATCAGCTTGCCTTCACGCCGCTCCTGGACACCGACCTGGTGCTTTACGTCGGCAAGGATCACCCGTTGGAGGGACGCGCGTCGGTCACGGCGGAAGAGGTCGCCGCCCTTTCCTTCATCCAGCTGGAAGACGATTTTTTCACCATTGAGGACCTCCTAGCGGGCGACCCGACATTTCGCAAGAAGCGGCTGGAGATCCGGCACGTAGTGCGCACAAACAGCGACCATATGATGATCCGGATGCTGAACAAGACGCAACTTTGCAATCTCAGCAGCTATTGGCTGAAGGACGTGTACCGCCAATACGATTTCCGACGGATTCCCATCGAAGGCATGGAGAAGCGCATCTCTTTCGGCTATCTGTCCCGAAAGAGCGAGCCGCTGAACGAGGACGTCTCCGCCTTCCTGAAATTTTTGCGCCACGCGTTGGAATTGGACACGACCGCATGATATAACAAATCCTTATATCTCCCCATAAAAAACGCGAAATATCGGAAGGACGCCCTCTTTGCTATACTAAATGTGAAGCAAGGAGGGCGTTCTTCATGGATTTCTCAAAAACAGGCGAGGTTTTGATGGACAGTGGTTCGATTCATCGGACGCTTTTGGCGTACGCGTTGCCGGTGCTCGTCATGCAGCTCTTGCAGCAACTCTACAATATCGCTGACTGCGCAGTGATCGGACGGCTCTGCGGTGGATTCGGACTGGCGGCGGCAGGCGTTGCCGGACTGGTGCTGGCCGTCCATATCAATTTCTTTATCGGCTTTTCTGTCGGCGTGACCTCCGCTGTGTCGCGACTCTTCGGCGCTCGGGACTTCTGCAAGCTCCGGGCGATGATCGCCACCTCGGTCTGGCTGGCAGCCGGCGCGGGATTGTTCCTGACGATTGTCGGCGAGAAGCTGGCGGAAAATTATCTGACATGGCTCGCCTGCCCTGCCGCAGCTATGGGAGACGCGTTGCTTTATCTTCGCATTTGCCTTCTCGGCCTCGTCCCGCAGCTCGTCTACAATGTCGCCAACGGCGTCTTCCGCGCTCTTGGAAACACGAAAACGCCGCTCCTTTGGCTTGCTGCATCCGCCGTGCTGAACATCGCCCTCGATCTGCTTCTCGTGGGCGCATGGGGCTTCGGCTTCGAGGGCGCGGCATGGGCGACGCTCCTGTCGCAGTGGGTGCTGGGACTCGGCATGATCTGGCGGCTCACACGCATCGACGAGCGTTTCCGCTTCTCCTTCGGCGCGCCGCTCCTTTCCTTGGGAGAGCTTTTCGCTCTGCTGCGTCTCGGCGTACCGTCGGGCATGCAGGCGGCGTTCATGAGCCTGTCGTCGCTCCTGATTCAGATCAGCATTGATTCCTTCGGACCAGCCGCCATGGCGGGCATGGTGATTTTCGCCAAAATCGAGGGCTTCATGTATTATCCGGCCTTTGCCTACGGCATGGCGCTGACGGGCTTCATCGGGCAAAATCTCGGCGCGGGGAGGCTCGATCGCGTCGAGGAGGCAATGCGCGTCAGCCGCCGCACGGCGATTGGCGTCACGCTGACCATGAGCGCGTTCCTGATGCTTCTGGCGGAACCGATCCTCGGTTTCTTCACCGAAGACCCGGCGACACTGGCAAACGGCCTCGCCGCCGTCTATTGGATCTTCCCGGTTTATTTTCTCTATTCGCTGAACCAGGTCTATATCGGCGGCCTGGAAGGATTGGGCGAGACGGGCGTACCCATGCTTTCCGCGCTCGTGGCCTACGCGCTGTTCCGCGTCGTCTGGTGCGAAACGCTGCTGTCCTATTGGCACGATATGGCGGTCATCTACACCGCCTATGACGTCAGCTTCGTCATCTCGATGCTGATCCTCGTCCCCTCCTACCGTCATACATTCCATCGCGCATTCCGCCCGGAAACGAATGGAAGAGCGCTCGCAGCATAATCGGACGCGAAGTCCGCTTATATCATTTCATCTTGCGAAAAGCCGCTACAAATACCAGCAGCCGGAAAAACCAGTCGATGAACATGGCGTACCATACCCACAGTACGTCCTTCCCCATCAGGTCCACAAATGCGTACGCGCAACCGATCCGAAAAACCAGCATGGTCCCTATGGCCACCACCATGGAAAAGACCGCCTTGCCGCTCGCCCGGAAATAATACGGGAGCAGGAACGCGACGGGCCAGATGATCATCGCCAGCGAATGGGCCAAAATCAGCCCCTCCGCGAAAGAAGCGGACTGCGACGACAGATTATACAAGCCGACCCAGGTGCTTCGTCCGAAAATCATCACCGCGCAAATGGGAAGCAACGACGCGTAATTCAGCAGGATCAGGAGCTTCGTGTATCGCTTGGCCTGCGCCGGTTCGTTGGCGCCGTTGCACCGGCCGACGACAATCATCAGGGCGGCTCCCAGGGCGTTGCCGGGGAGATACAGATACGTCGCCAGGTTGCTCGCCACCGCGTAGGCGGCGATAGAGGCCGTGCCCAGTGTGGACACGAGACTCTGCAGCATGACCTTCCCGAGGTTGAACAGGCCGCTCTCCACGCTGCCGGGAATCCCGATCGACAGGATTTGCCGCAGAATCTTCCCGTCGGGCCTGCATTGTCCGAAACTATCGATGCGAAGACTGTTGTCCGGCGCCTGAAGGAAAAGGCAAATGGCGGCGGCTCCCACCGCCCGGGACAGCAACGTGGGAATGGCGACGCCCTCTACTCCCATGCCTAAGCCGAAAATACAAATCGCGTTCCCAGCAATATTCAACAGGTTCATGCCGAGAGAAACCAGCATGGAAAGCCGCGTATTGCCCTCCGCACGGAAAATGGAGGCCGCAGAGTGATAGATGGCCAAAAACGGGAAGGATGCGACGGTAAACCGCATGTAGATTTCAGCATTTTCCATAACCTCCGGCGTGACCGTGCCGAAGAGCAGCCCCAGGACGGGCTTTCCGCCGAAGAGCAGCAGCAAGGACAGCAGGAGCATGGCAAATGTGGTCACCGAAAGAAGCTGCCCGCCGCTTTTTTTCGCTGAAACGGTTTTGCCGCCGCCGATGTACTTCGAACAGACGACGGTCCCGCCGGCAGTCATGGCGAACAGAACCTGAAGAACCAGAAAATTAACGGAGTCCACGAGCGAAACGCCGGAAACGGCCGCCTCCCCGATACATGCGACCATCAGAACGTCGACCATGCCGATCAAAACGGATAATAACTGCTCAACCGCCAGCGGCCAGATCAGCTGAGCGAGCTGTTTCCCGCTGAACAGTCGATCCTTGCCTCCCATTCCATCATCTCTTTTCTTTGCTTTTTGTCCTATTATATCGAACTTGCTCCCAAAATGAAATATTCCCGTTGTGATTCGCAAAATGATTGCAGGGATTTCATTTGAGGGAAAAAAAAGCGCTGAGGAATATTTTCCCCAACGCCTTTTTTCTTTGCCTGTTTTCTCAACCGGCAGCCTTTTCCCAGTGTGTGTTTGTGTGGGTACGCCAGCGGAATTTCCCGTGGTATTCCGGAATGTCCGGATTCTGGACGTAATAAGTGTACGCGATGTATTCTCCTGCGGGGACGTAAATGTCGTCCACATAATGGCGGATGCCGGCATCCGACCACATCTCCTGTCCGTTGTCTGCGGTCAGCGTGAGGTCGAGCTCCGTCCACTTGACGTAGGCCCCTTGGTCGCCGGAGTTCTCGAAATAGCCGACGATCTCCGCCTCGCCCGCTTCATGCAAATGGACGTGTTCGACGCTGAACTTGATGACCGGTCTCGCCAGCGCCGCCGTCGGGAAAGCCGCCGCACAGAGCAGCGCGAAAACGAAAAACGCGAATAACTTGGATGCGAATGACTTCATAGGTTTGACCTCCTCTTTTTTTGTTGAAATAAGATTCATCATGAAAATTTGAGGTTCCCCCTGCCTGCCGGTCGTGTCCGTCTCCCTGGACCGGCGCCGCCTCGGCTGTCGCTGCCGACGGTATCGCATCCGCGCGTTATCCATCGTTGCCAACCTGCGAAAAAATCCAGCGCCGCCGCTGCCAGCTCCTTTTTCCGACGTCTCACCCCCCCTCATAATAATTATATATTACGTTTCGAAAATGGGAAACCCTTTAGGGGACGATTAAAACTTACTTAACTTTTATGAGTTTTAACCTGTGAGGCTTTCTTGTTCGTGCTGTCCGCACAGACGTCCGTATATGAAGAAAAAGCGTCCGGCAAAAAGCCGGACGCGAATTGGAAAAGGAGGGGCGTTCCCAGTGTACGTACCGCCGGGAACGAGCCGCAAATGCGGCCAACCCTTGGAAAAATGAAAATGTATGAGCAATGCTTCTCTATGGAGCTGAAAACCATAGAGAAAACCTTACGCCGAAGGGAGAGCGCCCCGAAGTCCCAGCGAGGCTCTCAAAAGGAAAGGAATCTATGCACAACGTCTCTTTACGGACCTAAAGCATAAAGAAACGCATTGCCTCAACTTATTCTTTCAAAGGAGGGGACCCGGGGCTGCTGAGCCCCGAGCCTGCTGCCGACGGCAGCAAAGTGAATGTATGAAAAGAGGTGACTACCATGCATAGGAGGGGGTTCCGGCTTCCCCCATGAAAGCCGGAACCCATCATGACCACCGCGTTTGGAAGAAGAACACGGCGAGAAGAATTCAAAGAAAAAGCTCTTGCCCGAAAGTGGGAAAGAGCTTTTTAATACAAATCCGCGCCGTCCTTTATCAAACGCCGCACAATCTCTTCCCCGTCGCTCGCAGGTCAAACAGAAATCGTCAATCAGGCAGTTCTCCTGGCTCCAGCTCATCGCTCCCCGGGTCTTCCCATGCCTTCGGCACAGTGACGTCTGCCGGGTCGCTCGCTGTTACAGTGGCGGGACCGCGCCGGATTTCAACCGGCTTCCCTATTAAGTCTTGCGACGCCTGATCCAATCGTTATGAAATTTTGAACATTACATTCATTTATGATTAGACAATATCACTTTTTTATGTCGCTGTCAATAGAATTTGTCATTTCTTCGGCAACCACCGCAATGATACCTGTTCTACTTAAAGAACGCCGCGATTCCCATCAGCAGCCCTTTCTTTCCCATTGTCTTGAGCAGGAAGCCCTCGGGGTGGAGCTGCTCGGCTTTCCTGACGTTTTCCTTGTCCTCCGTCCCGGTCAGGAACACCACCGGCAAATCTTTGATCCCCTGTGTTTCACGAATTTGCTTCAACACGGCGGAGCCGTCCATGTCCGACATCTCGTAGTCGAGCAGCACAAGGTCGGGACGCTGATTTTCCAAATATTTGAGCGCCTTCCTGCCCGAATTGACCGCCGTCACCGCGTAGTCCCTTTTGAGCCAGCGCGTCGTCAACGCGAGGAAGTCCTCGTCGTCGTCCACCAGAAGCAGCTTGCGTCGCTGGTCGGTGACAAGGTTTTTTTCTGCGTCCGCGCCGGATGTTTGCATTGGTTTTTCCACCGTGAGCCGTTTCAGCGGCTCGTCAAGGCTGCGATAGAGCGAGAGCAGCACTTCGGCGCCCGCGGTGAGCGCGGCAATGTCGCGATTCTTGCCTGCTTCCTCCATTTCCGCCGCCAGCTCGGAAAGCTCCGCCGCGCCGATGGATTTCGCCATGCTCTTGAGGGCGTGGACTTTTATCGCGTACTCTTTGTAGTCGTGGTTCCTGTAAAGCTTTTCCAGTTCGTCGGCGCGTTCCTCGATAGAGGCGGCGAAAATCTTGAGGGCGTCAAGGTATTCCTGATTGCCGCCGCAGAACTCGACGCCCCGCCGCGTGGAGATCAGCGGGATATCGCTGAGCCAGTCCGGGAGCGGCGTATCCTCCTCTTCTTCGTCCGCCGACGTGAAAACGAGCTTGTCGGCAGGCAGATGCTTCAAAATCGTCTCGTCCAGCGCGTCGGGCATGACGGGCTTGGAGAGGTAGTCCGCGAATCCGGCGGCGAGATATTCCTCCTTCGCGCCGAAAACCGCGTTCGCCGTCAGGGAAATGATCGGCGTATCCTTGACCTTACCCGGATAGAGACGGCGCAACTCGCCCAGGGTTTCCATGCCGTCCATACCCGGCATCCGGTGATCGAGGAAAACAAGGTCGTATTGGTTCGCTCCGAATTTTTCGACGCACTCCTCTCCGCTGGAGGCCGTGTCCACAAAAATTTTCGTACGGCGCAGGAGGCCCGAGATGACCGCAATGTTCATCGGCGCGTCGTCCACCACGAGGATCCGTGCGTTCGGCGCAATGAAGCCCGCGTTTTTGCGAACGCGCCGTCCTTCCATGCGCTTCAGCGCGGCGGAGAGATCGCCGACGCCTTCCCAGTCCACTACCTTCTGCGGCAGTGAGAACGAGAAAGTCGACCCTTTGCCGAACACGCTTCGCACTTCGAGACGGCTCCCCATGATTCCAAGAAGCTGCTGGGTGATATTGAGGCCGAGGCCCGTGCCCTCGATCTGTCGCGTCTTTTCCGAGTCCAAGCGGTCGAAGGCGGCGAAGAGCTTTTCTATGTCCTCGTCCTTGATACCGTGGCCGGTGTCGGCGACGGATACGTCGAGTGCGATCTCGTCCGGCGCCGTCTGATGAAACCCGATGGAGAAGGACACGGAGCCTTTTTCCGTGTATTTCACCGCGTTGGTCAGGATATTGGTGATGATTTGCTTGACACGGATCTCGTCGCCGAACAGAATGTTGGGCGTGTCCGGGTCTACCTTGACGTAAAGGGCGAGACCGCGCTCTTCTGCCCGCAGGCGCACGAGATTGACGAGGTCGTTCACGAGGGAAGGAAGCGCATATTCCGCCGGAAGGATGTCCATCTTGCCGGCCTCGATCTTGGAGAAATCGAGGATGTCGTTGATGATGGAAAGCAGGCTCATGGAGGCGGCCCTGGCGTTTTCCGCGTAGGTCAGCACGTTCTCCTCGGCGCTTTCCCGCAGGATCATTTCGTTCATGCCAATGACGGCGTTGATCGGCGTCCGTATCTCATGGCTCATCATGGAAAGGAAGGCCGACTTCGCCTGGTTTGCCGCCTCCGCCGCTTCGCCGGATTCCCTGGCGGCCTGCACCGCGTTCTCTAACTCTTGTTTTCTCTTAAGGTCGCGGCGCATCTCCGTGTCGACGTCCGCGAAGCCCATACAGACGGCGTGGACGGTTATGCCCGATTCGTTCGCTACAGTATTCGCGGCGGAAATCCGAAGCTGCTCATAGCGTTCCTCACCGTGATGTTTCGCCAGATAACGATAGTTGAAAATCGGCTCCTCAGCCAGATGACGACGAATCTCCCCCGGATCGATGAAGCGGAAGAATTCCCCCTGATATTCGGGGGTGACAAAGCGTTCGCCATAGGATATGAATTTCTGATGATAAGGGAAGTGCTCGCCGAGATCCGGCGCGTCCTCCATAGGATCGTCCTCGCGGTAGCATACCGCGTCGTCCGTGTCGAGGTCGACATAATAAACGCTGCGGTAATTGGCGGCAAGGGAATTGATGACATTCTCCTGCTGCGCCTTTTCCTGCTCCTGCGCTAAAAGCTCCTCCTGCAGCGCAAGCTGTTCTTCCAGTTCCTGCTGCTTGCCCCTGTTCTCGGCCTCGGAGATTTCCTTTTCCAGCGCCGCCTGAGTGGCGTTCCGCGACTGCATGTAAAGAACGGCGAAAACCGCCAAGAGTGCGACCGCCGTCAGCGCGGACTGTACGAGACCGCGCCGGGCAATCCCGTCGGCAATCGAGCTGATTTGCTCGTTGATGACGCTGTCGCGCACAAGATAGGTCAGCATCCAGTCCGTGCCCTTGATCGGTACATAGCAAAGCGTCTCCCGAATAGTGCCGTAAGTGAATGTCACCACGCCGGATTTGCCGTCCTCGAAGTCCGCCGCCACCGACTGCAAGGTATTTCCCTTTTTGAACTCCGCGTGTCCCAGCGCTTCCAGGAGATTGTCTTCGCTGGCGAGGCCGCCCAGCACCATGTCCGTCAGCGCCGCACCTGTGCGGGTATAGATATTGCAGAATGTGGTATTGTTGTTGTCCGTTTGCAGGGAAAGATTCCTGAGCATACGGCTCATGTCGATTTCCATGAAGCAGGCGACCAGAGTTTTCCCTTCCAGCGACAGACGGTCCACCGGCATGGCGACGACAACTTTTTTGGCGCCGTCCGTATTTTTCAGGGAAACTTCCGACCCCGCGATATGGTTGTAGTCAAACTTGTAAAGCTGAATATCCGTCCGCGTGCCCCGGGAGGTATAGATCAGGCCGTCGCTGTCCACGAAGGCGAATTTTTCCAGCCCGTAGAGCTGCTTCATACGCGCCTGATATGCCTGCAGGTTCGTCACGCTGGACAGGTCGTTTGGCGTCAACAGACCGACGGCGGCGTTCATATTGGAAATGTAGGCCGACAGCGTAGAAGAAACGACCTGCGCGCGCCGCTCCGCCAGTTCGTCGAGGTACATCAGGCTCACCGCGTGAACGGCGGACTCCGTGTCTTCGCTGGCGTTCCTGCCGGTGATAATCGTGCCGAACAAAAGAACGGCGGCGACAATGACGCAGCCGATGACAGCTTCTTTCATAAATCTCTTGCGATTTTCTGATTCCATTGCGATTCTCCCCTGCCTCGAAAAATCCAATATATAAGGTATATTCTGCGCCGCACGGTTTTATCCTTTCAGAAAGCGAAAAATTTTTTCGGCCTTTCCGCTGCCAGGGCATGAAAAAACCGCCCTATGCCGGCGGCTTTTTTCAGTGACGTCAGATTATACTATACGGTCTTCGCCAGAAAGTTTTTCAGCAGCGTCTTCCCTTCCGGCGTCAGGATCGACTCCGGATGGAACTGCACGCCCTCCACGTCGTATTCCCTGTGACGGACGCCCATGACGATTCCGTCCTCGGTCTCGGCGGTGACAGCGAGACAATCGGGCAGCGTCTCTCGGTCAACGACCAGCGAATGATAGCGGCCGACCTCGAAAGGCTGCGGCAGTCCTTTATAAATACCCTTGCCGTCATGGCGAACGGGGGACGTCTTGCCGTGAACGATTTTCGGCGCGCGCACGACCTTTCCGCCGAAAACCTCGCCGATAGCCTGATGTCCGAGGCACACGCCGAGAATCGGCACGACGCCTTTCATTTCGCGAATCAGGTCTTCGGTAACGCCTGCGTCCTTCGGCTCGCCGGGACCGGGAGAAATGACGACGCCGCTGTACCCCCGTTTCGCCAGTTCAGAAACCGTCTCCACATCGTTCCGCACGACTTCGATCGCAGCGCCCAGCTCCGCTAAAAGCTGGTACACGTTATAAGTAAACGAATCGTAATTATCCAAGAGGAGCAGCATCGTTTTCCACCTCCTCAACCACTTTGAACAGCGCTTTCGCCTTTTGCAAAAATTCGTTGTACTCGTTTTCCGGCACGGAGTCCGCGACAATGCCCGCACCCGCCTGGATATAGGCCGTATCGTCGTTCTCGATCCGCATGGTGCGGAGCGTGATGCAGACGTCCATGTTGCCGGCGAAGTCCATATAGCCGACGGCTCCTGCATAACTCTTGCGCGGGACAGGCTCCAGCGAGCGCACGATTTCCATCGCGCGGAGTTTCGGCGCGCCACTGACCGTCCCGGCCGGGAACGACGCCCTGAGCACGTCCATCGGCGTCAGGTTCTTTTTCAGCGTGCCGATGACTTCGGAGACCATATGCATGACGTGGCTGAAGTGTTCCACCGCCATCAGCTTCGTCACTTTGACGCTGCCCGGCTCGCTGATTCGGCCTATGTCGTTGCGCGCAAGATCCACGAGCATGGCGTGCTCGGCGCACTCCTTCTCATCGGCCTTCAAATCTTCGGCCAGCGCCGCGTCCTCAGCGTCGTTTTTGCCGCGCCGCCGCGTGCCGGCAATCGGGTAGGTGTAAACGACGCCGTCCACGACCTTGACAAGCCGTTCCGGCGAGGCGCCGACGAGCTTCGTCGTACCGAAGTTCATATAGAACATATACGGAGACGGGTTCACCTGCCGCAGACGCCGATAGAACAAGAACGGCGGCCTCGTGATTTTCTCCTCGAAGCGGAAGGACGGCACCGCCTGAAAGATATCCCCGGCGAAAATATGCTCCTTGATGGTTCGAATCATGTCGAGAACATGCGCCGGTGGTTTTTCGTACTTTTTCAGAAAATCGACTTTCTCGGCTCTCGGCGTAAACGAAACCGGAGTCGCGGGAATCGGCGCGCGCATTTTCACGAGCAAGGCCTCCATCTTGCGCTCCGCCTCCGCGTAAGCGGCTTTCGCGCCCGAAGCGGCGTCGGTCAGGCAAATCAGGCGCGCAGTATTTTTCAGCGCGTCAAAAACCACGAGAACGCGGCAGACCATGAATTCGCCCAAAAGCTCCTCCTCGCCCGCTTCCATACCGCGCACACGATCGAATGTCGAAACGATTTCATAATTGAAATACCCGACAAGGCCGCCGTTGGCCAACGGAATATTCTCGCCGAAGGCAGCCGGACGACGCGCCTCCATATACTGCTTCAGCGCGTGGACAGGGTCGCCGTCGATGCACTTCATCAAATCCCTGTCTTTGATCATCAGGCGGTTCCTGAACACCTGCAGGCGAATGAACGGTTCCGCGCCAATAAACGAGTATCGCGCCAGCGTATGGCTGCTGGTGTCCACAGATTCGAGCAGGAAGCCCTTCGCGTCTCCGACGAGCTTGTAATAAATCGAGACCGGCGTGTCGAGGTCGATGGAGATTTCCGTGCTCACGGCGATCAGCGGCGTTTCCTCCGCGCACTTTTTGTACTCGTCCAGCGAGGGCCGCAGCCTTAATTTTGTTTCCGGCATATTGCTTCCCTCCGTCAATAGGCCGCGTCAAGCGCGCGACGAAGCGACGCGACGAAGTCTTCCGCCTCTTTCGTCTTTCCGTCCATCAGTCGGCGCACGACGGCGCTGCCGACAATGACCGCGTCCGCGTCCACCGCGGCGTCAACCGCCGCCTCCGCCGAACCGATGCCGAAACCCACGGCAATCGGCACGTCGGTCTCTTCGCGAACCTTGCGGGCCACTTTGCCGATAATCGAGTAGTCGATCTTCTTCTCGCCTGTGACGCCGTTGACCGAAACCGCGTAGATAAAGCCGTTGGCACTTTCACAGGTCTGAGCGAGCCGCTCGGGCGTAGTACCCGGCGTCACGAACTCGATCAGGCGGAAGTCCTGCTTCGCGCAGATTGCGCGAAGCGCGGCGCTTTCCTCATGGGGCACGTCCGGCAGGATCGCGCCGTCGAGCCCCGCCGCTTTCGCGTCGGCGACGAATTGCTCCGCGCCGTAATGCAGCACGTTGTTGATGTATCCCATGCCGATCAGCGGAATCTCGGTGAACTTGCGGAGCTCCTTCACCAGCTCCAAAACGCCCGCCAGCGTCATGCCGCCTTTCAGCGCGCGGATGCCCGCAGCCTGTATCACCGGGCCGTCCGCCAACGGATCGGAGAACGGCAGGCCGATCTCTATGAAATCCGCTCCCGCGCGTTCCACAGCCTTCACGGCCTCAATCGTGCCCTTCACGTCGGGAACTCCCGCCATCAGATAGATGACAAGTCCTTTTTTCTTCGCGTCCTTCAACGCGGCAAATTTCTTTTCTATACGCGTCATGATTTACAGCTCCTCTCCCAGCGCTTTCGCGACCATCTGGACATCCTTGTCGCCGCGCCCCGACAGGCACAGCACCACTACCTCGTCCTTTTTCGTCTTCGGCATCAGCTTTTCAAGATACGCGAGAGCATGGGCGCTTTCCAGCGCGGGGATGATGCCCTCGATCTCGGACAGCCGGCGGAACGCGCCTAGTGCTTCCTGGTCGGTCACGGAAACGTACTCGACGATGCCTGCGTCCTTGAAATAGGAATGCTCGGGACCGACGCCCGGATAGTCGAGCCCCGCCGAAAGCGAATATGCCTCGACAATCTGCCCGTCGCCGTCCTGCAGGACATAGCTGTACGCGCCGTGCAGCACACCCGGCTTTCCCGTGCCGGAGAGCGTTTTCGCGTTGTCGCCCTCGGCCTCGCCGCGACCTCCCGCTTCAATGCCGATTTTTTTCACCGATACGTCGTCCCTGAACTCGTAAAACGTGCCGATGGAGTTGCTGCCGCCGCCGACGCATGCCAAGAGATAGTCGATGCGCCCGCCCGTTTTCTTTTTCGCCTGCGCGCGAATCTCATTGCCGATGCAGGACTGGAAATCGCGCACGATGGTCGGGTACGGGTGCGGCCCTACCGCCGAGCCGATGATATAATGCGTGTCCTCGATATGGGCGGCCCAATACCGGATCGCCTCGCTGGTAGCGTCTTTCAGCGTGCCTGTGCCGCTGGACACGGGAATGACCTGCGCGCCGAGGAGCTTCATGCGGAACACGTTCAGCTTCTGCCGCTCGATGTCCGTCGTGCCCATGAACACATGGCACTCCATGCCGAAAAGCGCCGCCGCCGTCGCTGTCGCTACTCCGTGCTGGCCCGCGCCTGTCTCGGCGATTACGCGCTTCTTGCCCATGCGCTTCGCAAGCACCGCCTGTCCCAACGCGTTCGTGATCTTATGCGCGCCGGTATGGAGCAAATCCTCACGCTTTAGGTAAATTTTCGCGCCGCCATAATGCTCGGTCAGCCGCTTCGCGTAATAGAGCATGGTCGGACGGCCCGCATACCGCTCCAGATAACCGCGCACCTCCGCCTTGAAATCCTCGTCGTCCTTGTACTTCTCATAGGCCGCCTGCAGCTCCGTCAACACCGGCATCACGATCTCCGGCACGAACTGCCCGCCGTATTTTCCAAATCTTCCCGTTGTCATGATGATAACCTCCTAAATATAATTAACTTCCTAAATACATGCCTTCCCATTGAGGCGTGACAGTCCAATGGACTGTCACGGTTGGCAGCCCGAAGGCTGACGGATGAGGTGTTGAAGTGTAACGACTGATACTATCATAACGTCATAAGACCTCACCCACCGCCTACGGCGGTCCCCCCTCCCCAGAGGGGAGGGCTTATTTTCACGCGCTTTTTTGCGCCGTGCCGCCGACGAAGGAGAGCCGCCGCGTCATCTGCGCCACGCTGGGCGCCGTGACCAGTCCCTCTCCCACGAGGATTCCGTCGCAGCCCGCTTCGCGCAGCCGTTCCGCGTCCTCCGGGCTCTGCACGCCGCTCTCGCTGATAATCGTGCGTCCCTCCCCAATCTTCGGCAGCAGCGCCATCGTGTTCTCGATTGAAGTCGTGAACGTCGTCAGGTTGCGGTTGTTGACGCCGATGAACTCCGCCGGCGTCGCCAGCGCCGCCTCGAGGTCTGCCTCGTCGTGAACCTCGATCAGGGCGTCCATCCCCAGCCCCCATACCAGATAAAGGAACTCCATAAGCTTTCTCGGAGAAAGAATCCTCACAATCAGGAGCACAGCGTCCGCGCCGAGCATCCGTGCCTCATAGATTTGATACTCGTCGATGATGAAATCCTTGCGGAGCAGCGGCAGGTCCGTCATCTTCCGCACGGCGATAAAGTCCGCGTTCGAGCCGAGGAAATGCGGGTCGGTGTGCACCGAAAGAGCGCTCGCGCCGTTTTCCACGTAAATCTTCGCGAGCTCCGTCACCGAATACGCGCGGCAGAGCCGCCCTTTCGCCGGAGACTGGAGCTTGCACTCGGCGATCAGACTCCACGCCTCGCCGCGAACGCAATGCGAAAGGCCGAATCTGCCGGGACGCGCCTGCCGCTTTACTTCGTCAAATGGCAGGACCTTTTTTGCCGCCGCCACGATTTCTTTTTTCTTTTCGACGATTTCCGCAAGAATATTTTTCATGATGCTGCCTCATTTCTTATATCTTAAACTTTCTATCGTCTCCATGAACGACCTGATTTTCTGCGGCGACTTCTCGCCGTTTTCCTCCAGGCTCCCCGATACGTCTAAAGCGAACGGGGAAAGCGTCTGCGCCGCCTCTTTGGCGTTTTCCGCTGAGATGCCGCCCGCCAAGAGCAGCGGTTTTTTCAGCTTCTGCGTCTCCTTCGCCGCCTCCCGCCATCGGAACGATTTGCCTGTACCGCCCGCCATGCCTTTTTTGAAGGTGTCGAGCAATACCAATTCGGCGGGATAGTCGTTCGCGGCCTCGGCGGAAAAATCGTCGCGCCATCGGAACGCCTTGATGATCCTCACATCCGCCTCTGCCCGAAGCGCCTCCGCGTATTCCGGCGGCTCATGCCCGTGAAGCTGGATCGCGTTAAACCGGCACTGTCTCGCCAACGCGACGACTTCCTCCAAAGGCTGATCGACGAAGACGCCGACGGAAAGCGCGCCGCTTTCGATCGCGAACACGATGGACGCCGCCTGGGTCGCGGAAACATAGCGACGGCTCTCCGGCCACATGATGAAGCCGAGGAAATCCGCGCCCGCGCGCTCCGCCGCCCGCGCCGCCTCCAATGTCCGAAGCCCGCAAATCTTGACTTTCATGCGTCTAATCCTTTCTTTACCAAATGCCGTTTCATAAATCGCTGTAAGAATTAATAATTCTAACTGCGATTAAAAACGCCCCGGCGGAAGTATTCCCTCCGCCGGGGCGAAAAATTCCTTTTCGCGGTGCCACCCTGATTCAAGCCCGCAGATCCCATAGAAAAATCCATTCCGTCACCGGGACGAAATGGATTCGTTATGCCACCCTGCTAAAGCCTCTCTTCGGATACAAAAGTAATATACCCTAGCCCTGTAACGGGGGCATCCGTTCCCATCTACTCGTGAAACGCTTCACTTTCAAAGGACGCTCGCAGAACCATTCACCCTGCGCCTCCGGCCGACCATCCCACCTCCGGTTTCCCGGTCATCGGCTCGCTGTACGAAGAACAAACCAAGGCTACTCTCTCTGCTCAACGCTTTATCTTATGATGGGCTTATCATAAACGACTTTTCATAGGTTGTCAATACGTTTTTCAAAAAAAACACTTATTCCCTCAAGTCGCCGCTGCTCGTAAAGAAGCAGGATTTCCCGATGAACTCGCGCAGGATTGAATTGTTCGGTATATCGCTCTCGTCGTCTATACTGTCGAACTGCGAGAGGACGCCCAGAATGCCCCGCGCCTCAGCGTATCCGTCTTCGCCGGGCTTCACCGCCAGGAGCAGCGGCACCGCGTATTTCTTCAGCACGGCCAACTCGTAGATCAGCGCGGAGTTGAACACGGCGTCCGCGTCCTCCTGGAAGGGAAAAATATTCTTCTCCTCGCCTTTCCTGACGTCCGGCCATTGGCGCAGCGTTTTCAGCGCGCTGGACGCGCGGAACTGATAATCGCGCACGAGGCGGCGCACGAAGCGCGCGTCGGTCGTCGGGATGCGATTGTGCATATCGATGTTGAGCTGGGTCAGCGCACTGACATACACCTTGAATTTCTCGCCGCGGGGCACGGCATGGGTCATCTCCTCATTGAGCCCGTGAATCCCCTCGACGATGATTGGCTGCTCCGGCGCGATGGAAAGACGCGGCCCGGCCCCGTCCGCCCGCTCGCCGGTGACGAAGTCGTAACGCGGCAATGCGACTTCCCTGCCCTGCATCAGCGCGACGAGATGTTCGTTGAAAAGCTCGACGTTCAGCGCGCGAAGCGACTCGTAATCATAAGCGCCCTCCGGCGTCAGCGGCGTGTCCGCCCGATTCACGAAATAGTCGTCCAAAGAAATCGATACGGGCTCCAGTCCGTTGACGCGAAGCTGGACTTTGAGCCGCTGGGCGAAAGAGGTCTTGCCCGAAGAGGACGGCCCGGCGATCATCACCAGCCGGGCTTTTTTGATTCCCGCCGCGATCCTGTCGGCGATCTCGGCGATCTTTTTCTCATGAAGCGCCTCGGAGACGCGAATCAAATCCCCCTCCTTCCCGAACTGGATACAGCGGTTCAAATCAGGCAGGTATTCACAATGCAGGATTGTCGCCCATTTCTTCGACTCCTTCAGCGTCTGGGCAAATTTCGGCTGCTTCAGCAACGGCTGCAGCGAAAGCCCTGCGCCGTTCCACGGCGTTCTGAGCAGGATTCCGTTTCCCAGGCGCACTGCGTCGAAATGTCCCAGCTCGCCCGTCCTGTCCAGCATGACGCCGTTAAGATCGTCGTAATGCTTGCCGCAGGTGCAGAGAACGACTTCCTCCTCCGGCAGCGCATTCAGAAGATTCGCCTTCGGAATCTGCCGCGCCTCCTTGAAGAGGCGCACGGCCTCCTCCTTCGGTACGACGCAATGGCCGATCTCTCGATTCTCCGCCACGATCGCGCGCATTTGCACTTCAATCGCCGAAATGGTTCCGTCCGTCACGCCGCCCGGAACTTCCAGATCGCAGTAAAGCCCGCCGTTCAGCGAGGAACGAACGATCAGCTCGGTATCCGCCACGCCGTACAGCTCCTGCATGGCGACGATGACGAGAAACAATACCGAGCGGCGATAAATGCGCTCCCCGGCAGGACTCGACAGAGCGACCCAGACGGGCTTTTCCCGTTCGTCCACCGTCTCGCCCAAGCCCCGAAGTTCCCCGCCGACCAGAGCCGCAACGATCAAATCGTTTTCCGCCGCCTGTCCTTCCGCAAGCTCCCGCAGCGTTTTTTTCTCCCGCTCGTTCATATCCTTATTCCTCCCAAAACAAAAAAGCTCAGAAAAGCCTTCGCTCTTCCAAGCAACATCACCTCATTCAAAAAATCCAAAGCGCAATCTGATATATCAACGAACCGATCAATGCCGTACAGGGTATCGTAAACACCCACGCCGCGAGCATTTGCTGCGCGACGCCCCAGCGCACCGCGCGAATCCGTTTCGCCGTGCCGACGCCCATGATCGAGCCGGACACGACATGCGTGGTGCTGACCGGAAGATGAAGTATCGTCGCCGAAAAAATGACGATGGACGAATTGAGATCGGCCGCGAAGCCGCTGATCGGCTCCAGCTTGAAAATCTTTCCGCCGATCGTCTTGATAATGCTCCAGCCGCCCATGGCCGTACCGAAAGCCATAGCCGTCGCCGCCAAAATCTTTACGATTGTCGGCACCTCGAACTCGCTGATGTAGCCGCCCGACAAAAGTGCCAGCGTGATGATGCCCATCGACTTCTGCGCATCGTTCGAGCCGTGGGAAAACGCCATCATCGCAGCAGAGACGATCTGCATTTTCTTGAACCGGCCGTTTACGACATAGGGCGTACATTTCCCGAACAGCAGATACAAAAGATGCATCACGAAATAGCCGGTGATGATTGCGACCAGAGGGGACAGAATCAAGGAAAGAATGATTTTCCCGATGCCGACGAGGTTCAGCCCCACGACGCCCGTGGAGACCAGCACCGCGCCGATGACGCCGCCCACCATCGCATGGGAGGAGCTGGACGGAAGCGCCAGCTTCCAGGTAAATAGATTCCAGAAAACGGCGCTGACCAGCGCCGCGATCAGAACGTGCTCGTCGACATGCATAGCGGAACTGACGATGTCGCTGCCGATGGTCTTCGCGACGCCCGTCGAATACATGGCGCCGAGGAAGTTCAGCACCGCAGCCATCAGGATCGCGTTTCTCGGCGCGATGGCCCGGGTCGAGACCGAGGTCGCGATCGCGTTCGCCGTGTCGTGAAAGCCGTTGATGAAATCGAACACCAACGCGAGCCCGATGACCGTAAAAATCATATACTGAAGCTCAGGCATATTTCATGACCACGCCGCGAATCATATCCGAAACATCCTCGCAATGATCGAGCGTGTCCTCCAGATTTTCCAATATATCCTTCCACTTGATCAGTTCGATGGGGTCGCGCACGTTGTCGAACAGGAACGCAATTTCCTGCCGATAAACGCGGTCTCCCTCGCTTTCGAGCTTTCCGATCTTATGGGTGGACTCCAAGATAAGCTCCCGGTTTTTCTTAATGTCCTTCAGTAGTTCGAAGGATCTGATGATTTCCTCCGTCGACTCCAGGAGCAGCTTCGTCATCGAAACGACGCCCGCCTTCGCCTGCCCCGTCCGATAAATGACGAGACGCTGGAGCGTCGTCTGCAGAAAGTCGACGCCGTCGTCAAGGCCGTTCGCCAGCGCGAAGATGTCCTCGCGGTCGATGGGCGTGATGAAGGTCTGGTTCAACTCGTCTATAATCTGGTCGTTGATGGCGTCCGCCTCATGCTCCAGGTCAATGATCGCCTTCATCTTGTCCGCCGCCTGCGTATAGTCCAGCATGACCTCGTCGAGCAACAGCGCGCCCCGGTAAAAGCATTTGGCGCTCTCGACGAAGTGATCGAAGAACTCGGTATTTTTGCGTTGAAAATTGAACATGCGATCCCCCCGCACGATTCTCACGATTGTATACAAAACGAAACCAACTACACTATACCATGAATTCCATCGCTCGGCAACGTCTCGTTCATACAGAATAGATAAGCATTCTTATTTGTTTTTCCGCACCAGGTCCGCCATTTCCTCGAAATCCTTCCTGATCTGGAAATATTCGTCGGCAATTTTAAGCGCGGCAAGGACTCCCACACGCACCGGCGGAAGATTGTTCACCTGTCGCGACACCGCCCGCATTTCCTTGTCGACGAGGGCGGCCAGCTTCTGCAGATACTCGGGGTCCTGATCCGTTTTCAGAGAAAATTTCTCGCCGAAAACCTCGACGACAACTTTCTGCTCCATATTCACCGCTCCTTATTCTCGAAGCTCCGCACCAAACTCTTTCCCCGCCGCCTCGACGATCTTCCCGACGGCCGCGTCGACCTCCTCGTCCGTCAGCGTCTTCTCGCCGGACTGGAAGCGAATCGCAAAGGCGAGGCTCTTCTTCCCTTCGCCGACCTGCCGGCCCGTGTAGAGGTCGAACAGAGCGACGTCCTTGAAATACGGTCCCGCGTTCTTCTTGATCGTTCGCTCCACATCCGTCGCGTTCGTCTCCTGGGAAACGATCAGCGCAAGGTCGCGGGAGACGCCCGGATATTTCGGGAGCGACTGGGACGTAAAGTCTTTCGCCGCGTTCGAAAGCAGCGTTGCTACGTCCATTTCAAAGACGTACAGCTTTTTCGAAACGCCGAAGGCTGCCTGTACCGCGGGGTGCACCTCCCCGACCACTGCGAGCATGGCCTTTCCCTTCCTGAACACTGCCGTCTTTCCCGGGTGCAGCGCGAAATGCTCGCCCGGCTCGACGGTATAGCGCGTAATACCCAACGCTTCGAAAAGCTGCTCAACGACGCCCTTCGCGTCATAGAAATCAATCTGCTCGCCGGTTTGACTCCACCCTACCGGCTCCCGCCGTCCCGTCATAATACCCGCAAGCTTCAGAACCTCGTCGGGCTGCTCCGTCACCGGCAGCGCTTTCGGCAAAAAGACCGGGGCGATCTCAAAGAGGCGGATATCCTCATTCTTGCGTGAGAAATTGCGCACCGCGTTCTCAAAGAGATTCGTCAGGAGCGTCGTGCGAACCAGCGGATACTCGTCCGTCAGCGGGTTCATTATCGGGATCGCCCGGCGAAGCGGGCTGTCTTCCGGCACGTTCAGCTTGTCGAACATCTGCGGATGGGTGAAGGCGAAGGAACGCGCCTCGTCCATGCCGAAGGATGCGAGCACGCGGCGGATCTTGTCTGAGAACGCCTGCCTTGCGCTCTGCCGCGCCTCCATGACCGCGCCCTGCGGGGTCGTGGACGGGATATTGTCAAAGCCGTAAATTCGGGCGATTTCTTCGGAAATATCCTCCATGCAGGACACGTCGCCGCGCCAGCTCGGAACGACGGCACGATAAGCGTCCGCGCCCTTGCCCTCGACGACGAAGCCGAGACTTTCAAGAATCTCCTTCATTTTCGCGCCGGAAATCTCCGTACCGAGCCGCCCGTTAACCTCTGTCGCCGTAAACTCGACGACTGCGGACTCCTTTTGCACAGGGCAGACGTCGACGACGCCCTTCGCCACTGTGCAGGCGCCCATTTCCTGCAGCAGCTGGGCCGCCCGGTCGAGAGCGCGCACCGTCCCCGTCGCATCCACGCCGCGCTCGAAACGTCCTGACGCCTCGGAGTGCAGGCCAAGCGCGCGGGAAGTCCGGCGAATCGACGGTCCGTTGAAGGACGCCGCCTCCAGGACTACCGTCGTCGTCTTTTCCGTGATTTCCGTCTCAAGGCCGCCCATGACGCCCGCGAGGCCCGCCGGCTTTTCCGCGTCTGCAATCACCAGCTCGCCGCCTTTCGCAAGACGCGAGGAATCGTCGAGGGTGTGGACGTTTTCGCCCGCCTCTGCGCGGCGCGCCGTCAGCGAATGACCTTTGACCTCATCGTAGTCATAAGCGTGCATCGGCTGGCCAAGCTCCACCATCACAAAGTTCGTCACGTCGACTACGTTGTTGATGGAACGAATGCCCGCGCCCTCCAGCCGCTTCTGCATCCACTCGGGAGACGGCCCGATTTTTACGTTTTTCAGCACCCGGGCGGAAAAACGCGAGCAGAGATCCGGCGCGTCGATGGCGATTTTCACCATGGCCTCCGCCGTCGCTCCATCGTCCTCTTTTGCGGCGATCTCCGGCCAATGCGGTTTCTTCCCCGTCAGCACGGCGATCTCCCGCACGATGCCGAACACGCTGAAGCAGTCGCCGCGGTTCGCCGTCAATTCGAATTCCAGAACGCAGTCGTCAAGCCCGAGCGCCTTTGCCGCGGGCTGTCCGACCGGCGTATCGTCGGGGAGGATGTAAATGCCGGTTTTCTGCTCTTCCGGCAGGTTCGCAAGCTCCATTTTCAGCTCGTCCGCCGAACAGAGCATGCCCATCGACGGAACGCCGCGCATCTTTCCCTTCGAGATTTTTTGACCGTTCGGCAAATGCGCGCCAACCAACGCCACCGGGACGACCTGCCCCTGTTTGACATTCGGCGCGCCGGTCACGATGGTCAACGGCTCCTTTCCTCCCACGTCCACCTTACAAATCTGCAAATGGTCGGAATCCTGGTGCGGCACAACCTCCATGAGCTTTCCCGTCACGACCTTGTCCAGTCCTTCGTCCGCACGGACGACGTTCTCCACCGGCACGCCCGCCATCGTCAGGAGATCGGCAAGCTGCTCCGGCGTCTCGTCAAAATCAATATAATCCTTCAGCCATTTGATCGATACCTGCATATATTTTTCTCCTTATTCAAACTGGCGCAAGAAGCGCAGATCGTTGTCGTAGAACAGGCGCAAATCGTCAATGCCGTAAGACAGCATCGCGATGCGCTCGACGCCGAGACCGAAGGCGAAGCCCGTAACCTGTTTCGGGTCGTAGCCGCTCATTTCAAGGACATGCGGATGTACCATACCCGCGCCGAGGATTTCGAGCCAACCCGTACCCTTACAGACGCGGCAGCCTTTGCCGTGACACATCACGCAGGAGATATCGACCTCCGCGCTGGGCTCCGTAAACGGGAAAAAGCTTGGGCGGAACCGCACGCCGATATTTTCATTAAAAATGCGGTGCAGGAACAGCTCCAGCGTCCCTTTCAGGTCGGAGAGGCGAATCCCCTTATCGATCACAAGCCCCTCGACCTGCGTAAACATCGGCGAATGGGTCGCGTCATAATCGTCGCGGCGATAGACGCGTCCAGGCGCGATCATGCGAATCGGCGTGTTCGGCTCGTGGGCCTGCATCGTGCGCGCCTGCACCGGCGACGTCTGGGTGCGCATAAGGATTTCCTCTGTGATGTAGAAGGAATCCTGCATATCACGCGCCGGATGATCCTTCGGCAGATTCAGCGCCTCGAAATTGAAATAGTCGCGCTCGATCTCCGGCCCCTCCTCGACGGTGAAGCCCATATCCATGAAGATCGCCTTGATGCGGTCCAGCGTCAGCGTCAACGGATGCAGATGGCCGCGCCATTTATGACGGCCCGGCAGCGTCACGTCGAGCTTTTCGTTCGCAAGCTTTTCCTCAAGGTCGCGGACGCGAAGCTCCTCCCTCTTTTTCTCCAGGAGAGCCTCGATCTGCCCCCGCGCCTCGTTGACGATCTGTCCGATGCGGGGCCGCTCCTCCTGCGCCAGTTCTTTCAGCCCGCGCAGAAGCGTCGTGAACTCGCCCTTCTTGCCTAAAAACTCCACGCGGACGTCGTTCAGCGCGGAAAGCGTATCCGCGTGCTGTCGGATTTTCTCCTCCGCAACCTGCTTCAATCGTGCAATCTTTTCCTCCATAACTGCCTCCTGCAAAGGAAACGAAATCGTCTCCCGGATTTTTCACATATCGTCTTATTTTATTACGGATAACGAAAAAAGGCAAACGTATTCGCATAAAAGCACATTCGTTTCATAAAAGAACCCCATCGGATAATCGCGCCCGATGGGGTCTCGTTGTTTCCCTATTTTTCCAGCACCTTCATCGTCGGGAACAGCAGTACATCGCGAATCGACGGGCTGTCCGTCAGGAGCATGACGAGACGGTCGACGCCGATGCCGAGGCCGCCCGTCGGCGGCAGGCCGTATTCCAGCGCCGTGACAAAATCCTCGTCCATCATATGCGCCTCGTCGTCGCCCGCTTCTCTCTGCTTCATCTGCTCGACGAACCGCTCCCGCTGGTCGATGGGATCGTTCAGCTCGGTGAAGCCGTTGGCCAGCTCCCGGCCGTAAATGAAGAACTCGAAACGGTCGGTGATCATCGGATTCTCGGGATTGCGCTTCGCCAGCGGCGAAATCTCCGTCGGATGCCCGGTGATGAAAGTCGGCTGCATCAGAGAAGCCTCGACCTTTTCCTCGAAGGCCGCGTTCAAAATGCCGCCAATACCGTGACGCGCCTCGTAGGGCACGCCGATCTCATCCGCCATCGCCCGCGCCTCGGCGACGTCCTTCGCCGCGAGGAAATCTTTGCCCGTCGCTTCCTTCACAGCGTCGTTCATGCTGATACGGCGCACGTTGGCAAGATCGATCTCCACGCCCTGATAGGTGAACTTCTCCGTGCCGAGCACCGTTTTTGCCGCCTCGCGGACGATGCCCTCGGTGATGTCCATCAGGTCGCGGTAATCGGCATAAGCCTGATATATCTCAATCGAAGTGAACTCCGGATTGTGCCGGACGTCAATCCCTTCGTTGCGGAACACGCGGCCCAGCTCATAGACGCGCTCCATGCCGCCGACGACGAGCCGCTTCAGTGAAAGTTCCGTCGCGATACGAAGATACATATCCATATCGAGGGCGTTATGATGGGTAATGAACGGACGCGCCGCCGCGCCGCCCGCGATCGTCGAAAGCACCGGCGTCTCAACCTCGAGGAAATCGCGCTCGTCGAGATAGCGGCGAATCGCCCGAATAATGTTCGTGCGCTTGACGAAAGTGTCCAGCACCTCGGGATTCACAATCAGGTCAAGATACCGTTGGCGATATCGAAGCTCCACGTCCTTGAGCCCGTGGAATTTCTCCGGCAGCGGGCGCAGGGATTTCGACAGCAGCTCAAAATCGAGCACGATGACCGTGATTTCACCGCGCTGGGTCTTGAACACACGGCCCTCGACGCCGATGATGTCGCCGATATCCAGCAGGCGGAACTGCGCGTATTTTTCTTCGCCAAGCACGTCGTACTTGAAATAAATCTGCATGCGGCCCGACATATCCATCAGCTCGGCGAAGCTCGCCTTGCCGTGGCCGCGCTTTGCCATCAGTCGTCCTGCGAGGCGAACCTTCGGGCCGTCCTCTTCTCCCTCCAGCTCGTCGAAGCGGTCGCGGATATCCTGCGCGTGACAGTTTACTTCATAACGATGCCCGAACGGCGCGACGCCCATATCCGCAAAAGTCTTCAGCTTATCGCGCCGAATCTGCATCATCTCGTTGATATCTTCGACGCGAGGCGCGGGCTGCCCGCCCTTCTTCTGCTGCTCGTTTCCCACTTGATTTTCTCCTTTATGCCTTGATCTTCATAATCTTATACTTGATCGTTCCCACCGGGGCCTGCACCTCGACGATCTTTCCGACCTTCTGTCCGAGAATCGCCGCGCCCACCGGGGACTCGTTGGAAATGCGCATGGCCTCCGGATCCGCCTCCGCCGTGCCGACGAGAGTGTACTCCATATCCTCGTCGAATTCCATATCGCGGACGACGACCTTGCAGCCCATCGTCACAACGTTTTTCGGCTTCTTCTCTTCGGAAATGACCTCGACGTTCCGAAGCTTCTGCTCCAATTCCTGAATGCGGCCCTCGATGAACGCCTGCTCGTTCTTCGCGTCATCGTACTCCGAGTTCTCACTGATATCGCCAAAGGCGATGGCCTGCTTGATGCGCTCCGCCACCTCGATACGGCGCACGCTTTTCAGGTTTTCCAGCTCGTCCTGAAGCTTTTTCAAGCCGTCCTTCGTCAAAATCATTTTTTGGTCCGCCATCGAACATTACTCCCTTGCTTATCAACATTGAAAGTGCCAAGGACGCGCCTTGGCACAAACTTTCCATACATTATAAATATTTTATTCCCCGTTGTCAACGCGCGAAAAAGAAGGAATCGTCCCCTGTTTTTAGCCGCCATCTGACAGGAATTTGTCAATTCCAATCTTTTGTCCCTAATCTGTTATTTCGCTGCGTCGTCCATCGCTTCCGCCAGTTTCTTGACATTTACCGCAAGGCCGCAGACGACTAAATAGACCTCGTCCGCCGCTCTTGCCATCCATTGGTTCGCGATGCCGGCCACATCCCGATATTCGCGGGAAAGATGATCGCCCGGCACGATGCCGCTTCCGACTTCATTCGTCACGAAGACCGTCGTCCCCCGATTTTCCTTTGCCTGTGCAATCAGCGCATCAAGCTTCTCCTTCGCCAGCGAATAATTCTGATGAGAGTCGCTGATCGAATCGAGCGTACAAAGCAGATTGCTCATGTAAAGGGTCAGGCAGTCGAACAGCACCGCGTCGCATTCGGCGCCCGCCTCCTTCAACGCGAGATGCGCGTCGTGAGGAGCCTCGTAGGTTTTCCAGTCCGACGGGCGGCGCTCTTTATGGAGCTTCACGCGGAAAGCCATTTCCTCGTCGTATACTTCCGCCGTCGCGATATAGCCGATATGTTTTCCGACGCGCGCCACATACTGCTCGGCAAAGCGGCTCTTGCCGCTGCGCGCGCCTCCCGTCACGAGAACGATTTTTCCCACACTCACGCCCCCTCGCCTTTCGCAAACTTTTCACACGCAGCCACGAAAGACGCCGCCGCGTCTTCCGCACCCGCGAAATGCAAATGCAGATACGAGCCGAGGATATTCCCTTTCGCGTAGCCCGCCGGATACGGCGCGGGATTTCTCGTCTTCCGGAACGTGAAGGCTCTCGGATAATCAGCGCCCGCCTCAGGCTCACATTCAGACGAGAAATGGAACTCGTGGCCGCGCAGAACTGTCCCCTTCGGTCCCAGCACTGTATCACGCTGCATCTCTGCACTGACATAACCGACAGTCTGCAGTTTCCTGTTCATCACTACCTCGCCGGGAATCACCTCAAGCATCGGGAACACGTCGCCGTCAAAGTCGGTCACACGCTGCATCAGGTACATGAACCCGCCGCACTCGGCGTAAATCGGCATTCCCTTTTCAGCCGCGTCCTTGATCGACGCACGCATGGATTCATTCTCGTAAAGCTCTTTCGCGAACATCTCAGGGAAACCGCCGCCGAGAATCAGGCCGTCAACCTCCGGCAATTCTTTGTCATGCAGCGGACTGAAAAAAACGAGCTCCGCACCTTTTTGCCGAAGTACGGCGAGACTTTCCGGATAATAAAAGGAAAACGCCTCGTCGCGGGCCACCGCGATCCGTGCTTTGCTCTGTGCCGTTATGGAAAAGCCGCGTCCTTCCTCCACCGGCGGCGCGCTTTTCGCCAACTCGACGATGCGCTCGATATCGACCGACGCGCCGATGACGCGCCCGATTTCTTCCACCGTCTCCCGTTCCCTCACATTTTCCTCGACAGGCACGAGCCCTAAATGACGCTCCGGCATTGTCATCGCGTCGTTTCGCTTTATCGCTCCGAAAACGGGGACGCCCATTTTTTCCAGCGCTTCCTCAATCATTGCGCGATGCGTGTCCGAGCCGAGACGATTCAATATCACGCCAGCGAGATTGACCTCCGGATCGTATTGCTTGAATCCCATGACAAGCGCCGCCGCCGATTCGCCCATCGACTTCGCGTTGACGACGAGCAGGACGGGAGCTTTTAGCAGCTTCGCAATCTCCGCCGTGGAGCTGACGCCGTTTTTCCCGCCGTCATAGAGCCCCATCACGCCCTCGATGACCGCGACGTCAGCGTCCGCCATCGTACTGATGAAAATATCGGCGAGCCGTTCTTTCGAGACGAGCCAGGCGTCGAGATTATGTGCGGAACGGCCGCTCGCCAAAGCATGATAGCCCGGATCTATATAATCCGGGCCGATTTTGTAAGACTGCGCCTTGAAGCCGCGCGTGCGCATCGCCGCCAAAAGCCCGGTGACCACAGTGGTCTTGCCGGAGCCGCTCATAGGCGCGGCAATGACGACGCGCGGAATTTGCCGTGCACTCATCTGCGGTTGTCCAAAAGATACATGATCGCGTTGACGACGGACGCCGCGATCGGACTTCCGCCTTTCGTACCTTCCACCGTCACATAGGGAACGAGTGCATTATCCGCCAACAGCTTTTTTGAGTCGGCTGCGCCGACAAAGCCGACGGGAATACCGATAACGACTGCCGGAAGAATGTTTTCCTCCTTCGCGAGGCGAAGCACCTCAAAAAGCGCGGTCGGCGCGTTGCCGATGGCAACAATAGAGCCGGCCAGATCTTTGCCAAATGCGCGCATGGCCGCCATCGAACGTGTAATGCCCTCGCGCTTCGCTATCTCGGCAATTTCCGGGTCGGCAACCCGGCATTCGATTTTTCCGCCGTACCGGCCGAAAGCCTTTTTATTGATTCCCGTCCGTACCATTTCCACGTCTGTGTAGATGTTCGCTCCGCGCTTCAATGCCTCCTGCGTCGCCTCGATGGCCTTCGGATGCAGTCGGATCACTTTCGCGTAATCCACGTCGCCGGAGGCGTGAATCATGCGGGAATATACCTTCGTCTCGGCTTCATTGAGGTTCAGCTCCGCCAAATGCGGTGCGATAATCTCCATACTCTTATTTTCAATATCCATCGGTTGCTTAATAAAGTCCATGATTCATCTGCCTCCGATTTTTTCTTTCACAAACTTCAAAACTTCCTCAAACGTATAAGCGATGACGTCGTAGTCGACCTTCGGCCGGTCTATCATCACTACGGGCAAACCCAGCTTTTTCGCCGCCGTCAGCTTGGTGTCGGTGCCGCCGATTTCGCCGCTGTTCTTCGTGACGACAACTTCAGCACCGTATTGGCGGTAAAGCGCGATATTCAATTCCTCGCTGAACGGCCCCTGCAGCGCGACGATTTCCTTTGGCGTCATGCCGAGTTCCTCGCACTCCGCCAAGACCTTCGCGGTCGGCAGGATCCGCGCAATCACCGCATGGCCTTTCAACGCCTCCGAAGTCCTAAAGGCTTTCAAATTACGGCTGCCCGTTGTCAGAAAGACAGTCTTTCCAAGACGAGCCGCCTCTTTTGCCGCTTCCTCATAGGACTCGACGTAATGCACGTTGTCGTAGTCGACAGGCACGCTCCGCCGTTCGTAACGGATATACGGGATCCTCACAGTATGGCAGGCCGTCATCGCGTTCCGGGAGACATTCGCCGCGTAAGGATGGCTCGCGTCCACAAAAAGCCGGACGCTGTGCTCGCGAATATACGCTTCCAATGCTTCCGCGTCCAGCGGCTTGTCATTGACGATAATGCCAGGATAACGCTTCAACAGCTTCTCGCCGTAACTGGACACCACCGACGCCGTGACCGAATAGCCCGCCGAAAGCAGCGCGCCCGCAAGCTCGCGCCCGTCCTGCGTTCCCGCAGCTACGAAAATCATACCTTGTAGCCCCGCGGCGTGACCATCCAGCCGTCCTGAATAAAGGTCCTGCTGTTCCCGATGATGACCATCGAGAACATGTCGATATCCTCCTTCGTGAAGTCCCTGAGATTCGACAAAATCTTTTCCTCGTCGGGCCGGGACGCGTTCTTCACTATGCCCACCGGCGTGGATGGGGACTTGTATTGCAGCAGGATATCGTGAATTTCGTCGATGTTCTTGACCCGGGATTTACTCTTCGGATTATAGAGCGCGATGACAAAGTCGCCCTGCGCCGCAAGCGCCGCGCGCTTTTTGATCAGTTCCCACGGCGTCAGGCGGTCGCTGAGACTGATGACGGCGAAATCGTGCATCAGCGGCGCGCCTAACACCGCCGCCGCCGCATTGACCGCCGAAAGCCCTGCGACAATATCGACCTCGGGCCGTTCCGCCTCGTCGTATTGCAGCACGATTTCCAGTATGAGCCCGGCCATGCCGTAGACGCCGGAATCGCCGCTGGACACCATCGCCGTGTTCTTGCCCTCCACAGCCGTTTTCACCGCAAGACGGCAACGGTCGACCTCCTGCATCATGCCGGTGCCGATGACCTCTTTGTCTTTCAAGAGCGGCTCTATCAGGCGAATATACGTCGTGTAGCCCGCGACGACCTCAGCTTCCTGAATCGCCTTCAACGCCTTCGGCGTCATCTGCTCCTCGCCGCCGGGTCCAATGCCCACCACGGTTATTTTTCCCATACCAATGCCACCGTCGCTTTCTCCCATTTTGTTTTCGCAAGCGCAATCCTTCCCTGCTGCACGCAGCAAAGCGCCGCCGCCTCCGAGACGTTCCCGGCGCCGATCCGGCTCCGGACGAAAGGGGACTCTTCCAGTCCATATGCTTCAATCTTTTTTTGCAATTCTTCGATTTCAAAAAAACGCGCTTCGACGCCAAGTTCCGCCGCCAAATCAAGGAGGCCCGCCTCGTCCTTTTTGACCGACGCGCTGGCGATTGTCGAAACCGCCGAAAGGTCCTGGCCGATCCGCGCACAGGCGTCTGACAGCGCCGCCTTCAGCGCCTCCTTCGGAACGCCTCTGCGGCAGCCCATGCCGGCAATCAATCGACGCGGCACGAGGCTAAGCAAACGTTCTGACCGCACACCACCATCAGCTGTGATAAAAACAGTCAATTCGGCCGCCGCCAACGCGTCCGACGCGGACATTCGAACGAAAGGGATTCCCCGCTTCGAAAGCGCGGTTTCAAAAAAATCGCGCCGCGCAAGCGCCTCGTCAACCGCATAGGAAACGGCTTTTCCTTCCAGAAGCGCTCCGTTCATCACTTGAATCATCGGTTTAGGCACGGGGCGAAGGCCGAGCTCTGCTGCCAACGCGTCGGGCGCTGTCATCTCGCTGACGTCCGTCGCCGTCGTAATGATCGGCGTCCCGCCGAGACAATCCGCCACTCGCCGCGTCAATTCATTTCCGCCGCCGACATGACCGGAAAGCAGGCTAATGACATGACGCCCCTGCTCGTCAGCCGCCAGCACCGCCGGGTCGGTCAGCTTGCTCTTCAGATGAGGCGCGATCATGCGCACGGCAATGCCCGCCGCCATGAAGAAAATCAGCGCGTCGTACCGGTGAAAAGATTTCGCCACGGCGTCGGCAAGGCTGGAGAAACGCTTGGCCGGAACCTTCGCTTCTCTTCCGTTCTTTAGAAAAATATCGACAACGTCGGACGCAAGGCCGTCCTTTAAGCGTATCGCCGATTCAACGCCGCGACGCGTCGCGGCAAAAACGGCGCATCTCATTTTGAGGCGGCGCGGAACATATGGCTGAATTCCGGCGCGTAAAGACGCGACAACGAATAATCGGCGTCCAGGCAATGGCTGACGACAATCATCGCCGTGCGCGTGATATTTTCCTCCCGCACCTTCTCGGCGATTGTCTCAAGCGTCGCGCGAATGACCTTTTGATCCGGCCACGTCGCCTTGTGCACGATGGCGATCGGCGTCGTCTTGTCATAACCGCCCGCGATCAACTCTTTTACCACGTCCTCGATCATGTGGACGCTGAGGAAAATGCACATCGTGGCCTGATGAGCGGCGAGGCTTTTCAGGCTCTCCCGCTTGGGCACAGGCGTCCTGCCCTCGTCCCGCGTGATGATAATCGTCTGGGAAATATCGGGCAGCGTGTATTCCTGCTTCAATGCGGCTGCCGTCGCAAGGAACGAACTGACGCCGGGCACGACCTCAAACTCAATGTCGCGCTTTTTGAGCTCGTCCATCTGCTCCTGGATCGCGCCGTAGATTGCCGGATCGCCGGTATGCAGGCGAACCACCGTTTTTCCCTGTTGCACGGATTCGGTGATTTTGTCGATGACCTCCGGCAGCGTCATTGAGGCAGAATTATAAATATCCGCGCCTTTCTTGGCGACCTTCAGCACGTCGGGATTGACAAGCGAGCCCGCGTAAATGATGACGTCCGCTTCCCGGAGCAGCCGTTGTCCCTTGACCGTGATAAGCTCGGGATTTCCCGGCCCCGCGCCGACAATAAATACCTGCATGCTTTGTTTGCCCCCTAAATCGCTTTCTATATAATATAATAATAATGATTTATTTCTTTTCTCCCGTCACAATGTAAATCGGGTTGATCGCTTTCGCCATATCATAAGCGCCGACCGCCTGCAAACGATTGATCTGCACTTGTATCGCCTCATAGGAGAAATCCGATTCGTGCGCTCGCATATAGTCGAGTGCCGCCGCCAGGGTCTGGATCGTAATGCAGTTCATCACGACACGGCCGCCGGGTTTCAGCCGGGCGGAAATCTCGTCGAGTATATCGGGAAGCCGGCTGCCGCTCCCGCCGATGATGGCGGCGTCGCAATCCGGCAAATCCTTCAACGCGTCCGGCGCCTCGCCCCCGACGACCGTCAAGTTTTTGACGCCGAATTTTTCCATATTCTTCCCAATCAGCGAAACGCCCTCGGCGTTCCGTTCCACCGCGTAAACGTGGCCCTGCGTCGCAAGCAGGGCCGCTTCCACCGACATCGAGCCGGTGCCCGCGCCCACATCCCAAACGACGTCTGTCGGCGAGATCCGTGCCTTGACCATCGTCAGCACACGAATCTCCTGCTTCGTCATCGGCACCTTGCCTCGAATGAACGCCTCGTCCTCTATGCCAAGTCCGGCCATCAGCCCATCACCACCAGTACGCAATGCGTCTCTTCTTTTTCTGTTGCCGCTCCGGCCAGCGTCGTGCGGACAATGCGTTCATCCTCATAAGAAAGGCGCGCGCAAATCGCCGCCTTTGCATCCTCCGGCCAGCCCATCTCCATCAAAAGCTTCGGAATCGTCCGGGAGCTGTTTTTCGTATCGGTCAGCATGCCGATGATACGCCCCGGCCTGTATGCCAGTTCCTCATCGGAAGGCCGTCTGCCGTGAAAGCTCAAGAGGCTCGCGTCATGCCACGGCAGCGCAAGCCGCGCGAAAGCGAACTGCACGGAGCTGATGCCGGGAATCACGGACAACAGCTCCTCGTCAAAATCGCGCCGCAATGCGTCAAGCAGCGAATAATAGCCGGGATCGCCCGAGACCATCACGACAACGTCACTTTCCGTACGAGCCTCTCGGATAAACGACAGCACTGCCGGGATATCGCCGCGGATCGTCATCGTCCGTTGCCCATCGACCGCGAAATCCGAAAGTGCGCGGCTGCCGCCGACCAACACCTTCGCCTCACGGATTACGCGAAGCGCGGCGGGCAGGACGTAATCGGGATTACCTGGGCCTATCCCCGCCACGATCACTATATGTTCCAATGAAAATCCCTTCCTATCTCCCGCGCATGGCCGTCCATGCCGAGCAGCTCGCCCTTCAGCGTCACCATCACCGTACCCACCGTAAGCTCGCCGAACACATGGCGCTCCGATCGGAGCGACGCGCGCTCCGCCAATTTGTCATAGACCTTTGTCAGGCCGTATTCCTCGATCACCGGCATCGCGTCCTCGGTGGTCGTCGAATCCAGGACGCGCCGGACTCCGTCAGGCGGCAATCCTTCCGCCGCCGCGTAAGCCGCGATTGCCTCCAATCGCCCGTCGCCGACACGGTTGTGCGTGTGAAAAACGCCCGCCGCCACCTTTGCCAGTTTGCCGAGATGACCGAACAACAGCACCCGCTTGAGCTTCCTCTCAGCCGCCGCGTCCAACATGAAGCCGATGAAATTGCTTGTCTGCACGATCGCTTCCTGCGGCAGCCCGAACTTCACCGCGATATTCTCGCCGATCTTGCCGGGCACGAAAATCTGCGTGTCATAGCCCGCCGCCTTTGCAACGTCAATCTGCGGCAACAGGGAATTCTTGAAGCCTTCCTCCGACATCGGCCGGAGAACGCCCGTCGTACCGATTACCGAAATGCCGCCGACGACGCCGAGCACAGGGTTCAGCGTCTTTTTCGCAAGCGCCTTCCCGGCAGGAATCGAAACCGTGACCTCCAGCGCAGCATTGTCGCCTAAAAGCTCATGGACAACCTGCTCCGTCAATTTTCGCGGTCCCGGATTGATGGCAGGATTGCCGACGGGGACGGAAAGCCCCGCCTTCGTCACCGTGCCGATGCCCTCCCCCGCGCGGAACACGACGCCGCTGCCCGGAGGAAGCTCGCGGATCGTCGTGAACACCGACGCGCCGTTCGTGATATCAGGGTCGTCTCCGGCGTCCTTGACAATCTCCGCGCGAATTCCGTCGTCCGTCTCCTGGACGCCTTTGACGGGAATCTCCAGGGGCGTGCCGTCGAGCGCAGTCAATGTCAGCCGCTCGCAGTATTCGCCCGCGCGGTACAAAAGCGCGGCCTTGACGCCCGCCGCCATGCACGCGCCGGTAGTATATCCCCCACGCAGTTCTTTCCCCAACGCAACCCTTCCTCAATATCGAACATCAAACCGAAAAATTTATATCATTTCTTATGCGTCGATTCACTTTTTCACACTTCACTATTATAACATAACTTTTTCAGGAAGCAACGAATAAGTCAATATATGCCCTGAAACTTAACAATTAACTTTCTTTTCCGCTTTTTTGTCGTATGCGATATAATAAAAGCAGCAAAGGAAGTGTCGTTTATGAAATTCCGTCTCCCACAGGCTTATTTCAGCAAAATCATGCGCGCCATCGTCGAGTTCGAGATGATCGAGCGCGGCGACAATATCTTGATCGGACTTTCCGGCGGCAAGGACAGCCTGCTTTTGACATACGCCCTCGCGATGTTCCGTGAGAGGACGAAAAACAAATTTTCCCTGCGCGCGCTGACTGTCAATCCAATGTTTGACGCCGCCTTCGATACGGAAGGCCTCAGCCGCTTTTGCGCGTCGCTGGAAATCCCTCATGAAATCCATGAGGTGGACATTGCCGGAGTCATCAAGAGCGAACCGAAAAACGCGCCCTGCTTCACCTGCGCCTTTTTCCGACGCGGGGCAATCAACCGCTACGCAAACGAACACGGCTGCAACAAGGTGGCTTATGCACACCACAATGACGACGCCGTGGAAACGCTGCTGTTGAATCTCCTGTACTCGGGACAGATCGGCACCTTTCAGCCGAAAACATATCTCGACCGCAGCGATCTGACCGTGATCCGCCCCCTCATCTATCTGCGGGAACAAGAAATCATCGAGGCAATCCAGTATCATGGAATGCAGCCGGTCAAGTCTCCCTGCCCTATCGACGGCAAGACGAAACGGGAAACGGTCAAAAAGTTCATCGCCGACCTGACCGGGCAGGATCCGCTGATTTACGACCATTTGGCCGCCGCCATGCGAAAGAGCGGCGAAAACAGTACAAACGAAATGAGCCGTCTGTGGCCTGCCGCCAAGAGCCGGCAGGAAATGCGCGAGAGTTACGAGCGGTTCATGCGCGAATAACAGTCATTTCCCCCGAATCTGCGTGTCATAATTCTCATCACCAAAGAAACGTGGTCTCGACGCGTCGAAATCGTCGTTTATAACGCTCTTGACCGGATTCCATTCTTCGGTCCTGATATCGACGATTTCCATAATCGTATGGATCATGTCGTCCGTCCGGTACGGTCGGTCGGCGGCGTCCTCGATGGCCTCCCATTTCTCCGGGTACTTGTCGCGGAACTTCTTTGACGCCCAGAAAATGACGGGAATCTCAATCATGTGGCGGTCAGGATTTTCCTCGAGGTGACCGGCAATGCTGCCACCCTCATCGTAGACAGCCTCGCCGTGATCCGGAACATAGATCACCAGCGCTTCCTTATCGCGGAACCGGTTGATGATCTCGTCGACGACATAGTCGTTGTAATAGAGCGCGTTGTCGTACTGAGCTACGATTTCCCGGAACCGCTCACCAATCTGGAGCCGGATATCCTCAGCCTTGAACTTGTTAAATGCGTATGGGTAACGGTTGTAGTACAGCCCATGTCCGCCCATCAGGTGCAGCACATAGAAATTCCGATCCGGCGACGCGTCACGAAGCGCCTCGTCAAGAATCGGGAACAGCTCCCCGTCCAGGATCCCGGAGTCCTCCAACGAATCCCTGAGCCGCGTGAATTTGTGCATGGTGCTGTGGTTGGCGTAAAGTTGGGCGACGTTGCCCCACATGCCGGAGCTTTCCTGATTGGACAGCCAATGGGTCCGATACCCGGCGGCATTCATCACGTCGATCAGGTTGTGGTACTCGTACCATGGCTTTTCCGACTCGTAGTCGCAAAACGTGAAGAGCTCGCTCAGCACCTCCACCGTCGTCGAGTGCGGGCTGATGACGTCGCTGTAAACGACAATCTCGCCTTTCGCCTGCAGCTCGTCAAGGTGCGGCGTGTTCGGCAGATAATAGCCGTACAGGTGCATGTGATTCCGGTTCGTCGATTCGCCGAGAATGAACACGATGTTCTTGATTTCACTGTTGTTTTCCGTCAGCTCGATTTTCGTGTCGATGGCGTCTGCCAGGCGGTGATAGGCAATCGCGTTTTCGACGGCCAGGGACGTCGCGCTGACGACGCGGACGATTGGCAGCAGCGGATTCGCGAAAAACGAAGCGAAGGTCGCGCAAATCAGACCAAGCGAAACCGCCCCCGCTGCGGCCGCGCCCCGGCAAAAGAGCCTTTTCCGGCCCTCCGGGATCTCGACGTGTCGGAGGACGCGCCACAACAAAAATACGACGGCGCAAACGCCGGCAACCGCGGCTACCTCCCGCCATGTCACATACATCTGCAAAAACTCAACGGCTTCCTTTTGGTTCGTCTCCAAAATGGAATTGATGATACCCGCGCCGATCAGCGCCTTGTATGTGTACATCACGAACACTTCCACCGGGAACGGCAGGAAGGACACGAAAATCAAGAGGCGCTTGGTCCACGTCAGCCAGTTTGGCCGCAAGAAGCGCCGAAGCAGCGCCGTCAAAAGCAAGGTCGCGAGAAAAAGCACGCAGCCGTATTCCAGCGCCAGCCACTCGTCCCGTATCAGGAGCAGCGACCACGCCATCGTAAAATAGTTCAGGAAAAATAACAAAAAAAGGAACCCCGTATGCTCCACGAAAGTTTCTTCAATCGCATTCCATATACGAAGGGCGGCGTTTTTTGCGCCATTGTTTTCCATTCTCCTTAGGGCCTCCATAGTAATCACATAAATCTTCAAACCGTATAATAATGCAAAAGAAGTTTACCACTTTCTTCGCCCTTTGCCAAGCGCGCACATAGAAAAAAGCGCCGTCCGCACAATGAACAGCGCTTTTTCCACAATATATCATTGTATGTTCATCGAAAGCTCAATGAGTTTTCCGGCTAGCTGCGCTTTTTGCAAAACTTCCTCGGTAATCTCGTCCCCTGCGCGAACGATAATCGCGCTGCCGGCGGCCACAATATCGCGGCTCGCTTTCCTGCCGACGAGGAACCGACGATGACGATCCATCGTCGTCCTCTCGGAAGATTCCTGTTTTTCCGGCTCGTCTGCCGGCTCCGCCGATTTTTTCGTCCTCGTCGAAGTCGTCCGCCTCGTTTTTGTCGCAGACGCGGATTTCGTTCTCGTCTTTGTAGCAGCAGCTTTCTTCGGCTTCGCCGCAGTCTTCTTTTTCGGCTCAGGAGCTGGTTCAGGTTCAGGTTCAGGTTCAGGTTCTGTTTCCATCTCCAGCACGAGCTGCTCCTCCGGTTCAGGTTCGGCTATCGGTTCAGGCTCCGGCTCCGGTTCGGAGGCGGGTTTTGGCTCAGGCTCAGGTTCCGGTTCCTGCGCGGCGACCGATTCAAACTCCGGCTCTATCACCGTCTCCGGTTCAGGTTCGGAGGCAGGTTCAGGTTCCGGCGCCGCTTCTGCAATCGGTTCCGGCTCTATTACCAGCTCCGGGACCGGTTCAGGGGTAGGTTTCGGCTCCGATGCCGCAACCACTTCAGGCTCCGGCTCAGTCACCGGCTCCGGTCCAGGTTCGGGAGCGGGCTCATGTTCCGGCTCTGCCGCTGCGACCGGCTCAGGCTCAGGCTCTATTACCGGATCCGGTTCAGGTTCAAGAACGGGCTCCGGTTCAGGTTCCGGCTCTGCTGCTGCGGCCGGTTCCGATTCGGGGGCTATAACCGTCTCCGTCTCCGGCGCGTGCGAATGGCCGACATTGTACTCCTCGACAATATATTTTCTTTCCTCGCCGTCTCCCGGCTCGCCGATGACGGTTACCTGCTTTCCGAAAATCGAGATCTCGTCGGACGACATCTCGTATTCGCTGCCGTCTGACTTAACGATCCGAACCTTTTCCACGCATCCGTCCCTGTCGATGTATATTTCATTGACCTTGCCGTTGATCGTGCCGGTCTTTGTAATGGCCTTCGTCCCTATGATACGGACGTTCGCGTCGAGCATAGCTTCAAAATCGCTGGCTTCATCAAGCGTCAGGATACTCTCGCTGCTCGTGACCGTGACGGCGTCATGCCCAATGGCGATAACCGACGTATACGGCAGCAGCTTCACGCCTCGATACCAATCCTCATCCTCAATGGTAATGGCAGCCACCACGCCCCTTTTCGCGTCGATGACGAGCGTCTTGCTGATACCAAGTTCGCGCCCTTCTGTAATACTGATGACAGGAAGCCCCAATATCTCCACGCTCTTTTTCGTCATGGATTCGATCCTCCCAAATTTCATATATAATGTAATATATTATTACTTTTTTCTCCGCAACGCAAGGACTGCATCTTTTCATTTTTGTTGCAAGCGGGACGACGTTTCGCTAAAATGAAAAGGTATGGAATCATAGATTGAAAGGAGTATTTTCCTCATGCGTGAAAAATCCATTCCGCCTGAAGCGCGGCTGCCCATCGGGCAAACGATTCCTCTGAGCCTCCAGCATCTTTTCGCGATGTTCGGCTCCACCGTGCTCGTCCCGATCCTGTTCAAGGTCAATCCGGCAACGGTGCTGCTTTTCAACGGTATCGGCACGTTGATTTACCTCGTGCTTTGCAAGGGGAAGATTCCCGCCTACCTCGGCTCGAGTTTCGCGTTCCTCTCCCCCGTTTTTCTCGTATTGTCGAAATACAGCTATGAGGCGGCGCTGGGCGGTTTTATCGTCGTCGGCATGATTTTTTGCCTCGTGGGCATGATCGTCAAGGTCGTCGGCACGAAATGGATCGACTATATTTTCCCGCCCGCCGCCATGGGCGCCATCGTCGCCGTCATCGGACTGGAACTGATGCCGACAGCCGCGGGCATGGCTGGCCTGACGGCAGAAAAGCCGGATTCCACCGCTATACTGGTTTCCATTCTGACGCTTGCCATTACAGTCTTTTCCTCGGTGGCTTTCAGCGGGCTGCTCGCCATTTTGCCGATTCTCATCGGCGTTGTCGGCGGCTATATCATCGCCGCGTTCGCGGGGCTCGTGGACTGGACGCCGATTGCCGCCGCCCCTTGGTTCGCGCTGCCGACCTTTTACACGCCGGAATTCAATCTCAACGCGATTCTGATCATCGTACCCGCCGCGCTTGTGGTCATTGTCGAACACGTCGGCCATCTGATCGTCACCGGCAACATTGTCGGCCACGACCTGACGCAGGATCCGGGCCTCGACCGTTCTCTGCTCGGAAACGGCCTGTCGACCATCTTGTCCGGCTTTTTCGGCTCCACGCCGAACACGACCTATGGGGAAAATATCGGCGTGCTCGCTATCACTAAAGTGTTCAGCACATGGGTCATTGGCGGCGCGGCTATCTGCGCGATTCTCCTCTCCTGTTTCGGAAAGCTCGCCGCCGCAATCCAAAGTATACCGACTCCGGTCATGGGCGGCGTGTCGCTCTTGCTCTTCGGCGTCATCGCCGCATCGGGCATCCGCATCTTCGTTGAGCAAAAGGTTGATTACAACCGCCCGACGAATCTGATATTGACAGCTATCGTTCTCGGCGTCGGCGTCTCCGGCGCGAGCATTACCGTCGCCGGCGTCGCGCTTCGCGGCATGGCGCTCGCCACCGTCATCGCTATCTTGCTGAACCTCGCGTTCCGCCTGATTGCCGGAGTTCGCAACGAGGACGCCGAATGATTCTCGATTATCAAATTGACGAAGCTTTCGACGGCTTTTCCCTGCGCTCATTCCTGAAACGGCAGGGGCTTTCGACACACCTCTGGCGACGACTAAAACATCAGGGAACGCTTTCCGTCAACGGAGAGCCGATTCTCCGTGCGACGCTCGCCACGCTCAACGCAGGGGATTTCCTGCGCTGCGAGATTCCGGAAGAATCCGCTGTAGAGCCGCAAAATATTCCACTGGACGTCCGCTACGAGGACGAAAACCTTCTCGTCGTCAATAAGCCCTCCCACATGCTCGTCCACCCGATTGCGAAAGAACAGCACGGCACGCTTGCAAACGCGGTCGCCTATTACTACGAAACAAAAAAAGAGCCCTGCGTCTTTCATCCGACGCATAGACTCGACCGAAACACCACAGGCCTCGTGCTGATCGCCAAACAGCCCCATATCCAATCGCTCTTGACGGCCAAAGGCGGCCCGCGCTTCCATCGGACATATCTCGCGATAACACAGGGACATTTCACCGAAAAGGAAGGCGCTATCGATCTGCCGCTCCGCCGAAAGCCGACGAGCTTCATCGAGCAGGAGGCACATGCGGACGGAAAACCCGCCCTCACCCATTACCGCGTGCTAAAAGAGGCGGACGACGTCTCTCTGGTCGAGCTTCGCCCCGCCACCGGCCGCACGCACCAGCTTCGCGTCCATCTCGCCGCCGTCGGCCATTCTATCCTCGGCGACGACCTGTACGGCGAAAAATCCGCCTTGATAGACAGACAGGCCCTTCACGCCTGCCGCCTCGACCTCGTTCACCCGGTCACGCGTGAACCGCTGACAGTAGAAGCGCCTCCGCCGAAGGATCTTGAAGGCGTTCTCGAATATTTTTCACTGAAAGAGCCGTAAGAGCGTCGCAAACCCCACGCCTTTACGGCTCTTTTTATCCTCTCAACGATTTGATTTCAATGCAGCAGTCGGAACAAAAACCACGACACGACGCTGAACACGATTGCCGCCAGTGCCACAGGGAGCGCGATGAAAAACACGAACAGCAGGATTGCCGCCGCGCCCAGAATCAGCGTCAGCTTTCCCTGCCATGAGCCGCCGCTCATCATATACGAAAAGCCCCGAGATCCCCCGCCGGACCGTTCGAATCGAATATGCGGCCCTGCCTCGTCCTGATCACTCTGTATCCCCTCGTCGATAGTGACGCCCCTGTAAGCGTTTCGCTCCGCTGGACTCAAAATCTGCACATTCGGCTCCCGCTCCGCACTTGCCCCGCAGGACGGGCAGTATCCGTTTTCAGACAGCTCGGCGCCGCAACGTTCACATCGCATATCATTTCCCCTCCCAGATCTACACCATATACAAAAGCTGCACGTATCCTTCTTCCGTCAAATATCTCGGATCGAGCGCAACGCAGTTCACAGCCGCCCCGACTTCGTTCACCGCTTCGAGCGCGTCGTCCCGCGTCACGCCGAAAGCCGAAACGATTTCCTCCAGATTTGCGTATTCGACGCCGTTGACGCCCTCGATCAGGATCAGCACCGCAGCCAAAGTCGCCGTGTTGCCGCGCCGTTTCATTCTCGACACATAGTCCTCGTAAAGCCGCTTCGAGAAAAAGATCGAATATGCGCTGAACTGCAGCTTTCGCGCTTCCGTCTCCAATCGGGTCTCCTCCGGCTCCAACAGCGCTGCGGTGACGGCGCCTCGCGCAGCCGGCTCCCCCTCCATATCCGGAACGACCCGAAGCTGCGCGAAACCTGACAGGATCTGCACCGTGTGGCGCACCGCCGCCGCATGGCGCACAAAGAAATCCTCCAGCGTAGCCTGCGGCATTTGATATGTTTTAAAGCGCTCGTATTGCCGATTGATTTCATCCCGTATACGCTTTTGCAGCCGCTTGCTCGCCGAAAGCCCGGTGATGTAATTGAGCAGCATGACGCCGCGCCGCTGCAGATGGCCGAAAAAGATCATATTCTTATAATCGGAGAAAGGCCCGTCCGGACATGGAAGCTCCAATTCCTCCCCCGTGAAGAGATCGGTGCAGACGGCAATTTCATCGTCCCAATATTTGACGGTAAAAACCTTCAGCTTCGCATGCATTAGGTCGCGAAGCACATACTGCTCCTCGGTTGAAAGGCGTCCCTTTTCCTGTTCGAGATAATAATGCACGGGAGGCATATCGTCCGCTTTGCAATGATAATCGAAGAAGAAATAATCCCAAAAACCCATCCACCAATTTTCGTCAGCTTTTTCCGATTCCACAAAGGGACCGGAGTACAGCATTACCGCGCGGGCAAAATCTGGACGAAGCTCATTCCGCTGGAAATACGAAATCATATCCGAGACGAGTCTGTCCAACAATTCATTCAGATGGTCGAGGTCCTCCTCGCCGATTTCTTCCGTATGTTCCAGTAAATCGCAAAACTCATCGTATTCCTGCCGGTCGGGCAGGGAAAAACCGTCGCCTTGATAAAACATGCCGCGTCCTTCCCCGAGGGCAGCCAAAACTTCGCCGTCCTCAGAGGTCGTCGTTCGAAGAAAAGCCTCCAGATAGCCGAAGAACATCTCGACGTTCTGCTCGATCAGACGCAGCTTCGGACGGACGTCCGCGTAACAATAAAAAATTTCGACAAAATCATACCGCGTCAAAAGATAAAAGGAATTCAGACGGCGCCTGACCATATAGGAAAGCATCGCCGATATGACGCCAAAAATGCGCCGCAGAAGAGTGTCCGTTTTTCCCTGCCACGCCAGCTCGCGAAAATACCGTTCCATTCGCTCCTTGCGCACCAGCTTATTCAGTTGCTTCCGTCGCTGATAGAGCATCTCTATCTTGCGGTAAACATTGTCCGTCACAAATAGTCCTCACAATGCATTCCATAATTAATATGAAAATAGTAAAGCACATCTTCCCGTTTGTCAATTTCATGCGCGATTGTTTGTGTTTCTTTCATGTTTTATGATATGATACCTATATATTCTATTGAGGAGGATATCACAATGAGCGAAACGAACTGCGATCAGAACTGCGAAGCCTGCGGCGTAGACTGCGAAGAGCGGCAGTCACCGCAAAACCTGCAAGTCAAGCCTCATGAACTCAGCAACGTCAAGCACGTTGTCGCCGTCGTCAGCGGCAAGGGCGGCGTCGGCAAATCCCTTGTGACCGCGCTCTCCGCCGTCACGATGAGCCGCGCAGGATTCTCCGTCGGCATCCTCGACGCCGACGTCACAGGACCGTCAATCCCGAAGCTCTTCGGCGTGAGCGGCGTCGTCCGCGGCTCGGAGACCGGCGCCTACCCGATGGTCAGCGATGGCGGGATTCCTCTCATTTCGATGAACCTGCTGCTGCCGAATGCCACTGATCCCGTGCTCTGGCGAGGTCCGATCATCGCGAGCATCGTCAAGCAATTCTGGCAGGAATTCATCTGGGACAATATCGATTTCCTGTTTGTCGATATGCCGCCCGGCACCGGCGACGTGCCGCTGACCGTGTTCCAGTCGCTTCCTGTGGACGGCATTCTCGTCGTGACCTCTCCGCAGGAACTGGCGCTGATGATTGTGGAGAAAGCCGTCAACATGGCGAAAATGATGAATATCCCTATCCTCGGCCTTTTGGAGAACATGGCCTCCTTCCGCTGCCCGGACTGCGGAAAGGAGCACTTCATCTTTGGTGAAAGCCATCTTCCCACCGTCGCGGCGAAATACGACCTGCCCGTGCTCGGCCATATTCCCATCGACCCAAATCTTGCTGCAGCCTGTGACGCCGGAGCCATCGAAACCTACGAGGGGCATTGGCTGGACAACGCTGTGGAAGCATTGAAGACGCTGGACAAAAAACAGGCGTAACTCTATTTGCCCTCCGCGTGCAGCCTTCGCCACTCCTGCGGCGTGACGGAAAACTGCGTCTTGAACGCGCGAAAAAACGCCGTGTAATCGGAAAAACCGGAATCCGCGCTGATTTCCATGATTGCGCGCTCCGGCGACTCGGTTAAAAGCGAGCGCGCATGGAGCAGCCGTTTCATCGTGACGTATTGGTGCAGGCTGAAACCTGTCGCCGCCTTGAATCGGCGCATCAGGTAATATTTGCTCAGGTACGCTTCCTGCGCCAACGTGTCCGCCGATAGGTCGCCCTTCAAATGGTTTTCGATGTAGACGAGCAGCGGCTGGATTTTTTCGTCCGACTCCGCCTCTTTTACTGTGCCAAGCTCATGGGAAAACAGCGCGCGATGCAGAAGAATCATGAACTCGACGAAAAGCGCCTCGATGTATAGGCTGTTGGCGAACCCCTCGCCGCGCGCCGTGCGCTCCAGCTTTTCCATCTGCGCCAGAAGTTCATGGGAATGCCCCGAGGCGAGCCGCATAACACCTGCTTCACCGGGCGCCCGTCGAAAGCACGAGGAGAGGTCGGCCCCGGGACGCGAAACCCGCGCGAGAAAGCCAGGAGCGACGTAAATAACAATGCGCTCGTAAGGGCTTTCCCCGTCAATCACCGGACGATGGATCTCTCCTTCCCGCACGAAGGCAATATCGCTTGCCCCCAACGGGTACGAAGTACCCTCGATGATATAATCGCCCGTTACATCGAGAAAAAGAATGATTTTGTGGAAATCATGGTAATGGAACGGAATGGGCCGAGGCATCGGACTGTTCAGGCGAAACACCTTGAAATCCTGTACCAGATACCCTTTCTTCTCATACTCCGGCATGTTGTTCACCTCGAACTTTTTCTCGAAGATATTATAGCACGTTTTGCAATATAAAATGCAAAAAACGCTATTTACCGTCAATATCCTGCCTGTTATACTGTGCATGCAAACAGGGAAAGTACTTGCCCAACGCAAGTCGGCATTGACGGAGGCGATTGAAATGCGGGAATTGGAAAAAATCACGCTGGACGGCGTTCGCTATATCGTATGGGACGAGCTTCAGGGAGAAAGCCCTCGGAAAAACGGCGTCGCTCTTCTGCTTTCCGCTCGAAACGGCATCGGCGCAGACACTCTCCTCGTGCTCCCGAAAAATCGGCCGCTTGCTCTTCGCGCGTACGCCAACGACGGCTCTGAAATCGCCGTGGACAACGGCGCTCGCCGCGCGGCGTCCATCGCTCTCGAAAATCTGGCTCCGCTTGCCAACAAGGAAGCGATCGACCGCGTGGAGGTCCGCCTGACGGACTCCTTCTGCGCCCGCCTGTTTGCAGCGGACAAAACGGCTCGTATTGCAGGTTGATCACACAACGAAAGAAACGGCTTCCAACTGCCTATACGGTAAGTTGGAAGCCGTTTTGTTATTATTTTATGAACCGCAGCCAAAGCGTATATTCACGCCTCTTCTATCTCATAATTCGCGTAGATATTCTGCACGTCGTCGTGTTCCTCCAACGCGTCGACGAGAGCCATCATCTTTTCGGCGTCTTTGCCTTCCAGCTTCACCGTCGTATCGGGAACCATCGTAACTTCCGCCGAGGCCGTCTCAATCCCTTTTTCGCCCAACGCTTTCTCGATTGCGTCAAAATCCGACGGAGCGGCTGAAATCTCGAAGACATCGTCCTCCGCTTTCATATCCTCCGCGCCGGCTTCCAGCACGATGTCCATCAACTCGTCTTCGTCCGCGAAGGTCTCCTTCTCGACGACGAAAATCGCTTTCTGCTTGAACATCCAGCCGACGCAACCGGTCTCGCCAAGGTTGCCGCCGTGCTTTGAGAACAAATGGCGGACATCGGCCGCCGTGCGGTTCCTGTTGTCGGTCATGATGTCCAGCATGACGGCAACGCCGCCGGGTCCGTACCCTTCATAGGTGAATTCTTCGTAGCCCGCGCCCTCGGAAGCTCCCAGGCCCTTCTGTATCGCGCGCTGAATGTTTTCCTTCGGAATGTTGTTCGCTTTCGCTTTTGAAAGGGCGAGCTTCAGGCGCATATTACCCGTCGGGTCTGCGCCGCCCATCTGCACGGCAATCGTAATCTCGCGGCCGATTTTCGTCGTAATCTTCCCGCGAATCGCGTCGTTCGCGCCTTTTTTCCGCTTAATATTTGCCCATTTGGAATGTCCTGACATAAATAAAACTCTCCTTCATTTGTCTGTCGTATGAATTGCCAAATAATTATATCACAGCGCAGCGAGAAAATCAAAATGAACCCTTCGACAGCCGCGCTTATTCGTCTTTTTCCTTCAGCACGTCCTCCAGCGCGTTCAAGAGCCCGTCCACGTCCTTCTCCGTGATGACGAGCGGAGGCTGAAACGCCATGACATTACGGCTCAGGCCATTTTTCCCGATAAGGAAGCCCCTTTCTTTCATCGTCTCCAATACGTCGTCCAAAAGCTCCGGATAAGGACTGCCGTCGGACCGGATAAACTCTGCGCCCACCATCAGGCCAAGTCCGCGCACGTCGCCAATGACGCCATGGCGCGCCGCCAGTTCCTTCAGGCCGTCCGTAAGCTGCCTGCCCCGCTCCTCCGCGTTTTTCATCAATTCACGATTTTCGATATAGTCGAGGACGGCCAGTCCCGCCGTCGAGGAAACGGGATTGCCGCCCAGCGTGGATGCGCCGGGCTTCGTATAGACGTCGGCAATTTCCGCCGTCGCGATGAAAGCGCTGATGGGAACGCCGTTTCCCAACGCCTTCGCCATCGACATGATATCGGGGGCAACGTCGTAATGCTCGATTGCGAACATTTTGCCAGTCCGTGCGAAGCCCGTCTGCACTTCGTCGATAATCAGCAAAGTGCCGCAAGCCGCGAGGATTTCCTTCAGCCGTTTGAAATAACCCTTCGGCGGAACGACGATTCCCGCGTTTCCCTGCACGGTCTCGGCAATGAATGCCGCCGGACGGCCGGAAGTTGCCGTCTTGATGATATCCTCGACGGCGTTGGCGCAGGCGAGGTCGCAGGACGGATGTTTTTTCCCGAGCGGGCAGCGATAGCAATAGGGATTCGGCGCGAAATGAATGCCGCCCACCGGATGCGGGTCCGTGCGCCACATACCGATACCCGTAAGGTTCATGGCAAGCTTGGTGCGGCCGTGAAGGCCGCCGCGCAGTGCGAGGAATTCGTCGCTTTTCGTGTAAATGGAGGCGAGAAGCAACGCGCCTTCGTTCGCCTCGGTGCCTGTCGAGCAAAAGAAGGATTTTGTGAGCGTTCCCGGCGTGACGGCGGCCAGCCGCTCCGCGAGCCGCACGAAATTTTCCGTCAGGTAAATGTTGCAGACATGCTGCAAGGTCCTGATCTGCTCACAGAGCCTGTCCGTGATTTCCGGGTTGCAATGGCCGCAGTTGATGACGGAAACGCCGGCGAAGCAATCCAGATATTTTTTTCCCGTATGGTCAAACAGATATTGCATGGAGCCGCGCACCAGCTCCGGCGGCTTTTCGTAAAAGTGCGAAAGACACGGCATGATATACTGACGCTTCTTCTCGATGATCTCCTGCGGACCGATGTATTTTTCCAAGACGTTTCCCCCCGATCTCTAGTAAAAACGAAACGCGCCTATGCCCGGCTTTCTTGGACCGCCCGATGCGATTTCGTCTATCGTCGGCATTCCGGACGCACCCATGGAGGCGGCGTCCAGCGCTTTCCGATAAAAAGCGGCGAGCCGCCCGACCCACTGCGGCGTGTAATCCTGCCCTTCGATACGGTACGAGGCGACTCCTTTCAACACTCCAAGGTACGGATACAGGCAAAGGTCCTTCGCGAACAGAATATGATTGCGGCCGTACTGGTCGATACGAATCGAATGACGCTCCCCCGCCTCGTCCAGAAGCGCGTAACGACGATCGGAAAACGCCGTGTCGGCGAAGGGATCGGGAGACAGGCTAAAGGCCGGAATGTTATGATCGCAAAGCATGGACGCGTATGCGCCGTGTATCACGACTTCCACAGGAATCGCGGCGTTTTGCAGCATCGCCTGAAGCTCGGCGGGCGGAAGCTCAAAAGACGCCGTTGCCATTTTGACGCCGTACGCCTTCAGGAATTCCAGCGAGCCGTGATTGCAGATATTCATCGAAAAATCCGCCTGTATCGGCAGCGAGGTCAGCGTGCGCGCCATTGCCAGGGTACCCAGATTGCCGACGCAGACGGCGTCCGGGCGAATCTGCTCCAAAGCCTTCAGAAATTGCTCCAGTTCCCCGCATTCCCTACGCATGGCGGTCCTGGGCGTCGCGACGACGGCCAGCTTTCCCTGCGCGTGCGCGTAATCGACAACTTTTCCAATCGCTTCGAGCGTCCACGGCCGACGCGGCCGGTAAACGTCGCCCCCGATGCAGACGGCGTCGGCGCCGTTCTCGATGGCGGCAGCCGCACTTTCCTTATCTGCAGCGCGAACAGATAAACGAGGCGCTCCTCCCCGTCTGCGTTCAACGACGTCTTTGGGATTGAAACCGGGCATCGCCGCCTCCTCAACAGCATGACTGAAAAAGCGGGGCTCCCGGGAGCCGTCCCAGCCGATGTCCTCCGCCGTTACCTTGCCGAGGGCTGAACAGGTGCTGAAATCGCGGACGCGGCCGTCGTAAAGCGTCTGCCAGTCGCCTTCATCGATCCGATACCCTGTTGGGTCCGCCAGATAGGCGTCAATGGCCTTTCGATAGAGGCTGACGATACGGAACACGAAATCCGCAGGCCGCATGCGCCCCTCGATCTTAAACGAGAATACGCCCGTCTGAATGAGCTCTGGGATATGGCGGTACATGCACATATCCTTTATCGCGAGTTTGTAAGCGCCTCTCCCGTGTTCGTCAAGGATCTCGCCCGTTTCCTCGTCAATCAGGCGATAGGGCCAACGGCAGGGCTTCAGACAGAGGCCCCGGTTGCTGCTTTTGCCGAAGAGCACGCCGGAATGAATGCACTGCCCACTCTCCGCGAAACACATATCGCCGTGCATGAAATATTCGATTTCGAGTCCGGTCCGTTCCCTCAGCAGCGAAAGCTCGTCCAGGGACAGTTCGCGGCTCGCGACGATCCGCGTGATCCCGCACTCCTTCAGCAGATTCATCGCGGGCTCGTTATGGATATTCATCATGACGGAAGCGTGCATCGGAATTTTAAGATCGAGCCTGCGGACGAGCCGAATCACGGCAAGATCCTGCACGAGAATCGCGTCCGGACCGATGGTTCCGAGATACCGAAGGAACTCCTCCAAATCCCCGAGTTCGTTTTCATAGATCAGATTGTTGATTGTGACATAAAGCTTCACGCCGTGCGCGTGCGCAAAGGAAACGGCACGAGCCAGCGCCTCGTCGTCAAAATTCATGTCCTGCCGGTGCAGGCGCATATTGAAATGCTTGCCGCCGAGATAAACGGCGTCCGCGCCCGCTTTGACGGCTGCCTCCAGTGCCTCCCAATTCCCCGCCGGGGCGAGGAGCTCAACAGACGAATGATCCAGAATCATGAGATATACACCTCGTTAAAAAATAATCCCCCGGCGTAACCACCGAGGGATAATCGCACAATAACTTAGCGCTTCGAGAACTGCGAAGCCTTGCGCGCTTTCTTCAGGCCGTATTTGCGGCGCTCCTTTTCGCGCGAATCACGAGTCAGGAAACCCGCTTTCTTCAACGCCGGACGAAGCTCGCCGTCAAGCTCCAGCAATGCACGGGAAATGCCGTGACGAATCGCGCCCGCCTGGCCGGAGGCGCCGCCGCCGGAAACGTTGGCCAGCACGTCGTACTTATCCACCATCTCCGTCAGCACCAACGGCTGACGAACGATAAGCTCCAGCGTCTTCAGACCAAAATACTCTTCCATATCGCGGCCGTTAATCGTAACCTTGCCCGCACCCGGAACCAGACGAACTCTGGCAACCGAGGATTTCCTGCGGCCGGTGCCGTAGTAATTGACCAATGCCATAAATTGTTCCTCCTATTCCAGTCTCACTTCAAATTCAGGACTTCCGGCTTCTGCGCCGCATGCGGATGCTCCGCACCCGCATAGACGTTCAGCTTGCGATACATCTGCGAGCCAAGGCGATTCTTCGGCAGCATGCCGCGAACCGCATGCTCCACAACACGCTCCGGCATCTTCTGCAGCATCTGCTCCGCCGTAGTGAAGGAAGTTCCTCCCGGATAACCGGAATAACGGAAATACGTCTTCTTCTTGAGCTTCTTGCCCGTAAATACGACTTTGTCCGCATTGACGACGATCACATAATCGCCGGTGTCCACATGCGGCGTATACGTCGGCTTATGCTTGCCGCGCAATACTTTTGCAACTTCTGCGGCTAAACGGCCAACCGTCTGGCCTTCCGCATCAACAACATACCATTTGCGTTCGATATTTGACGCATTGGCCATGAACGTTGTCTTCACGCATTAACCCTCCCTAGCAAAATAGGCACTTTATACAAAATAAAAGACACGCGAAGTCTGCCGACCGGTTACCGGGGCTTGTGGGAACAGGCCGTAACTTCACATGGAAGTATTTTATTAAAAAACATCGATGAAGTCAAGCAATATTTGCCGATTCATGAAAAATTCATCTCATGCTTCTTCCGCCGCTGCCACCGGTCTCTTTTTTTCCTCCAGCTTACGCTTTCGATAACTCCTGAGCTCGTTCCAGGTCGTCAGAGACGTGATCACGGAAAGGCCGGTAATGAGCCCGGCCTGCCAGAGCGGAGTTTCCGTCATGCCCTTAAAGGAGCGCCACACTTCGAAATATCCGTTGAATGCGATACAGAACAGAGCCACGCACACGACGGCCGCGATTTTGCCCTGCGGCGCCAGCGTGTAAGAAATGACAAGAATCAACGCAATCCCGAGGATTCCGCCCAACAGGAAATCTGAGACCAGAGGAATCAGGCTGCCGCTTCCCTCATATCGGATCGCCAACAGATATACGCATCCCTTTACGCCGACATACAGGAAAAGGCCGAAGGGAAGAATCATCAGCCAATGCAGCCAGCTCAGCAATTTTTTCATCACAGATACCCCCCTTGGGATTAAGGAATCTTTAAGGAAACACTGATTAAGTCAATTCGTGCATCTGTCGAGGGATTTTTTCG
>CAMHCS010000017.1 GCA_946183785.1 uncultured Selenomonadales bacterium | reverse complement strand
GATGTAGGGGAAGTCTGCGCCTTTTTACAAGGTGTGGATAAATGTTTCACAGTAACTCCCTGGATGAGCTGATTCAAATGGTCTCCCATATCTTTATTGAAGCGCAATTTGTTTTTCTCTTCCGTGATATCCAAAATAGAGCCTGCGACCACGATGGGCGTTCCGTCACTTTCACGCACGGTTTCCCCTACCGCTTTGAACCAACGATATTCCCCGTTTTTATGCTGCAGCCGGTATTCGAGATGAAAAGGGGTATTCCCGCTGTAATCGCTTACATGGGCGGCAAAGGCGTTCAACGCTTTTTGCTTGTCCTCCGGATGCAGCTTATCGCTCCAGGAGTTCAGCGTGTTGGGGAAATCCGATTCATCCCTGTATCCCAGGAGTTTTCTGAACTGCTGGGACCACCAAAACGGATTATTCGGGTTGGAGGGATCTTTGCCGACAACATTCATGCTCCAAGAGCCTTCGGACAGGGTCATGTCAATGGCCGTATGACGTTCCCGCTCAATCTTTAATTGGATTTCCTTTTCCCTTTGGTCTGTAATATCCACGAAAATTCCCAAAAATATCTCCGGAACCCCGGAGGCGGTTCTTTTCAGCTCTCCCGCCGCACGGAACCAGCGGTACTCGCCGGAAGCCGTCTGCAGCCGGTAATTCACATCGTATTTTGTTTGGTTGGTTCTGTCTGCAATCGTGTCTCCGAAGGCAGCCAAGGTTGCATCCTTATCTTCAGGGTGCAGGCGATCTGTCCAGGCGTTCAACGTATTGGGGAAATCCGAAATCCCGTGGAAGCCCGTCATGCGACGAAAATCATCGCTCCATACGACCTGTTCAATCTCACCTTTCGCGTCAAAGTACATGGTCCACAGGCCGGAATGGATGATTTGGTTTACAAGACTGAGCTTATACGTTTCTTGCTCCGCCGCATCCACAGCAGCTTGGATTCTTTGGTTGATTCCATCGACCAGATTCGAGATTCCGGGCTCCTGCGGAATGTCCCGCTTGGAAATCAGCAGGCTGTCGGCTAGGTGTTCACTGTCTGCCTGGAAATTTTTAATAAATATCCTGCAGGCCACCGAACCCGTCCACAGATTTCGCTTCGCATTTTCCAAATAACACAGTATCACCTCATCACTTTCTGAACTTACCCTATAAGAATTCGATACATAAAATATTCGACATCTGAGACTAAATTCCTGCCTCCGCATATCATTTTTCTACAATTATGATGCAAGTCTAGCTATTACTTCGGCCACAAAAATTCACGAACTCAAGCCTTCCCCTATGGGGAAGGGGGACCGGCGAAGCCGGTGGATGAGGTTTTGAAAGCGTACCTGTTGACGTAAGCGTTACGTCGTGGAAACATCACCTACCACTAAAGCGGTCCCCTAACGGGGAGTCCACTGGACTCCCCGTTAGGGAGGGCAGTATGGCGATATCTAATGGCCGGAGTAATATCTCAAAACCGAAATCTGCAAAATGGGGATTGTACCCGCAACATTTTTTTTCTTGTTCGATTTTCTTTGCGCTTGTCTGAGTGCGGGCGACGGATGTCGGGGCATACGAAGAGGCGGAAGTGGGATCCGGCGGTCTATACAGAGGCGACGGTTTCCATAGTTATGGGTAAATTTTTACCCATAACATATGATATAATGTCTTCAGAAGCAAAAGAATGAATCGTTTCGCAGGCGGTGAGAATATTGGAAAATTTGTATACCGGAACTAACAAAAAGATGCTCAACATGCTGATTTTGAAAATACTAAAAGAATATACCGACGAAGAGCATTCTTTGACGCAGCAGGAAATCATTGATTTGCTTCGTCGCAATTACGGTATGGATTGCGACCGTCGATCCATTCGCAATAATATCCAGTCGCTCAAAGATATGGGATATGAGATTATCGTGACTCGGCGGGGTTGTTTCTTGTCGGAGCGGGAGTTTGACGACGCGGAACTTCGAATGTTAATCGACAGCGTCCTGTTTTCTAAGAGCATTTCAAGAAAGCAAGCAACGCGGCTCATTGAGAAATTAAAGAGCTTCGGAAACCGTTACTTTCACGCAAAAGTATCCCATGTGTCGAACCTGCCGGAATTGTTTCACACCGACAATAAGCATACGATGATTGCTTTGGACGTACTGAATGAAGCTATCGAAGCAAAGCGAAAGGTCAGCTTCGTTTATAACACTTACGGGACGGACTTCAAACTCCACCCAAAACGGAACGAACCTTATATCGTAAATCCTTATCAGATGGTAGCCAACAACGGGAGATACTATCTGATTGGCAACTACGACAAGTACGATAACGTATCCCACTACCGTATTGACCGCATCACCTCTGTCACGATGCTGTCAGAACCGGTAAAGCCCAAAATCAAAGTCAAGGATTTTGCCGGGGGGTGGAGCCTTCCGAAACACATGGCGGAGCATATCTATATGTTCGGCGGCGAGAGCGTAAATGTGAAACTCATAACCGATACATATATGATGGACAATCTTGTGGATTGGTTCGGCAAAGATTTTCACGTTCGTGTAGAAGATAACGGCAAAATGTTGGTAGCATTGAAATGCAACGAGTCAGCCATGAAATACTGGGCGCTCCAGTATGGAGAGTGTGTAGAAATCCTGTCGCCGAACAGCCTGCGGGAAAGCATCGCGAAAATCGTGCAGGGAATGGTTGGGATGTATTGCGTCGAGGTGGAGGGGAAAAGAAATGAATGAAGTGATAACGCGCTATGAAGCGTTGAAGGAAAAAGTCTCGGAACGTTGGGCGGAATTTGCGGAGTTGATGAAATTCGTGGAGACGGAAACGGAATATCTGACGGCTCCGGCCTCGACGAAGTTTCATCTTTGTAAGGAAGGAGGGCTTATGGAGCATAGCGTCAACGTTGCGGAGACTTTGCTGAAGATCAAAACGACGCTCGCGCCGGATATCAGCGACGAAAGTTGCGTCGTTGTCGGCCTCCTTCATGATCTTGGTAAGGCAGGGATGCCAAATAATCCGCTGTACCTCAAGAATACGCCGGACAGCAAGTGGAAACAGCCGTATTGCTGGAACAACAATCTCGTTTATTTGAACGTCCCTATACGAAGTCTTTATCTGATTATGCCGCGTTTCCCGCTGACGGAAGAGGAAGCGCAGGCGATTGTCTACCACGACGGGCAATATGTTGAGGACAATCGAAGCGTTGCGATGCGCGAGGAGCGGCTGACGTTGCTTCTACAATACGCGGACACCTGGAGCAGTATGGTTGTGGAGAAGTAGTCGTGCTGATGAAGAGAAGGAGTCTCCAATGAGTAATCTTTCCGAACGCTTTACTCGTCGCGTACATGAAAGGGCAGTAGAACTTTATGGGGAACCTTTGCCCAAGATAGTGAGTGCCCGCATCGAAGAAGAGCTTGAATATATCGCGGAATATGAAGCGGACAAGATGATACTCACTGTCATTGATGTTTTCGAAGAAATAGGGATTCACACAGAAGACATAACCGTAATCGGAAACAGCGCTGGATCATATTTAGCCTATTTGTTGGGGCTCAATGGCCTGATAAATCCGTTGCCTCCGCATTACTATTGCGCACATTGCAAGCATTTGAAATTAGATGTGCCGGAGAATGTTCACGTTGGTGTGGAATTAATAGAGCAGAGTTGCCCTGTTTGCGGACATCCTATGATTGGAGAAGGCTTTAATATTGATTTATTGTTTTGTTATTATTTGCGCTGTTATTGGCTCGAATATTTTTTCCCCTTTGACAAATATATAGAGGCAAGGGAGATTTTCCGAAAATCTGGATGTTCATTGGAAATAGAAGAAGAGGGCGACGCCTTTATCATTCGATTTCCCAATTTGGTCGAACTGCATTTGATGTCCACACGAATGGCAAAACGGTTATCAAAGGGATGGTCAGGGACGTGGTCAGAACGTGGGGGGAACTGGCTTAATCCCTTGGCACCACAAATGGCAGACCAATTATCGCGGCTTGCTGATTTGACGGGTGTTCGCCTTGGACAGATTCCAATTGACAATTCTTTCGAGCAATCAGGCTTTATGAAAGCGCCATTTCAAGACGTACTTTTCAGCGGTCTTGATAATCAAATCGGAAGCTATACACAAAAAGTACAAATGGCCTTACGCCAAGGAAAAGCCTTCGCAGGAATCCATAGCTTGATGGAGCGAGATACAGAAAAAGTGCTGTCAATATTCAAACTCAACGGATTTTATGATTTAGTGCGGTTGTTTGGAATTTACCACGGGGGAGGCATGGAGTGGTTTGGCGACGGAGAGCAATTGCTGAAGGATGGTGCTATCACACAACAAGACCTGCCGACCTGTCGTGAAGAGGTTTATGAATACTTGGGGAAAATCGGATTTGATAGGAAAACCGCTTTTTCTTACGCCAACCGAATCAGAAAAGGGAAAGGATTATTGGCTGAACAAGAAGAGGCGCTTCGTGTACATGGCGCTCCTGAGTGGTTCATCACAAGTTGCAACAAAAACAAGTACTTACCCACAAGAACGACCGCCATATTCTATGCGCTTATAGCTTGGAGGCTTTTGTATTACAAGCTCTGCGTGAATATGGGAGCGTTTTATCAAGCGTATCTTGATACAGCCGACATCAACATGGAGCTTTGCATGTCAATCGCTAAAGGAGAGATTGATTTAGATTCCACACTTGAAAGCATAATGCAGGACGAGCGAGCAAGTTACCGGAACGACGAATTTACCCTGCGAGTAGTAAAAGAAATGATGGAACAGGGCTTTTCGTTCTGGGGATATCTTAGGCGTGCCATTACTTTTCGAGGGAGGGAGAATAATTGAGGGGGGATATAAAAATGAAAAACGAGGCCTTGCGTACTGTTCAGCGTGGATGGATGGAAAATATAGTAAATCATTATGTTGAGCAAAAAACGGATGTTGTTTTTTCACATCCATTCTTTTTGGGTATACCGGAAGCATTTGAAAATCAACCTTGCGTTATGATTGTTGGACAGGAACCTGACGGTTTCGATCCTTATAGTCGCGATTTGAATTTGGAGAAACTGCAACAATGGGTTATTGATTATCTAATGGTTCAGATAGAAGAAACAAACGGAAAAAGAAACCCTTCTCCTTTTTGGGAGGCTTTTCGCCTTATGCGGAAGGCTGGTAAATATGCTTTGTGGAACAATATAGATAAAATGCACAGACTAATAATTGAAAATGAAAATAAGAAAACCATAATTCTTTCTCGAGAAGATGAAGTAGCATTAAATCGGCCTTATGGAAACGAATACAAATCCTTGTTGCGAAGGGAAATAGAGATTGTTCGTCCAGTTGCTATATGGTTGGCTGTTGGACCGTATAGAGAAGAAGCGATAGAAGATTCCTTCGGATTGTCAAAAGGGACACTAAATTTATATCGCCCATGTAAAAATAATTGGTTGTTCGAGATAGGAAAGCATTTGAACTTGGATATTCCGGTTTATTGGACGTATCACCCTAAGTATTTGAACTTTTTGAAAGCGCTTCCAGATTGTGTTCAACAAATTGCTGCAACTCAGAAATAAGGAGGGTTTGTCATGATAGATCTGCCAGATGAAAAATGGACGCCGCAAGCGACGGTAATCGGCATAGGGGAATTAGGTATGCGCGTGTTGCTAAAATTAAGCAAGAAGCAGCGGGAAGAATTGAACCTTTGTGCAATCGTAGCAAATCAGACACAATTAGAGGGGCGAGAGAATCAATTTTCAGCAACTTGTGTCGGTGCTGTTTGCTTGATGGGACAACAATCTGATTTTTATCAGCTGATACGAAAAGGTGCGATGTTTCTTATTGTTGCCGATACATCGGATGTGTTCTCGGAAAGAGCGGTATCTGCGATAACTTCGTCAGGGCAGGATATGGTCTCTTTTGCATTGCTCATGACGGCAGATGATAATCAAGAACAGAACGATTATATCAATCAGACGCGGGCGATTTATATGACGTCGACGGTATTGCGCCGCCAATATCAACTTCAGCCGGGCTTATTTGAAGACGAATTTGATGTTCTTGCCGAAACCGCTCTGGAAATTGTAACCATGCCTTTTCATAATCTAATCGGTTTTGATGGTGCTGATATGCAAGAGGCGTTTTCCCGTCTTGGCAAAATGACGGCAGTTTTTGGGCAAGGTAATACTGCGGAAGACACAGTTGACGATTTGCTGCTGGCCGCCGAGAAACTTGGCGTAGATTTAAGGCGGTGCGAATTGGCTGTTTTCAGTATGTCGGGGGCTCCTGATCGACTTTCCCTTTATGATGTGTATGAAACGCCCGGTTTACTGGCAAAGAAAGTGGGCCGCGATATGAAGGTGTTTGGTGGGGAACCGTTGACGCTTCTTTCCGCCCCGGTTGATAAGTCATTGGGAGACAAGCTGAAAATCTTTGCTGTGTTTTGTGAAAGGAACGAGGAGCCCTGTTATTCGGATTAAAACATGGAGGAAGCGCATGAACTACATTTCTAAGGACATTTCGAAGCGGTTAATGCTTCGGGTACGCGAACGGGCAGTGGAATTGTACGGAGAGCCTTTTCCAAAGGTGGTAAACGACCGCATTGAAGAAGAATTGTATTATGTCACGGGAACTGGCGCAGACGAAATGCTGCTCGTGACTGCCGGCGCGTTCAAGGAAATAGGGGTATCGACTGAAGACATACCCGTTAAAAGCAACTGTGGAGGTTCTTATTTAGCCTATCTTCTTGGCATCAATGGCGGAATAAATCCGTTGCGCCCGCATTATCGCTGTGCAAATTGCAAGCATTCGGAGTTTGATGAACATAAATACGCTTGTGTCGGCGCGGATTTGCCGAATGAGGCTTGCCCTGTATGCGGAAATCCAATGATTAGAGAGGGTTTTAATATTGATCCATGGTTTTGTTATGACAATCTCATGTATGGTTTTGAATATTTCCTCCCCACTGACAAGTTTTCAGCAGCTATAGAGATTTTCCGAAGAACTGGATGTATAAGAAGCATTGAAGAAAATGCCAATACTCTATCAATACATTTTTCGAAGTATTTGGGAACCGGGGCAGAATGGTGGGTGTCAGGGGTTTCGGATTCATGGGCTTTGCAGACGGCGAACCAGTTGTCGAGGCTTGCCGATTTGACAGGGGTTCCCCTCGGCCGGATTCCTTTAGATTATTTTCCCGATACATTGACCGTTAGGAGTGCTTTGTCTCAAGGCGCTTCTTTCATCGGCATACATCAAATGATGAATAGATACATCCAAAATGTGCTTACGCGTTTCAAGCTCAGGCGTTTTTATGATTACGTGCGCCTTTTTGGAATATGTTATGGGGCAGGCGTATGGTTTGGCAACGGAGAATTGTTGCTGAAGGGCGGAACAATCACTCAGGATGAATTGCCGGTTTGTCTTGAGGATGTTTTCGATTATCTGCAAAAGGCCGGGTTTAACAGAGAAACTGCATTTACATACACTAAGCCACTAAAAGAAGGAAATATTATTTCGGTGCAACAGGAAAATGCGCTTCATTCGCATGGTGTTCCGCGATGGTTTATTACGAGCTTCAAAAAAACTGAGATGTTGGACATAAGATCGAAGTTTATCTACGATGCGCTTATGGCTTGGCGGCTTTTGTATTACAAGATATGTGTCAACTTGGAAGCGTTTTATCGTTCATATTTGGAAACAGCCGACATCAATATGGAGCTCTGTTGGTCAATCAGCAATGGGGAAACGAAATTAGGGCCAAAACTGGAAGGCCTTCTTTATAATGATTCGCCAAGCTGTCAAAAGGACGAATATACCCTTTGGGCGGCAAAGGAAATAATGGAGCAAGGCTTTGCGTTTCGGGGGTTGGTTAGACACGCTATTGATTTTCGGCAGATTAATCCTAGTAAAAAATGGACACAAAAAAGTGAGAGGAGCGCATAAAAGATACCAACGGTTGAAAAAGGAGGATGCACCATGACTAAAGAAAAGAACATTCAGCAGCGAGAGGACAATGCGCAGGTCAAACGCGTGGAGCTTAGCGTACATACGCAAATGGGACCGATGGATTCTGTAGTTCCAACAAAAGAATTGATCCGAACGGCGGAAAGCTGGGGATGGGATGCAATCGCCATTACCGACCACGGAGTTGTTCATGCCTTCCCTGATGCGATGGATGTCGTTGAAGATAATCGGCTTAATATCAAAGTCATTTACGGCATGGAAGGGGCTTTGACAGGAGACAACTATAAAGAATCCAATGTGAACCATATCACGATTTTGGCAAAAAACATGGAGGGACTACAGAACTTGTATCGTCTTGTGTCCCAGTCGCATTTGTATTTTTACTGCCAAGAGCCTCGTATTCCAAGGCGCATATTGGAAGAGCATCGCGAGGGATTGATTCTTGGTTCCAGTGGAGCGGAGGGGGAACTCATTCGCGCTATCGCTTCCCGCCAATACGGAGATGAAGAACTAATTACGGTTGCGCGTTTCTATGATTATCTTGAAATCCAGCCGATTGGAAATTATGTGTCCTTGCTACGCAGTAAGGAATTTCCACATATCAATACAGAAGAAGATTTGCGCGACATCAATCGAAAGATAGCAGCATTGGCGAAAAAGTTCGATAAACTTCTGGTCGCCACTGGGGATGTCCATTTTCTGTACCCGGAGGACGCTATTTGCTTGGAAGTTCTAACGGCTAACAATGAATCGGATGAAACTTTGCCGCAGCCGTCCCTGTTTCTCCACACCACGGAAGAGATGTTGAGAGAGTTTGATTATCTTGGAGAAGAAGCAGCTTATGAGGCTGTCGTGACAAATTCTCGTCGTATCGCGGACATGGTAGAACGAATTAAACCGCTTCCCGACGATTTGTATGCGCCGGAGTTCCCAGATGCCGACGAGACAATCAAAACTCTTTCGTATCAACGGGCGCATGAGCTATATGGGGAAAAACTTCCCGAAATCGTGCAGGCGCGGCTTGATCGAGAATTGACACCCATCGTCAAACACGGTTTTTCCAGTCTGTACCTGATTGCGCACAAAATTGCTAAGAAATCGACGGAAGACGGATATGCCGTAATTGCGCGAGGTTCGGTCGGCGCTTCCTTTGTTGCGACCATGACAGGCATTACGGAAGTCAACCCTCTTCCGGCCCATTGGCGCTGCCCGAAATGTCATTACAGTGAATTTTTAACCGATGGTTCATTTAATTCAGGATTCGATCTCCCGGACAAGGACTGCCCGAATTGTGGGGAGTCGCTAATAAAGGATGGGCATGATATTCCGTTTTCTGTGTTTTGGGGATATGACGCGGATAAAGTGCCAGATATTGACATAAATGTCTCCGCTGTGTATCGTCCTACGTTGTGCAAATATGTCGAGCAACTCTTTGGTCAAGACAAGGTATACGTTGCGGGAACAATGTCGACGCTTCGAGAACAAGATGTAAGGATTCGCATTCACAAATACTTTGATGGGAAAAGGGAAACGCCGAGCGATAGTCTTATCCAACATATTTATACCCGATGTGTTGGAGTGAAAAATGAGACGGGTGCGCATCCAAGTGGGCTTATGATTGTTCCGCAGAACAGAGATGTCCATTTTTTTACGCCGCTCCACCATCCTGACTGCTCGGAGGGAAGCGATGTCGTAACGACGCATTTCGATTATCATGTCATTAGCAGCCGTCTGGTAAAATTCGACATTCTTGGTCATGATGTTCCAACACTTATTAAGCTACTGGAAGATTATACCCATTGCAACCATAGGACGATTCCGTTTAATGATTCCGAAACGCTCTCGCTATTTCAATCCACGGACGCGCTTGGTATCTCATCGAAGGATCTGGGTGAGACGAAAGGAACGCTTGGCGTACCGGAGTTTTGTTCGCCGTATGTACGCCGAATGTTGGATGAGATAAAGCCGACGTGCTTTAGTGATCTTGTCAAGATTTCAGGTTTCTGTCATGGGACGGAAATTTGGGCGGGCAATATGCAGGATGCAATTCGTGACGGCGTCTGTACGCTTCACGACGCGATTTCTGTACGTGACGATATAATGATGTATTTGGTACATACAGGAATCGAACCATTGCTGGCTTTTAAAACGATGGAGAGTACACGCAAGGGGAAAGGTCTCAAGCCAGATGTTGTAGAACAGCTTAAAGCAGGTGGAATTCCCGATTGGTACATTGAAGCATGTCAAAAAATAAAATACCTTTTCCCACGGGCTCATGTTACTGCTTACGTTATGATGGCTTATCGCATCGCCTATTACAAAGTGCATTATCCGGCGGCGTTTTATGCGGCGTATTTCTCCGTCCATGCAGAGGCGTTCGACGCCGATGTAGTCACGGCGGGAAAGGAAGCTGTGAAAAAGCGTATCTCGGAACTGAACGACAAATACCTAGACCTCGAAGAGGATCGATGGAAACTTACTTGGGAAAGGCATGAAGAGTTGGAGCCTGTTCGGGATAAGCTTTTCAATCTGCAAGTTGCGTTGGAAATGCTATTGCGTGGATGCACGGTGAAACCAGAAGATATCCATTGCGTCGCCATGTAAAAAAATGCGAAAAAAAAGGAACGGGGATTGATTTGGAGAAATATTATAAAAAAGGGGGAGTGGTTATGGCCGCCAATAAAGATTTTGTAACACGAATCAATTTAAAGACGGACGCAAGGAATCGAAACGCTTTAATTGATTATTGTCTATATAGTGATAAGCAGTATATAGCAATTGGATGGAGTTATATATACGATGCTGGAAAAAGTACTATCGCAAGTTATAAAGATTTTTTTGACGCAGTGAAAATAGATTGTCGTGAAAATGGAAGACGACTCAATCATGCTCTTAATGTATTCCTTGATGCTTCAGAGGACGATCTTTTTTGGACACGCGATTTAGATGGGGGCTATTGGATATGTCGTACTACGGGAAGAGCAGAACCTGCATGTAATTGCGATTTGGATATTGGGGCTATAATACCTGTAAAAGCCTATAAGGTTGGATTGCAAGTGCCGGGAAAACTCAAAGCATCCTTTACACGTGCTAATGGAGGTGTTACACAGACAATTACAGATCAAACAATTGTTGAATACTCAAAGTACATTTACAATAAATTATCTGGAGAAGAATATTATAATTATATTCCTTTAAGTGGCAATATAATCGATAATCTTCCTGATTTTGATTTGGAAGAATTGGTTATTTCGTATTTACAATTAGAAAAAGATTACTATGTTTTGTCAAATTCGATTGCTAATAAATCGACAACTATAAAAATTGAGTGTGAATTGATTTCGCGATCTCTGACCAATCATCGAAAAGCTGTCATTCAAGTCAAAGCGGGAAATACCTCTATTGATGCAAAGGATTACTTAGAGTATGTTAATGATGGATACATTGTTTATTTATATGCCAGGATAATCGAGAATTCAGAGGGGATGGAGGGAATTGAAATAATCAAGAGAATTGAATTAGAAAAGTTTTACGAAAAATATAAGTCGATACTTCCAAATTCCATAACAATGTGGGAGAATTTATGTTTGTAAAAGAACTTAATCTTTGGATGGTCTTGTATCCATTTTCACTGAAAAAGATTGGTCGTACGATAAATTTGTTACGTCCACTATGCAAAACGGGCCGTGCAGGAAAAATAACCTGCATGGCCCGTTTCAGTTTTGGAGAATATCGAAGGTTTTCATCCTTATTTGGCTTCACGAATGGTTGGTTTTGATAGCCTCGCATGCGATGTGTACAGTTAGCATGGCCGTTTTTTCTGTTATTGCCGATTGTCAAAATATGTGGAAACTTACTGCCCGTTCTTCCAATTCTCGCCTACGCTGCCGTTTTCGCGTGCTTCTTTCGCGGCTTCGCTCATGCGGGAGAATGATTCCTGCACGCCTTTGCTGTCATGGGCGTAGTTCATCGCGTGGTCGGCACGGATTCCGATGGCGGCCGCCTCGGAGACGGAGTCGATATTGGCGCCCATGAAAATGTAATTCCAGTGATAGTCGTTCGTGGTCGATTCGATCAAGGCTTTTACCGTTGCCTTGTCGTACTCGCGGCTGGCGTTTTCCAGTCCGTCGGTCATGATCATGAACAGGACGCGCCGTTTCATGGGGCAAATGTTTTCCTTTTCCATCCGGCCTGCCGTTTCCATGATCGTTCGTCCGATGGCATCCAGCAGTGCGGTTGTGCCGCGGGCGTAGTAGGTGGACGAGGTCAGCTCCGGTGCTTCCTGGAGGTCGACGCCCGCTGCGATTGTCTCATACTTGTCGTCGAACAGTATCGTTGTCACTTCCGCCGTGCCGGGTTCCTGCCGCTGCTGCGCCAGGAAGGAATTATAGCCGCCGATGACGTCGCCGGTGAGCTTTTGCATGGAGCCGGACCGATCGAGGATGCAGATGATCTGGACCGGCTCTGCGGCGGTCAGTTCGCAGCTCTCTTTATGCGCATGGGGGAGCAGGACTTGCTTTACGTTTTTTTCCGGCACGGGTTCCTCCGGTGCGGCGGCCGAGGAGACCGGACACGGCCCGCTGATTGCCAGCAGCATGAACAGTACGGTCAGCAGATAACGAAACATGATATCAACCTTCCTTTCCGCAATGAAATGAGTTTTCTGCAATCGGGCTGCCCCGATTGCAAGTATATTATAACAATGTTGATGAAAAACTGATGGTCGCAATGTTTAGGCGCGTGTTTAAGACAATAAGGCCACTCTGCGCACACTTGATTCATGCAGGCATTCAAATTCTTTCCCGGAACCACCGTTTCAGCAAAAATGTCAGCGCATAGGGGAACGTATAGAAATGCTCGCTCCGGCCGATATTCGTATCCCCGAGTTTTATGCCATATCGAATATCGGGGTAGTCTTCATGACGGAGCAGTTCGTTCAACGACTTTGAAGCTCCGTTTGTGGCTTTTACTTCAACAGGGACAAGACTGTCGGCGTCGCGAAGGAAGAAGTCTATTTCCACGGTGGCGTTGTTGTTGCGGTAAAAATAAAGCGAATACCCTTGCTGTACGAGCATTTGGGCAACCATGTTCTCGAACAGGGCGCCTTTGTAAACGCCGAAGTTCTTATTCGCGCGCAAATCCGTCTGCGCTTCCTCGTCGAGACTGGCGATGAGCAGTCCTGTGTCGCCATAGTACAGGCGGTAGTTGTCGGGATTGTAATTGCCGCGCAAAGGCAGCTCCGGATGCTCCAGGCAGTAACAGGTATTGACAATCCCCGCATTGACCAGCCAGTCCGTGACGCCGACGTACTCGCGGCTGCGGGCGCCGTGGGCGACTTTCGTGATCTGGAATTTTTTGTTGTCCTTGCCCAAAAAGACGGGAATCTTGCGATACACGTTCAGGATTTTTCCTTTGTCCAATCCGCCTGCATATTTTGTGATGTCCTCTTCATAATCCAAAAGAAGCTGTTTTTGCAAGGCGAGCGTTCCGCTGAAATTCTTTTGCCGGATAAAAGACCAGACGACGGCGGGCATTCCGCCGAGAATCAAGTATTCGCGGAAATTCTTTCGCAGGGCGTTGAGGGCCGGGGCGGAAAGGGCTTCTGCCGTTTGCATATGGCGATAGAATATCTCGATTTGCGCAGGTGTATATCCCTTTGCCCACAGGTATTCCTCGAAATCCAGCGGATACATCTGAAAGTCCTGTTTATAGCCGACGCTGTTGGATTCGATTTCCTGCACATTCAGCCCCATGAGCGAGCCGGAGCAAATGATGTCGTACCGTCCGTCGAGCTTAAAGGATTTCAGGCTTGTGGCACAGCTCGGGCAGGCCTGCATCTCGTCGAAGAAAATGAGAGTTTCATGAGGGACTATCGACAAAGCGGGATTGATCAAGGTAATATTCTGCAAGATTGCGTCCACATTAAAGCCGTCGGCAAAGATGCTTTGATATTCCGGCTGTAGGAGGAAGTTGATTTCCACCCAATGCGGGTAATTTGCTTTTGCAAAATGATTGATTGCTTCTGTTTTTCCAATTTGACGTGCGCCTCTGACAATCAATGGGAGTTTATCCGCCGAGTTTTTCCAGTCGCGTAATATCTTATCAACCTTGCGTTCCAAACGTGGCTCCATTCATATCGCCCTCCATTCAGAAAACAGCATATCACATTTTTCTTTAGAAAACCACACATGAAATCACATTTTTCTTATGCAAACGGCAACGGATTTCACATTTTTTGGAAACGCTTTACTCGACAACCAACTCAGTGTTTTATGATATGGTGAAGTGTGATACAATATATAAATATTGAAAATGTGCAAAATGAAAGGATGGAGAAAAGTTGGGCGACATGGCTCATAAAATATTTTCTGATTTCTGTCGGTTCACGTTTTGCGCGTTCCTTGCGCTTATGCTGTTCCTTGCGCCTGTCGTGGCGCAGGCGGCGGACATGGGGGGATATGCTGAGGGGAACTCGGCGGTTTATGAGGAGACGACGGTTTCCAATCCTCCGCTGGAGTATCTTTGCTCGCTGATTTCATTGGCGAGTTACAGCGACCGCGTCGGCCTTGTCGCGAGAGAAACGCTTGCAGATTTTGGCTGGGTGCTGCAGCCCTACCGCGAGGACACGGAAAAGGTCGCGGCGAAATATTATTTCATGAAAAACGATAAATCGCCGAACGGCGGGGCGCGGTATCTCGTCTCGGTGACAGGAACCAGCGACCTGAAGGACATAAAGGCCGACCTCGCGATGCGGAAGGTGCCGTTCGCAGGAAAGACGCCGGACGAATTTGAAAAGGAAATGAAGCGTCCGAAGATGAGCTCGTCAGAGCCGCTTACGCACGGCGGCTTTACTCGCTACACGCAGGCGGCGTTTTTTTCCCATCGGGAAAACGGCAAGACCTTCGGCGAGGAAATTAAAGATATTCTGGCGGACGATCCGGACGCGAAGCTTTGTGTGACTGGACATAGTCTTGGCGGCGCGGTAGCCGTGCTGTTTGCGGCGCGGCTGATGGCCATGGGCGTCCCGACGGAGCAGCTCGACGTCGTGACCTTTGGCGCTCCCGCCGTCGGGAACCGCGCATTTGCGGACGCACACAGCGATATGCACGTCGACCGGGTGGCGATGGCGAGCGATCCGATTCATGTCGTTATACAATCGCTTGACGCCAGCTATGTGCAATTCGGCAGTTTGCAGCGGTGGAGCCGACCGAGAGGGTCGGAACGCTTTGCGCACGATATGACCGGGTATGTGGATGTGGCGCTTCGCCGGTATTTCGACTTCGTGACGGAGAAGCGGCGAGAAATGGAGCGGTTCCAGGAAGACGGCGTGCCTTACGAGGGCGACGCGGTGCGTTCGCGGACGTCTCTTGACGAGGCGGACGACGGGGTACGTGTCCTTCTCTTCGCGGATTATAGTCTGGACGAGGCGATCATCGACGATCTGCCCTACATGCGGCTGGCGGCCTTTGATATCCTGCGCAGGGAAACGGACGGCCTCGTGGCGGCCCGCACCGCCTTTTCCGACTTGCCCGGCGAAAACAAGCTGGCGGAGGCGATTCGGCAGGCGAAAGAAACGGGATGCCGTTACGTGCTGATTCAAAGGTACGGGAGCGAGCGCCTGAAGGACAAGCGCGTCGGGTACAAGATTTCTCTGGAGGAAGCGCTTTATGATTCGAGAGGCAACCCGCTCGTGCTGCAAGGCTTCACGACGAACACGGACACGATGACGCCGATCCTCGCAGCGCTTTACAACGAAGTCGCCGGACGCGAAAGCAGACGGGCCGCGCTGGCGAAAGGCCGCTGATTATAAACGGACAGATAGGAAGTTGAATCGATGACGCAAAAAAATCGGCTGGTCAAGATGATCGTTTACGGCTGCCAGATGAATTTTGCCGAGGCGGAGCGCATGGAAGGGCAGCTTCGGGAGATTGGGTTTGCATCGACGGAGGACGCGGAGAAGGCAGACCTCATTTTGATGCACACCTGCTGTGTGCGGGAGACGGCGGAGGATAAGGCCTACGGGAAAATCGGCGAGATCAAGCGTCTGAAACGCGAACGGCCGTCGCTACTCTTCGGCGTGACGGGCTGCATGGCGCAGAAAGAGAGCGACGCGCTGATCCGTCGCGCGCCGCATATAGATTTTGTGCTTGGCACGGGGCGGCTCGGCGAGCTTTCGCGCGTCGTCGGGGAGCTTCTGGCGGAGCGCGTTCCCCATGTCGTCGACGTAACGGAGGACGGGACGCTGCCGGAAGAAGGAACGCCCGCGCGGCAGGGGACGGTCTCGGCGTGGGTGCCAATCATGTACGGCTGCGACAATTTCTGCACTTACTGCATTGTGCCGTATGTGCGGGGCCGGGAGCGAAGCCGGAGTCCGGAGGATATCCTGGGCGAGATTGAGGACGCCGCGGCGAAAGGCTTCCGCGAGATCACGCTGCTCGGGCAGAACGTCAATTCCTACGGGAAGGATCACGGGCTTACGGATTTTGCCGGGCTGCTGGCGATGGCGGACGAAGTCGAGGGAGTCGAGCGCGTGCGCTTCATGACCTCGCACCCAAAGGACCTTTCGCCGCGATTGATCGCGGCGGTGCGGGACGGGCGACATATCTGCGAGCATTTCCATCTACCGATTCAGCACGGCAGCGACAGGATACTGAAAGCAATGAACCGTAATTACACGACGGAGAAATACAGGGGGCTTGTCCGTGCCATTCGTGAAAATGTGCCGAACGCGAGCCTGACGACAGACCTGATCGTCGGCTTTCCCGGCGAGACGGAAGAGGATTTCGAGGCGCTGCTCGACTTCCTGCGAGAAATCCGCTACGACGCGGCGTACACGTTCCTGTATTCGCCGCGCTCGGGAACGCCGGCGGCGAAGCTGGAAGGTCAGGTGCCTGACGAGGTCAAGCACGAGCGGCTGGAGCGGCTGATGGAGCTGCAAAACAAGATCAGCCTTGAAATCAACGAACGGCTTGCCGGCACGACGCAGGAAGTCCTGATCGAGGGGCCGAGCCGGACCGACGAAGCAGTCTGGACGGGACGGACGAGGACGGGAAAAATCGTGCTCTGGCCGCATCGGGACGGGGAGAAAATCGGGGAGCTCGCGCAGGTGAAAATCACGCAGCCGCAGACATGGGTGCTCAAAGGTGAGCGAGCGGAAGGATAACGATATGGGATACGGAACGGTGCTCCGCGTGTCGCGCGGCAGTCTCGCCGAGGAGCTGGGCCTCCTGCCGGGGGATAAAATTGTTTCGGTGAACGATCAGCCGCTTCGGGACATCATCGACCTCTCCTTCGCGATGGCGGAGGAGGAAATCGACCTGCTTGTCGAGCATGCGGACGGGGAGCGGGAGCTTTTTTCCTTCGACAAGGATATCGATGAGGAGCTGGGCGCGGAGTTTACGTCCGCGGTGTTCGACGGCATACGGAGCTGCGCGAACCACTGCCTTTTCTGCTTCGTGGACCAGGTCGCGCCGGATATGCGGGAAAGCCTCTATGTGAAGGACGACGATTACCGCCTGTCGTTTCTCTACGGGAATTTCATCACGATGACGAACATGGGCGAGCTCGATTTTCAGCGCATTGCCGCCTACCATCTGTCGCCGCTTTTCGTGTCGGTGCATACGACGGATATGGAGCTTCGCTCCAAGATGCTCGGCACGCCCCGGGCGGCGGAGCTGACGAAGCAGCTTGACAAGCTGGATGAAGCGGGCACCGGGTATCACGCGCAGATTGTGCTTTGCCCGGGGCTGAACGACGGCGACAATCTGGACAAGACCATTGAGGACATGATGGAGAGGCGGCCCAACGCGCTTTCGTTGGCCATCGTTCCCGTGGGGCTGACAAGATTCCGTGAGGGCTGCTATCCGCTGAAGCCGTTTGATAAAGAAGGGGCGGCGCAAGTCGTCGGGCAGGTCGGGAAATGGCAAAAAAAATCCCGCGCAAAGAGCGGGGAGAGTTTTGTATATCTCGCCGACGAGTTTTATTTGATGGCGGGGCTGCCGCTTCCCGAGGAAGAAGAGTACGACGGCTTCCCGCAGCTCGACAACGGGATCGGGCTGGCGCGGAGCTTCATATCGGAATGGGAAGCGGCTGCTGCGGAAGACGAAGCGGCGGGGTATGACGAGCCGTTCTCCGTCGAGGTCGTCTGTGGCACGTCCATCGCGCCGATTTTCCAATCGCTTTTCGACGCGCTTTCCCTTGAGAATCTCACTGTGCGCCTGCGGCCGGTGGAAAACGTCTGGTTCGGCTCGTCCGTCACGGTGTCTGGGCTTTTGACCGGAGCGGATATCGTGACGGCGCTGTCCGAAGAAACGCCTTTCGACGCGGTCATTGTGCCGAAATGCGCGTTCCGGGCGGGAGAGGACGTCTTTCTTGACGATATGGCGCTGAGCATGCTGTCCAAATCCTGCGGCTGCGAAGTGCGGGCGGCGCTGACCGGAGGGGAGCTGTACCGCCTGCTCGCGCATTGGCAGGAAACGCCGCAGGACGAGACGGGCGAACACGCCTATATGTGGCAGAGCAACGCGGCATATACGAAATTGGGAGGAGAAAATAAATGAGCAAGCCGATTGTGGCGATTGTCGGGCGGCCGAACGTCGGGAAGTCCACGCTGTTCAACCAGATCGGGAAGCGGCGCATTTCCATCGTGGACGACATGCCGGGTGTGACCCGCGACCGTATCTACGCGGACGCGGAGTGGCTTGGGCGCGCGTTTACGATGGTGGATACGGGGGGCATTGAGTTCGAGGAAGAGACGTTTCTGACGCCGATCCGCGAACAGGCACGAATCGCCGTCGACGAGGCAGACGTGATCGTGTTCGTCGTGGACGGGCGCGCGGGCGTGACCTCGACGGACGAGGAAGTCGCGCGTATGCTCCGCACGGCGAAAAAGCCCGTGGTGCTGGCGGTGAACAAAATCGACAGCCCGAAACAGGAAGCCGACGTTTACGAATTTTACAATTTGGGACTCGGCGACCCGATTCCGATTGCCGCGTCGAACTCGCTGAACCTCGGCGACCTCCTCGACGCGGTCACGGCGAATTTTCCCGACGATGCGGACGAGGACGTCGATACCGACGAGATACGGATCGCCGTCATTGGCAGGCCGAACGTCGGAAAGTCCTCACTGGTCAACAAGATTCTCGGCGAGGAGCGGGTCATCGTCAGCGATATACCCGGCACGACGCGGGACGCCATCGACACTCACTTCACGAAGGACGGTACGAAGTATACGCTGATCGACACGGCGGGCATGCGGCGAAAGGCGCGTATCGACGAGGCAATTGAGCATTACAGCGTGTTGCGCTCGCTTCGCGCCGTGGACAGGGCGAACGTGGTGCTTGTCGTGATTTCCGCGCCGGAGGGCATTACAGATCAGGACGCGCGAATCGTCGGCTACGCCCACGAAGTGGGCAAGGGGCTGATTCTCGTCGTCAACAAGTGGGATATATACGAGGGGAAGGACGAAAAGTCGACGCTGCGTTTCACGGAGGATGCACGGGAAAAACTGCCCTTCGCGCAGTACGCGCCGATCCTGTATCTGTCCGCACTGACGGGCCAGCGCGTCAATCGCGTGACAGAGCTGGTCAAATACGTCGCAGAGCAGCAGTCCATGCGCGTCCAGACCAGCGTGCTGAACGAGCTTTTGCGCGACGCGCTGTCGGTGAATCCACCGCCCGCGCACAAGGGCAGGCCGCTGAAGATTTTCTTCATCACGCAGGCGGCCATCGAGCCGCCGAAATTCGTCGTTTTCGTCAACGATCCGGAGCTTATGCATTTTTCGTATGTGCGCTTTCTGGAAAACAAGCTGCGTGAGACTTTCGGCTTTGAGGGCGCGCCGCTGCGCATGATCGTGCGTGGGAGGAACGAGAAGGAGGACGATTGAGATGGTTGGGCTTTTGTTTGCGTGCCTGTTGAGTTATCTTGTCGGTTCGATCCCGAGCGGGCTGATTCTCGGAAAAGGGATCTGGAACGTCGACCTCCGGGAACATGGCAGCCATAATATCGGCGCGACGAACGCATGGCGCACCATCGGGAAACAGGCGGGCGTCCTGATTTTCCTCTGCGACCTCTTAAAGGGCGCTTTTGGCGTCTGGGTCGGCGGCGCGCTTTCCGGCACGCCGTTGGCGCTGGTGCTGGGCGGCGTTTTTGCGATCGTCGGCCATTCCTGGTCGTTCTTCCTGCGCTTCAAGGGCGGCAAGGGCGTCGCCACAGGGCTGGGCGTTATCCTCTCGCTAATGCCGGTTCCCGCGCTGCTGATTTTCGCGATTTGGTTCGTCATCGTCAAAATCACGGGCTATGTGTCGCTGGGCTCCATCGTCGGCGCGGCGCTGGTCCCGATTTTTGCGTGGCTCTTCGGCGAGCCGCATGCGACGATCGGCTTCGGCTTTCTCGCGGCGTTTTTCGTCATCTATCGGCATAAGGAAAACATCCGGAGACTGATGGCGGGCACAGAAAGCAAGATCAAGGCGGCAAAATGATAACTGTGGCACTGGAGGTATGAGCCTGATGGGCAGCGCAGGAGAACCTGTCATGTCGAATATTGAGGAAAAGCTCGCGCTACTTCCTGATTCTCCGGGCGTCTATCTGATGAAAAACGCGCAGGGGAAGATCATTTACGTCGGCAAGGCCGTAGTGCTGAAAAATCGCGTGCGCCAATATTTCCAGAACACGAAAAGCCATTCCCCGAAGGTTCGTGTGATGGTGTCTCATATTGCCGACTTTGAGACGATCATGACGGGCTCGGAGGTCGAAGCGCTGATTCTCGAGTGCAACCTGATCAAGAAGCACCGGCCCCGTTACAATATCAGCCTGAAGGACGACAAGACCTATCCTTATGTGAAAGTCACGCTTGCGGACGAATATCCGCGCGTAATGCTGACGCGCCGTATCCTGAAGGACGGCGCGCGCTATTTCGGCCCCTATACGAACGTGGGCGCGGTGCATGAAAGTCTGAAGCTCCTTCGGCGCCTTTTCCCCATGCGGACCTGCAAGCACATGGACGTGGACAGGCCGTGCCTTGAATACCATATCAAGCGCTGCCTCGCGCCCTGCGTCGGATTGGCCGACGCGGACGAGTACCGGGATATGGTCCGTTCCGTCTGCCTGTTTTTGGAAGGGCGGACGGACGAAGTCGAAAAAGCGCTGGAAACGCGAATGGAGGCGGCGGCGGGGAATTTGCAGTTTGAGCTGGCGGCGCGGCTTCGCGATCAGCTCAAGGCCGTGCGCCGCGTCGCGGAGAAACAGAACATCGTGACGGGATACGGCGATCAGGACGCCGTCGGCATGGCACGCTCGGGGCTTGGCGTCTGCGTGCAGGTCTTTCTCGTGCGCGCGGGCAAAATGGTCGGCCGCGAACATTTCCTGTTGTCCGGTAGCGAGGCGGAGAGCGACGAAGCGTTGCTCTCCGCGTTCCTGAAGCAGTATTATTACCGGGCGGCGTTTATCCCGAAGGAAATCCTGTTGCCCTGTCCCATTGAAGAGCAGGCGGTCATCGAGGAATGGCTGACGACACGAAAGGGCGCGCGGGTTTCGCTGCTCCTGCCGCAGCGCGGGCAAAAACACGAGATCGTGCAAATGGCGGAGGCGAACGCGGAAAAATATCTGGCGGACGAGGCGGCGCGGATCCGGACGGCGACGTCGCAGACGGAAGGAGCGGTGGAGGAGCTGGGACGCGCGCTCGGCCTTGCGAAAAAGCCCTGGCGCATGGAATGCTTCGACATTTCGCATATTCAGGGCGCGGAGACGGTGGCCTCGATGGTCGTGTTTGAGGGCGGCGTGCCGAAAAAATCGGATTATCGCCGATTCAAGATCAAGAGCGCGGAGGGAAAGCCCGACGATTTCCTGTCCATGCGGGAGGTCACGACGCGGCGTTACGGCAAGGATGAAGTGGAGAATATGCCCGATTTGATCGTCATCGACGGCGGGCTGGGGCAGCTCGGCTCGGCGCTTTCGATCATTCGCGGCGCGGGGCATACGACGCCCGTCATCGGTCTTGCGAAGCAATTTGAATTGATTTTCGTCGAGGGGACAAACGAGCCGGTGGAGCTTCCCCGGCACAGCCAGGCGCTTTATCTCATGCAGCGCATTCGAGACGAGGCGCATCGTTTTGCCATTACCTATCATCGAAAGCTGCGCGGCAAGCGCAATCTTGTCTCGGTGCTCGACCATGTGGAAGGCGTCGGGCCGGCGCGGCGAAAAGCGCTTTGGGCGCATTTCGGCACGTTGGCGAAAATCAAGGAGGCGACGGTGGACGAGCTCGCCGCCGTAAAGGGCATGACCCGTCCGACGGCGCAGGCGGTGTACAATTTCTTTGCCGTGCAGAAAAATATGGAATAAACGGCCTTGCGGAAAATTTTCGCAAGGTTTTATAATTATTGGGATTTTTTGTGAGAAATGCGATATAATATTCGCAGAGTTTTTTCAAACAGATAAAAGGAGGACGTCATGATGAAAAAATGGGTTTGCAGCGTATGCGGCTGGATTTACGACGAAGCGGCTGGCGATCCGGATTACGATCTTGCGCCGGGCGTCGCGTTCGAAGACTTGCCGGAGGATTTTGTGTGCCCGATGTGCGGCGTCGGCAAGGAATCTTTTGAGGAACTGAAAGAATAAAGATTATTACGACAGGCTAGGGGAGGAACAAGCATGAAGGTTACTGTGGTCGGTGCGGGCAATGTAGGCGCTACGGTTGCGAACGTCATTGCGATGAAGAATTTTGCCAGCGAGGTCGTTTTGCTCGACATCAAGGAGGGCGTGGCCGAGGGCAAGGCGATGGACATGATGCAGTCGGCGCCGATGCTGGGGATTGATACGACGATTACGGGCGTCACGAACGATTACGCGGCGACGTTCGGATCGAAGGTCGTCGTCGTGACGTCGGGGATTCCGAGAAAGCCGGGCATGTCCCGTGAGGATTTGATCGGCACGAACGCGAAAATCGTCAAGAGCGTCGTCGATCAGGCGTTGGCCTATTCGCCGGACGCAACGTTGATTATCATCTCGAATCCGATGGATGCGATGACGTATCTGACATTGAAAGATACGCGCCTGCCGCGCAACCGGGTCATCGGTCTCGGCGGACTTCTCGACAGCAGCCGTTTCAAGTATTATCTTGCGAAGGCGCTCCGTCAGGCGGGTATTCCCGCGTCGCTGACCGATGTGGACGGCATGGTCATCGGAGGACACAACGATAAAACGATGGTGCCGCTGGTCAGCTATGCCGCGTATCGCGGGATTCCGATTACGAAGTTGCTGCCTGCGGCCGTTATGGAGGACGTGGTGGCAAAGACGAAGACGGGCGGCGCGACGCTGACAAAGCTGATCGGCACGTCGGCATGGTACGCGCCGGGCGCGGCAGTCGCGACGCTGGTCGGATCGATCGTCACCGACGCGCGCAAGCTGATTCCCTGCTGCGTGTATCTCGACGGGGAATACGGCGAGCACGATCTCTGCATCGGCGTTCCGGTCATCCTCGGCTCGAAAGGCGTGGAGCGCATCGTCGACGTTTCGCTGGAAGGCGCGGAAAAGGAAGCCTTCGAGGCGAGCGTCGTGGCCGCGCGGGAGACAAACGCGCTGCTCGATACAGCGCTGGCGTAAGATTTATCGGATTCTTACTAACGGCAGATAGTTATTTTGTTTCCTAATTAGGTTTTCCCAATAAAGAAAGCAAGCACCCTGGGGCTTGGAGGTGCTTGCTTTTTTTGTAATCAGCGATATATATTGATATATATTATTTGAATTTATCAGATAAAAAATGGTAAAATAATTTAATATTGATAGGGAATGGAAACGTTTACAAAGGGGAGAGGTTACAGCTGAGGAATAGACATGATTTATTCCCCGGCTGTTTTCCCGTTTACGCCGATTGGTTATTTGGGGGAAGGTACGATGAAACGATATTTTTACGTCGGCATCGCGGTGATTTTGGCGCTGGCCGTGGCGTTGGTAGTCTATGGTACTTGGCTGAACGTCAGCGACGAGAAGCAGATCGCCCGTCGCATGGACGAGCGGGTGCTGACACTGACGGGAGCGCGGGTGAAAAAACGCTACTTGCGTCCGTTGGTGGAGATGGACGCGGCACGTCTTTACAGCGAGAATATGGCTGACGCCCTGGCACTCATTGAAGGGCGCATTGTCGAGATGTATGTTGCGAAGAACAGTATCGTACATAAGGGCGACGTGCTGATGCGACTCGAAAACGACCAGATTCCACTGCAAATCCAGCAGGCGAATGCCACCGTCCGCCGCATTGAGGCGGCGCTCGCCCAAGCCTCCAATACCTACCATCGGCAGGAACGCCTGATGGCAAAGGAAGCGACGTCGAAGGAAAAATACGAGGAAGCCGAGGCACAGTACACGGCAGCGCAGGAGGCGCTGGCCGAAGCGGAGGCGCAGAGGGCGCAGTATTTCGTACAGGAAGGCCGCCAGAACGTTATTTCCCCTGTGGACGGCAACGTGCTCCTGATATACCATCGCGAGGGATCTTATGTGCAGGGGGGGACGCCGCTGGCTCTCGTCGGGGACTTCGACCGTTTACTGTTTTCGGTGACCCTGGAGGACAAGAACACGCGTCATTTTTCCGTTGGCGAAAGGATGACGCTGCGCTTTCAGGCGCAGTCGATGAAAAAAGCCTATGACACAGAATACGCGGCAGGCAATCTCGGGCGTTCGGAAAAAATTGTCGCGACGATAAAGGAAATCACGCCGCCGCTGTCCGAACCCGCAGGGATGCGTCGGGTGGTCTGTGAAATTGACAACCGTGCCCGGGTGTTGGAGCCGCTGACTTATAACGGCGTTTCCATGCAGGCGGGGCGGGATCACGAATGTCTCGCCGTGCCGCTTTCCGCGATGACGGACGCCTCCCGCAGCGAAGTATTCGTTGTGGAGGCAGATGGCAAAATCCAGCGGCGGGATGTGGAGACCGGGGCAAACGACGGAAAGTATATCGAAATCCATTCCGGACTCGTCGAAGGCGACACCGTTGTCACGGAGAGCTTCGAGGGACTCGACAACGATATGCGTGTAGAGATTTCTGTTGAGGAGGAATCGACGGAAAAGCAGCAAAAGGGTGGTGAGCGTTAATGGCGGAAAACAGCGGCGCGGCGGAACGCTACGCCAAGGATAAAACCATATTCAGCCAGGAAGCCCTCGACAAGATGCGCTCTCCGGAAAAACTCGACACGGTGCTGCCAATCACTGCCCCCATTAGCTGGATGGGGCTGATTGCGGTGGCTGTGATGCTGTTCGCGGTCGTGCTTTGGTCGATTTTCGGCTCTTTCACGGTGAAAGCGGAGGGGATGGGGCTGATCATGGATCCCAGCGGCGTCGTGAACGTGACTTCGCTTTCCGGAGGGAAGCTGGACAAGCTTTATATTCACGAAGGCGATAAAGTGGAAAAAGGCGACCGTATCGCCCATATCGAACAGGCGCAGGAAAGCGCGGCGACGCGCATGGCTCAATACGGGCCGGAGTTGGCTACCAGCGGCCGCGACGCCATGAACCGCGTGCAGGAATACGATATGCGCCGCAGTCAGAAGAACGCTTCGGAATACGTGACCAGCAGTCACGACGGGATCGTGGACGGGATTCTCGTGACAGAGGGGACAAACGTCGGGGGCGGTACGCCCATTTGCACGATCCGGCTCACAGGCGGACGCAAAGACCTCAAGGGGGTTCTCTATGTCCCCGTTGATAAGGGAAAGCGCATCAAGCCGGGTATGACCATCCAGCTTGCGCCGAACGGAGTGGACATTTCACAGTCGGGCAGCCTGCTCGGCACGGTACGATCTGTCTCCCAGTATCCGGTATCCGTTCAGGCAATGCAAAAAAGGCTCGGCAACGACCAGCTGGTTCAATGGATTCTTGCCACGGAGAAGAGCGCTGTGATGGAGGTTTCCTTTGACTTGGTGAAGGACGAGTCTTCGGAGTCCGGGTATCTCTGGACCTCCTCCGTCGGAGAACACAAGCCTGTTACGGCAGGAAGTTTCTGCACGGGCAGCATCATTATCGAGCGGAAGCCGCCAATATCGAAAGTGTTCCACAAGCTCAGCCAGTGGCTGAGGAACAGGTGAGCCTATGAGTGTGACAGACAAAATCGCAGGCTTGTTTTCACATAACGACGGCTCACTGGTGAAGGTACCGACGGTACTCCAGATGGAGGCGACGGAGTGCGGCGCGGCGGCTCTTGCGATGATTCTCGCCTACTATGGGCTTTGGATTCCTCTGGAGATGCTCCGGCAGGAGTGCGGCGTGAATCGCGACGGTTCCAAGGCAAGCTGCGTCCTTCGTGCTGCCCGTGGGCGTCATTGTGCCGCTGACGGCTATCGCTGGACGGCCAGCGACATCTTGAAGCTGATTCCTGAAAAGCCCTTCCCGCTGATCATCCATTGGGAATTCAATCATTTTGTCGTGCTGGAGGGTATCAAGGACGGCATCGCTTATTTGAACGACCCTGCCATGGGGCGGCGCACGGTGCCGTTTGAAGAATTCCGTACCTCTTATACGGGCGTGGCGCTCCGCGTGCGCCCTGGAGAAGGATTTGTCAAGGAAGGACAACGATACAACGTCTTTGCCGATATATGGAAAAAACTCCGCGAGGACAAATGGGCGGCAGTCTATATCCTGATCCTGGAGCTTTGCGCCATTATCCCGGGCCTCGCTTCCCCTGTCATGAGCCAGATCTTTATGGACGACATTCTAACGCGCAAACACCCGGACTGGATGTTCAATTTCTGTCTCGCCATGACGTTTTCCTTCATCATCTCCGGCGTTATTACCTGGCTTCGCGCCGTGGTGCTGACCGCATGGCAGAGAAAACTGACGCTGGCCGACTCGTCGAGCTATTTCTGGCATCTCCTTCGTCTGCCCATGCAGTTCTTCCATCAGCGATATGCGGCGGAGGTGGCAGGGCGCGTCGGCTTCAACGAGTCTATTGCGGGTGTGCTTTCCGGTCCGGCGGCCACGGCGGTGCTGGATTTACTGGTGGCGATTTTTTATCTTTTGCTCCTTTTGCAGTACAATGTGACTCTTACCCTGATTGGCATTGCTTTCAGCTCCGTCGGGCTGATTATGTTCCTCATGATGCGGCGGAAGCTGACTGACCTCAATATGCGGATTCAGCAGGACGCGGGCAAAGCTTACGGCGTCGCAATGAACGGCCTTCGCATGATCGAGACGATCAAGGCGAACGGCGATGAGGCGGATTTTTTCACGAAGTGGTCGGGCTACCAGACAAAGGTGCTGTCCGCTTCGCAGGAAACAACTATGTGGTCTCTGTCGGTGACGCTCCTGCCGACGCTCCTCGGCGGCATCAACGGCGCCCTGATCATGACCTTCGGCGGTTTTTCCATCATGGACGGCATGATGACCGCCGGTATGTTCATGGCATTCCAGAACCTCATGGGGAGTTTTCAGGCTCCCGTAAACGCTTTGATCGGCCTCGGCTCGACGCTCCAGACCACCGAGATGCAGATGCAGCGTTTGAACGACGTACGCCGCTACAAAGTGGATTCGCTGAACTTCCCCGCGGATGACGCCGAGCGTAGTTTCCCGCGGGACCGTCTTTCGGGGGAGCTTTCCCTTACAGGCGTGAATTTTGGTTACAGTCCGCTGGAAAAACCGTTGCTCACCGATTTTAACATGCATGTCCGGCCCGGCGGCTGGGTGGCGGTAGTTGGCGCCTCCGGCAGCGGCAAATCGACGCTTGCGAAGATCGTCACGGGGCTCTACAAGGAGTGGAGCGGCACCGTGGCCTTTGACGGCGTGTCAAGGGACAAGCTGTCCCGAGCCGTGATCCTAAATTCTGTCGCGTCGGTGGATCAGGACATTTTCCTGATCACCGGGACCGTTGCGGAAAATATTGCGCTCTTCGACGCCTCGGTGCAGAAAAGCGACATTGTTCAGGCGGCAAAGGACGCCTGCATCCATGAGGATATCCTGAAACTCGACGGCGGCTATGAAGCCAAGGTCGCCGAGGGCGGGCTGAACTTCTCCGGCGGCCAGCGGCAGCGCCTCGAAATCGCCCGCGCGCTGGCCAACAATCCCTCGCTACTTGTGCTGGACGAGGCTACAAGCGCCCTGGATCCTATCACGGAAAAAATAGTGCTGGAAAATATAAGGCATCGCGGTTGCTCCTGCCTGATCGTGGCGCACAGGCTTTCGACCATCCGCGACTGCGATGAGATCATCGTGCTGGAGCGCGGGGCGGTGGTGGAACGCGGCACGCACCGTGAGATGATAAAGAACGACGGGCCGTACAGGCACTTGATTGAGGAGCGGGAAAGGGAAGAATAAAGGAAGAAAGGGTTACGGATATGAAACTCAATGCCGGTGAAAGAATAGAACTAACGGAAAGCAATAAATATTTCCGCGTCGTCTCCGGCGAAGTGGAAGCTTATGCGGTCACAGCGGGCGACGCCTCGTTCCGGCAGTTCTATCTTTCTGGGATGGGCGCCGGAGACGCAGCTTTCCCTGCTCTCGACGAATTCGGCGAGATCAATGTTGTGCTGTCCGCGGTCGAGGACGCGGAGCTGGAAGAAACTTCTTTTGACGAAGCGTCAGATGAGACTCTTCGTCTGTTGATGCAGGTATGGTTCAAGCGTCTCGGCGAAATCCCATGGCTGCGGCTCCTCGCAGAAAAGGGCGACGACATTCTCCAGTCATGGCGCGACGGTACGGTGCTGCAGGAAGCAGAGACTCACGACGCATTGATGGAAGCCTTCACCGAAAGCGAGCAAATCTTTGCGATGTTTCTCGGTATACGGTTCGGCTCTGAGGATAAGCGGCTCTCCCGCCGCATGAAGGTGCGGGCATGGGCGAAGAAAATACTCGTGGAAAACTCTATCCGCAGCCTGCTCGGCGAAGAGGAGCTTCATTACGACGCGGATGGCAGCGAAAGCGGGCAAACGGGAGAAGCGGTTTTCGTCGTCTCCGAGGCTGCGAAAGCGATGGGGCTTCCCGTCGAAGCTATTTCCATCTCCGCTGACATGGCCAAGCGGCTCGATCAGGTAGGGCTGCTCCATCGCCTTGTGCAAAAGGGCAATATGCAGCTCCGCTTCGTGACTTTGTCGGAGAACTGGTACAAGTCAGACATTGGCGTCATGATCGGCTATTGGGGCGAGGAAAAGCATCTTGCTGCGCTGATTCCCGAGTCCCCCGATTGCTACAAAGTTGTTACGGCGACGCATCCTAAAGGAATCCCTGTCACTGAAGAGACAGCGGAAAATATTGCGAAGGAAGCCTTCGCCTGCTATGCGGGTTTCCCCGCTCGGGCACTGAAGCTCATGGATCTCTTGAAGTTCATGTTCCGTCAGTGCTGGAAGGCCGACTATCGTACTGTTTTGATTGTGAGCCTAGTTTCCGGGCTGATTCCGCTTGTGACGCCGATTATCACCGAGACGATTTTCCAGGACATCATCCCGATTCTCGACCGGCAGGGGCTCGCCACCGTCACACAGGCCCTGATGGTCACAAGCTTTACCATGGCGGCGCTCTCCATCGTCCGCTCGATTGCGGTCATGCGGATTTCGACGAAAATCGAGATCAGCTCCGAAGCGGCGCTTTGGGGAAGGCTTCTTTCCCTGCCGCCGAAATTCTTCCGTCGCTACACCGTAGGTGAGCTGGCGAGCCGTATGGGCGGCCTCGGCGCCGTCAAGGGGCTCGTCTCCGGCGGTTTTGTGGGCACACTTTTCAGTTTCGTTTTTTCCTTCTGGAGCATCTTTCTGATGTGCTATTACAGCCTGAAATTGACGTTGGCGGCGGTGGGCGTCTGGATCGTCTATTCCATCTTCGAATTTTTCATTTATCGCAGAGTGCTGGAGTTTCAGCGAAAGATTATCGCGGCCGGAAACAAGACGGCGGGCACGGTGCAGCAGATTTTCGCAGGGTTGGCGAAGTTTCGCGTGCAGGGCGCCGAGGAACAGGCATATCGCCTTTGGAGCCGCGATTTCGGCGAACAGTGGAATTGGGAGCTCGCGCTCCGCTGGCAGAACAATTACACCTCCATTATATCGAGCATCCAGCCTTTTATCCTGACGATGCTCCTTTACTATATCGCCGTTTACGGCGGAGACGGAGGACAAGGGCAGGGCGCCGTCATCGGTTACGCGCAGTTCATGGCCTTCAATGCGGCGTATTCCTCGTTCAATGGCGTTTTCGGGCAGGTCATCGGTCTGATTGGCGTCTTCTTCGGCATCCAGCCTCAGCTTGAAAATCTGCGGCCGATTCTCGAAGAAGTGCCGGAGAGCAGCGGGGACAAGCCAGACGCTGAAACGCTTTCGGGAGCCATGGCGGTCGAGCATCTTTCCTTCGCTTACGAAGGCGGCGTGGAAGTGCTGCACGACGTCAGCTTCCATATCCGCGCCGGGGAAAACGTAGCCATCGTCGGACGATCCGGATGCGGGAAATCCACGCTTGTCCGTTGTCTTTTGGGCTTCGAGAAGCCGACGAAGGGCGCCGTCTATTACGACGGCCAGGATCTTTCAGAACTTTCTCTGCCGTCGGTCAGGACGCAGCTTGGCGTGGTCCTGCAAAATGGTCAGCTCATGACGGGCGACATCTTCACGAACATCGTCGGTACACGTCTCCTGACCCAGGACGACGCCTGGGAGGCGGCGGAGGCGGCGGGAATCGCTGAGGACATTTCGGAAATGCCGATGGGAATGCAGACTGTCATAAGTGAGGGCAGCTCCAACATCTCCGGCGGTCAGCGGCAGCGTCTTTTAATTGCCCGCGCTCTTGTGGGAAAACCTGCCATCCTGATTTTCGACGAGGCCACCAGCGCTCTCGACAACCGTTCCCAGTCCATCGTCACCGAGAGCCTTGACAAGCTGAAGGCCACGCGCATCGTTGTCGCCCATCGTCTCTCGACAATTCGCGGCTGCGACCGCGTCATCGTCATGGACGATGGTCGTATCGCCGAAGAGGGAGGCTTCGACGAGCTGATCGAGAAGGGCGGCATCTTCGCCGAACTGGTAAAGCGGCAAGTCGCATAGAATTTACTTGCCCTCCCCTTTGGGGAGGGGGGGACCGGCGAAGCCGGTGGGTGAGGTCATGACAAAAGAAACATCAAACGACGAACGGCGTGCGTATCTGAACCGGCTGGCGAAGCTTGCCGTCACGGATGAAGCCGCGTTCGTCGAGCTCTACAACACATTTTTTCCGGCAGTCTATCGATTCCTGCTTTCGAAATCACAGAGCGGTGAAATTGCCGATGAGGCTGTCAGCCGCACTTTTCTCAATATGTACGCTCATCTCAGCGAATATGACGAGAGCCGGGGCGCTTTTTCCACATGGCTGTTCAGGATCGCGGTCAACGAGCTCCGCATGATTTTCCGCGGGAAGCAGCGTTCGCTCGACACGTCGTGGGACGAAGGTTTCGACCCGCCGGCGCCGGAAAAGGAAAGCCCGGAAGCGCGAATTTTGAAACGAGAACGGGAAAAAGAGCTTCACGAGGCGTTGCAAAAACTCCCGGAGCGGGAGCAAAAAATCCTGACTATGACCTACTGGCTGGAAATGTCGGCGGGAGAAATCGCGGAAGAGCTCGGCATGACGACGGAGGCCGTCTGGGCGTCGCTTTCCCAGAGCCGGAAGTCGCTGAAAAAATATTTGGAGGAAAATCAATGAGGATACCGATGAAACAGGCGGGACGCATGGCGGCGGCGATATTTTTCGCGGCGGGCTGCGCAATCTGCGAGGCCGCCGCCGTGCCGCTGTCCCTTTCCGAAAGCGTCGAGATGGCTCTCGCAAGCGATGAGAGCATCGATGCGGCCGCGGCAGGAAAGAACACAGCACAATGGCAGCTTTCCGCCGCCCGCCGCGCCTACGGCTTCAATATCGGATGGCGGTCCGGCGCATACCGCATCGGCGGGCCGGATTATGATGTGAATCGTGCGCGGTATAGTTTAGGGCTTAGTGACGATCCCTATGAGCACAGATTCACGAACAGCGTCTCCGCCGAATTCCCGCTCTACACGGGCGGGCGTATAGAGAACACTGTCAAGGCGCGCGGTCACAGCCTTTCCTCCGCCGACCTCACGCTGGAAAATACGAAACAGGTGGTGAAGTTTCAGACCACCGAAGCCTATTACAATGTGTTGCAGCAGAAAAATCTCGTGCGGGTCGCCGAGAGTGCGGTGCGGATGTCCGGCGAGCAGCTTTCCCTGATCGAGAACCAGTTCAGCGAGGGAGCAGTGGCAAAGTCCGACGTACTGCAAATGCAGGTGCAGCTCTCGAATTATCAGCAGAGTCTTGTTAGCGCGGAAGGGGCGCTTGACGTCGCGAAGAAATCGCTGCTCGCCTGCGTCGGGCTACCCCATGATACGGAGTTCGAGACGACGGACAGCTTTTCTTACGAGCCGTTTGGGATGGAGCTTTCGGAATGCCTGGACTATGCGCTGGAAAACCGTCCGGATGCTGCGGCGGCGCAATATACGGTAAAGTCGGCGGAGGCGCAGAAGGAAGCGGCGAAAGCCGGCTACCGGCCTACCCTTTCCGCCATCGCCTCGAAAAGCATTGCCGACGAAAAAGCTTTTCGGCGAGAGCGGAGCGAAGCGTGGGAAGCGGGCCTCAACCTTTCATGGAATGTCTTTGACAACATGGTGACCGCGGCAAACGTCAACGCGGCAAAGTACACGGCTCAGCGAGCACAGGCCGAGGCGGAGCTTTTGCTGCGGAACGTCCGCTTGCAGACGGAGAGTGCCTATATTCGGATGAAAGCGGCAGAGGTCAATATACATACGTCGTCCGAAGCGGTAAAGCAGGCCGAGAACCGCTACATAATCGCCCAAGTCCGTTATGAGGAGGGGGTCGATATTCTCCTGGCCGTGACGGACGCGCAAGAAAAGCTGACCCAGGCCCGAACAAACTATTACACTGCGCTCTATGAGTACAACCTGAACAAGGCTGCGCTCGCAAAGGCGATGGGCGTCCCCGTGGACATGGACGTGCCGCGTTACGTCACCGCGAGAGACGAGGGGAAGTCCGAACAAAAAGCCTTCGACGATTCATGGCTCCACCCCGAAGGACAAGCAAAACAAGTGGAATAATTTTTTTTCAAAATCATGTCAGTTTTTTTTGATTTGCGCATATATACGGTTGAAAAGAAAAAAGTTCCAGGAGTTCAATACTTTCAAACAAATACGTCAACGTTCATGGCCGGGGAGGTGAAAGCAAGCCGGGGCGCATACGGGAAACAATAGCATCAACAATATCATCACAACTGGAAAGGGGATAATTACAATGGCAGAACCGATCGTAACGAATTATGACGAACTTGAGAAGCTGGTTGACTCGTCAGCGGAGAAGCTGATTGCAGAGGAAGACGACGAAAAGCGCATGACGGAAGAAGAACTGGACCAGGTGGCCGGCGGCTACAGCTACGGCATGATGCAGCGCATCGTCGGCAAGAAGGGACAGGTTACTTACAGGATGTACAATCAGGATACCGGGAAGATTGAGTCCCATACCGGCAGGAACGAGAAAGAAGCCCTGACAAAGCTGATCCAGCATAACTTTAACCACTATCAGAAGACGATTATACTGCACGATCCCAAAGGAAACGCAACGACCTTTGACGTCAACGCACTGGCAAAGGAGCTTGGGCTGAAACGCCGCAGATAACCACTGGAGGAAGTACTAAGGGTTCAAAAAAGCTGCAAAGCCCGGCCGGGATGAGAAGCCAGGCCAGGCTTTTCTGAACTTTCAAGAAAAAAGCAGACAATAGTTTAATTGTGAAAACAATCCCCGCCGCTTCTTTTTCATATCGATCGAAAGGCGACATGACAATGGAATCATACCGCCGTTATTCCTGGCACACCGTCCAATTGGGCGACGGCGTCGGCGTCAATGCAGCCCGGAGGAAACCGGAACATCTTTGCCGCTCTGGAGGCAAAGATCCTCAAGGGTAAGCCGCAGAAAACAGATGAAGGATGTGGAAGCCATGAAGAGAAGCCTTACAAATAGATTGTTTCTGCCGCTTTGCCTCGCACTCAGCCTGACGCTACTTGGCGGCTGCAGTTACAGCGCCAGCAGCACCACCGAATCATCGGTTTCGGTCACGAGCGACGGCAAGCCGCAGATGAACGCTTCCGCGTCCGTGAACGTGGAACGGAGCACGGACGGAAAATCCCTCAACCAGAAGACGTCGGTATACCTGGACAGCCAGAGCGGCGTCGGGACGTCGAGCCGGAAGACGGCGTCGCGTTCCGAGGACGGACTGCAATACGTCGTGGAAAATGTCATCCTCCGCAAGGGTGAGACAGAAATATCCGGCTATTTCCTGAATGAAGGCGGTTCCGATGTCCGGCTGAAAGATATCACGCTTTCTTTTGCCGTCGCGAACGGCAAGAAGCAAATATGGGCGGACGAAACCGATATTGTCAACGCGAATATTTCCGTGCGCCCCGGGGAGAAGAAACCGCACACATTCGTCGTGGCCAACCCGGGGGCGCCCGCCTATGACGGCCCGTTTGATTTTGATTACAAGATGAATTATTGAGCCATGCGGTCATCAATATTTCGGCCTGTATGACGTTTAAAGCGATTGACGGGTTCAACAACGTGCCGGGGGTCGGGAGCAAAATTGGCCTCGCGCGGAAAAAAACGTTTGAAGAGAGGACACGTATATGAAAAGCAGTTCTTTCCGGGTATCCGGTTCCAATTACGGCGAGGTCGTGGCGTGGCTGGATGCGGAACTTGTAAAGACAAAAGCGACGGAAGAAGAGAGACGAACGGCGCAGCTTCTTTTCGAAGAATGTTTTTCCCGGATGGAAGCGGCTTTTTCCCTGGTCGAAGATTTTTCCGCACTGCTCGTTGTGCGGCAGCGCTGGGGTGATATATCCCTCCGCCTGTCCGCAAAGGGGGAAGCGTACAATCCACTGTCAGGAACGAATGAGATCATGGAAGATGACGAGGTGGATTCATACGGTCTTGCCATCCTGCTGTCATATAAAAACAGGCTCAGTTACAGCCGTAAAGACGGAGAGAACGTCATCTCCATCAAAGTGCATGAGGCCGACGGCAAGCAGACGAGAAAGGTTATCGCGGCCCTGGTATTAGGGATTGCCGCCGGGCTTTTGATGAAGACATTTCTCGCAGAGACGCCGGTTCGATGGATCGATCACATGATCTTGGATTCTGTACAGGAGATGTTCATGAACGCCCTTTTGATGATGGTGGCGCCGATGGTGTTCTTCGCGGTGCTGTCCGGCATCACCGGCATTTCGGACGCGGCGGACGTGGGGCGGCTCGGCGGAAAGCTCGTCGGCGTTTCGCTCGCGAAGCTTCTTGTCACTTCCGTCATCGGCATCACGGCGGGCGTCATGTTGTTCCCTGACGCGTCGCCTGAGCTCTTGGCGAGCATTCCGGAGGGAGGGGCGGCGGCGGAATTTTCCCTGCGGGACATGATTGTCGGCATTATCCCCAACAGCCTCCTGAAGCCTTTTATGGGCGGCAGCATCCTTCAGGTACTTTTTCTTGCTTGCTTTGTCGGCGTAATGATCAACCGGGCCGGTGATCGGGCCATGCCGGTAAAGGAGGCCATCGAGTTCTTGAACCGCCTGTGCATGGACATGATCGACGTCGTCGTGCAGTTTATTCCGCTGCTCGTCTTTGCGTCGATGGCGCATCTGATGCTGTCCACCGGGCTGGATGCGCTTCTCCCGCTCGGGAAAGTCCTGATCGGCGACGTCGTCGGGCTCGGGCTCGTATTTCTCATCTGCGCGGCTTTCGCCATGTCACTCGGCGGGGCGGCTCCTGTCTCTTTCTTGCAAAAGATGGCGGGGTTCGCCCCTGTTCCCTTTGCGCTGAACAGCTCCAACGCCTGCCTGCCGCAGACTATATCCTTTTGCGCGGAAAAGTTCGGCGTTGACCGGAAGCTCGCCATGTTCTCACTGCCCGTGGGCATCCAGTTCAACATGAACAGCACGGGATTGCATATCGCCATTGTCACGGTGTTGATGGCCCGGACCTGCGGCATTGCGTTGGATGCGGACACCCTGTTTTCGATGTTCGTCTCCCTGTTCATCGTTTCCTTTACGCTGCCGGGCTGTCCCGGGGCGGTACTCATCGGCCTTTCCACAGTCTTTGCGGCTGTCGGCATCCCGATGGGAGCGGTGATGCTCTTTCTGTGCATCGATCCGATCGTGAGCATGATCAACACGGTCGGCAATGTTGCTTCCAATATCACGAGTACGTTCCTTCTCTCGCAAACGAAGGGGAAAGAAAGGTAAAAGTTCAAAGAATCAGAAAGCCTGATTAAGGAAGGGTCAACATGCATGAAGATTTCTCCCCAAATCTGTCAGGATTATTCGGTTCGCACATATATACAGGTGAAAGATAATAAAATGGGGGGCGGCGCAGATGGAAGACAAGGAACTGGAACGGCGGCTCGGGAGGTTTGACTTCTCACGATTGAGCCCGGTGCGGGCCCCGTTGCTTCACCAGCTGATTTCCCTGCGGCGCTCTCGGGAGATGGCAGCGCAGGGAAGCGAAGGCCTCTGGGCGCAGCGGCTCAATGATGAGGAGATGGACATGGCGGCAGCGGCGGGGAATCCTGCGATGATGGAAAATCTAAAGGATAAACAGTAAAGGGAAGGGGAACAAAATGGCAAACGAAGAAATGATGGCAAAAATGATGACTGAGGAAGAGCTGGACAACGTCGTGGGCGGAGCGAAGGTAATGATTATCACCCATACAAGGCTGGGGATTATTGACGGTTACTACGGCGACTATCAGGGAAGCCAGGAAGTACTGGATAAGCTGCTGAAGGAAGGTAATGTGGCCGGCATTAGGAAGCTGCAGAAATGGAAGAAAGCGTGTATGATCAATGAGCGATATCTCAAAAACATGAAGGAGCTTTACCGTAAGAGGGGCTACAAGATCATCGAGGTGACCGAAGCGCCGCTCCCCGATTAATCCCTTGTTCCCTGAGTTTGGATACTTTCGGAAAAGGCAAAGGAGGAGAAGAAAATGGCAAACGAGGAATTGATGGATAAGGTTATGGACGAAGATCAACTGGACAAGGTAGCGGGGGGTACCAGAGCTGAACTTTATGAACTGATGTATTTTTATGAGGACCATGGGCATGACTGCCGGGAGAAAGCCAGGAACTGGGTAGATGTGGCCAATGGGATTCGTGATCAGTTGGCTAAAGACCTGGGGGTTGAATGGGATGAATCGATTCCTGTCTCCAAGATGAACGAGGCGCGTTCCGCGTTGCATAACGTTGAACCCAACTGGTACACCATCAAGGGAAAGAAATATAACCACCAGGAGATCATGCAAATGCTCCGCAAGAAATACAAGGGCTGATGAGGCGTGTCGGACCCTATATCCGAAGTCGGAGTAGAACGTTCCGGCAATTCGAGGACACGTAAATGAACAGTGACATATTTTAAGTATCGGAAATATTGATCAGGTAAGTCAGGCGGCGTCCGGAAATCTCGTGATGCTGGGAAGACCAAGAAGCGAAAAGCAAAGAAAACGATGAATCGACCATAGGAGAGACAATGATGAAGAAGCATGGAACGCAAAAACTCAACGGAAAAGCAACGCGGCGCCTCGCGGCGCTGATATTGGCGGGGCTGGCGACGGCGCCGTCCTTTGCCTATGCGGCGGAAGCGGACTGGAAGACGCCGGAATATTTTGCGTCGAGGGGGCTGGATATCGTCAACGCGGCGGCGGCATACGATCTTGGCTTCACGGGCAAGGGCATCCGCCTCGGCGTGTGCGATTCGCCGGTCAATTTCAAGCATCCGGATTTTTCGGGCAAGAGCGACTCCTCCATGCTGAACGAGGCGAAGTTCAGCGATGTCCTTGGCCGCCCGCCGTTCTATACGATAGAGGAATACGGCTGGGATAAGGTCACCCACGGGACGCATGTAGCCGGTATCGCCGCCGCCGACAGGAACGGCGTCGGGATGCATGGCGTCGCCTTTGAGGCGGAGGTCCCGGGGGCGGTGTACGGAGAGTATATCAGCAGGAACCGTTTCCGCGTGGATCCGGGCTATTCCACCTTTGAGCCCTATCTTTCGATGAAAGATGTGAAGGTCATCAACAATTCATGGTCGTACCGTATTTATTTGAATAACTTCGACAGTCTTGAGGCGTATCGGGAATATGTGAAGGAACACGCGGGCGACTGCATGGACTCCATTTACGCTGCGGCGGAGGCGGACAAGCTGCTGATGTTCGCGGCGGGCAACGTCGGACGCCCCGAAGGGAACGCCCAGGCGCTTTCCGCCTCGCTGTATGACGAGGCGGAGGACCACGTCATTGCGGTGACGGCCCTTGACGACATAGTCAAGCGCGGTCCGGATGGGGAAATATCCGGGACGCAGCTCATGGGCATTTTTTCCAATTTAGCCTGCTACGCGGAGGACTATACGTTGGCCGCCCCCGGTACCAATATCCTGTCCACCAACGCGAACTTTGCGAAAGATGGCGTGCTGAACGTCCCCATGAGCGGCACTTCCATGGCCACGCCGTTCGTGGCGGGCGGCGCGGCTCTCGTCCAGCAGGCGTTCCCCTATCTGAGCGCCAAGCAGATCGGCGACGTGCTGCTGTCCACTGGCAACCTGAACGACGTCTCCGCCACAAACGGCTATGTCGTTTCCTATCAAAGACGTAACAAGGTCAATATCTTCTACATTGATACCAAGCCGCCCGAAAACCCTAAGACGAAAAGTGAGCTGCGTAAGGATATCCAAAAACTCCTGGAGGAGAAGGACCGGGACACGAATGCTTATCCATACAGTGTTTTGCAAAGGGCCTTCGATAATCCCAACTGCGAGGTGGTTCCCTATTACAACGTCCCGATGGAGGCCCTCGTCGGGCAAGGGGTTCTCGACGTGGGGAAAGCCGTGCGCGGCCTGGCGGCACTGAACGCCCGTCGGCTGTCTGCGGACGATATCAGCGGCGACTATACGGTGCTGGGGAAAGAGACAGAGCAGGCGCTTTACACCGTTGACACGGCGGGCTATGACTCGGAATGGTCGAACGTCATCCGCGAAATCCGCGCAGGCTATCTCGAGGCCGACAGCGAGGAGGCAGACCTGAGAGCGCGGCACAAATATTACACGACGAACACCTGGCCGCACCCTCAAGTCATACAGGATTACATCGATGAATTCAATGAAGAGGTCGATAAAAGCGGACTGGCGGGGCTTCATGTGGGGCTTCTGAAAACGGGAGCGGGCAGCCTGACCCTCTCCGGGGAAAACACCTATCAGGGGGCCAGCATCGTCGAGAAGGGAACGCTCCTTATCAACGGCATCAACGGCTCGGTGGCGGGCGACGCCTACAGCGTCAAGGAAGGCGTCATCAAAGGAAGCGGCGTCATTGGCGGCACGCTCTACAATCGCAATATTGCCGTGGCGGGCGACGCGGACGGGAAAGGCAATTTGCAGGCGGCACATCTCGACTCCGACGGCAAGCTGATCAGCGTCGTCAATGAGGAAAACGGTACCGTTATCAATTCGCAGTTCAAAGTGCAGGGGACGGCGGACGTGGAAGGCTCTACCATCGAAGTGGAGGACATATTGCCCGGCGAGAAATTCACCGTCCTCACCGCGGAAAATGTTACGGGCACTCCGAAGAACGCAGGCAACAGCCCCCTCAACGGTATGCTCAGCGAGGTGGTGACCGTGGAAGACGATGCCATCACGGTTTCGGTGACGGCGTCGAACAATCTCGGCACGTCGGATGAGAGGATCAACGAGACTTTCGACGCGATGGCTGCTATGCAAAGGGCCCTCGACAATGTGGACGACCCGCGCGAGGGGGAAATGCGCCCGTTGTTCGATCTCGATGCGCCGGGCGCGATAGCGGCGCTTTCCTCCATCTCGTCGAACGTGTCGGCGCAAAATATGAACCTCGCGCAGACCAGCGCGATGACCGGGCACATCGTTTCCTTACGGCTCGCCGAAGCCTTCGTGACGAAGCCCGTGGACGTGAAGATTCCCGCCGAGAGCCTTGACGAGGGAGAGGAAAAAGCGGTCACGGTTCCGATGAAGCTGCCGCAGCCCGTGGACAACGATTTTTGGTTCAAGACGGCGAAGAACTGGGGCGACCTTAAGGGCGGCGCGTACTATCACGGCACGTCCTTCGCAGTAGGCTGGGACCGCGCCTATAGCAAGGCGTGGCGCGCGGGCGCGTTTGTCAGCTATGGCACGGTGGGTTTTGCCGACACGGGTGCGCGGAACGAGATAAAGGACACGCGGTTTGGTTTCTACGGCGGTTACAGCGGCGGCCCTCACGTGGGCTTCGTCTATCTCGACTACGGCTGGCTCAGGAACGACCTCTCGCGGAGCATCGCCGGCCTCGGTCTGTTCCCGAAAGCGAACTACGACAGCCGTATCCTAGAGCTGGGCGGCGAATATAAGTACGATCTTCACGCGAGCAAGGATACGCCGTGGCATCTCAGCCCCTATGCCAATATGCAGCTTTCCGAGCTCTGGCAGGACGGCTACACCGAGAGCGGCGCGGGCGTCTTCGGCCAACGGGTTTCGAGCGCGAGGAACACCTACTTCGCGGGCGGCCTCGGCTTTGAGTGTAAGCGTTACCTTGCGAACGGCAGCTACGCGCTGCGCCTCGGCGTGAAGCACGCGTTCACGGGCGCGGATCCGAAGCTGACCTTCGGCTATGTCGGCGACGAGGCGTCGAGCTACGAAATGCGGAACGAGCAGGATAAAACGCATTTCGTCGTGAGCCTGGGCGGCGAGGCGGAGTTCGCGCCCGGCTGGTGGCTGGCGGGCGACGCGACGCTGCAAAAAGGCGCCCACGACAAGGACATGATGTGCGCGCTGACGCTGCGGCGGATGTGGTGATCTGCGGGAAGCCTCGGATATCGAATTATAAAATTTATCCCCAAAATCCTGTCAGGATTTTTCGGCTCGCGCATATATACGGATGAAGGGAAAAAGCAACGGCAACATTAAAAAGGAGGTAACGAAAATGGCAGAAGAATTGATGGACAAGACGATGAACGAGGACGAATTGGTGCAGGTGTCCGGCGGGACGAGGATAGAGACGTATGATATCATCAAATTCTACAAGTCGAAAGGGGTCGAGATGCCGACCAACATCGAGGCTGCGGCGAGGAAAGCATGCATTTTGTTGAATCGTGATTTTGACATCAGCGTTGCCTTGAATATTCAGGATAACAGCGACGATTCCAAGAATCGTTACTATGACAGGCACAAGAAATATTCCCACGCCGAGATCATGGATATGCTTCACAAAAAGTACGGGAAATAAAAGAATCACTGCATTTTCAAAAACTTGTCACATTTTTCCGGCTCGCGTATATATACGTATGAAAGGAAAAAGAGAATATGACATTACAAAAGGGAGATAACGAAAATGGCAAACGAATTGATGAACAAGCGCATGAACGATGCGGAATTGGACGGAGTGTCCGGAGGCTCTATTAAGGAAATCTATGATCTGGATTCTTTCTATGACTACGTAGCTGTCCTGCCGAATCAAGGGAAAGCAGGGATGAACAGACTTAAGGAACAACTGTCCAAGGACATCGGCCTTATCTGGACTTGCCCGGGGGACCCGAACTCCCCTGCCTCCTGCCTTCGTTGGGATGAGGTCATGGGAAACACCTATTGGCAGAAGGTCACGGAAGGCGGAAAGACCACATACAGGCAGCTTAGCCACGATCAGGTCATGTCCTTACTGAGGCAGAAGTATAAAGTAAGCGACGATATAAAAATAATATGATTATCCAAAAACCTGTCAGGACTTCAAATAAGTTTTTATAAATAGTCCCCTTGATTTTACAGGCTCTCTAAAGTCAAATAGTTCAAAAAATCCGCGAAAATTTGCTTCTCGCGGATTTTTTATTACGATTTTATTACGCTTTGCTTCTCTCAATCCCGCATAAAATCAAGCAATTAACACTCAGTAAGAATATGGAGCTTGTTGGCACCACTTTCGCCTTCGGCAATCTCAGATGGATTCTTCGCGCAGGGATTTTCGCGAGAGCGCACATTTTTATCGGAAGGATTGCTTGGCTAGAAAAACGAAGATCGCCCTCGCGCTATCATTGACGCGAGAGCGGTTATGTTTAATCTGCGGCGTCAGACTTTTTCCGACGCAATAAACGGTAATATGTATTCTTCGACACTCCCAAGAGCGCCCACGCTTGCTTGGTTTTAATACGCTTTTCGCGAATCAGCGAGTTCACATCGTCCCATGTCTTCTGAGGAATCTCTTTCCTCGGGCGCCCGTATGGACGACCGGATTTTGTTTGTCCTGTTCGTCTCCACGTCTCAATCCCTTCGGCTTGGCGCGTTCGAATCATCTTGCGCTCCTCCTCAGCAACAAAGCCGAAGACCTCTATCAGCAGGTTCGTCAGTAAATCCATCACGGATTTGGTGCGTTCGTCCTCTACGCTGACCATCGTTTGTGGAAAATCAATGATGTGAACTATGACTCCATGCTTTTTGAAGTATTGAAGCTCGTCTTTGATTCCTTCTTTGTTGCGGCCAAGGCGGTCGATACTTTTGATGTAGATTTCATCCCCCTCACGCACCAATCCTTTGAGTTTCTGATATTGAGGGCGCTCGAAGTCCTTGCCGGACAGCATATCTGAAAAGATATCTTCTTGCTTGACATATTTTCGTAGCTCGAAAAGCTGGCGCTCTAGATTCTGCTCTCTTGTCGAAACTCGTGCATAGCCCCAAAGTTTCTTTGCCATTTTCCCACCTCCTACAATAGATTGTAGCAAAAAAGTCGTTGTACTTTTGGGGACAGATTTTTAGCGATAGCGTGCGCGAAAAATCACCATCCCGGTTTTCCTAGGTGCGTTCACCAAAAAGACCACATTTTGGGAATTCATAAAAACGCCCTCGCGCTATCGCTTTTTTATGACAATGCAAGGGCGGAAGGGGGACTTGTTCAGTAGAGGGTGTCTCTTGGCTAACCCTGATGACGCCATTGTACGATGTCAGAAATAATTGCGCTGGAATTTTTGCGCATGCCAGATGTTAGCCAAGGCGGTTCGGCTTTCGGGACTCTTTGATGAATGATTTGCGCCACTCTCAGAAATTCCTGCGGCGGATCGCCTTCTTGTAGTACAATCACCTCACCCTATCGGAAAGGAGGTCTTCTGCCGCGATAGTTCCTTGGCTAGCACAAAGGGGGTATGCATAATGAATCTGGAAAAGATTAAAAAGGATTTGCTCGCTCTCGGCATGAAGAAGTCTGATTTTGATGAATACGGACGTGGCTTCTATGTAGTTGTGAATCCGATTTCGCGCCATTATTTCGAGAATGTTCTAGGCTTGAGTGGCGTCGGCACCATTCTTTCGATTGATGGTAACGAGCCAGATTTCTTCGATGTGTGTGATTATTGATCACTTCAGGGAATCCCATCATTGACCGATAACTCAATGAGCCAAGACAAAAAGAGACTGCAAGAGCGGTCTCTTTTTGCGGTGCGCCCGGCATGGGGGCGCCATAATCTTTTTCTGGCACCCTGGGCAACGCTTGCGCTTATTCCATTCGCCCTTTCTTCGACGGGGGATTAATGGGCTGGTTCATTTACAATCTTTTTGGCTTTGATGGTTGTAAAAGAAATCATGATCAAATAACGATTTTTCAAAAGATTTTTTAACACAAGAAAGATTTTTTGCATTAAAATACGAATTAGGATAAACCAAACCTAGTAGATTATGGATACGAGGAGGTGTTAGTATGAATATTTGACGATACCACCAACTTACGAAAAGAACGCGTTTTTGCCTACAGAAACTGCTTATGTTTCTTGGCGTCTTGCAAAAATCTCATGAGATTAACTCGTGTAGGATTCTTAAAAACTAATTCATTGGAGGGATTATCATGAAAAAGGTAATTAATCGTAAGGTTTACGACACAACAAAGGCGACACAGGTCGGCTGGTGGTGCAACGACCTTGACCAGACCGATTTTAATTACCTCGAGGAAACTCTATATCGCAAGCGGACCGGGGAGTATTTCTTGTTCGGCTTCGGCGGAGGCCTGACGCAGTACGCCGAGTTCTACAACGGTGCCAGCACGAAAGGTGTCAAAATTGTCCCGCTCACGTTTGAGGACGCGCGAGAGTGGGCTGAAAAGAACCTTAGCGGCGATGATTATATTGATGAGTTTGGCGAGTCAAAGGAAAATGATGGCGATGACATCGTCGAGATGACGATTACACTCACGAAAGCCAAGGCAGCCGCATTGCTTAAAGCCGCTCAAAAGGCTGGAGTCAGTGCGAGTGCATTTATTTCCGAGACTCTGCCGCCGTTGAACTCAACACCATTAAGTGCAACAGATATTTGAATCGGCTGTAATTTTAAAAATCCTTCTTTCAAACTGTGAAAGGAGGATTTTTGTATTTCGTGCTTCGATTTGACCGAGGAGATTTAGAAAAACAGGGTACAGGCAGCTATAACCGGTACACCGTTCGCTTGGAGATTAGCGCTATTTTGATGACACCTCCAATTCACGCTTAATGAGTGTATATAAGCAAGGGTATATTTATATTGTTATGCCCTAGATGTTTTGCGACAGCCTTGGCGGGCACACCCTTCGACAATGCGGCGTTCCCCCAATAAAGCCTTAGATCGTGCAAACTAAAATTATCGAGTCCCGCAGCGGCTATCATGCTGCGGAAAATCGACCTGAATCCATGCCAATTTACGGCCTCGCCCTGCACGTTGGTAAACACGAGATTGAGATGGTTCTGATAAAGCCCTTTATATCTTGCGGCATAGTCCGTCTGATACTCCTGCCACGCTTCCATCGCTTTGGCGACAGCGACGGGAATCTCGATTGTTCTCGTCAGTCCGTTTTTGGGAGCCGTTAAGACTTGGGTATGCTGGAGATATTTGAGCGAGTGCTTGACCTCAATCTGCGTTCCGTTTATGCAAAGCCAAGTCAGGCCGAAGATTTCACCCTGGCGCATTCCAGAAGTGACGGCGAGCAATATAATCATGTAGTTCCTGTAAATAAGGAAGACCTCGGAATCATCAGTCGGCTCGTGTCCGTACGCCCCGCTCTTAGCAACCGCCAAAATACGTTCGACTTCTTCTTCCTTCAAAAATCTGATGTTCTTCTTCGTCATACGGGGCGAATCTTTCTGCTTGATTGGTTTTCTCGCAATCGACTCGTTCTTCACACGCGCACCAAGATCTTGTGTGTTGATAGGGTTTTGAGAACCTAATAAAGACAAATCTTTCATTTTTAGTCATCCTTTCCGTTTCGTCTTGCTCATTCAATCGTTTTCGCGAACGCGACTCCATGATGCGTCCTTACAGAAATTATAGCAGAAAAGAATTTAAAAATGTTTTTGATAGTCTAATACTCCCTTTTCAAAAAGAGCACTATATTGTAGAGGCAAAAAACAAGGCCCCGCCATCGCGTTATCGTAGCGCGAGAGCGGGGCTTCTTTTTGACAATTTTTCTTTTCTTTTATCTCCTTTTTTGACAGCGCTATCGCGCAACATGAAGAAGCGAATGCGCTCTCGCGTCCCTCTTTTAGCGAAGATAGCAATCAACAATATCGATTCGGCGGTGAAACAAAGCCTCTGAGACCGCCGCTTTCGCTTCGATGGCGCTCTTGCCCTCCACTAAAAGCCTATTATATAGGGATTTTGCAAATGAATGACGAAAGGAATGACTGCCGCTGTAAGATTCACCAACCTTCTTGCATGCGCTTTCCAAGTGATTTAAGTACGTTCTATAAGGCATTATCTCGGCTCTACCGAACTTTCCATTGTTCAGCGCAAGCGCTTTATGATACAAGTCCCTTGGAATTGCGTAATTCTTGTGCGGCATGTGTCCTTTACTAAAAAAGCTAATCGTGCCATTCGGGTTGATTGTAAACGTCCGTGCGTTATCGACACGGAGGCCCAAGCGGTTCTGCATTTCAGCAACGAATTTTGCCCTCTCGTTTGTTAGCGCAGAAACGACAGCCTCCGGATTGTTGTATGCGCGCGTCACCGCCGGCGGACTGGCGAGTTCCTTTACTGTCGAAGAGTTCCGAAGCTCGTCAAGAACAGTGTGAAGCCCTCGCCAGCTCTCGGAAATCTCCTGAAACCTGTCGGTGCGACCGGACATGAACGCAGGTATTTTCTCAATCGCGCTCACTATATTCTGAAACCGACCTTGGCTGAGTCCTCTTTTTCCTTCCTCCATATCTTGGATTGCGGTTTCAATTTTTCGCTCTAGAAACCCGACCGCGTCGCTCCCGGACACCAGCGACGGTTGGAAAACGCCTCTCTCGTCGCGACCCGCTGTAGTATTATCTCGGATATCTCTGTACATTTCCTTATACATATCTATGTATTCGTGCGGTTTTTGAAGAGGAGCTTTCTGCGCTATCTCATGTGACGTCAAGCCTTCGTTCTCTTGTTTGATTTGGTGCTTTGTCTTCCCCGAATTTTGAATTTGAGAGTGCATGACCAAGTCATTGAGAAAAGCCGCGATACTTTCTTTGTTCCGACTCACCGTCCGCGCCTCCTATTTATGTAAATCTTAGCACTAATTCCTATATAAAATGGCTCGCGATGGAATAAAAAAAGCGCCCTCGCGGCACAAAATTCATTTAAAGAGACCTCTAATAGACCGGCGTTTTTGTGGCATTTTTGACCACGCGATAACGCGGAACGTCACTTTAAGGAACCCCACCCGATTAGGTGAATCCACTTTAGACAGCCTTTTTGAGACTGGTGGCAAGGGTTACCCCCGGCATCCGGGTGTAATCTATCTGGCTATTTTGCACACGGGAAGCTTACTCCCGCAACATTTGACCGACGTAAAAGGAAAGGATTTCGCACTTTTAGAGACATTTAGCAAAGGCCAATGTCGCGTCATTTGACGCACATGTGAATTATTTAGAGTAGATATTAATTTTTCCCCTTTGCCCTCCCCTTGTGGGGAGGTATAAAGAAACCCAAATCTCTCGATTTGCCTTTCGGACGACTTCCGCCCCATCACATACACGGCAGTCAGCTCTCTGAGCGACTGCAAAGCCCATTGGGCCCCTTTGACAATTAAATTATACCGATCATCCTTTCTCAATACAAGTCGATTTTTTTAATGAAAGAAAAAATAATACATTATTTATATGGGAGCGAGAGCGTATAACAAAAACAATTTTTACATATTAATTAAGGAAGGAATTCGACGCTAAAATTCTTCCAAAACACTTATTTTCGATTTCATGATTTTTGGTTAATAAAAAGAAAATTTCGTTTTATACACGAATGAGCATGAATCAAATTTATTTCTTTAACCTTAGAGAAAAAATCTCTCCTGAATCCGAAACGAAAAGTAATACTGAACGCCGCCTTGGCTAGCTTTGTCATCCAATCTCAAAAAAAGACTCATCGCGCTCTCGCGAACTCGTAACACAAAAGCGAAATCAATCCACCCTTCATTAAAACGACTCGGAATCGGAACGAAAAAATCCCCGACGACCCTACCGTACCTTGAAAATGTCTTACAAAGCGACAGCGCGAAACCGAAACGATAGGGCGGCGCGAAGGCTCCGTCATGCTAGCCCTGATTTTGTAAAACCGAAAAAACTGGAATGGCAAGCAAAAATCAGCACTCGTCGGGGGAAGGAGGGTGGAGCAAAATCGACGCCCCCGCGACCCTACCAGACCCGAAAATGTATGACGAAACGACAGTGAAAACCCGACGCGCTCTCGTTCCGACATCCTACAAAACCCAATTGGGCGCACGACCATACCCTGAAAATGTCTTACAAAAACGGCGACGACGCGAGGGCGAAACCCGACCCTAAAAAATGTATTACAATCCACCAACCTACAAATCTATCAGCCTAAAAAGCTTGGAAAACTCTCCCCCGAAAGAACGACTCGATGGCGGAACGAAAACGCCGCCCCCGCGACCCTACCAGACCCTACCTTACCTTAAAAGTGCCCGGCGAACGGGACACCCGAACCCGAACCGATTTCACTCGCGGAACACTGGGAGGGCGTGCCTCGGTCGTGAAGTGACGGCGCGAGAGCGTGGACCCGTCGGCAGCCTGATACTTTGTAAATGTGTGACGAAGCAATGGCGCGAGGGTGGGACAACGTCGGAGTCTACTAACTTGAAATGGTGCGACGAAACGATAGCGCGGGTCCGAAAAATGAAATCCCTCACGGGTGCCATTTGGGAATAAAATCTCTTCCGCGGGGGATGGCGCGAGGGCGGAAGGCCGTCCATTCCCGCGCGACCCTACCGTACCGGACCTTACCTTAATAGTGCCGCTCGCAACGACTACGCAAGTCTAAAACGAAAACGTCACACGCAGCACAACGCCTGGCTAGTCTAATACTTTTGTTCGGACAAAACACATATATGGCTCGAGACACCGGCGCCGTGGCCGGAGCTCCGACATAAATGCCTGCGCTCCTGTCACGGCGCCGGGTAACGAAGCTAGCCAGAGCCGGCTCCGCATTGTCTCATCCCACTACTGGCACGGCTCGCGGCACGGTGCGGCGATGGACAATGTCCGCCGCCCTAGCCAAATTAAAAAAATTTTTTTCCTTGCTTTCCGCTTCGTAGCGCAGCCTCTTTCCTGTCGCTCTCGAGTCATCGCCAGCCCCTTTGGGACGCGCTCTCGCGCCTCCCATCCGCCGGTTCGGCGGTGACTTTTTTGCAAGTGTTTTGCGGAGAGTGTTTTGCGGAGAGTGTTTTATTCTCCGTTAAACTTTTACGCGCAACTTTTACGCGTAAAATGTAAATTTATATTCTAAATTTAGAATTTAGATTTAGAATATAAATTTATCTTTTAGATTTCTAGCATGCGTTTCGATGGATGGGGAATGCGCTATTGCGTTTTTCGGATTCACTCTTCAAATGAAAAGTCAGCTTTTAAAAGGATGTAAAAAAGAACGGCGCTCTCTCTTCGTTGAAAAAATAGGCAAATCAAAAAAAGCCATTGCGTTATCATAGCGCGATGGCGGGGCTTGTTTTTAGCTATGTTTTTTTCAAAAACAAAGGCCCGTAGCCTTTTGCATGATTACGGGCTTTGGGGTGACTTCTCACAGGATTTTGGAAGGAACGAACGGAATTACAGCCCAATTTGCGCCCTCGCGCCGGCTACGATATAATGAATACAAATCCTGCCGAACCGTCCCTGACTAGGGAGTTTTTCTGAAAATCGGCACGCACGGCCGACGTCAGGCGGTCGACGCACTTCGGCGGGAAGGGACTCGCACGTCCCATTTCAGCCGTCCTTCGGGGACGGCTTATTTTTTTGAAATCCTTTGCGCTTCAGAACCTTTCGAACATTGTCGGCGGATGGCTTATGACGAAAATATTTCTTGGGGTTCCTGCGGACAAGTTCCTCTGCGATTTGCTGGTATGTCATCCCATCCGCAGCCATCGTCGCGGCAATTTCAAAGTCCGAGTCGATCCTTGCGGCGGTGCTCAGTCCAGCGTAAGGCGTGTTGCCATAAGGGGCGCGGGTCTGTCTTTCCTTGCGTTCCCTATCCCGTTTGGCAAGATATTGGGAATTGTGAGGCACCCGTTCGCGCAAATCGTAGGCGGCGACGAGAAAACCCCACATGCGGCGCTGGACCTCCCCGCCAGCCATTCTCTTTGGGAAACGGTCGAACAGGTTCAGAGAATACTGGAGCGATCGCGCGACAATACGCTCAATCTCGACTTTGACGCGCCCGCCTATCCACCGTATGAGCGTCTCGATTTTTTCAGGGTCGGATTGGAGTTCGTCGACAATCATGTGGACTCTTTTAGCGGTCAACATTGCGTTTCACTCCCTTTAGATGATGCGAAAACCTATAAAATTCACCGTTAGCGACGAGAGAAATTTTTTCTCTGCTCATAATCGATAAGCATTCGACTTTCAATGCTCTGTTTTGCATTCCATACTTTTTTGAATGCAAGCGCGAGATCGTGAAATGTTTCGTCATCCGTGGGAATTTTACGTAAAAGCGTAAGAACTCGGTCGCATTTCACGTTTGCATTGAAAAGCTCTATCGTCGTGAATGTTTTTTTCATGGTCGGCACCTCCATAAATGTTCTTTTGTAATTTGAAGGAAGCTTGCGAGAACTGTAACGTGCGAGCGCTGCATTTCTTATACATATTATAGCAAAAACCAGAAAGCGTATCACGGAGCATACTCGCCGTTCCGTTTTACTCCGCGACGAGAGTGTTCTGCTGGGATGGGTGTGAGAGCGAGCATACTCTGCAGTCTTTTGTGAGATAAAAAATAAGGTCTCCTCGATTGAGGAGACCTGAAAATCGCCCATGTGGGGCGCAAGAAAGGAAGTGAAATATATATTAACTTATAGGCATCCCTCCCTCTTTGGACCGCATTCGCCAAGCGAATTGCAACCCTAAATGATGATTTGCGCCTTATATGACGCGTAATCTGGGATTTCCTTTTTAATTATATTATTACGTGCACTTCTTCTCAAGTTGCTCTGGCTCTTGGCGGACGAGACAAATACTCTCATATCCTTCATACCCTTTTATTTTCTTGAGCTTTCTTTTGGCTAACATCGTATGAATTGTATGCCATAAAAGAATATAGATCTCATTTTGGGATATAGCCAAGGATAAGAGGCTTGTCATCCTATACGTATTGGAGATACTTCGCAACTCTTCGAGCGAGGAACATCCGTTGAAACGCAAGGAAATTCTTGCAATATTAAAGGAATAAGATTTGCGTTAGAAGAATGAGTATTTTCTAGCTCCCCCAAAAGAAGGCTCTCTCGATTTGTGAAGGGAGCCTTCTTTTTTGGCTTGGTAGACAAGAGAGTTGTGGAGGTGCTTTGTCAGCGTTCTCTCATACCAAATTGCAGTCCTTTCCTATTATATTTTACAACAACGAAACAGGGGATGGGAAAATTCCCACATAAAACTCTGACAGGGTTTATTGTATTGGAAGAAAACCACAAAATATGAAGGGAGATGGTAGATAATGAGAAAAACTACTAAAACTTTGGCGGTGGCATTGGCGACCGCCGCAACAATCACAATGCCGTTTTCGACGGAGGCGCACTGGCTTTCCTCCGCGCAGGAAAAAGCAATCGGGACGCAGGCGGCTAACGACTTCGCCGCAGAGTGTTCTGTCGAGCACAATCAACTGCTTGAACACATCCAGAAAAGAATCATGATGTTTAACTCCGACAAGCTTTGGATGTACGGCACGCCGGGGAAAAAGCGTGGTCTCGAACCTGTCCTCATGGCTAAAAATGATTCAGCAAACGCCATCTCTTATGGCGGTGGACAAATTTATGTATATGAGGGCATGTTCGACCATTTGGCTACCATGACGTCAGGCGCGTTCTCTTACAACAAGAACGAGCAGACACCGTGGAAGAAATCGAACATCTATCAGATGTCGGCGATGGCAGCGGTCATGGGACACGAAATGGGGCACTGGGAGAACGAGGATATGCTCAGGCAATACGACAGGCAAATGGACACAAAGCTGATTGCCTCGCTTATCCCGGTCGGAAACGTTTGGGCACTGTTGGGCGTCGCGGCCGGTTCCAATCTCATCAATGCTTTCAACAGCCGCGACATGGGCTTCAAAACCGAGCAGGAAGCCGACGAGAAGGCGATGGAATACGCGATGTATGTGCCGGAGTATTCCGTCGGCGGCGAAGCCATTGTCGAGTATCGCGCTTACAATTACAAAACCATGCGCGGGATCGAGGACAAGGTAACCAACTGGCTGCACCCGCACTCCAAGACGGCGAAACGCCTTGAAAGAGCACTTCGCAAAATCGAAGAGTTGTCGCTCGGGTTCGTCAAGTATGGGAATGATTTCGACCCGACATTCAACGGCGACACACATTGCGGAGCGGCTTTCTTATATACTGACGCGAAGAGACAATTCGACGCTGTCGAGCGAAACTTCTTCGTCGTTGGTCAGATCGCCGCGGCTATCCATTTCGATATATGCAAGACACGTTACATCAAAGTTATGCGCGAAGACCAAGTCTTTACCGATGGCTCGCCGAACAACGTAGTCCTCATCCTTGAAGGGCGTGGTAACGATTTCAAAGACCACACGAAAATCATTGACACGTACTACAACGTTTCCCTGCAAGACGCAAAGTTTTGGGCAGAATCCCCGTGGGATAGAATCGCTGACAAGTATAACGCGATGATTAGCCAAGAGTCTGAGCTTGCAAACCTCGCTTACATGCGCGGGATGATTGAGCAGTACGAAAACAACCGCAAGAAGTACAAATATAAGTCAGAGGAGAATGCTCATGTACGGTAAGGAAGCAAGCAACCGAAAACAAGAGATAGACCGC
>CAMHCS010000016.1 GCA_946183785.1 uncultured Selenomonadales bacterium | reverse complement strand
GTTCCGTTGGCTCGTGCCCGATAGGTCAGAAGGCGAACTCCGACAGGTCGGGGTGCACGCCGATTACGTGCCCGAGCGGACAGGTGCTCGAGGGGGATGAGTGCAAACCCGAGCAAAAATGTGAATCAGGTACGGTTGGGCAATGGCGCGGACCATGCAATCCTTATTACCCGTATCCGTTGCTATACCCTTCGCAAGGGGGTTGGTTGCAGGGCTGGTGTCAATTTTCTAATCACGATTCTCTATATCCAAAACAAGTGACTGTAATATATTGGGCGTCGTCTGCATTTGGTGGTTTCCAAGCAAGAGAAGCCGCTGTTATGATGGGCTGTTGCAGTGACACATCATGTTCGGATATAAGAAGCGCCTGTCAATTGATAGATGATTCCCATTTTTCAGTAACTTATCCACCAAATTCGGAAAAAATTGAGACTCTTGTTGGCTTTTGGATAAACCCTGCATTAGGTGCAGAAGCAGAATCAATTTGCCAATAACACGTAAAAACATATCTGAATCGAAAAGAAAAATGATGTGCGCCTTATATTCAAGGGTGCATGTACTGGGAATCAAAAGCCCGCTCTCGCTCTGTCATCTGATAGCGCGGGGGCGCTTTCTTTTCTCCCGCGAATGTGCTACGGGAAGATGACAACACGATTGCGCCCAAGACCCAGTGGCTAGCCAAAAAGGAAGCAAGAGCGAAACTTCGAAGATTGTGATATACTGTGTCAGTATTTTTCAAAAGGAAGGATTTATGATATGCACCAAAAAAGGAGACGCCAGATCGCGAAACTTAAGGGGGAGCCACATTTCAAGCCGAAGGATTGTTGGTGTCTGTTCTACAAACTGGCAAGAATCAACGCCGCTGGCATTCGAACATTTCTGAACATGAAGCGCCGACGGGTTCCAACATCGTACTTGCCGGACGACCAAAAGGAAAACCCATCTAAAGAAGCGATTGCGCAGGCGACAGAAGAATGGGAAGCCGACCTGCGGAAAATGCTCTATTCGTTTGAGGAAATTGCCTCCTGTAAGCGGCACAGCCCACGTGCACAATGGTTCGAGGAAGAATGCATAAAACTGGAAGAGCAAGGTATCGAACCGTGGCAACTTTCCGAAAACGGAAAATGGTTGCTGGCGGTGCCGAACGCCCCGGATGAAATCATGGAGCAGGAATCGAAATACAATCTGGAAATCATCAAAGGTCTTATCACTTTCGCTTATCATTTCGATAGCTTGTGGGAATAATGGCGCGGCGAGGGCGCTCTATCGCCCCTTGACGCTCCGCGACGCCCGGGGCAATAACCTGGAGACGAACGAGAGGAGCGCCTTTTTTGTTTCTATCTTCCCTTTCCGACTAATATTTGATACAATAAAATTCAAGTCAGCACCCAGATCGAGACGACTAAACGTAGGCTCGGTTTGCGTAGCGTCGGAGTGAGTACAAACCTCGCCGATTGCACCTGACTTATTCATGTATCCGCTCCGTCGGAGGAGTTCCGGCGGCAGTAAACGTGGAACGCCCGCCCTCCTCCGCGTTGTCGGGTGAATAGGTTGTTCCCTCCGTGCGGCTTGGAGTTCAAAAACTTGGCGGCGGTTTGAAGGGGAACATCCTAAAAAGCCGCTCGATAGGTTGCCTCCATGGGGAATTGGACCCCGGCGGACTGCAACCATTGAGCGGTTTTTTGATGAAACAAAAGCCGAGGCTGTAACGCCCCGGCTTTTTCATACTCCGCCATCGCGCCATCGCAACGCAAGGGCGGGATATATTATCATATATCTACTGTCTATCTACTCCCGAACAAGGATAGTATTTTGTCGTAACACCACACAAAGCCACGCAAAAAGGCAAAGAGAAGCTCGGCAATCATTTTCACGATAATGGAGAAGTAAAGCACCGCGATCGCGATTAAAAATAGAAATACGATAATCTGAATCATGAGAGCCACTTGAACCACTTCCCTGCATTATGATTCGACGCCACGATTGAAAATCCTCTTCGGCGAAGCTATAATGTAGTGCAAAGCGAGGTGGACGGAATGCTTAAATTTATGCGGTTCAAGATCGGTGGCTTCTTTGGCGGCTCCGACGAGGTACGGCTCTGGATATACAAGCACAGCGCCAAATACGAAATCCTCTCCATGAATTTCAACCATATCGGGGACTTCGACCAGTACGAAGGGAAGCGGCTTCCTGTGAAGGACATGGCTTGGCTAGCCAAGTGGGACGCCCTCGCTGTAAATTCATGGAGCGACGAATATGCGCAGACCGCTTGCGACGGGACACAGTGGGAACTGGCCTATCGCGAGGACGGGAAGAAAACGAGGCGCATATACGGCTCGAACGCCTACCCGCCTAACTGGAAGCAGTTCATCGAATGGCTAGACGCATTAATGCCCGAAATGAAGTTCCACGAAGAACTAGAGGAAGAGGAAGACGACTGAGGCTTCCCGCAAGAAACGCCCCTGCTCATTAGTCGAGCGGGGGCGTTCGTTTTTAAGAGGACGCGATTGAGTAGTGATAAAGCGAGGGCGGCGGAGTCGTCCTTGGGGACGGCTTTTTTACTGTTTACGTGTTATTACTTCTCCCTATATTGTTCTATTGATGATAAATCTAATTCACGATAGAACATCATTGGCACGAACTTCGCGTTTCCGTCGCCTATCGCGAAAAGGAAAGTCCCGTCGCCAAATATATTTCTTCCTATCGGAAAATCGCAAGGAGCTACCCACGACCGACCGCCTTCGCCGTTATCGAGAAATTCAGAATCGCCACGGTAGAGTTCTTTGGTTACTGTTTTTCCTGGCATAATGATTATAGGCGGAATGGAGGCGCTTTGGCTATCGATATATTTTATACCGCCTACAATGGGTTTGCCTTGATAACTTCCAATGGAAATCAAGCTCTTGTTCAAATCTATGAACATGACTTCGTTTGTTTTGTTCGTAATATCGAGTACAACCCCGATAGCGGTGGTATATTGAGCCCTGCCGCCAAGCAAAAATTGTATTGTCCGATAAAGGCCGTCAGTATGCGAACTGGTGAATGCCTTCTTGCTGGTAATTCCAATTTGGTAGCATGAGCCAAGAACGTCTCTCAAATGCACCTTTATTTGCTCATCTTCATAATAACTTATATCGTTGTCGTTGCGATATTTGCATGAAGCTTTTCCGCTCGCGCAATCCTTGAAAAATTTTAGCTTCACAGGTATCAACTCTGCGCTGGCAACGGAAATGAAAAAACTATTGAGTACAATCAAGCAGGCAATAATCTTTTTTAACATGTTTTCTCCTCCTGTAATGTCTTTGTCTTTGTGATTGTCAAATCTCAAAGTGAAGCACAGGTCGACAATGTTACAAGTTCACATTATATTCCCATCTCCTTATTTCGCTCTCGCGCCTTCTCCAAGAACTCCATTCCATTTGCTTCATTCTGCTCGATGGCGATTTCTACCGCCCGAGTGGCCGCTTTCAAAAGGGCTTTGCTTTGCTCGCGGAGGGCATGGGATTCGTCAAGCAAGGCTTCGATTTCCGCTTGCTTCGCTTCGGGCACAATCGGGATTAAGAAATTATCGATATCCGATGGATAAAGCTCTTGCTGTGCCGACCCCGTGCTTAGTCGTTCCGTTTGCAGTCTGCCAATCATGGAGTTGATGACGAAGGCAATATATTTCGGGTGCTTATGTGTAACCCGCAAAATATTGACGTGATTGCTAGCCAATGCAGGGACCCTCAACCGATATAATGCAGCTCTGCCTACGTTCGCGCCCGTCGTATAGATGAGAATGTCACCTTTTTCGATATGTGCCTTTTGTGTCAATTCCCAAAGCTCGCGGCTCGTCGCACTGAAATTGTCATAGTCCAAGCCGTTTTCAAGGATGTTCTTACTATTGACGACGGCAATTTCCCCTCCAACGATGTAATCTGGCTGCACGCCTCGATGATTTTCTGTGCGAATCTCTTTCACCAAAACCATTTTCTCCGCATGAGTATGGAGTCGCTTCATTAGCTCGTCAAACTTTGGGTGATAATATTCAGCGTCGAGCCGTCCGCTTTCCTTGAATTGAGAAAAGGTCTTGACGCTTGTGTTCTCTTTTGAGGGGATAAAATCATTGAGCGCAAGCGTGGAAAGAAGGAGAGTTCCGGCTTCTTGATACTTAATATTGGCATTTTTGAATAAATCAATGGCTGTAGTAAATAATTCCTTGATTTCCTGTTGCAATCCAGAAGAAAAAACAGGAATCAATAGCTTTTCTTTACACTCAACTAAATTTAAATGCATTTGGACATTGCCCGTGAAACGGCGTTCCATAGCAGCAAGCCCGTACTTTGTATTAAAAAATACAACGAGAAATTCTGAAAGAAGATTTGATGAAGGTTTTAATTTGATTGCGACTGTATCTTGTGACACATTACAGTCAGGAAGATTTATAAAAGAAGCCGCTGGGATTGCAGTCTTTGATAAAACAATATCTCCATAAGATAAATGTGTATCCATGTTAGCAACATCAATAACTTGCGGAATACACACTACATTTGCATTATCTATTAGCATATTACGCAGACTGGAAATACGAACAAAAGGAACTCCTTTGTCTGTGTAAAAACTGGCATTTACATCAAATATTCCCTTGCGTGCAACAAGAGATTCTTTCGATAGAGATGTATGCTTAACGGTCTTTACCCAATCAGCAAAAAAAGTATATTTCTTTTGGAAAAATTCTGCGTCTATGCGAAAACTTTCCTCCAAATCGCCTTTTAATATTTCGCTACATTCAAGCCCGCTCATTAGCCGTTCATACTTCTTCGCGTCAAACGGCTGCGGGCTTAGGCGAAAAAACTCAACTTCTCCTTCTTCGCGAATTCCGCGAACGCTTCGGCGATACCGTCCTGCGTCAAGCCGTCGTGGTTGTAAAGATCATGTTTAACAATCAAATGCCCGTGCGTGTCAAGGATTGGCTTCCCATTCTTCGCTTCAAAGATTTTCTCGCCGGAGCTGTCCTTGCTCGGCTCCTGCATGGTCGCGAAGAAAATCGGATAGTCGTCCTTTTTCGGGCAAAGCTCGTCGTCCCACTTCTGCACGAAAAGCACGGAGGTCTTTGTACCTGTGTGCGGCTTGAACACATTACCATGAAGTCCAACCACCGCGAGAATACGGCATTGCTCGGCAATAAAATCGCGAATATACTTGTCGCTCGAATTATTGAAGCGCCCTTGCGGCAACACGATAGCCATACGCCCTCCGGGCTTCAGCATATTCAGGTTGCGCTCGATAAAGAGGATATCGCGACCGACTTTCCCTTGTTGCTTGCCCTTGGCGTTCTTTCCTAGCTCGTACTTAGCGATAATACGGCTCTCCTTAATATCCCCCGCAAATGGCGGATTCGCCATCAGTACGTCGAAATTATAGAATTGGTCGTTATCCTTGTTGCGGCGGAACTTTTTCAGCTTCTTCCAGCCTTCGTTGTAGACGTCAATCCAATCTTCATTTTTCGTTTCTTCTGTCCAGCGGTCGAAGTCGATACTGTTCAGCTTTATGACGTTGGTTTTGCCGTCGCCAGCAATCAGATTCAGCATGCGGGAGACGCGCACGCAGTTCTTGTCGAAGTCAATCGCGAAAACGTGGCTGTTCACATAGTCGATACACTCGGACGGCTTCTGCTCCGTTGTGAAAAGGTGGCTCTGCGAAAGCCCCTTTTCCTCGAAAATCTTCCGCCAAACATAGAAAATCGTGTGAATCGGAAAGCCGCAACTTCCCGCCGCAGGGTCAATCATGTTTTCCTCGGCGGTGGGGTTCAGCATGCGCACACACATATCAATGACATAACGCGGCGTGAAGTATTGCCCCTTCTCGCCCTTTTGGCTCTTGCTCATCAGATACTCGAAAGCGTCGTCCACGACGTCAAGATTCGAGTTGAAAAGCTTCACATCCTGCAAGCTGGCGACGCAAATGGAAAGGTGAGAGTCGCTGAGATCGATTTTCTCGCCCTCGGAGAAAACGCCCTCCCATGTTTCCTTCGCCTTCTCAAAAAGGGATTGAATCTTTTTCTTCAGCTCCGCTTCCGTATAGCCATAATTGCGGAATTGCAGGACACGCGTTTTGTCACGCCCACTCTGCAATTCGTCATAAAGCTTGGTGAAAATCAGCTTAAAAACTTCCTCGAAAACATCCACACCCGCATTCGCGAGCACTTCGTCCTCCATTTCGAGAATCAGTTCTTTCAAGGATTTGCGTTCGGTGACGAGCTTATCTTTTTTGACGAGCGTGTCAATCGTCCATCGCTCCGTCAAGATATCGGAAAGGGACTCCGCCGCGCTTGGAATGTTCGGGATATCCTCGAAATAGTTCGGATCCTTGCGATTGTAATAAGAAATAGAATTCCCATTCGTCCATACTCCGATGGGTGCCCCCGTGGCGTTGCAATATGATTTAAGCTGTTCCTTGCCGTCCTTTAGCGTCGGTTCTTTGCACTCGATGAGGATATAGGGCGTATTCGGGCGGTCTTTGTCCATGATGGCGATATCGGCGCGTTTCTTATCCCGACCGATCTGGACAACGTACTCAACTGAAAGACGCGAGAGCGGATAGCCGTAAGAAGTCGTCAGTTCGTCAAGGTAAAGCTGGCGCACGATTTCCTCCGGTGTGAGCTTGATATCCTTCTGGCGAACGGGGCAAAGCACATAAAGCGCTTCTTTTCCTTTCACGGTCTTTGTTGTCGTCCGGGCGAGGAGTGCTTTCTTGTTTGCCTCGGTGAACCGCTCCATATTGTATTTCGAGCCGTGCAGGATATCGTCGAGAGTCATAGCCAACCTATCCTTTCTGCAAGTTAAATAATAGTGATATTATATACTATTTCGCGAGGAAAGGCCACACTTTTGAACGGTGACGAAGTAACGGTCTTTACTCCCAGCGGAACACTATCGCCGCAAAGAGAACCGTACCCGCGAGTATGCAGAGAGCCCTCGCCTCGCATTTCGCCAAAATCTTCATAAAGATTCGCCGCCCTCGCGCCATCGCAACGCAAGGGCGTTTTTTATTTGGACGCGTCCATCTTCATCAAAGAGTCCGAAAACGCCACAACGCCTTGGCTAGCTTTATTCTGTAACGGAATTTCAGCCCCATTTTGGTAAGACAAATAACTATGTGGAACAATGCAAAATCCCCGAATTTATTAAGAATGACAGTATAATGAAAATATCAGGAGCGGTATAATTGAAGCTCCGCAGAAGCCTGTCGCCCGCGTCGTTCTAATGTGCTCCTGGCATGGAGAAGAACACGCTTCCGCAAGCGACTCCTTGGCTAGCCAAGAGAGTTCCTGCCCAAAACCCTCCCTCACTGAAAAAGTTGACCGATTTTTATTTAAAACGCGAGAGCGGGCGAAGCCATGACCTCATTTTCATTTGTGCTACAATCTTATAAGAGATGACGGGGAAAACTCTATGATTGGACTGTAGATTCCGCTGATAATAATATTCCTTGGATATTATTTCAGCCACTTCTACAGCAAGCTCATTCTGTTTTAGTCGCCATTTCGAGGTTCATTTCATCTGATGGATAAGAGGTGTTGGAAATGGCGAAATTCACAGAAGCGGAACTTATAGACGCGAATGAAAAATGCGAACAATTATTTCAAATTATATTTTCAATCGCAAAAGACGACGAAACATATAATTTGCTCGATAGCGCTTTCCTGCGAATCTGGGAAGCAAAACGGAGTATTGAACGGCGCTTGCCTCTCGAGTATATCCGTCGGGACGTTCCCGATCCCCCCTCCCGACGAGGGAAAAGGAATTGACTGGAGGTGTTTGCGATGACAACGGAATTTACGCCATCGGAGCTTGCGGAGACCAACGAAAAATGCGGCAGAATCCTTGAAATGATTAACTCAATCCCCAAGGACGATGAAACCCACGAAACGCTCGACCAGGCGTTCCGATCGGTCTGGGACGCGAAGCAAAACGTGGAGCGCCGCTTGCTCCTCGAGAAAGCGCGGCATAGCCCTCCGACTCCTCCGGCGCCGCCATGGGAGAAGGTTGTGCTCGGAGGTGCAAAGAAATGACCGCCAAGGAAAAACTGAAAAAAGCCCGCGCGTATGATTACGCCGCTTCGAAAGCGTTCAACGCATGGCTTCTGATGATTGATATTATATGCGATATCAGTGACTCGGAAATCCTTGACGAAGAGACCAAAAAGGATATCGCGGCGGCGCAGGAGATTCTGGATCGCTTGTACAAGAAGAACAAGCGCGCCAGCGAGGAATTATATCATAGTCTAACTGGGCTGGGGCACGTAAGCGAGGAAACCCGAAGTCGTGCTTGGCTAGCCAAAAAGAAAAAGTAGGAGGTCGATATTTATGGAAGGAACAATCATGCAAACCCAATTATTATTCGAAGATGAGGCAATCGCGAAAGCGCCGGACAAGAATGAGGAGGCTGTCCTTGCTGAAACGGCAGAGCAGCCGCCGAAGAAAAAGCGCGGCGGCTACCATGGAGGGCACAGACCCAAGACCCTGCCCGAGGGGGCCCGCCGACACTCGATTTGGACAACGGAAGAAGAATTCGCCGAACTCAAAGGCTACCTGGCTAGCTACCGCCAGAAGGCAAAAGAGGCCGTGGAATGCTGACCAAGGAAAAAGCCTGCCAGACAGTCCATGAGCTTCAATCTGAGCCGAAAAAATTCTACACACTCATGAGGTGGATTGGCGGGCGTAAAGCAAGCGAAATCGAGACAATCGTCGCGCGGTCGATTCAATACTCGTCATACTTTTTCGAGTTATATCCGAAAGAGATGAAGAAGAAAGGAGAAGTCCAGCGATGGAAATGGAGCTTCCTTGTCGCCGCACACGAGTTGCAAGAGGAGGAACTCGCAGATGTACACGAAGATTAAAGCGCTCTCGGTCTTCGCCGCTCTCGACGAAGACCTGATAGCGTACGAAAAAGAGATGGAGCGCTTCGGGCGGCGCACACAGGCGGACCATATCCGCGAGTGCGGGCAAGCCTTAAAGATTGCGCAGTGGCTCCGCGACGTCCCAAGGCTTCGAGACAATGCGGCTGCTCGGCTGGCATACGGCCTAGCGATTGCGGAGAATTATTGCAAAAAACACATGCCCACGGACGGCATGCGAGCCGCGACCATTCATGAAGCGAGAGCGGAGAGGGCGGCGCGGAACATGTGCAGGGGGCTTCCAACGCGAGAAAAACTCTTTCAGGACAAAGAAGTCATTCTGGAAATGCGAAAAAAAGGTTTGACATTTAAACAGATATCACAGTACTTGAGCCACTCGCGCAAGTATCGAAAAGGACAGGCTCATCCGGATACCATAAGGAAATTTGTGAAGGAACTGGAGAAAGCCGGCCAAAAAGAACCCACATCATAAGAGAAAGCCCGCTCAAAGAGCGGGCTTTAAAAATGTGGAGTCGTCTGCACTGACTCCCCCTCGGGAAACGCCGGCACCACGATCCCGCCGAAAATCTGCAACAGCGGGGGTGGGGATTTCCCAAGGCTTGTTAATATTTTATCAGGTCCTTTGCTGGAATACAAATTCAGGAAACAAACGAAAAGCGCTCGCAAAGAAAGGGGTTAATGAATGGGAATTAGGAGAAAGGTTTAGCGAGCGCCTTCCAACGAAATTATAGCATGAAAAAACGCTCGCGAAAGATAGGTTCAGTGGATAGGAAAAGAAAGGAATCGCGAGCGCCTTCAACTAGATTATAGCATACAAATTCTATTTCTGGGCATTGGTTTTACATTTTTCAAATTGAAAAAAATTGTTTTTGGGGTTAAATAACAGTTCGGCTCGATATATAAACTCTTATAAAAATTCCGTACAAATATAATATTTTCGGCTATAATAAAATCAAGAAAAACACAAGGGAGGCGATTATCTTCTGAGCGATTAATAAGGTTTTAGTTTATGGGTTGCGAAAGATTTGCTCTGCGCGGAAACCTACCGTCCCGAAGGATTCGGCAGGCTCGACCGCGTGGGGCGAGGAAATCCAAGCAACAACGGCATGACTGCACGGACACCTTGCAACAACTTCCACGTACCCTGTTGGCTAGCTGGCACAGGCGCGTGGGCAGAGAAAGGCGTCACGGCGTTATGTTTGCCCTATCCGTTCAGGGTGGAGATATGAAAAGTTAAACTTTTTATATGTTCAGAGGAACGGTTATGAAGATTCCCTCCCCTGTCCTATTATGAAATTTGTCAAAGCTAGCCAGAGGTCTTTTGGGAAAGTGTTACAGATAGACGTAGAAAAACGCCCTCGCTCAACGATAACGCGAGAGCGTTTTTTATGCAATTTTTGAATGAACTCATTATCAAAAAGCAGGGCTTGCAGAGTCCATATGAAAAGTTTGGGTGGGCTGGGACGGAACTCGAATTGTGAATCCGCCGCTCTTCTATTCGAGTCGCGAGAGTGGCTTCATAAAGATTGCGCAAATCGTAAATTGTAAATCTAAATTCTAAATCTAAAATATAAATCTATATTCTAAATCTAAATTCTAAATTTATATTTTAGATTTACATTCTAAATTTACATTCTGCGTGTAAAAGTTACGCGTAAAAGTTTAACGGAGGATAAAACACGCACCGCGCAGCAAGTTCGCAAAGCCGCGCCGGCGTAGGCGCGCGGCGGTTTCGCGATGGCGCGTCGGAGGTCTTAAGGTAGGGTCAGGCTGGCTAAGCGGACGCGAAGCGGACGGGTGGCCGGCGTCAGACGGGCACCGACGAGCGGGGGTCACCCGCTCGTCTCCAGGTGCGCAGCGGGCGCGTCGCAGTAGCGGATGAGCCGTTCCGTGACGCGGGCGCGAGCGCCCGCTATCCGGCCGCACAGTGACAGGCGGGTAGCGAAGCGGACCGCCGGTCACTGTGCGGCCCTTGCGTGTAGCCGTAGGGGGTGGGGCCGGTCTCGAGGCTGGCCTAGCCGGTCGGTGTGTTGCGGTGAGCGTTTTCGTTTCGTATTACCGTAATCGTTCGCAGCACACTATCAAGGTAAGGTAAGGTAGGGTATGGTAGGGTCGAGGCGCTGCGGATTTTCGCTCTCGCTCCGTCAAAAAAGACCCCCCTGAAAAGGTCTCGGAAAGGTGAATAGCCTCCGCCCTCGAGTCACATTTTAGGAAAGGCGTTGTCCTCTTTTTTTTTGATTGATAGATTTTGAGTCGGTGGATTATGCCACGCTCTCGCGCTATACTTTTCCCGATGAGCGCTGAATATTTGCACGCTCAGGAGTCCGCGCCGTCGCGTTGTCACACATTTTCACAGTTGCCGACCTCCCCCCCTGAGCCGTTGCGTTGTCACACAATTTCAAGGTAAGTTTGCTGAGTTTGTTCCGCGATAGCGCCGTCACACATTTTCAAAGTCACTGACTTCATTCCGCGATAGCGCGGTCGCGTTGTAAGACTTTTTCAAGGTAGGGTTGCCGCTTCCGTCCCCCTACGCCCTCGCACCGTCCACCTTTTCAAAGTTATTACCTTCGCTTCGCCCCTGCGCTGTCGTTGCATTGTAAGACATTTTCATGGTAGTGTCGCGCGGGACTCGATTTTTGCTTCGCCATCGCCACACCTTTCGGGAAGGGCGTTCCCCATTTTTGATTGATGACCTTTTGTATAACGTTGCGCTCTCGCGTCACAACTTCTCAAAATGATATTATTCTCCGCCACAGGAACGCGAGAGCGCCGTTTTTGAGAGGATGTTTGCTCTGAATTTTCAAGGTAGGGTATGGTAGGGTCGGGCGCCGTCGCTTTACTGCCGAACTGGTGCTCGCTTTTAAGGCGGAGCCGTGCGCCGTTTTTGATTCGGTAGGATGTCGGAGTGCTTGGTCGATAGATTTCACTGTTTTACGGACGGTGTTTCGCTATCGCGGAATAATTTTACGGAAGTGCTCTGTGCTTTTTCGCCAGATTTGGAGTTCGATGTTTATGCGAGAGCGCTTCGAGTATCCACCGTCGTTTTGTCATACATTTCAGGGCTAGCATGACGGATCGGTCGCGTTGCGTCATCGCTTCATCTCCGAACTGGCGTCCGCTTTTCTTTTAAGGTACGGTAGGGTCGCGGGGCGTCGATTTTGTTCCCGCCCTTGCACTGTCCTTTCGGTGATGATCGGTGGTGGATTCACTTCGCTTTCGTGTTACGATTACGCGAGAGCGCTGTTGATTTTTGAGACAGGATGACAATGCTAGCCAAGGCGTAGTCGGTATTACTTTTTCGTTTTGGAATAAGGAGTGCGCTCTCGCCTCATCCTTTTTGGAATCTGTTTAGGGCGGAACTGGTGTTCTGATTATATGGAATCTCACGGAGAAAAATCTTCGGGAGAGTTTTCCCGCAAAAACAAAAATAATACAGAAATAACCGCCCTCGCTCTGTCATGGAGCGAGGGCGGTTTAATTATCGCCGATTTTAAAAATTTTTTCAATAGTATTTGTTATTGCCGTAGAAAAAAATATTTGGACAGTATTACAAAAAAAATCGTTAAATAATCTGTTTTCGGTCTTTTATTTATATAAATAGATTATTCATTTTATATACCAAAAATCGTAGAATCGAAATCTAATGCTTTGGAAGATTTTTGATGACGAAATCCTTCTATATTAATAATTGAAATTTTAAAAAATGATTTTATTTTACGCTCTCGCGTTTCCATAAAAACAAGTTTCCTTTTGTATAATATTTTCGACTTGCGATCTTTATGTATGATCGGTATAATGAAAGTGTCAAAGGAGCCGAAAGGCTTTTGCGGGGCCCATTGCGGTAGCCCGCCGTATGTGTTGCTTGGGCGAAGCGCCCAAAAAGGAAAGCTTGCAACCACAAGTAAGCGACTTTTTAGCGATTCTTTTTTGTGGGAAAGAGGGTCGCAAAAGGGGAGGCAACTACATACGATATTTCAATTTGGGGCGGTAACGCCGCCCCCTTGAGATTAGCTAAATGATTCTCTAATCTGTGAGCTCTGTGCCGTAATTAATCGGTAACGGCTTCAACAAGTCTGCTAAAACTCCCCTTCGATTTCGTCGGTCGGTCCCAGTAGGGACTGGTTTTAAACGGTTGCTTGATTTTCCTAATAATCTGCTAAAAATCTTGAAGCATAATGGGCCACAGCACGGTGGGTGCCTGTTCCAACGCCAAAAACGTTGGGTGCCGCGATTGCGGGCGGGTATGTCTTTTTGGGGTCTCACGGAGCCTCATGTCTCTGCATGAAAATCCGTTAATTAGCCAAATATAATACCGCTCTCGCTCTATCATAAGATAACGCGAGGGCGGTACGAAGAAGTTTTCATTTTCCTTTTGCATTTCATTTATAATACCTTTTCCAATATTATATCGTCATTCATCCACCTCCGCAATGAAAAGGGGGTTTTTCGTATGAGCAAAAACCACATGTCCGTCTCCGCCCAATTCCGAGCGGATTTTTGGGATTCAGGACTCGTTTATGGTACCCGAAGCCAGCAGGAGGACGGTCGGACAAAGTTCGAGATTAAGCGCGATTTGCGCAATCAGGGAATCTCGGAGTTTCACGAAACTGCGAAATACACGCCAATCAGGCAGGCGACAGCGAAGGAATATATTGGCACACTTTCGGAAATGGGCAACTATCTGAAAAGTCGCGGCGAGTGTCTGGATGAAAAAGGTCATTTTGACATCAAAATGGTGAACGCCGACCATGCGTATTCATGGTTGTCCGCGAAAGTCGAAGAAAATCTCGAAAAAGTTGCGAACGGAGAAAAAATGGGACAGTGCGCAAATCGAATGGATAATATTGCGGCGCTCTGCAACAAATGGGCAGTTTGCGCAGACAGAGCGCGAGGGACGAATCTTGCCCCTGAAATGGAAAAAAAGATAGCGGAATTTCGTGAAAAAATTTTGCCGGATATGCCCCAATCGCAGGCGCGCATTCGCGCCTATGAAAACCCCGAAGCCGTAATCAAGGAACTTGCAAACGGAACGGGAAGCCCGAATTTAAACGCTCGCGCTCAACTGGTCGCGGAAATCCAATTGCGCACAGGGTTGCGTGTCGATAACGCAAGAAGATTTGAATTGAAGCCAAATGGAAAAATCGCAATCACTTCGAAAGGCGGAATGCCGCACCAAAATTACCAGCTTCCGCAAGATTTATACGCGCGGGCGCTATCTTTCAACGGTGGGAATTATGGACGGTGCGAACTGATAAGTTATAGAACCTATTTAGACAAGCTCGAGGGCGCATGCCGGAGGATTGGCGTAGACTACAGCAAACACTCATCGCATGGATTTCGTCATACTTTTGCAAAAAACCTATACAACTCACTACGCAAACAGGGCTTCAGCGATGTTCGAGCGAAAGCTATGGTGTCCAAAGAACTTTTCCACACGCGCTTAGACGTCGTCGAAACCTACCTAAAGTAATACAAAAAGAGAGCGAACCCGCGGATTTGCTCTCTTTTTTTAATTCGTCCGACGCGAAGGAAGGACGACAACCGCAAATCGACTGGACAATATCGCGAGCATCATCTTTTCATTTATCCTACAGTAAACGAAGGACGACAATTGATATTAGGGACTTTCCCCATTCTTTTCATTCGTCCGCCGCCCAAAAGCGCCGAAACGACACAGCCTATTCATCTCTCTTATTATACGCGAATTCCGCTTTTCTGTGCGCTCTCGCGTTATCCCCTATCCGATATCCGCTCTCGCCCTGTCTTACGATAGCGCGATGGCGCTTTTTTATTGACAAGGTGGCAAAAAGCGCAGGCTCGGAAACCCGCTGACCAAAAGGGATCGCGGTAGAGAAGATACCTCGAGAGCGCGGAAATACATAGTCTTTTCATTCGTCCAACGCTGAGCGAAGGACGACAACGGCGGTAACGCCGCCCCCGTTGAGATTAGGCTACTTTTCATTCGTCCAACGCTGAGCGAAGGACGACAACTTATAGTCGATGTGATCCACCTTGTCCTTTTCATTCGTCCAACGCTGAGCGAAGGACGACAACTATTTCGAAGCGTAATTTGGACTATCCTTTTCATTCGTCCTACGCCCAAAAGCGCCGCAACGACTCGTCCCATACCTCTCTCGTTATTATACACGAATTTTTCTTTTCTGTGCGCTCTCGCGTACCTTTCCCAAAAAATAAAGCTAGCCAAGAGGTTCTGGCGCAATCGCGTTGTCTCTCTCCCGCTCTCGCCTCTTTCTCTTCATGAGTCGCGAGGGCGCTTTCTTTTCTCCCGCGAATGTGCTACGGGAAGATGATGACGCGCTTGCGACGACCTTGCCTAGCGTTCAGCGCGGGATTGTATTACCAAAAAGGTAAGAAGCCGGCAGTCGATTCACGCCCTGACAAATTGTAAAAGAAATACGATCCTGATAAGATCCTAGTGGAGGGAATTCGTATGACTTTGCAAAAGAAAATCGCAAACAAAATTAAAGAGAAAAAGGGCGTAACGCTCATAGGGATTTTGCTCGGGGCATTGGCATTTGGGATTCTTGCTATCCCGATGGCGCGGTGGATCATACAGATGACACAGACAATCGCCGCGAACGAAAGGAGCGTGGCGGCGCTCAGTGCCCAGCTCGAAATGCAGGCCGTCATGGAAGACCGCTGGCATATCATCAACGACATGAGCATTGACCAGCTCAAGACGGCGACGACGAAAACCACGACCTACGGGAAATACACTGTGAAAGAAGAATACGCGGCAGCGGGCAAGTACAACGCGACGACGGGCGCTTGCGTCGCCGGCACGGCGAGCGGGACGGAGCAACTGTGCCGCCAAGTGACACTGACCGTTACGGGGCCAGAGGGGACGACGCCGCTGGGACCCGTGAAGGCAATCCGCGTTGCCTCTCCATCGAGCCGTATCGCGAATCTGGAGACGCGGGTTGCGGCTGCCGAGAACAAATTCGGGGATTATTACACGAAGGCACAGATAAACTCGGCACTTGCCAGTTATGCGACGACGGCGGCCGTCAGTAGTTCGCTCGGGAATTATTACACAAAGGCGCAGATAAACTCAGCACTTGCCAGTTACGCGACGACGGCGGCTGTCAGTAGTTCGCTCGGAGATTATTATACGAAGGCGCAGATTAACAACGCTTTCGTGAAAAACGGAAACTCATTCGAAATGTCTTTCAAATATGAAAACCAAGACGATAGTGTCAGCATGCCCGAAGGGAAAGCTTTATATGCTTACCTTGGTGGAACAAAAGTGCCGCTATCTTCTGCCGGAGGCAGTGGGAAACCTGCTGGGCTTGAAGACGGCTGGGTGAGACTAGGTAGCGGGTTGATTCTTCAATGGGGATTTTCGAAGCAAACGTATGGTGGAACAGATAATCTAGTTTATGACGCATCCTTGCATGGATTTCCTATTCCATTTAAAAAACCATTCCCAAATGGAATTCTATTTTGCTCAACATCTACTGCATTAATTCCGCCCAGCTATCCGTCGGAAACACATGGTTGGATTGATTTAGTATCATACGATAAAAATAAAGTCGTTGTATCGTATTCTGGCGTTGAAGGTTTCATCTATCCATTCCGCGCTTTCTATTTTGCTATTGGGTATTGAACTTATAGCGAAAGCGGCTTCTTTATATCGGAAGGCTTCAAAGAGGATTTATTGCGACACCAAGTCGTAATTCCATCTCATTCTCTCGCTCCGTCATACACGATAGCGCGAGGGCGTTTTCTCCCACGAAACATGAACGGGAAGATGATGACGCGAATGCGCCCAGAACCCCTTGGCTAGTCTCCCGCACAAAAAAGAATCCCGCTCTCGCTCAACGATAACGCGAGGGCGGGGCTTTTTCTTTTATGTGTCCTCGTGCCACGTGTTTCGCGCTCTCACGAAAAGGGGCCATTAAGCCGGATTGTCGTTGCCCCAAACTCGAGATAAAATAGGGACCACTTGAGGGACCATTATCGAGTAATTTTACCCGTTTTAGACGTTTTTTAGCATTTATGTTTGCTTTAGGCATTCGTCAAAAACGGCGTTTTAACAGGCGATAATGAGGTTATATGATTTCATAATACGAGGTAAGATATTTTTTTGCAAATTCTGTCCAACCAGAAAAACGAATATGAAGCCGGCACAAGGCAAACGCACCGACAGATCTTCTGCACGATTCCACTGATTTATTCATCCATAGTTGAAGGAACCCATAGGAAAAGTGCGCGATTAAATATTCAGCGAAGTGTTTGATGGGGAGGCTTAAGGCTTTTGATTTGGGATGGGAAACGCAGCCGAGGGGTGGATTGACCAGGCTGTAAAGTTTTGAAATCGACAGATGGATGTGTTGTCGACTTTTGCTTAAGGAACCACTGAATAAGTCCCTCCGCGCCTCTGCCGGATCTTTTTCCGACTGCCGTCGTCAAATCCCTCTCGACGTAGCGATGCTACGCCTTCGAGGGCTTTTCCTAGACAGTCGAAAAAATCTCTCGCCAGATGCACGAATTGACTTAATCAGTGATTCCTTAAAGTGTAAAAGTTTTGTCTTTTCGTCCGTGCTTTCTTCTCGTGTTACCAGTGTGATACTGAAGTGCCAGTATGAGCAAATAGGCCCTCCCACAAAAAAGGGAGGGCCTATTATTGGAAACAATTATTACACTTCCGGCACGGGCTGCCATACGGTGCGCGTCCGGCGGCTGCGCCAGAGCACCAGTGCGATGACGAGATTTACGAAGAAGAGTCCCGCGAAGAGATAGAGCGTTACCGCGTAGCCGTACCCCTGATCGTGGAGCAAAGACACGAGGGTAGGACCAGCGATGCCGGCAAGCCCCCAGGCGGTCAGGACGCGGCCGTGGATGGCGCTGAGGCAGCGGACGCCGAAGATATCGCTGAGATAGGCGGGCATACAGGAAAAACCGCCGCCGTAGCAGCTGATAATCAGTAGCGTCAGGAATTGGAACAGCCCCGGTGATTTCGCGTCCGCCAACGCGATGAAGGCGCCGATTTCAATCAGGAAGAACAGCGCGTAAGTCGCGCCCCTGCCTATGTAGTCGGACACGGTGGACCAGGCGATACGCCCGAGCCCGTTAATGAGGCCGATGACGCCGACGAGGCTTGCTGCCTCGCCTGCCGTCATGCCGCAGGTTTCCTGCGCCATAGGCGAGGCTACGGCGAGCAGGCTGATGCCGCAGGTGATATTGATGAAGAAAATCGACCAGAGGGCAGCGAATTGCCAAGTCCGCACCGCTTCTTCCGTGGAGAGACCTTCGACGGTGGGAACTGTTCCCACATGCTTTTCCGACGGGACGGGAGCGGTTTTCGCCGGAGGCTTCAGATAGAGGGCAGAGGCGCCCATGACGACCATGTAGACGACGCCGGGAATGATGAAGGCATAACTCAGGCCGTACGCCGCCGCCAGGTATTGCATGACGGGGCCGGCAATCAGCGCGGCGAAGCCGAAGCCCATGATGGCCATGCCGGTGGCAAAGCCGCGATGCTTGGGGAAATATTTGACCAGTGTGGAAACCGGGGTAATGTAACCGACGCCGAGACCGATACCGCCGATCACGCCGTAGAACAGATAGAGCAGCGCGAGACTTTGCTGCGAGATGGCGAATGCGGTGCCCAGCATGCCGACGCCGAAAAGCAGCATGGAAATCAGACCGCTCTTTTTCGGGCCGCTGCGTTCGACGAAGTTGCCGAGAAATCCGGCGGACGTGCCGAGGAACAAAATAGCGACGGAAAACGCCCATGTGACGTCTCGCAGGGAAGCGTCGACGGCCTCCATGATCGGGCGCGTCAATACGCTCCAGGCGTAGACGCTGCCTATGGAAATATGTATCCCGACGGCGGATAATGCAATCAACCAACGATTTCTCATGACGAACCCCTCCTGTGGTTTAACCCGAGAGGTTGTATCCGGGAAATAAAAAACGCCCGGGCAATTCCTCTCTGCCCAGACGGTCGGCTCATCTCAGCTTTGCGCGACACGTGGTCGATTCCACTAATCCGTCAGCCGTGCAAAACCTATTCGGCTTTTACGATTCGATTATAACCGCCGAGAAGGAACTCTGTCAAGCGGGACTTTTTTCGTGAAGCGGGGGCGTGCCGAAATTGACAAACCCGCCGTTTCGTTTTATCATTCTACTATATGTGTATTTTTGCCGTCATTTTTCGGCGGGGATTTTGAAAAAGAAAAGGAGCTCGAAGTTTTATGAGCAAGGGACGTATTTTCAGCGCAATGCAGCCGTCAGGGAAGTTTCACCTCGGCAATTATATGGGCGCTTTGGAAAACTGGGTGAAGCTGCAGGACGAATACGACTGCATTTTCGCGATTGCCGATCTTCACGCGCTGACCAGCGCGTACGCGGACACAAGCAAGCTGCCTGGATATATTCACGATATGATGCTGGATTGGCTGTCGGCGGGGCTCGATCCGGAGAAGAACATCATCTTCGTGCAGTCGCATGTCAAGGAGCATTCGGAGCTTCATCTGCTGCTTTCGATGATGACGCCGTTGTCTTGGCTGGAGCGGGTGCCGACATACAAGGACAAACTGCAGAATCTCGGCGAGCAGGGCAAGGATATCAACACGTATGGTTTCCTCGGCTACCCTGAGTTGATGACGGCGGATATCGTGCTTTACAAGGCAGGCTGGGTGCCGGTGGGCGAGGACCAGAACCCCCATTTGGAACTGGCGCGGGAGATTGTACGTCGGTTCAATCTGATGTATGGCAAGGACGTCTTCGTAGAGCCGCAGGGGTTGATGAGCCGTGCGGCGGTGCTGCCGGGGATCGACGGGCGGAAGATGTCGAAGTCCTACGGAAATACGATTCCGTTTGCGGCGAGCCCGGACGAGCTTCGTGAGCGGGTGCGAATGATCGTGACCGATCCGGCGAGGATCAAGAAGACGGATAAAGGGCACCCTGAGGTCTGTGTGGCGTTCAAGTTCCAGAAGCTGTTCAACGCGGAAGAGGTCGATTCAATCGAGAAGGATTGCCGCGAGGGCTGCATCGGCTGCGTGGCGTGCAAGAAGCGCCTCGCCGAAAAGATGGTGGACGCGATGACCGATATGCACGTGCGGCGGCAGGAGTATAAGGACAAGCCGGAGAGAATCCGGGAGATTCTCGAAGAAGGAGCGAAAAAGGCGCGGGTAATCGCGGAGAAAACGATGGAAGAAGTCCGCGAGGTTATGCACCTTGCCTGAGGGAACCGGAGAAAAGTATCAGGTAAAGCTTGCGACCTTCGAGGGGCCGATGGAGCTTTTGCTGCATTTGATTCAAGTCAATAAAATCGACATTTACGATATTCCGATTGCGGCGCTGACGGAGCAGTACATGGCGTATCTGGCGGAAATGCGCCGTTTTGATATTGAGGTGGCCAGCGAGTTCCTGGTCATGGCGGCGACGCTTCTTTTGATCAAGTCGCGCATGATGCTGCCGAAGGCGCCGAAGGAAACGGAAGAGGACGAAGACGTCGATCCCCGAGAGGAATTGGTGCGGCGTATCGTCGAGTACCAACGGTACAAAAAGGTCAGCCTGGTGATGGAAGAGCGCGCCGAGGACGAGAGCCGCTATGTCAGTCGCGCGCCGACAGAGCTTCCGGTACGTTTCGCGCCGCCGCAGGGGCTTTCGGTCAAAGAGCTTTGGGAAGCGTTCCAGACGGTGCTTGCTGTGAAGCGCGAACTGACGATTCCCGAGGCCATTGTAGCCCATGAGGAGTACCGGGTTGAGGATCAAATGCAGATGATTATTGAGAGGCTTTTGGCGACGGAGGACGGTACGGCGGCGTTTAGGGATTTATTTCTTTCGGGGACGCGGGACGAACTGGTGGCTACGTTCCTCGCGCTGCTCGAATTGATCCGACGCAGAATGATTGTCGTGCGGCAGCCGATACTTTTCGGGCCGATTCGGGTGGAATTGCGCGAGCCGGTGGAACCGCCGGGTTTGGCGATGGCGGCAAATGAGGGTTGAGTTTTGGCGGATTTGAAGGGAGCTTTGGAAGCAGTGCTGTTCGCGGGCGGCGATCCGCTGACGGAGACGCAGCTTCTGGAGATTTTGGAGACGGATGCGGAAACGCTGCGGGGGTTGCTTTCATCGCTTGGGGACGAGCTTTCGGAGCGGGGCAGCGGTTTGATGTTGAAGGAGGCCGCCGGCGGGTGGCAGATGGTCACTCGCCCTGAACATTTCACCTATGTGGAGCGTCTTTCTCAGGAAACGAACCGAAGATTGTCGCGGGCAGCGATGGAAACGCTTTCGATTATCGCGTTCAAGCAGCCTGTGACGAAGCTGGAAATCGAGCAGATTCGCGGAGTACAGCATGCGGAGCGCGTATTGGCGCAGCTCGTGGCGCGGGAACTGGTGCGGGAGGTCGGGCGCAAAAACGTGATTGGGAGGCCAATCCAGTACGGAACGACGGATACGTTTTTGCGGGCGTTCGGGTTGAAAAATCTGGAGGATTTGCCAATTTTGCCGGAACCGGATATGGAGCAGCTTTCCCTGCCTTATGACGGGGAGGACGACGAGCAGGAGTAACTTATTAGGAAGCCTTCCATGCGGAAGGCTTTTTGTGCAGAAAGGGAAGCAAAGAATGAGTTTTTTAGGCAGCATGGAGCTTGATCCTCAGTATATGGCGCTGTACATAGTGGCGGCGGTGCTTTCGACGATCGGGCTGGTTATCCTGTTTCGCGAGAGCCGGGCGAGAAAGAAAGCCTTGGAGGAAGAAAAGGCGGCTTTTGAGGCGGAGAAAGCGAAGCGGGAAAAGGAACGGGAAAAAAAGGTGAAGCGCGCTGCAAAGCGGAAACGGCATTGAACTGGGACGGGAGAAAAATCATGGTTGAGCTTTTGGCGCCGGCAGGCAGCCGGGAGGCGCTCGCGGCGGCAGTGGAAAACGGAGCGGACGCGGTATATCTGGCGGGAAATCACTTCGGCGCGCGGGCCTACGCGGAGAATTTCGACGAGGCGGCGATGCGCGAGGCGATCCGGTACGCGCATCTTCGCGGCGTCGCGGTACACGTCACGGTGAATACGGCGGTGGACGATACGGAGCTTTCCGGTCTTGCTGATTATCTGCGCTTTTTGGAGGAAGCGGGGGCGGACGCGGTCTTGGTGCAGGACCTGGGCGTCGCGCGTTTGGCGCGGGAGGCCGCGCCGGGGCTTCCGCTGCATGCCAGCACGCAGATGACGGTGCATAATCTTGCGGGCGTCCGCGCGTTGGAGGATTTGGGTTTTTCCCGCGTGGTGCTGTCGCGGGAAATGACTTTGGAAGAGATACGGAAGATTTGTGCGGAGAGCCGCGCGGAAATCGAGGTTTTCGCTCACGGCGCGCTCTGCGTTTGCTATTCCGGTCAATGCCTGATGAGCAGTATGATTGGCGGACGGTCGGGAAACCGGGGGCGGTGCGCCCAGCCCTGTCGCCTGCCTTATGCGTTGGTGGACGAGAACGGCGAGGACGCGACGGGGGGCACGGCGGGAAAATATCTGCTGTCGCCCCGCGATCTGAAAACGATTGAGCTTTTGCCGGAGTTGATCGAGGCGGGCGTCGCCTCGCTGAAGCTGGAAGGGCGCATGAAGCGGCCCGAGTACGTGGCGGTGGCCGTGTCAGCGTATAGGGGCGCGATTGACCGCGCGCTCTCGGGAGAAACGGACGGCGCGGCGGCCCGGGAGGCAAACCGTCGCTTGGCGCAGATTTTCAACCGCGATTTCACGACGGCGTATCTTTTGAAAAATCCCGGAAAGGAAATGATGAGCGACAGGCGGCCGAACAATCGCGGCCTTCTCATCGGGCGCGTCGTTTCCTATGACGCGGGGGAAAAACGTGTGCGCGTGAAGCTGACGGAATCGCTGGCTGTCGGAGATCAGGCGGACGTATGGGTGAAGACCGGCGGGCGCGTGACGGAGACGGTGCGGGAGCTGAAGGACGCGCGCGGGCGGGAGATCGCGCGCGGTGCGGCGGGGGACGAAGTGACTTTTCCGATTACTAAGGCGGCGCATCCCCACGACCGTGTTTTTTGCGTGTATGACGCAGCGCTGACCGAAGAGGCGCGGGCATCCTATACGGGCGCGGGCAAGCGTCGGACTCTCGTGCGGCTGGTCGTAAAGGCGGCAGTGGGAGAGCCGTTTTTCGTGGCGGCAGAGGCGGATGGCGTCCGGGGCGAGGCGCAGGCCGAGTATATCTGTCCGCAGGCAGAAAAGAGACCGCTGACGCAGGAAACGCTGGAAAAACAGATGGAGCGCATGGGAACGACGGCGTATACGTTGGAATCTCTCGATGCGGAAATCGAGGACGCAGTGATGGTTCCGATGAGCGTGATGAACGAGACGCGCCGTGAGGCGCTAGCCCGACTGGATGAGACGCGGCTGACGCGTTTCAAAGAGAAAAGGGCGGAGACGGCGGCGCGGGCGTTTGTGCCTGCGCAAACGGAGAAAACAGGAGGTTTCCAACGGAAAAGGAACGTGTTGCCGAAGCTGATCGTTCATGCCGATACGCTTGAAAAAGCACGGGCGGCTTTGGAGGCCGGGGCGGAGGGTGTGCTCTACGGCGGCGACGCCTACGACCATCATCTGATTACGCCGAAGGAATACAAAGAAGTTTGGGAATTTTTGCGAGGCGCGGGGCGGATCGTATCGCTGGCGACGCCGCGCATTTTGCGAGAAAGCTTCCTGCCCTCCGTCGAGGCGCTTTTGCGTGCGCTTTCGGAGGCGCCCGCCGACGAGATTTACGTCCATCACCTCGGCGCGCTCCGCATCGTACGTGAATATACGGCGATTCCCGCGGTCAGCGATTTTTCGCTACTGGCGTACAACGCTTTGGCGGTGCGGGAGCTTGCGGATCTCGGGTTTTCACGGGCGACGCTTTCGCCGGAGTTGAATTTTTCTCAGATAGAGGCGCTGGCGGCGAAGAGCGCGCTGCCGCTTGAATGTATCGTTCACGGACGCATAGAGTTGATGGTGTCGGCGTACTGCGCGGCGGGGAGTTTTATAGGAAACGTTGGAAGTGGCGTATGTTCCGCGCCGTGTATTCGCGGCAGCTATTTCCTGAAAGATCGTACCGGCGCATTTTTTCCCGTTGTGACTGATGCGGGTTGTCAAATGCACATTTTGAACTCGAAGATATTGAGCACGCTGTCCTGCGCAGGGCGGTTTGCGCAGATGGGAATCGACCGCCTGCGAATCGATGGGCGCTATATGACAGAAAAGGAAATCGGCGAGGTCGTGCGCGGATATCGGGAATTTCTGCTGTACGACGAAGAGCTATCGGAAGTGCAGAGGGAACGGGCGCGTCGGATCGAAGGCGGCGAGATTACGCGCGGCCATTATTTCCGGGGCGTGCTGTAACAGTAAAGGATAGTTTATGAAAGAAGAAACGCTGCAAACTTTGGAATATGAAAAAATTCTTGCGTTGCTGGCGGCGGAGGCTGGGTCGTTTCTCGGCAAGGAGACCGCCGCGGCTCTGTTGCCGTCCTCGGATTTTGGCGAGGTGGAGGATCGGCTCAGCGAGACGGCGGAGGCACGGGACGTGTTGTCGGTATCCTCGCCGCCGCTCGGAGCGATTCGCGATATCCGTGCCGCGTTGAAAAAGGCGGCGATGGACGCCACGTTGGAAATAGAAGAATTGGCCGACGTGGTCAGCGTACTTTATGCAACACGGGAGGCAAAGAGGTTTTTCAAAGAACTTTCGCCGGAGCTGGCGCCGACACTGAAGGAGCGGGCGCGAGGACTTGAAATCCTCGGACAGCTGGAAAACCGGCTCGAAAATGCCATCGATGAACACGGCTCCCTCCGCGACGACGCGAGTATAACATTGGCGAAACTGCGCCGGAATATCCGCGCCTCGCAGCAGAAAATCAAAGATGCGTTGTCGTCGATGATTCACTCGACGGCACAGCAAAAATATCTTCAGGACGCCATCGTCACTATGCGAGAGGATCGCTATGTAATCCCCGTCAAGCAGGAGTATCGGCAGTCGGTGCCGGGGATCGTGCACGACCAGTCCGCCACCGGTGCGACGCTTTTCATCGAGCCGATGGAAGTCGTCGCACTGAACAACGACATCAAGGAACTGACGCTGTCCGAGCGTCAGGAGGTTGCGCGGATTTTACGCGGTTTGTCCGCCGACATCGGGAAAAACGCCGAAGTACTCTCGGAAAATCTCTCGATTCTTGCGGGGCTGGATTTCGCTTTCGCTAAGGCTCGGCTGGCGAGAAAGCTCCGCGCTTCGCGACCGGAGATGAACCGGGAGGGACGCGTGCATATCGAAAAAGCGCGGCACCCGCTGATTCCGGATGAGAAGGTCGTGCCAATCGATTTGACGCTGGGCGGCGATTTTCGCATGCTTCTCGTCACCGGTCCGAACACCGGCGGTAAGACCGTCAGCATGAAGACGCTGGGGCTGCTTTCGCTGATGGCGCAGTCGGGGCTGTTTGTCCCCGCTGCCGTCGGCTCGGAAATGACCGTCTACCGAGAGATATATGCTGATATCGGCGACGAGCAGAGTATCGAGCAAAGCCTTTCGACCTTTTCCTCGCACATGAGCCATATTGTGAAAATTCTTGGCGAGGCAGAGCGGGAAGACTTGTTGCTGCTTGATGAGATTGGTGCGGGCACCGACCCGGAGGAGGGGGCGGCGCTTGCGATGGCAATTTTGGAGCGGTTGTTGGAAATTGACGCTTCCGTGGTCGCCACCACCCATTATTCCGATCTGAAGACCTTCGCCTATACGCGGGATGGCGTGGAAAACGCCTGCGTGGAGTTCAATGCGGAGACGTTGCGCCCGACTTACCGTCTGCTGCTTGGCATTCCCGGCGCCAGCAATGCGTTCGCCATCGGCGCGCGTCTCGGGCTTGCGAAGTCGATATTGCTTCGCGCCGAGGCTCTGATACGTGCCGACCATGCTCAGTTTGAAAAAGTCGTCAGCGCGTTGGAACGGGAAAAAATTCTCTACGAGCAGAAAAACGCGGAAATCGCCGAGCGCAGCGCACGGGCGAAGGAACTGGAAGAAAAATGGCAGAAGCTGAAGGACGAGGTCGCGCGGAAAAAAACGGAAATCCTGAAAAACGCCAAAAGCGAGGGAGCGGCGCTCGTGCGGCGTACGCGGCGCGAGGCCGAGGAAATTATCAAGAACCTGAAGGCGCAGGCAAAGGAACAGGACGAGAAAAGTCGAAACGCGGCGATGCATGACTCACGCGGCAGACTCCGTGATATGGCGGAGGAAACGCGCCCCGGTTTTTCGTCGAATCCCGCCTATCGTGAAAAAGTAGACGCCGATAAACTACGTGCAGGCGACGAGATATATGTCGTTCCGCTCGATCAAAAGGGAATCGTGCTGGAAACAAAGGGCAAGGAAATCTTTGTGCAGATTGGCGGCATGACTACGACTGTCAAGGCGGATTCCTGCCGCTTCGTCGGCCGCGCGAAAAAGGAAAAGCCGGAGAAGAGAAGCGGTGCGGTCGTCGCTTCCGGCGCGCTGCTTGAAAAGACGTCCTCCGTCCATCGGGAGCTTGATATTCGAGGTTGCCTTGTGGACGAAGGAGAACAGCTCGTCGCTAAATTCATCGACGATGCGCAGATCGCAGGACTGAAGGAAATCCTGGTGATTCACGGCAAGGGTACAGGCGCGCTCCGCAAGGGCATTCATGAGTATCTGAAGACGCACAAAAGCGTCCGGTCTTTCGCTTTCGCCGACATGGACGAGGGCGGCCTCGGCGCGACGGTCGTGAAGCTCAAATAAAATTTTGAAGCTTCCTTTTTTAGAAAACATTGATTATCACTTTGGCCATTAATTTCGCCATATGGACGCATAGCCCTCTCATACTGGGGAGGGGATCCTCGCAGGCAATGGGTGGAGGTTCCGGCCCTTTTTGCGGAAGAGCAAAATCGAAATTACGGGGTGAAAAAGTCGCGGAAAGATGATATGATATTACGATATAAAGGAAAAGGTTGGGAACATGTATTTTCCGGGAGGCGAAGTCGTGGAGCAGGGGAATTATCGTTTTGTGATCGTGACGGGTATGTCGGGCGGCGGGAAGACGCAGGCTTACCGTTATCTGGAGGATCTCGGATTTTTCTGCGTGGACAATCTGCCGCCGGTGTTTATCCCAAAATTTGCGGAGCTCTGCGCGCAGTCTGGCGGGCATATTGCGAAAGTGGCGCTTGTGGTGGACACGCGTAGCCGCGAGTTTTTTGATACGTTTCTGCATGTTTTGGAGGAGATGGAGCGCGACGGCGTGCGCTATGAGCTTTTGTTCATGGACGCGTCGGACGACGCAATTATTCGGAGATACAAGGAGACGCGCCGTCGTCATCCGATGGCGCCGAGCTCGCGTCTGCCCGAGGGTATTGCGAAGGAGCGTGTGCAGCTTTCACGGATACGGGAGAAAGCGACGTATATCATCGACACGTCGGAGCTGAAGAAGACGACGCTGAAATCAAAGATTATCCGTCTGTTCGGCGCGGCGGAGGGAGAAAACTTCAATGTCAACGTGCTCTCCTTCGGTTTCAAGTTCGGTCTGCCGATGGACGCCGATCTCGTGTTCGACGTGCGTTTCCTGCCGAACCCGTTCTATGAAGAGAAACTCAAGCACAAGAGCGGCATGATGCCGGAGGTCGGCGCATATATCGAGAAATCGAGGGTGACGAAGTCGTTTGAGAAACGGCTCGACGATATGCTGACGTTTCTTGTACCCGAGTACATAAAGGAAGGGAAAAATCAGCTCGTAATCGCGGTAGGCTGCACGGGCGGCATGCACCGTTCGGTTTTCATCGCAAAGCATATTTTCGAGTTGGTGACAAGGCTCGGTTACCAGGCGACGCTGGAGCATCGCGATTTGATGAAGAACGATGTGCGGGAGCATATGCCGCAGGAGGTTTGAGACGCAATGCATTGGCATTTGCTGAAATGGCTGTACCCGGGCATGAAGTTCAAGCGATGGCTGTTACTTTTTGCGGCGGGCGTGTTCCTCGTGAGCATGGGGCTGGCTTTGATTTTTAACTACAAGTATCTCGACCAGATTGAGGAAGCGATTTTTCGCTTTGTCTATACATGGCGCGGTTCATACGACTACACGGCGACGGCTCTCGTCGGGGCGCTTGTCGTGCTGGTGGGCGTCGCGATCATGCTGGCGGCGACGCGGTTCGTCATTCGCTCGGTGATTCTCGTTCTGCTGCCGGAGAATTCCGGCAATCTCGTCGATATGATCTACGAGAAGCGGAAGCTCGGCAGAGGGCCGTCCATCGCGGTAATCGGCGGAGGCCATGGGCTTTCGACGCTGCTCCGCGGGATCAAAGAAGCGACGAGCAACGTGACGGCCATCGTGACGGTGGCGGACGACGGCGGCTCGTCGGGACGGCTCCGGGAGGAACTGGGCATCATTCCGCCCGGCGACCTTCGGAATTGTCTTGTGGCTTTGGCGGACACCGAGCCGTTAATGGAGAAATTGTTCCAGTACCGTTTCGAGGGCGAGGGCACTTTGGCGGGGCACAGCTTCGGGAATCTCTTCATCGCGGCGATGAACGAGGTGACTGGGGACATGGAGACGGCTCTGGTCGAGGCGTCGAAAGTCCTCGTGGTCAAGGGTCGAGTCTTGCCCGCGAGCAAAGAGCATGTGCGGCTTGACGCGGTGATGGAGGACGGCACGGTGGTCGAGGGCGAGTCTCATATCCCCGAGGCAAAAAAACGCATCCGCCGTGTCAGGCTGTTCCCGGAGCACGCGCAGGCTGTCGGGACGGCGCTTGAGGCAATCCGCACGGCGGACGCAGTGATTCTGGGGCCGGGCAGTCTTTATACGAGCATTCTGCCGAACCTCCTCGTGGACGGCATGGCGGAGACGCTTCGCCGCAGCCGCGCGGTGAAAATCTATATCTGCAACGTGATGACGCAGCCAGGAGAAACGGACGGCTACACGGCGTCGATGCACGTCAAGGCGATTCTCGAGCACGCGGGAAAGGGCGTCGTCGATTACGTTCTGGTCAATTCCGGGCCAATCTCGGAAAAGATGTTGGCGGGCTACGCGGCGAAAGGCTCGTACCCGGTGGCGGTGGACCGCGAGGCGCTGAACAAGCTTGGCGTTGGCTTTGTGCAGGCGGACATCATGAGCGAGGAGGATGCCGGCCATCACGACCCGGTGAAGCTTCGAGACGCGGTCATGAAAATGGTGTACGGACTGGGGGCGTGAGAAATGCCTTCTTTTTCCGGCGATGTAAAGAATGAGCTGGCACGTCTGCCGCTGTCGAAAGAATGCTGCGAGCGGGCGGAGCTGGCTGGACTGCTCCGTATGGGTGCGTCGCTGACGCTGGGCGCGAATCGTTCGCTAGGGCTCGCGTTTTCGACGGAGCATGCGGCGGTGGCGCGACGGACGCTCGTCCTGCTTCGGGAAGCGGGCGCCATGGGGACGGAAGTCGTTGTGCGTCGGTCCCGGCGGCTGGGGAAAATGAAAAGCTATACTGTGCGCGTGGTGCCGGGCGCGACGGTAGGAGTGTTGCTCTCGGAGCTTGGGCTTTCACCGGAGGCCATTTCTTCCGGCGGAAAAACTACACTCCTGCGGCGTAAATGCTGCCGCGTCTCCTATTTACGAGGCGCGTTCCTTGCCGGGGGAAGCGTGAGCCGGCCTGAGGCGTCATGCCATTTAGAGTATGTTACGACGAATTATCAGTTTGCGGAGCTTTTACAGGCGCTGCTTCATCGCCTCGGCTTCTCGGCGGGACTGACCGGGCGTAAGGAAGATTACGTCGTCTATTTGAAGGAAGGCGACGCGATTCTTGATTTCCTCGCGATGGCCGGCGCCGAGGAGGCGGCGACGGCCTTTGAAGCCGCGCGCAACATCAAGGAGGTCAGAAATCAGGTCAACCGCCTTGTGAACTGTGAAACGGCGAATTTGAGTAAGACGGCGGCGGCGGCGGCGCGGCAGGTGGCCGCGATCCGCTCCTTCGCGGCATCGGGCGGTCTTGCGAAGCTCGCGCCGGGGCTTCGGGCGGCGGCAGAAGCTCGGCTCGCTCATCCCGAGGCTTCTCTTTCAGAGCTCGGCGCGGAGCTTGGCGTCGGACGGTCCGGCGTCAATCACCGGCTGCGGCGGCTGATGGAGTTGGCGGCGGAGCAGGCGGAAGGATAAGCGTAAGACGGCGAAGGCGGTTCGCCGGCACTACAACGATTAAGAATGAAGGGAGGCCATTGGTCTTGGGAAAGATTTATGTGGCCGGATATGGAAGATCGGAGATACATGAAAGATCGGGAGGCGGGGGTTGGCTGTTCCGCCTGATCCTGTTGCTGCTGTTTCTTGTCCTGATGCTGGGCGGCGCCCTGGCGGCGATGGTGGAGATGCATCCGCCGCAGGGTATGCTGATCCTGGAGTATCACAAGGTCAACGACCGCACGAAGGACGAGTATACGGTCTCGACGGCGGATTTCGCGGCGCAGATGGACGCGCTGAAAGAGGACGGCTACACGGCAATCTCCGTACTTGATTTCCTGAAAGCGAAAAAGGGCAAGCAGAAGCTTCCCGAAAAGCCCGTGGTCGTGACCTTCGACGACGGGTACAGCGACAACTATACGGAAGCGCTTCCGATTCTTGAAAAGCGCGGCATGAAGGCGACCGTTTTCATGGTGACGAACGACATCGGCTTGCCGGGGTACCTGACATGGGACCAGCTGCAGGACATGGAAAAGCGTGGCGTCGAGCTGGGCAGCCATACGGCGAATCACCGCCCGCTGACGGAAATGACGCTGGAAGAGGCGCGGGACGAAGTGCAAAAGTCGAAGCTGATGATGGAGTGGAAGGGGCTTAAGACGATTTTCGTGCTGTCTTATCCGAACGGAAAATACGATAAATTCCTGCCAGGCATTCTGAAGGAAGAGGAATACCTGGCGGCGGTCACAGGCGACGCCGGTCTGAACACGTTCCAGACCGATCCGTACCGGCTGCTTCGAACCAACGTCCCTCCGCCGCATTTCGGGGTCAGGGAATTCCGTTTCCGGATTTGGAAAGCGAAAGCCATGACGCTCTTGGGGCTTGGGCAGAATGTGGGCGCTATGGAATAATCACGGCGGCGGGAGGACGGACCGAATGAAGGGGAGAGCAATCGCAGCGGTGTTGGCGGCGCTGACGGTTTTCGGCGCGGCGCCTTCGGCGTCGGCGCGGCATCTGGCCGAAGAATACATCGAGCGGGTTCACCGCGAGCGGCGGGAACGCCTCGAGGAGGAAGCGCGCGACGCCCGGCTTCGGGAGCAGGCGGAAACGCGTCGACGCGCCGCCGAGGAATGGGAACGGCGGGATGCGGAACGACGCGCTGTCAAGAATCAGGAAGACGAAGAGGACGTCGACGAGGAGTTGGAGGAAGAAGAGCAAAACGGAGCGCGCGGGGAGAGGGAAGCCCGGACGACGGAGGAGCGCCGCCAAATAGAGGCGCAGGAGGAAGAGGCTCGCGAGCGCGAACGGCAAACTGAGGAAACGGAGAAACATCAACCGGCGGAGGCGGAACAAAAGGCCGTCGAGGAAGTGAAGCGCGCGGCGGAATCAGAACAAAAAACTGCCGGGGAAGCGAAGCGGCAGCCGGAGACGACGACGGAGGAGGCGGACGTTACGACAGGCGAGAGCTTTTTGCAGCAGCTGTTGCGTCGTGCGAGGGAGCGCACGCAGGGCGTTGCCGCCGCGCTGGAGGGGAAGCCGTCGCTTCATGTTGTCAAAGAATATCCGATGAAGCTTTTGCACGCGGAGTTCGTCGATACGGGCGGCACATTGCTGTTTTCCGACAGCCCCGAGTATGTGAGACAGCCGGGCGTTCTCTACACCGACGTCGTCAAGGGCGACGCGAGGGTCTTTTACTATCATCTGAACGATACGAAAAAGAAGTACAAGGTCGCCGTCGTTTTGGAGAGCGTGGACGGGCAATACGCGGTGGTGCGCGTCACGCGCCGCGCAACGGCGGCCCCCAGTACGGACTATTTTAAAGTCGGTAAAGGGCTTCAGCAGGCATATTTTTCCGACGAACACGGTACGGAAAAGATGTATATCGCTTCGGAGGAGCGGCGTCTTCTTTTAGAGGAAATGGACAAGACGATCCTGAACCCCGGCGAGCTGGTTTCCGGCATGGTGGATTTTACCGCGTCCGCGCCGGTTCGCGTCACAGTCCTTTGCTATCCCGCCAATAAAAATCCTTTGAAATATGTCGACGAGGCGGAAGTACTGCCCGCCGACGAGCATCGGCTGCGCGGCACTTTCATTGGCATGGATCGCGTCATACGGCTGGAAAGCTACGATCCGGAGGATGACGGCGTCGCCTGCGTCGTACTGGTCGACGGTGAGCGCGATAAATATCACGCGGGGGTGGACGCAACGGATGGCAGCCTCGTCACGAATGTGGGGAATTACGGTATGCTGTATCGCATCGAAGCGTCCTCGCGGTACAGGGCAAAGTATTTCCTCAGCCCGATGGGCGGAGCCTTTGCGGGCGCGCTCCGTATTGAGGCGGGCGCGTCGGGGACGAAGCTTGTGAACGTGCCGGATGGGCGGGTCTATTATTTCGGCGAAAATAGTTTTCATCCGCCGTTGGGAAAGGAAAATACGACGACGTTGCCGACGTCGGCGGAGCTTTCGGAGCTTGGCACATACCGGGCGAAGCCGCCGATCTTTTTTGAGTTCTCGCCGCCGGGTGCGTCAAACCTTCCCGTGCTTTTGATTCTCGCGCCGGAAGATTTGAAAACGGAAGAAGGAAAAGGAAAATCGTGACGCGGCTTGCGCATGAATGAAAAAAAGGGTACAATGAATATATATCTTTGCAGAGGAGGAGAGACGATGAAGCATATTCAGACGGTCAACAAGCCGACGCTCCAGGAGACGATAAAGAAGGGCGGCTGCGGCGAGTGCCAGGCATCCTGCCAGTCCGCCTGCAAGACGAGCTGCACTGTAGGCAATCAGACTTGCGAGAAGTAAAAGGATAAGAAGCGGGGATGCCCGAACGGCATCTCCTTTTCTTTTGGGAGATAAAAACTGCAATGAAAGAAAGAATCCATAAATTCGAGCAGGGCGGCGAATACATTCTTTTGGATGTGAACAGCGCCGCTGTGCATTTGATCGACCGCATGACTTTTGATTTGCTGGACGTCTTCGACGGGACGAACGACGACGAGGCGGCACAGGCGCTTTCCGGCAAGTACCCGGAATCGGAGCTTCGCGAAGTCCTTTCGGAGCTCCACGAGCTGATGGACGCGAAGCAGCTTTTCGCGCCGGATATCGACGTGCCGCCGACCTTTGCGGCGGAGGGCGTCGTAAAATCCATGTGCCTGATGGTCGCCCACGACTGCAATCTGCGCTGCGGATACTGCTTCGCGGGGACGGGCGAATACGGCGGCAAACGCGAGCTGATGAGCAACGAAGTCGGCGAGGCGGCGGTCGAGTATATCATCGGGCACAGCAAAGGGCGAAAGCATTGCGAGATCGACTTCTTCGGCGGCGAGCCGCTGGTGAATCTCTCCGTGGTGAAGCATGTGACCGAATATGTGCGCCGCCGCGAAAAAGAGACGGGTAAAATCTTCAAGCTGACGCTGACGACCAACGGACTCTTGCTTGATGAGGACACACGAAACTGGTTGAACGCGAACCGCGTGAGTCTAGTGCTGTCCCTCGACGGGCGGCGCGAGGTTCACGATCGTATGCGTCCCGACGCGGGAGGCAATGGTACCTATGACCGGGTGTTGAAAAACTTTCGGGCGATGGTGGACTCCCGCGGCGGCAAAGACTATTATCTGCGCGGCACTTATACGAAATATAACCTCGATTTTACGAAGGATGTGCTTTCGATGGCGGACGCGGGCTTCGACGTGCTGTCCGTGGAGCCGGTCGTCGCTAAGGACGCGCCTTACGCAATCAAGGAGTCGAACTTGCCGCGCGTCTATGAGGAATATGACCGGCTGACAGAGGCTTATCTCAAACGTCATCGAGAGGGCAGGGGATTTTTCTTTTTTCACTTCAACATGGATTTGTCGGGCGGGCCCTGCGTCGCGAAACGGCTGTCGGGTTGCGGCGCGGGCCATGAGTATTATGCGGTGGCGGCGAACGGCGACCTCTACCCGTGCCACCAGTTCGTCGGGCGCGGCGGCTACCGTCTCGGCTCGGTTTTCGAGGGCGTGACAAATAAGGACCTGCCGAAATATTTCCGTGAGAGCCATGTACTGAACAAGCCGAAGTGCGCGGATTGCTGGGCGCGGTTCTTTTGCAGCGGCGGCTGCCACGCGAACGCCGAACTGTTCCACGGCGACATCCGAGAGCCTTACGAAGTCGGCTGCGCAATCCAGAAAAAAAGATTGGAGTGCGCGATTCGAGTGCAGGCGGAGCTGGCATTGGAAAAAGCCGGAAAAAAAGCGGACGTTTGACCGCGTTGTTTTCCGTTGCGTTTGCAGGCGGTTTGCGGTATAATAAAAAGCAGGATTTTTCGGACAACTGGGGATATTTTCCCGAATGGGTCAAAATTTTTATTTTTAGGAGGCTGTGTCTTATGGCAGTAAAAGTAGCAATCAACGGGTTTGGGCGTATCGGTCGTCTGGCGTTCCGTCAGATGTTTGCCGCCGAGGGGTATGAGATTGTCGCGATCAACGACCTCACGAGCCCGAAGATGCTCGCGCATCTTTTGAAGTACGATTCCACGCAGGGCCGTTACGATCATGATGTGAAAGCTGAGGAAGACGGCATTACGGTGGACGGCAAGACGATCAAAATCTTTAAGGAAGCGGACGCCGCGAATCTGCCCTGGGGCAAGCTGGCCGTGGACGTCGTGCTGGAGTGCACAGGCTTCTATACCTCGAAGGAGAAAGCTTCCGCGCATATCAAAGCGGGCGCGAAGAAGGTTGTCATTTCCGCGCCGGCAGGCAACGATTTGCCGACTATTGTTTATAACGTCAACCATAAGACGCTGAAGCCGGAAGACGATGTGATTTCGGCGGCGTCCTGCACGACGAACTGCCTCGCTCCCATGACGGCGGCTCTCCACAAGCTGGCTCCGATCCAGAGCGGCATCATGCAGACGATCCACGCTTATACCGGCGATCAGATGACGCTGGACGGCCCGCAGAGGAAGGGCGATCTTCGCCGCTCCCGTGCCGCCGCTATCAATATCGTTCCGAACTCCACAGGCGCGGCAAAGGCGATCGGCCTTGTCATCCCTGAACTGAAGGGCAAGCTGATTGGCGCGGCGCAGCGCGTTCCGACCCCGACGGGGTCCACGACGATCCTGATTGCCGTCGTCAAGGGCAAGGTCACTGTGGACGAGGTCAACGCGGCCATGAAGGCGGCTTCGAACGAGTCCTTCGGCTATAACACGGACGAGATCGTTTCCAGCGACATTGTCGGTATGACTTACGGCTCGCTGTTTGACGCGACGCAGACGATGGTCAACCCGATCAACGACGAGTTGACGCAGGTGCAGGTCGTTTCGTGGTACGACAACGAGAACAGCTACACAAGCCAGATGGTCCGCACGATCAAGTATTTGGAGACGCTGGTGCAGAAATAAGCATATCGTGTGATTTCGGGTAATATTGAGAGGCCCGGCCTTTTACGGGCCGGGTCTTTTTTTCAGGAACGGGAGGGATTTTTTCATGGCCAAGAAAACACTTGAAGACATTGACGTCAAGGGGAAAAAAGTATTCGTGCGCGCGGATTTTAACGTGCCGCTGGACGAGAATCAGAACATCACCAACGACAAGCGTATCCGCGCGACGTTGCCGACGATTGAATATCTTTTGAAGCAAGGCGCTGCGGTCATTCTTGCGAGCCACCTCGGGCGCCCGAAAGGGAAGGTCGTGCCGGAAATGTCGACGAAGCCGGTGGCGGCGCGCCTGTCGGAGCTTCTCGGCAAGCCCGTGGCTTTTGCGGCAGACTGTGTCGGCGCGCCTGCGACGGAAGCGGCGGCGAAGCTCCAGCCGGGCGAGGTGCTCTTGCTTGAAAATCTGCGCTTCCACCCGGAAGAGGAGAAGAACGATCCGGGTTTTGCGAAGCAGCTGGCCGACCTTGCGGACGTGGTGGTGGACGACGCATTTGGCTGCGCCCATCGCGGCCACGCCTCGAACGAGGGCATTACGAAGTACAAGGAAACAGTGGCGGGCTACCTGATCGGCAAGGAGCTGGACTTCATCGGAAAGGCGCTCGAAGCGCCGGAGCGTCCGTTTGTCGCGATTCTCGGCGGCGCGAAGGTTTCGGATAAGATTGCTGTCATCGACAACATGATCGAGAAGGTCAACACGATTATCATCGGCGGCGGCATGGCGAACACGTTCCTCGCCGCGCAGGGGCTGAATGTCGGCAAATCACTGACCGAGCCGGACAAATATGAGCTCGCGCGCAAGCTCGCGGCGAAAGCCCACGCGAACAACGTGAAGCTGGTTCTGCCGGTAGATGTGGAGGTCGCCGACGATTTCAAGGCGGACGCGAACCACAAGACGGTCAAGGTCGATCGCATCGAGAACGGCTGGCAGGCGCTCGACAGCGGCCCGGAGACGGCGAAGCTGTATGCCGAGGCTTTGAAAGGAGCGAAGACCATCGTCTGGAACGGGCCGATGGGCGTCTTCGAGTTCGACGCGTTTGCGAAAGGCACCGAGGCAGTGGCTCACGCGGTAGCCGAGGCGACGGAGGCCGGGGCGGTCAGTATCGTCGGCGGAGGAGATTCGATCGCGGCGCTGAAAAAGACCGGTCTTTCGGACAAGATTTCCCATATCTCGACGGGCGGCGGCGCGACGCTGGAATATCTGGAAGGAAAGACGCTGCCGGGGCTCGCGGCTATTGCAGATAAGTAACAGGAGGTAATTGGCAATGATTGAAGAAATTATCAAGAAGTTTTCTTCCGACGAGGCGGAGCAGCCGTCTCCGTGGAAACGTCAGCCAATCATCGCTGGCAACTGGAAGATGAATAAGACGAATACTGAAGCGGAGGCTCTTTTGAAAGAGCTTTTGCCGCTGGTTGACGATGTGAAAGACCGGGCGGTCGTGCTTTGTCCGCCGGCCACAGCGCTGACGATGGCGGTTAAGAAGGTCGGCCAGTCAGTGAATATCAGCGTGGGCGCGCAGAATGTGCATTGGGAAGAAAGCGGCGCATACACCGGCGAGTTGTCTGCCGCCATGCTGAAGGACGCTGGCGTAAAATATGTCATCGTCGGCCATTCCGAGCGCCGTGAATATTTCGGCGATACGGATGAGACTGTCAACAAGCGTGCCAAGGCGGCGGTTGCCGCCGGGATCGTTCCGATCATCTGCGTGGGGGAATCGCTGGAAACGCGTGAAGCAAACGCTTACAAGGATTTTGTCGCGGCACAGGTCAAGAAAGCCTTTGCGGACATGGGCGCGCTTTCCGCCGCGAAATGCGTTGTCGCATACGAGCCGATTTGGGCGATCGGCACCGGCAAGACGGCCACCTTTGAGCAGGCGCAGGAGGTCTGTGAGATGATCCGCGCCACATTGACGGGACTTTACGACGCCGAAGTGGCCGACGCAATCCGCATCCTTTACGGCGGCAGTGTGAAGCCGGACACCATCGACGGCCTGATGGAAAAGCCGGACGTGGACGGCGCGCTGGTCGGCGGAGCTTCGCTGAAGGCGCAGGACTTCAGCAGGATTGTCAAGTTTGGCCAGAAGAAGCCGGAGAAGCCGAAGGCGAAGGATGAGGAAAAGGAAATCAGCAGGACGGACTAACATAACGAGCAAAAAGGGGGCGGAGTGAAGGGAACGGACTCTGCCCCTTCATTGTTGGAGGTAATTATGGCAAAACTGAAAAACGCGCCCGTAATGCTGGTCATCATGGACGGGTGGGGAAACGGCGACCCAGTGGCGAAGGACAACGCGGTCGCCGTCGGCAAGACGCCGGTGATTGACGGGCTGATGAAGTCCTGCCCGGTGACCGAGCTGCTCTGCTCCGGAGAGGCCGTGGGGCTTCCTGACGGGCAGATGGGAAACTCCGAGGTCGGGCATACGAATATCGGCGCGGGGCGCGTCGTTTATCAGGAGTTGACGCGCATTACCCGTGCGATTCGCGACGGTTCTTTTTTCAAGAACGAGGCGCTTTCCGGCGTCATGGGGAAAGTGAAAAAAAGCGGCGGAGCGCTGCATCTGTTCGGGCTCGTTTCTCCTGGTGGCGTCCACAGCCACACCGATCATCTTTACGCGCTGATTGAGATGGCGAAGCGAGAAGGGCTGAAAAAAGTATGGGTTCACGCATTCCTTGACGGGCGCGATGTGGCGCCGAAAAGCGCGGACGGCTATCTTGCAGACCTCGAAAAAAAGCTGGCGGAGATCGGCGTGGGGAAAATCGCGACGATTTCGGGCCGCTTTTACGCCATGGACCGCGACAAGCGCTGGGAGCGTGTGACGAAGGCTTACGAGGCGATTGCCCATGCCGACGGCGTGAAGGAAAAAGATTCGGCTTCGGCGATTGCCGCTTCCTATGCGCAGGACGTAACCGACGAATTCGTGATTCCAGCGGTGATGGACGGTTACGACGGCATGAAGAAAGAGGACGGCGTGATTTTCTTCAATTTCCGTCCCGACCGCGCAAGGGAATTGACCCATGCGTTCACCGACGAGACGTTTGACGGTTTTGCGCGCGACGAGGCGCTTCGTCCGCCTTACGTCACGATGACGCAGTACGAGGCGGGGCTGAACGTCAAGATCGCCTATCCGCCGGAGGCGCTGACAAAGACGCTGGGCGAAGTGATCGAGTCGGCGGGGCTTACCCAGCTTCGTATCGCCGAGACGGAAAAGTACGCGCACGTCACCTTCTTCTTCAACGGCGGTCTTGAAAAGCCTTACGATCATGAGGACCGCATCCTCGTTCCGTCCCCGAAGGTCGCAACCTATGACTTACAGCCGGAAATGAGCGCGATCGAGGTTACGGATAAAGTGGTCGAGGCCATCGGTTCCGGAAAGTATGACTTTATCATCTTGAATTTCGCCAACGGAGACATGGTCGGCCATACGGGCGTGATGGACGCGGCAGTCAAAGCGGTGGAAACTGTGGACGCCTGCGTCGGACGCGTGGTCGAGGCGATAAAAAAAGCGGGCGGAGTGCTCTGCATCACCGCCGATCACGGAAACTGCGAGCAGATGCTGGACAAAGAGACGGGCGCGCCCTTTACGCAGCACACGACGAACCCAGTGCCGTTCATTCTCGTGAATGCGCACCGTTTGCATAAACTTCGCAAGGGCAAGCTCTGCGACATTGCGCCGACGTTGCTGCAGCTCGCGGGGCTCAGCGCGCCGCAAGAAATGACGGGAGAATCCCTGATTCTGGGATAGTAAAGGAGGTTATGTTCTTCATGAAAATGTGGCATAAGTTTTTAATGGTCCCGCTGATGGCGGGCACGATTTTGGGTATGCAGCCGCAAGCGACGGAAGCAAGCTCATTCGCGCTGATCAAATATCAGGCGAACCTGACCGCACAGATCAGCAAGACGCAGGCGTGGAAGGAGACTTTCACGACGCCGGACGGTAAAATCAGCGTGCAGATACGCAGCATGCTCGCCGCCGACGACAAAGGGCGCTACCATGTGATTATGTGGCGCGACAAGGACCGCGTCCATGAGGAATATCTGCCGGAGGTGCCTTACGGCTATTGGTTCCGCGCTGTGCGCGACGAAGAGAACGACAAGACTTTCTTTATCATCGCCAGCCGTGAGCAGGCGAAGCTATACGGATATGACGCTGCGGCGGGTAAAATGCAGATTTACGTCGACAGCAGGAATTTCCGTTCCGGCGTTCCCTCCGGCGAGGCGGATATCACGCCTTTGAACGGCGGCGCGCTGGTGTTGTCCTTTGAAAATTTCGGCAACGTCGAGCCCCAGTCTCATCGCTACGATCTGGAATGGGATCCGGAGGCAAGTTGGATCACGTACACCGATCTCGGCACCGGGTATCAGCCGGTATTGAAAGAAATGCAATTTCCCTGAGAGATAAAAACGTGGGGAGCGGGAGACGATTCCCGCTCCCTTTTCGTTCCGGAGGTAAAAAAGGCTTGCGGCGCGCTTTTTCTCTGTTATAATTATAAAGATATGAAATAGTCCGGAAGGAGGCGACGGCATGACGGAGAATTTCACGCATTTGCATGTGCATACGGAGTACAGCCTGCTGGACGGCGCGAGTCGTATCGGCGAGCTGATCGACGAAGTGAAGAAGCTCGGCATGAAGGCCGTCGCCATTACCGACCATGGGCAGATGTACGGCGTGATGGAATTTTACAAAGCGGCGAAGAAAGCCGGGATCAAGCCGATCATCGGCTGCGAGGTCTATCTTGCGCCCGCGTCGCGCAAGGATATGTTCGAAGTCGGCGGCGTCCGCTATTATCATTTGATCTTGCTGGCAGAAAACGAGACGGGGTATCGTAATCTCGTGAAGCTTGTTTCCCTCGCGAACATCGAGGGGACGTATTACAAGCCCCGCGTGGACAAGGAACTGCTGCGCCTTTATCACGAGGGGATTATCTGCCTGTCCGCCTGTATCGCGGGGGAGATTCCCCGCGCGCTGATCCAGGATCAGCCGGACAGGGCGGACGAGTTGGTCGCCGAATACATCGACATTTTCGGAAAGGACAATTTTTTCATCGAGCTGCAAAAGCACGGTATTCCCGAAGAAGAGAAAGCGGCGGAGGGCCTTATACGCCTCGCGAAAAAATACGGCGTCGGCATGGTGGTGACCAATGATTCCCACTATACTCATAAGGAGGACGCGGACTTCCACGACGTGCTGCTTTGCATCCAGACGGGCAAGACGCTGGAGACTCCGGGACGCATGCGTTTCCAGAACGACGAGTTCTATGTGAAGTCGCCGGAGGAAATGGAGAAGCTTTTTCCCGAATATCCTGAAGCGATGGAAAACACGGCGAGGATTGCCGAGCGGTGCAATGTGGAGTTCACGTTCGGCGAGCATATCCTGCCCCGCTTCCCGCTGCCGGAGGGGCTGACGGACGAGGCGTATCTCCGAGAGCTCTGCGAAGAGAAGATCGGCAATCGGTATAACCCCGTGACGCCGGAAGCGCGTGCGCGCATGGAATACGAGCTAGGCGTCATTCATCAGATGGGCTTCGACAGCTATTTCCTGATTGTCTGGGATTTTATCAATTACGCGCGGGAGCAGAGCATCGCGGTGGGTCCGGGACGCGGCTCGGCGGCGGGCAGTATCGTCGCCTATATTCTCGGCATCACGGATATCGACCCGCTGAAATATGCGCTGCTGTTTGAACGCTTCCTGAATCCCGAGCGCGTGACGATGCCCGATATCGATGTGGACTTTTGCTATATCCGCCGCAAAGAGGTCATCGATTATGTGAAGCGGCGTTACGGAGACGACCATGTGGCGCAGATCGTCACCTTTGGCACGATGGCAGCGCGGGGCTCGGTCCGGGACGTGGGACGGGTGATGGGGCTTTCCTACGCCGATACGGACAAGGCGGCGAAGCTGATCCCGACAGAGCTCGGCATTACGCTGGACAAGGCGCTGAAAGATTCGGCGGATTTCCGGAAGCTCTATGAGGCGGATTCCGGTGCGAGGCGTATGATCGATTTCGCCCGCAAGATCGAAGGCCTGCCTCGCCAGTCTTCCACGCATGCGGCGGGCGTCGTGATTGCCCGCGAGCCGTTGACGAACTATATGCCGGTGCAAATGTCCGAAGGGACGCTGGTGACGGCTTTCGACAAGGACCTCGTCGAAGAGCTCGGCCTTTTGAAAATGGATTTTCTCGGCCTTCGGACGCTGACGGTCATCGGCGACACGATTAAAATTATCGAGGAGACCCGCGGCGAGAAGATTGACATGCACGATATCCCGCTGGCGGACGAGAAGACGTCGCGCATGCTCTGTGAGGGCAGGACAGGCGCCGTGTTTCAGATGGAATCAGCAGGCATGACGCAGCTCGTCAGAGACCTCGCGCCGGAATGCTTCGAGGATCTGATCCCGACAGTGGCGCTTTATCGCCCAGGACCTCTGGGCAGCGGCATGGTGAAGGACTTTATCGAGGGACGCAAAGGAAAGAAAGAAGTTACGTATCTGCATCCTTTGCTGGAGCCAATCCTGAAAGAGACCTTCGGCGTAGTGCTGTATCAGGAGCAGGTCATGCAAATCGTGCAGGTGCTGGCCGGCTTTTCTCTCGGCGAGGCGGATATCCTGCGCCGCGCAATGGGACACAAGCAGCCGGAACTCCTGATGCAGAAGAAAGAGACGTTTCTCGCCGGGACGAAGAAAAACGGGATCGACGATGCGCTGGCGGGAAAAATCTTCGAGCTGCTCACGCATTTCGCGAATTACGGCTTCAATAAGTCGCACAGCGCGGCTTACGCTCTGGTGGCGTGGCAGACGGCGTATCTGAAAGCGCATTACCCGGCCGAGTTCATGGCGGCGATGCTGACCAGCATCATGGACGTCAACGATAAGGTTGGCGTCTATATAGAACTGGCGCGGCGTATGGGAATTCAAATTCTGCCGCCCGATATCAACGCCAGCGCGGCGACCTTCAGCGTGGACGGCGGGGCAATCCGATTCGGACTTGCCGCAGTCCGCAACGTGGGGGAGCAGGCTATCGGCGAGATGGAGAAGATCAGGGCGGAGGGCGGCCCGTTCCTTTCATTGTACGATTTTTGCCGACGAGTTGGCTCGAAACAGATCAACAAGCGGACGCTGGAAAGCCTGATCAAATGCGGCGCATTCGATTCCTTCGGCGCGAAACGTTCGCAGCTTCTCGCCGTGGCGGCGCAGACGATGGAAATGGCGGCGCGGGCGCAAAAGGACGAGGACAGCGGTCAGATGGGGCTGTTCGGTGAGGAAGAGATGGGGGACAGGGAGATCGAGCTTCCGGACGTACCCGAGGCGGAGATGCCTCAAATATTGGCGTGGGAAAAGGAAATCACGGGATTTTTCATCACGGGGCATCCGTTGGACGCCTATAAGGACCTGCTGGGAAAGCTCGCGTCGATTTCGCGGATTATGGACGGAGAGGCGAAGGAGCGACAGCTTGTCCGTGTGGCAGGGCTGGCGACGAAGGTGAAGCGGTCCTCGACGAAAAAGGGAGACACGATGGCGTTTCTGACGCTGGAAGATTTCACGCGGGATATCGAGGTGATCGTGTTTCCGAATGTGTATTACGACGCTACGGAGCTTTTGGCGGAGGATCGGCCCCTCGTTGTGCAGGGGCGCGTGGACATATCAGACTCGGGCGTCAAGATACTGGCGGATAAAATCTGGCCGATGGAAGGGTATCGGACGGAGTACTTTATCGTGACGACGAGCGCGCTGGCGACGGCGGAAAATCTCAAGCGGCTCAGAGAGACGGCAAAAGCGCATAGCGGCGATCACGCGGTGCATCTTTACATTTCGGATCGGCGGCGCAATACAGATTTGGGGCCGGAATTTCGCATGGACGGATCGCCGGAGGCTGCGGCCGCGGTGGAGAAGATATACGGCGCGGGCTCGGTGCGCGAGCGTTGACAGTGGTCTGGGGGAGATTAAAATCGAGGAGGTTTCAGCGATGTGGAAGGCGATTTACGTCGCCGCGAAACGAACGCAGGCAGACAAGCTGTGCGAGCTCCTGACGGGGGAGGGGTTCCTTGCGCGGGTGAAGTCCGTTGCGTGCGGTGAAGACGCGGCGTTTGAGATACAGGTTCCCGAGGCGGAGTCGGAGGACGCCCAAGCGGTCGTTTCCGGCATAGGCGCGGAATTTTGAGACGGAAAGAGATTGTCCTTTGCCTCACAGCCGCGGCGCTGTGCTTCATGGCGCCTGCGATGCTCAGCGCGGAGGCGGAGGAACTTGGGCTGCCGCTCCAAATGGAGGACGGCGATCCTCACGCCGCAGAAAGAAACGGAGCGCCTGCGCAGACAGGCGAGCCGGAGGAGCCGCCCATATATATCCCGCCGGGAGACGCGCTGCCGCAGGTGACGGCAAGGTCGGCTGTGGTCATGGACGCGCTGACAGGAGAGATTCTCTATCAGCGCTGTATGAACGATCGCCACTACCCGGCCAGCACTACGAAGATCATGACGCTGATTACGGCGCTGGAAACAGGGGACGTCAGGCTCGACGACGTTGTCAGAATCAGCGACGGGGCGGCGGATATGGAAGGTTCCACCATGTGGCTGGAGCGGGGAGATCGTTTCCGTCTGGAGGAGCTATTATACGGCATGATGCTCGTCTCGGGCAACGACGCCGCCGCCGCTGTTGCCGAGCACGTTTCCGGCAGCGTGCCTGCATTTGCCAAACGCATGACAGAAAAAGCGCAGGAGATTGGCGCGAAGGATACGAGATTCACAAATTCCTGCGGCCTCCACGACCCGCGTCATTATACGACGGCATACGATCTAGCGCTGATTGCGGCTTATGGATATCAAAACCCGACGTTTCGTAAAATCGTGTCGACGAAGGAGCGGCGCGTGCCTTTGATGAAGCCGCCGTTTTCACGGAATCTGGAAAACGAGAATATGCTGCTTTGGATTTATCAGGGGGCGAACGGCGTCAAGACCGGGTACACGGATGCGGCGGGGCGCTGTGTCGTGACGGCGGCGGAGCGAGACGGCGTGCAGCTCATCGCCGTAGTGCTTGACGGCGCCTATATGTGGAACGATTCGATCGCGATGCTCGATTACGGCTTTCGTCATATCGAAGGACGGGACTTCGTGAAAAAGGGCGAAACACTTGCGACGGTCTGCGTTGCGGGCGGCGATCAGGAGACTGTCGCTCTGGCGGCGGAAAAGACGCTCAGGCTTCCCGTGCCGAACGGGGACGCCTCAGCCTATCGGCGGAAAATCAGGACGCCGCGCACGGTGGAGGCGCCGGTGCGGCGGGGTGACAAAATCGGCGAAGCGGTCTATTATTATCGGGATAAAAAGATCGCTTCGGTGGCGCTGACGGCGGAAAGCGCCGTCGGGGCGGACAATTCATTTTTAGCCGGCTTCTCACGGTTTTGGCACAGGATTACATCATTGTTTTCATAAAGAACAGAAAGAGGGTTCCATGGAAAGGCTTCAGAAGATCATCAGCCAGGCGGGCGTTGCTTCGCGGCGCGCGGCTGAAAAGATAATCGGGGAAGGGCGTGTGACGGTGGACGGCGTCGTGGCGGAGCTCGGCGCGCAGGCGGACGCCGGCACGCAGACAATCTGCATAGACGGCAAACCGCTCCGGCGACCGGAGGCGCACGTCTATTTTCTGCTGAACAAGCCCAAGGGCTATATCTCGACGGCAAAGGACGAGCGCGGACGAAAGACGGTGCTCGATCTCCTGCCGGAGGTCAAAGAACGCATTTATCCGGTGGGGCGGCTCGACAGCGGCACGGAAGGGCTTTTGCTCCTGACGAACGACGGCGGGCTGATGAACGGCCTGCTGCACCCGGCGCGGGAAGTCTGGAAAACCTATCTTGCGCAGGTCGAGGGACGGCTGACTCGGCCGGAACTCCAAACGCTGAAAAACGGCGTAAAGCTGGAGGACGGCGTCACGGCTCCGGCGAAGGTGCGCGTGCTCGACTGGGACGACAGAAAGGGCAGGACAAAACTCGAAATATCAATCCACGAGGGGAAAAATCGTCAGGTGCGCCGCATGTGTGAAGCTGTGGATCACCCCGTACACGCCCTGAAGCGTACGGAATTTGCGGGACTGAATTTGTCCGGCGTAAAACGCGGCGAGTATCGCGCGCTGACGGCGGAAGAGGTCGCGTATCTTTATGAACTTGCAAATTTGCCCGCGCACGGCGCAGGACGGAAGGGCTGAACTGAACAAATGGGCAAGGTGCTTGTGGTCGGCGCGGGTCCGGCGGGCATGATGGCGGCAGTCAAGGCGGCGGAAAACGGCGCGTCCGTCACGCTGCTGGAAAAGACGGAGCGCGTCGGGAAGAAAATGGCGATCACGGGCAAGGGGCGCTGCAATATGACGAATGCGGCCTCCGTGCCGGAGATCATCAAAAATATACCCGGCAACGGCGCGTTCCTGAACAGCGCGATCCGCTTTTTCGACAATGGGGACGTCGTTGCGTTCTTTGAAAGCCAAGGCGTGTTAACAGTTACGGAACGCGGCGGAAGGGTGTTTCCCGCCAGCTCTAAAGCTTCCGACGCGGTGGACGCGCTCCTGCGTCGGCTGCACGAGCTGCATGTCGCAGTCAGGCTCAGGGCGGAAGTGCGCGGTCTGATGGCGGAGGACGGGCGCGTCTCGGGCGTGCGGCTCTCGTCGGGGGAAGTTATTGCCGCAGACGCGGTAATTGTCGCAACGGGCGGCGCTTCCTATCCTCGCACCGGCTCGACGGGCGACGGCTTCCGAATGGCGGAGGCTGTCGGGCACACGGTGGAGACGCCGACTCCGGCCCTCGTGCCGTTGGAGACGGAGGAAGACTGGCCGAAGGCGCTTTCCGGGCTTTCCCTGAAAAACGTCCGCGTTCGATTGTTTTCGGACAGTGAGCCGAGAGAGAAGATTGGCGAGGCGTTCGGCGAAATGATGTTCACTCATTTTGGCGTCACGGGACCGATTATCCTGACGCTCTCCCGGGTTGCGGCGATGTACTTGCGAACTCATGAAGCTCTCGATATGGAGCTCGACCTGAAGCCCGCTCTCGACGCGGAGACCTTGGAAAAGCGCGTGCAGCGTGACTTTGAAACATATAAAAATAAGCAGGTAAAAAACGCGATGGTCGACCTGCTGCCGGCACGATTGATCGCGCCGGTGCTCGACCTTGCCTATATCGACGAGGGAAAGCCTGTGCATCAGATTACGCGGGCGGAACGGCTTCGCGTCGTCGAGGCGCTGAAGCGCCTGCCGCTGATGATTTCCCGCACGCGGCCGATCGACGAGGCCATTGTGACGGCGGGCGGCGTTTCTGTCAGGGAGCTGAACCCGAAAACGATGGAGTCGAAGCTCGTGCGCGGGCTGTATTTCGCCGGCGAGGTCGCAGACGTGGACGGCTTCACGGGCGGCTACAATCTGCAGGCCGCGTTTTCGATGGGTGCTGCGGCGGGAACGTGGAGCGCAAAAAAGAGTGAAGAGTGAAGTATGGAGAGTGGAGTTGGATGGACCAGAAGAATAAAAAAGAAATCTCCCGGGTTGTCGGCGGGCTGCGGGGCGAGGTTGCGATTCCCGGCGACAAGTCAGTTTCCCATCGGAGTGTGATGCTGGCGGGACTTTGCGATACGCCCGTGCGTATTACGAATTATTTGCACGCGGCGGACTGCCTTTCGACGGCGGCGGCGATGGAGGCGCTGGGCGTTTCCGTGCATTGGGCGGACGATACGACGCTCACCGTGACGGGGCGCGGCTTCGATGGACTGACGGAGCCGGAGGGAATCCTCGACGCTGGGGATTCCGGAACGATGCTTCGGCTGATGATGGGGCTGCTCGCGCCGCAGTCGTTTCTATCGACCTTCACCGGCGACGCGGCTCTGTACCGCCGCCCGATGGGGCGCGTGATCGAACCGCTTTCGGGTATGGGGGCGCGTATTGCAGGCCGGGCAGGCGGAAAGTATTTGCCGATTACGATTATGCCTGCTGAAAAGCCGTTGCATGGTATCAAATACAAAATGCCGATGGCCAGCGCTCAGGTGAAGTCGGCGATACTGCTAGCGGGACTTCGCGCTGAAGGCGAGACGACGGTGATCGAGCCGTATCCTTCCCGCGACCATACGGAGCGTATGCTTCGCGCGTTCGGAGCGGAGATACGGCAGGACGGCGCGAAGATTTCCTGTCATGCTGTGAAAAAACTTTCGGCGCCGAAATCAATCGAGGTGCCCGGCGATATCAGCTCGGCGGCGTTCTGGCTCGTCGCGGCGTCGATCATTGAGGGAAGCGATCTCCTGTTGAAGGGCGTTGGCGTTAATCCGACACGCACCGGTGTCCTTGACGTCCTGTTGGATATGGGCGCGGATATCGAGCTTTTGGAAGAAAGGGAAAGCGGCGGCGAGCCGATCGCGGACATCCGCGTCCGTTCGGCGAAGCTGCGCGGCGTTTCCTTCGGCGGCGCGATCATTCCGCGTCTTATCGATGAAATCCCGATACTCGCCGTGGCGGCGTTGTTTGCCGACGGCGACACGGTGATTTCGGACGCGGGGGAGCTTCGCGTCAAGGAGACCGACCGGCTGCACGCTGTCGCCGTCGAGTATAACAAGCTCGCGCCTTTCGTAGAGGAATCGGAGGACGGGCTTGTGATTCACGGCGGCGCGAAAAAAATCCGCCACGCGGAATGCTTTTCCTACGACGACCATCGCATGGCGATGTCGCTGGCGGTTGCGGGCGCTGCTGGAGCCGGTGTGACAATCGGGAATCCGGAATGCGTAGACATTTCATATCCGACGTTTTATAAAACCTTAGCGGATTTACAAAGATGATTATGGGGGAGAACGGCATGAAAAAAACGGTGGCAATCGACGGCCCCGCAGGCGCGGGCAAGAGTACGATCGCGAAGCTGGCGGCGGAAAAACTCGGCTATATTTATATCGACACCGGCGCGATGTACCGCGCTGTCGCGTGGAAGGTAATCGACGCGGGCGTGGAGAAGACGGATGGGAATATCGTGGAAACGGCGCAAAAGCTCGACGTGCGCTTGCGCTCCATCGGCGGCGCCGTGCGCGTATTCGCTGACGATACGGACGTGACGGAATCAATCCGCACGCCCGAAGTTACGGCGCTCGTGTCGAAAGTGGCGCAGCTCGGCCCGGTGCGCGAGAAAATGGTGGAGCTTCAGCGGGCAATGGCGAAGGACGGCGGCGTCGTGATGGACGGGCGGGACATCGCCTCGAACGTGCTGCCGAACGCCGACGTGAAAATCTTTCTGACCGCCTCGATCGAGGAGCGCACGCGCCGTCGCTGGAAAGAAATGAAGGCTAAGGGCTACGACGGGACGATGGAGCAACTCAGGGAGGAGATTATCGCCCGGGACAAGGCGGACAGCGAGCGCGCGATTTCGCCGCTGGTGCGCGTGCCGGAGGCAGCGCTGCTCGACACGACGGGTATGACGATCGAGGAGGTCGTCCAAAAGGTGATGGAATTGTGCGGTGACGGGCGATGATATTGTATCGGATTCTTCACGTCCTTTTTCCAGCCTTTTTCCGGCTACTGGGCGCCGAATATTACGGCGAGGAGAATCTGCCGCCGGAGGGCGGCGTGATAGTCGCGGCAAATCATATGAGTAACTGGGACCCGCCGTTTCTCGCCAGCTTTTTGAAGCGTCCCGTCGGCTATATGGCGAAACAGGAGCTTTTTGAGATTCCGGTTTTCGGCACGGTGATCCGCTGGCTGTTCGCGTTTCCCGTGCGGCGCGGCGCAGCCGACCGCTCGGCGGTCAAGGCGGCGGTCAAAGAGCTTCGTGTGGGCCGCTGCGTCGGTATTTTTCCCGAGGGCACGAGAAGCAAGGATGGAGAGATTCATCGGTTTGGCGCGGGCGTTGCGCTTTTGGCCGCGATGAGCGGCGCGCCCGTCGTCCCGGCAGCTATCATCGGAACGGACAAAATGAAGGGACTCAGAGTCATCTACGGCGAGCCGATGCGCTTCGAGGGCAAATCGGACCGAGAGGCGCTGGACGCGTTCTCGGAAAAAATTCGCGAGGAAATCATAAAAATGAAAAATTTTCATAGCAAAAAATGATAGAGTTGTGTTATACTCTAAATTAGCTTGTAAAAGGCTGGGTGATGTGGTAATCTTATGGAAGTGATTTTAGCGGAACACCTTGGCTTTTGTTACGGCGTCAAGCGGGCGATTCGGCTTGCGCGGGAAAGCGCGGCGCAGAAAAACGCTTCGACGCTGGGACCGATTATCCATAATCCGCAAATGGTCGCCCGGCTCGAGGAAGAGGGCGTTGGTTCCGTCGATTCCATCGATGAAGTGCCTGATGGGGGAACGGCCATTATCCGGTCTCATGGAGTGGGGCCTTCTGTCTACAAAGAGTTGGAGACACGCCCGATCCAGGTTGTCGACGCCACCTGCCCGCATGTGAAAAAGGCGCAGATGTCGGCTCACCGGCTCGCGGAGAAAGGCTACAGCGTTGTCATCGTTGGCGAGAAGCAGCACCCGGAGGTCAAGAGCATTCTGGAATGGGCCGGCGGCGATGCGGCTGTCGTCGAGACTGAGGAAGAGGCGGAAGCCCTTCCAACGTTTGTGAAACTCGGAATTGTCGCGCAGACGACGTTTCCGGGCGTTCGGTTTCAGACAATCGTGTCGCGGCTGATCGCGAAGTCCAACGATATCCGCATTGTCCGGACGATCTGCACGGCGACGGATCAGCGCCAATCGGCGGCGCTTTCCCTTGCGGCGGACGTGGACATGATGCTGGTCATCGGCGGCAAGAACAGTGCGAACACCACGCGTCTTGCGCAGCTTTGTGCGGAAAAGACTGTTGTTCACCATATTGAAACGGCGTCCGAGATTCAGGACGAATGGTTTCTCAATATAAAGAAAATTGGGATCACAGCCGGGGCCTCAACTCCGGACTGGATCATCAGGGAGGTTTATCAAAAGTGTCAGATGTGAACGAACAAAACATGGAAGCCCTGCTGGCGGAGAGCCTGCAGGATATTCAGGAGCGCACTGTCGTCCAGGCGACGGTGGAGCAGGTGGAGCACGCGCAGGCGTTGGTGTCCATCGGCGCGAAAAATGACGTTCCCATATTGAAAAAGGAGCTTGCTTATCCCGAGCCGGATTCGGCGGAAGACGTCGTCAAGGTCGGCGACGTCATCAACGTCTACGTCGTCTCCAAGGGCGGCGAATACGGCTACACGCTTTCCAAGCTGAAGGCCGACCAGGAGGAGTCCTGGAAAAAGCTGGACGGCTGTGTAGAGAAAAAGGAGCCGTTGGAAGTTACCGTGCTCAAGGCCATCAAGGGCGGACTTTCCGTCAGCGTGCAGGGACTGCGCGGATTCATTCCGGCTTCCCATGTGGGACTGCATTACGTGCAGGATCTTTCTTCCTATGAAGGAAAAGTTTTTGAGGCGCTGCCGATTGAGTTCGACGCGTCGAACCATAAGCTCGTCCTTTCGCGCAAGGAGCTCCTGGCGAAGGAGCGCGAGGAAGCGCAGGAGCGGGTGTTCTCGACGTTGGAGGCCGGGCAGACGATCAAAGGCACGGTCAAGCGCATTCTCGATTACGGCGCATTCATCGACGTCGGCGGCGTGGACGGTCTCGCGCATATCTCCGATCTTGCATGGGATCGCGTCAAGCATCCGTCCGATGTGCTGAAGGTCGGGCAGGAGCTCGACGTTTTCGTCAAAGAGATCGATCAGGAGCATCATAAGATTTCGCTCAGCGTCAAAGATACGTTGCCTGATCCGTGGTTTGACCGTGCGGCTCGCTATCAGGAGGGCCAGTTGATCGAAGGCAAGGTCATCAAGCTGACGGATTTCGGCGCGTTCATGGAAATCGAGCCGGGATTCGACGGTCTGATCCCGATGGGAGAGCTTTCCGAAAAGCGTATCGCGCGTGCGGACGAGGCCGTCCATACCGGGGATATGGTGAAGGTCAAGGTTCTTCGCATCGACACGGCGCGCAAGCGCATTTCGCTCAGCATTACGAAAGCGGCGAAGGAAGCGGCCGAGGGCGCCGAAGAGTAATCGAAGCATGAGGTGAAGGAGTGATGGGGACATCACTCCTTTATTTGTTTTCAAGGAGAGGGGACAGCATGGAACTTACGCCGATGATGCGGCAGTATCAGGAGACGAAGGCGCTGCACCCGGACGAGATCCTTTTTTTTCGTCTGGGTGATTTTTACGAGATGTTTTTCGACGACGCCGTGCTCGTTTCGAAGGAGTTGGGGTTGACGCTGACGAGTCGCAGCGGGGATACGGAAAAATCGCCGATGTGCGGCGTGCCGTACCATTCGGCGGAGCGTTATATCACGAAGCTGATCCGGCGCGGCTTCAAAGTCGCCATTGCCGAGCAGATCGGCGATCCGAAAGCGCCGGGACTGACGAAGCGTGAGGTCATCAAGGTCATTACGCCGGGGACGGTCCTGTCCGAGGACGCGCTGACGGCGGCGCAGAACAACTATATCGCGCTTCTGTATGAAAACGGCGAGCGCGTTTTACTCGCCGGCGCGGATATTTCCACCGGAGAATGCTTTTACGGCGTTTACGAGGGAAAAAACAGGGAACAGGCGATGTTCGACGAGCTGTATCGGCTGGCGCCGGCGGAGCTCCTGTTCGCGGGGGAGCTTTCCTTCCGTCAGGCGCTTGACGAATTTGTCGCGCAGCGCATGGCGCGGTGTCCGTTTACCGAGCTTTCGCCGGTCGGGCGGCCGGACGAGATGATGATGCGGCATTTTGGGGCGGAGCGCCGTCCGGGCGACGCGGACGCGGAAACGGCGCTGGCGACGCTCCTCGACTATCTGCACGGGACAGTGATGACCGATCTCAGTCATATCAGCCGTCTTGCGCGGCTCGAATCGTCGGGGCGGCTCGTGCTCGACTCGACGACGCTCCGTAATCTTGAGATTACGCGAAACCTGCGCGACGGCGGGAAGAAAAACACCCTGCTGGACGTATTGGACTTCACGGGTACAGCGATGGGAGGGCGGCTGCTTCGGAGATGGCTGGAGCAGCCTTTGACGTCTGTCGTGGATATCCGCGCGCGTCACGATGCCGTCGAGGAGCTTTTGAAAGACTTTTCCATGCGGTCGGGGCTGCGGGAAAAAATGAAGGAGATCTACGACTTCGAGCGGCTTTTGACCCGGGCGGAGGTTGGCGTGGCCAATGCCCGTGACCTCGTGGCGCTGAAGGTCTCCCTGCGGGCGCTGCCGGACGTCAGGGCGCTGACGGCTTCGGCGCGGGCCGCGCTGCTTCGGCGCGGGCAGACGAATATCGGGACTTACGACGAACTGGTCGAGCTTTTGGAACGCGCCATCGTCGACGAGCCGGGGCTGTCCATTCGCGAGGGCGGCATTATCAAGACCGGCTACGACGCAGAGTTGGACGAATATCGCCGTATCGCCCGCGACAGCAAGAAAATGCTGCAGGAGATTGAAGAGCGCGAGCGCGAAAAGACGGGAATCAAGACGCTGAAGGTCGGTTACAACAAGGTTTTCGGCTATTACATCGAGGTCAGGAACAGCGGCAAGGACCTTGTGCCCGCGCATTACGTCAGGAAGCAGACGCTGGCCAGCGCGGAACGGTTCATCACAGAGGAGCTCAAGGAGTTTGAGACGAAAATCCTCGGCGCGCAGGAAAAGATCGTCGCTATTGAGTACAATCTGTTCAACGGCGTCCGGGAGCGAGTCGTCGCCGAACTGGAAAGTATACAGCGCACTGCGCGGGAACTGGCCGTTGTCGATGTATTGGCGTCGATGGCCGAGGCGGCGGACGCATACGGCTATGTTCGGCCCGTCCTTAGGGAAAACGGCGTGATCCATATCCTGGACGGGCGTCACCCGCTTGTCGAACGGATTTTGACGCAGGATCTCTTCGTGCCGAACGACGCCGAACTGGATCACGGGGAAAGCGAGATCATGCTGATTACCGGGCCGAACATGGCGGGTAAGTCCACCTATATGCGGCAGACCGCGCTGATTGTTTTAATGGCTCAGATGGGAAGCTTCGTGCCGGCACGGGAGGCGTCAATCTCGCCCGTCGACCGTATCTTCACGCGCATCGGCGCCAGCGACGACCTCGTCAGCGGGCAGAGCACCTTCATGGTTGAGATGAACGAAGTCGCGCAGATTTTGAAATACGCAACGAAGGACAGCCTCGTTATCCTCGACGAGATCGGGCGAGGCACCAGCACATTCGACGGCATGAGCATTGCCCGCGCCGTCGTCGAGCACATCCGCGACCATATCCACGCGAAGACCATGTTCGCCACCCATTATCATGAATTGACCGATATGGAAAGCGAGCATATCAAGAATTGCTGCGTGGCTGTGCGCGAGCGCGGCAGCAGGGTGGTTTTTCTGCGCCGGATCGTGCCGGGCAGCGCGGACAAATCTTACGGTATTCACGTCGCGCGCCTCGCCGGGTTGCCGAAGTCCGTCACCGACCGCGCGGAGGTCATCCTTGCGGGACTGGAGGCAAACGCGCCCGCTCCGCAAAAGACGGCGTCTGCGGCGGAACTGGCGCCGATGGAAACGGGCATGGCGTCCCTCTTTGCGTCGCCGCTGGCCGACGAGCTTCTGGCAATCGACGTCATGGCCATGACGCCGATCGAGGCTCTGAACGAACTTTATAAATTGCAGCAGAAGGCGCAGAAGGAGGCGGGCAGAGCATGAGCCTCGTTCATCTTTTGGACGATGACACCGTCAACAAGATCGCGGCGGGCGAGGTAGTCGAGAGACCGGCCTCCGTGATCAAGGAATTGATCGAGAACGCCGTGGACGCCGGCGCCACTTTTATCGAAACCGAGGTCATGGCGGGAGGGACCAGCTTTATGCGCGTCACCGACAACGGCTGCGGCATGAGCCGGGAGGACGCGGCGCTCGCTGTGAAACGCCACGCGACGAGCAAGATCAAGGACAGCGAGGATATCCTGTCCGTGCCAACGCTGGGCTTTCGCGGAGAGGCGCTGCCGACTATCGCCGCGGTCTCGCGGTTCTCACTTGTCACACGTCGGGCGGAGGACGAACTCGGCGTTTCCGTCCGCATTATAGGTGGAAAAGCGCCGGAGATTGCCGACGCTGGCGCGGCTCCCGGCACCACCGTCAAGGTGGAGGACCTTTTTTTCAACACGCCCGCGCGGAAGAAATTCATGAAGACGCCACACACCGAAGGCATGAAGATCAACGACTGTGTCGTCAAGGCCGCGCTGGCCGAGCCGGGGATTTCCTTTCGTCTCATCAGCAACAACAAGACGGTCGTCAAGACCCCGGGTAGCGGGGAGCTTCGCGACGCCATCGTCAGCATTTACGGCGGCGCTGTGGGGGAATCGCTGCTGCCGCTGTTCTTTGAGGACGAGGACGTCAGGATCACGGGCTTTTTGACGAAGCCCTCGATGCTCCGCAGCAGCCGGGGATGGCAGACGTTCATCGTCAACGGGCGCGTCGTCGAGAACAAGGCGATGGCTCGCGCGATAGACAACGCATACCATTCGCTTCTGCCGAAAGCCGGTTACCCGCTGGCGGTGCTCGTCGTTGAAGTCCCGGCGCGGAGCGTCGACGTCAACGTTCATCCGCGCAAGGCTGAGATCAAGTTCGAGGACGAGGGGCGGATTTTCAAAGCTGTCTACAAATCTGTCGTCGACGCCGTGCGGCCCGAGGGGCAAAGTCTCGAGCAGGTCGCGGCGGTCGCGCATGTACCGGAGCATCGGGACGGAACTCCAACGCCGTCGTTTTCAGTGGCGTCCTTTGATCGTCCCCGCGCATCGGAGCCGTCTTCCCTGCCGCGGCCCTTTATGCCGACAGTTCCCTTCGCGGGGAAGAAAGACGCGGCGAATTTCGCCGAGGTGCAAAAGGAATTGTTGGCCGAGAAGAGCGGCGGGACGCCCGCCATTTACGAGCAGCAGGCTATCGGGCCGCTGGTCGCCGACGCGCCGGAAGAAAAGGACGGCAAGTCGCTTTCGATGGTGCCCATCGGACAGGTTGCCCTTTGCTTCATCATTGCGCAGGACGGCGATACGCTTTATATCGTCGATCAGCACGCCGCCCACGAGCGCATTTTGTACGATCGGTTCTCCGCGTTGGCGGAAGACATGCCGTCTCAGCAGCTTCTCGTCCATCTGCTGCTTGATTTCAGTGCGCGGGAATCGGAGCTGTTGGAGGCGCATCAGGAGGCCCTCTCGCGGCTCGGCTTCGAGTTGGCGAAATGCGGCGAAAATCAGTTCCGCCTTTGCTCGCTGCCCGCCGATATTCCCGTCGGCGAAGCGGAGACGATACTCCGAAAGATTCTCGGTTGGCTGATGGAAATGCACGACCCGACGGCGGCGGAGATACGCCACGCCTGTCTTGCCATGACCGCCTGCAAGGCCGCAATCAAGCGCGGCGATGAGCTGAATCTTCGGCAAATGCAGCTTCTGCTGGAGGAGCTTTCGCAAACCGCGCGTCCGTACACTTGTCCTCACGGCAGGCCGACGATTTTGCGGTTCACCGGCGGAGAGCTCGCGAAAATGTTCAAGAGGACATGACGATGGAGTTTGGAAACAACGTCGTCGTGACGGTCGGGCACAAGGCGAAGTCCGAGCATTTCGCGCTGGCGCGGGAAATGGCGGAAAAGCTCGGCGCGCCTTTCTCAGAGCGCGGGAATACGTCGCTGGACGCGCTTCGCGCCATCTACGGCGTTCCCTTCGTGATGGTCGTGAAAGAGAAGCTCGTCGTCGATACGCCGGACGGCGAGCTGTATTTTCATCCGGGCATGGCGCACCTGCGCCTGAAAAATCTGCGGCGGGGCGAGAACGATCATCTGCTGAGGTCCCTTGGTATTTCGGAGGGCATGCGTATCCTCGACTGTACACTCGGCATGGGGGCGGACGCCATCGTCGAGAGCTTTGGTGCGGGGACGGAGGGGGAGGTCGTCGCTTTGGAAAAAAATCCCGTCGTCGCCGCGCTGATCGCTCACGGACTGCAAACGTCCGAAGGAGAGCACCCGGCGACGGTGGCGGCCATGCGCCGCGTCCGCGTCGTCTGTACCGACTATCTGGATTATCTTCGGGCCCAGGCGGAAGATTCTTTCGACGCCGTCTATTTCGACCCGATGTTTCGCCATCCGTTCACGGAAAGCGCGGGCATTCACCCGCTCCGGTTCCTGGCCGACCCACGCCCCGTCTCGGAGGAGGCGATTTCTGAGGCGCGCCGTGTCGCCCGCAGCCGCGTCGTGCTGAAGGAGTCTAGCAAGAGCGGGGAATTCGCGCGGCTCGGCTTTACGGAATTCGAGGGCGGGAAGTACAGTAACGTACGATACGGGATTATGCGGTTTGATTGACTTGCGCTGTATGATATAATGCGAAGATAAACAAAAGCATGGAGAGGGGAATAACAGGTGTCATTTCCTATCGTGGAAATTCTTGGCGTGCCGGTGGCGGCTTTGACGATGGCTGAAGCCGTCGGGCAGGCGGAGCGCTGGATGGACGAGCGGCGCGGCGCGCTGATTGCCACGGCCAACGCCGAGATGATTATGAATGCGACGCGGGACGAGGAGCTATTCGAAATCTTGCGCGTAGCCGATCTCGTGGTGCCGGACGGCGCGGGAACGGTCTGGGCGGCGCACCATCTGGGCCATGAAATGCCGGAGCGGGTCGCAGGGTACGATCTGGCGCAGCAACTTTTGAAGCGCGCGCCGGAGAAGGACCGCCGCGTGTTCTTTTTCGGCTCCGCGCCGGGCGTCGCGGAGAAGGCGAAGCAAAAGGCGGAGGCGGTCTATCCGGGCATTCGGGTCGTCGGTACGCGGAACGGGTATTTCAGCGAGGCGGACGAGCAGGAGATCATTCGCGAGATTCGCGCAGCGAAGCCGGATCTGCTTCTGGCGGCACTCGGCGTGCCGAAGCAGGAGAAATGGCTGAAAAAGCACAAGGATGAGCTGGAGGTGCCAGTCTCCATCGGCGTCGGTGGCACGCTGGACGTGATGGCGGGGACGGCGAAGCGCGCGCCGCTCTGGGTGCAGAAAGCGAAACTCGAATGGCTGTTTCGCGGTCTTCTGCAGCCGAAACGGGCGGGACGCTTGCTCGCGCTGCCAAAGTTCGTTTTTCGCGTCCATGCGTCCAAAAAGTAGTGGACAAAGGGCAGAGGGCAGGATATAATAAAAAAGGAAAGCGCGTATGCGCTGTTTTAGCATGCGATAAACAGGAGCGAAGAGAGAAAGGGGGGTGCAGGCGATGATTTTGAAAGACGGATATTGTTATATCTTTTTCGCGCTTGCAGCCGCCGTTGTTTTTGGAGCGGCCGTTCAGCCGTATGCGGCGATTCCGTTCGTGGTTCTGGCGCTCTACTTCGCGTATTTCTTCCGCAATCCGGACCGCTCCATTCCGCAGGATAGCTCGCTTCTTGTGTCCCCGGCGGACGGGAAGGTCATGGAGGTCGTGTCGTTGGATGACGACGACTTCGTGCGGGAGCCCTGCAACAAGGTCGTGATTTTTCTTTCGATTTTTGACGTGCATATCAACCGCAGCCCGATGGAGGGCGAGATCAAGTGCCAGCAGTACATCTGCGGCCGCTTCAAGCCCGCGTACAAGGATTCGGTGGGTTTTGAGAACGAACGGCACACGATCGGCATAGAAAACGACAGGCTTCGAATTACGGTGACGCAGATCGCGGGCATTCTCGCCCGCCGGATCGTCTCGTGGGTCACGCTGGACGACGTGCTGGAAAAGGGCGAACGGTACGGCCTGATCCGGTTCGGCTCCTGTACCGAGGTCGTCATGCCGAAGTCCGTGGAGGTCATGGTGAAAAAAGGCGACCGCGTCAAGGGCGGCGAAACCATAATCGGGAGGGTAAAGTCGGATGACGTATAAAGCATTGATTCCGAATATGCTCACTTCATCAAATCTTGTGTTCGGGGTCTGCTCCATATTTTCAACAATGCGAGGCGATTTCTTCTGGGGGTCGCTTTTCATTTTGATTGCGCTGGTGGCGGACGGCCTGGACGGGCGGGCCGCACGGTTTTTCGGCGTTTCCAGCGAGATCGGCAAGGAAATGGATTCGCTCTGCGACCTCGTTTCTTTCGGTGTGGCGCCCTGCATTTTGGCGCATGATTTCTGTCTGCACGCGTTTTCATGGTTTGGCTGCGTTGTGGCAATCTGCTTCGCGCTTTGCGGGGCATGGCGGCTGGCGCGGTTCAACGTCAACGTGAACATCGTCCACGGCTTTTTCATGGGGCTCGCGATTCCGGCAGGGGGGTGCTTCGTGGCGACCTCGACGCTGCTGTTTCTGGCCATCGGCCTCGATCCTCATTCGTTCGGCCTGCTGTATCCGCTTGTAGTACTCGCGATTGCCCTTCTGATGGTCAGCACGGTTCACTACCCTGATTTCAAGGGCAAGGGCGAGCGCATATATCCGGTCTCGATTGTCGCTTTCGCGGCCATCTTTGCCGCAATCCTCTATTTCGGACGGGACGCCATTTTCTTTGCGGTCCTGTTCGCCGTATTCGCGACCTACGCGATCTTTGGCGTCGTCAATACGATCGTCGCCAAGACGGTGGGGCGTTCGTGACCGCTTGACCGTAAAGGAGTTTATTTCATGGAGCACTGGTTTGACCTCATCATGGTTCCGATGCAGGTCTTTATTTTTCTGTTTACCGTCTATTATTTCATCATCGGGTTTTGCGGCATGTGGCGGCGGCACGAGGACAAGATCCTGACGCCGGAAAAGAGCTTTGCGGTCATTGTCGCGGCGCACAACGAAAGCGCCGTCATCGGGCAGCTTCTTGACAACCTGCGCGCTCTCGAGTACCCGAAGGAACTGTACGACGTCTTCGTCATCGCGGACAACTGCGTCGACAACACGGCGGAAATCGCGCGGGACATGGGCGCCATCGTCTGCGAACGGTTCAGCGAGACGGGCAAGGGCAAAGGCTTCGCGCTGGAGTGGATGTTTGACAAGCTGTTCAAGATGGAGCGGCAGTACGACGCCATCGTGGTTTTCGACGCGGACAATCTCGTCCACCCGCGCTTCCTGCTGGAAATGAATAATCGACTGTTGAAAGGCGACAAAGTGGTGCAGGGCTTCCTCGACGCAAAGAATCCGTATGACACCTGGGTGTCCGGCACCTTTGCCATCGCTTTTTGGGTCATCGACTACGTCTGGCACCTGGCCAAGACAAATATTGGTCTGTCTTCGGTGCTGGGAGGCACAGGCATGTGCATCGCCACCGATATTCTGAAGCGGCACGGTTGGGGCGCGACCTGTCTGACCGAAGACATGGAGTTCACGATGAAGTCGCTGGTTGAAGGCATCAAGACAACCTGGGCGCACGACGCCATCGTCTACGACGAAAAGCCGCTGACCTTCATGCAGTCGTGGAACCAGAGAAAACGCTGGGCGCAGGGGCAGTTCGACGTTGCCCACCGCTTTATCCCGAAAATGTTCAAGGCGGGTATCGAGCGCAGGGACATTCGCATACTCGACGGCTGCCTGCATTTGATCCAGCCGCATTTCTTGCTGATTTCGACCGTGTTCATCATATTGAGCTATGTGCAGCTTGCGGTGCCGCCGTTCTACACGAACATTTACCGCTTCATGCCCTCAGAGCTGATGACGTTCATCATGATCGGCCAATACGCGCTGCCTGTCATCATTCTGATGAAGGTCCACGTCAAGTGGAAAGCATGGCTGTATCTTCTGCTGTACCCTTTCTTCATCTATTCATGGATTCCGATCGTCTTTATCGGCTTCCTGCACAGAAACGAGCACGAGTGGAGCCACACGCAGCACACGCGCGCGCTCAGCTATGACGAACTGATGGGAAAGCAAAGCTGAAAACAGAAAGCGAAAAGAAAACGGTGTGACATTCCTGCAAAGGCGTCACACCGTTTTCTTTTGCAAGTATACAGGAGATATGAGAAAGTCAGCGTTGGCGGCCGGGACGCCGACGGGCTCCGAGGCGAGTGAGGCAAGGGCGGTCGCGCGGAGGTCGAGGGCGAGCATTTCGCGCGCGAGAGGCGGCGTTTCAGGATTGGTCAGGAATCGGGAGGGTTTCGTCACGACGGGGAGGGCCGCTTTTTTTTCGATAGCTCGGAGCAGCCGCCGTCCTTCGTTGTCGAAAGCGAGGGGGCGTGCGTAGAGAGGCCCGGCTTCGTTGAGGCGGCGGGCGGTCTCCTCCGTCAGCCCAAGCAGGAGATGCAGCAGGAGTCTGCGGACACGGGCAAGGGGATAACGCTTCGAGCGGACGGCTTCCGTCAGTTCTTCGTAGGAACGTGCGGCGAGGGCGGCGCGGTGAAGACGGTGCTCAAGCCCCTCACCGACGCCGGCAACGGCGGAAACCTCTTCGGCGGACGCGGTCAGGAGCCGGGCGAGCATTGGGCGGAAGAGCCGCGCCGTGTCGGGAAGTCCCTCCGACAGAGGCGCAATCATGTCGGCGGGAACGCAGCGCAGCGCCGCCTCACTGTCAACCTCCTGCAAGAGGGCGGCGCGTATCGCCGAGGCACTGGCGACGGGCAGCCCTTCAGACGTTGGAAGCCTGTTATCGTGATGGGCGGCGGCAAAGCGCGGCAGCGGGAGTGGGAGGAGACCCGCATCATGGCGTGCGATTGCGCGCAGATATTCGACGGCGAGGATCACGTTCGGCTGCCGGATCAGCGCTTCGGGGGGCGCGTCCTGCGTGAGGGCGGCGGCATAGGAGCTGCCCTCACGCATTTTTTTCCGGACGTCGCCGGCGGACGCCTCTGCCATTCGGGAGAGCGTCGAAAGATCATCGCACTCCGCGCCGAAAGCGAGACAGTCGACAACGCCGAGCCGGTCGAGAAGCCTCACGCCGCCATCGGCGAAATACTGCGCGCTGCGTGTCGCGCAGACGGCGGGCAGCTCTAAAACAAGGGAAGCGCCATGGCGCACGGCGGCCTCCGCGCGTTTCCACTTGTCGAGAAGGGCGACGGATCCCCGCTGCGTAAAACTCCCACTCATGGCGACGATGACCCGCGCGTCGGAATAGCGGCGGCGAATCTCGCGCAGCTGCAGAAGATGGCCGTTATGAAAAGGATTGTATTCCGCGACAACGCCGACAATTTTCATGACGAGTTCCTTTCTTTGTTGGTGATAAAAATAAGTTTGATAAAGTTTAGCATGCAGTCGAAACGGAAAAAGGATATTCCAACGAGCATGGCGAATAAAGTGTACAAAACCTATACCAAGTTATGGAGATGAATGCAAGGCGTCGGAGAGTTGACCGCTGCACTGCGCGGTGATATACTGCCGACAGAATCAGGAAGGGGGATTTTCATGTTTGGACTCGGCGTTCCCGAGCTGTTGCTCATTCTCGTTATAGGGCTGGTCATTTTCGGCCCGGGCAAGCTCTCGGAGTCGGGCAGAGCCTTTGGAAAAAGCATCCGCGAGTTTCGCGCGGCGGCCGCGGAAAAAGAAGAGCCGAAAAAAGTCGGCGATAGTCGGGATGAGAAGAAAAAAGAGAATTAAAAAGACTGCCGCAATGTCGTGGGATGAAGCGGCAGCCTTTTCCTTTCGTCAACTCTGCGTCAGCGCCAAAAGCTGATCTCGAATCTCTTTGATTGGGCGGTACATGGAAACGTAGTCCAACTCTTTTTTCGCTCGCAGTAGTTCGGTCATCTCGGCCAGCGGCTCATAAATGGGTTGGAGAGCGAGATTTCCGATGACGCCCTTCAGCGCGTGTGCGGCTTCGAACGCGTTGTCAAGATCGTTCTTTTTCAATGATTCGCCGAGGGTTTCAAAGTAGTCGTTGGAGACGGCCATCGTAATCATCTTGAAGAAGAAAACCTCGTTGTTCATGCATCGGGTCAGCCCTTCCGTCGGGTCAATTCCAAGCTCTTTCATTTTGTCAAGGGTCAACATAAAGATTTCCTCCTGTTCTGCATAATTTAAAAATATCGTTTTCTACTCGTCGATTCGGTGTTACAATAAAAGACAAGAAAGTTTGTTTCGTGCGAGGTTGCTTTGATTATGAAGAAAGTCCTGATTGTCGACGATATGATTGTTTCCCTGATGATGACTGAGAATATGCTCTGCGGTCATTATACCACGTTTTGCGCTTCTTCGGGACGGGAAGCGATAGAAATTTATCGCCGCGAGCATCCCGATATGGTGCTGTCCGACCTTCGAATGCCCGGCATGAACGGCTATGAGTTGCAGCAACAGCTGCAGGAAGAAATGCAGCAGACAATCCCGTTTATGTTCATGACGGCGGATCAGGACGAGGCAATGGAGAGTAAGGGCTTTGAAAACGGCGCGATGGACTTTATACGCAAGCCGTTCCGTCCTGATGTGCTGCTCCGCCGCGTCGGAAATATCCTCCAGACGTTAGATCAGATTGAAGGCCTGAAACGCCACGCCAGCATCGACACGCTGACGGGGCTGCTCAACAAGTCCTCGGTGGAGGAGGAGTTGAAAAGCATTTGCGCCCACGCAAACGGCGCCCTCCTAATGATCGATCTCGACAGCTTCAAGCCGGTTAACGACATTTACGGCCATTCGATGGGCGACAAGCTGCTGATGAGCTTTGCCGATATCCTGCGGGCTTCGGTGCGCCCGGTCGATGTGCTGGGGCGCATAGGGGGAGATGAGTTCATCGCCTTCTTTCACGGCATGCATGACGAGCAGGGCATCTCCAACAAGACGGCTTCGATTAACGCGCGGATTATGGCGGCGGCGAAGGAACTGATGGGGGACGATATGTCGATTCCTCTCGGCGCGTCTATCGGCTGTGTTTTCGTGCCGAAGGGCGGCACCGATTTTTCGGTGCTTGCGAAAAAAGCCGATAAGGCGCTCTATACGGCGAAACAACAGGGAAAACACAGCTGTTCTGTTTTTAGCGAAACGCAGGAAAGGAAAGAATCGGGCGAAACGGCGACGCTGACGAACGTGGAAAAAATCCTTGGCGAGCGTAGTCCTGGAAAGGGCGCGATGAAGCTCCCCTTCGAGGAATTTCGGACTGTATACCGTTTTCTGAAACGCACGATGGGGGTTTTCGACAAACCGTCGTCAATTTTGCGGTTTTCCCTGCCGAAGGGCACGGCGGAAGCGACGGAGGACGAGTTCTTTTCGGTGCTCTGCTCGACGCTCCGCGCGGGCGATGTGGTGACGCAGAACGGCGGGCAGTTCCTTGCGCTGCTGGTCAATACGAACTATCCCAACCTTGCACATGCCGTCGAACGTCTGCGGCAAAATTGGGCCGGGACAAAGACGGGCTCGGACGTTGCGTTTGCGTATGAGTGGTCGGTAATGGATCCGTAAAACAGTCGCACGGAAAGAACGATCCGTGCGACATTTTTATCGTTATTTTTGTTTACCAATCAGCTCTGCAAGGGTGCGGTAAATCTGCTTCGGTTCCACGGGCTTTTCTAAATGCGCGTCCATGCCTGCCTCCAGCGAGCGGGCCACATCCTCGTCAAAATAATTTGTCGTCAGCGCAATGATAGGAACGGTCTTGGCGTTCGGATGCTCCGACGCGCGGATTGCTTCGGTGGCTTTAAGGCCGTCCATGACCGGCATGCGGACGTCCATAAGGATCGCGTCGTAGTAATCCTTTGGGCTTTTAGTGAACAGCGTGACAGCCTCCTTGCCGTTCTTCGCATGGTCGACCTCCATGAAATTCATGGAGAGGAGCTGTTTGACGATTTCGGCGTTGACGGTCATGTCCTCGGCCACGAGGATACGTCGCCCTTCCAGTTCAGCGATAGAGAGATTCGCCTGTTCCCGCTGCTTGCGGGACGCCGCCTGCCGATACGCCTGCAAAATATTCTCCACGGAAAGCGGTTTCGCCAACACCGCGTCGGCCGCCGCTTTCTCAATATTGTCGTCCTTCACGGTCAGGAAAATCACAGTGGCGGTTTCTCCCAGAAGATTTCGAATCTCATGGATTAAATCCGCGCCGTTTGTTTCCGTCAGATCGTGGTCCGCCAAAATCAAATCGTAATCCTGACGCCGCGCGTGATTCAGGCGAATCATATCCATGGCTTTCTCGACGTTCCCGTAGCTGTCGGATCCAATGCCAAAGCGGGCCAATGCGGTCTGCGTCTCCGCGCGTGCCTCGGCGTCATCGTCGACAATCAGTATGGAAAGCGTTTGGGCGAAAAGCTCTTCGCTGTTCATTGTCATGGGGGATTCCCTCCGTTCGTCGTTTTCTTTCCTTATCATACCGTTCCGAATTTTTCTTGTCAAATTTTGCATTCTTTCTTTGCGCCGATTTTTCTGCTATACTCTAAGGAAGCACTGATTAAGTCAAGTCGTGGCCCTGTCGAGGGATTTTTTCGTCAGGCAAGGAAAAGTGCTCGAAGTCGTAGCAGAGCTACGTCGAGAGCACTTTGACGCAGCACGACGGAAAAAGACCCGTCAGGGGCGCGGCGGGACTTATTCAGTGCTTCCCTAAAG
>CAMHCS010000015.1 GCA_946183785.1 uncultured Selenomonadales bacterium | reverse complement strand
TTTTTGATTGGCTCCGAAATCTCGTTGTAAAAGAAATTGTTAGGTCTGTGTGTTATGGAGCGGAAAACGGGACTCGAACCCGCGACCCCCACCTTGGCAAGGTGATGCTCTACCACTGAGCTACTTCCGCATCGACATCCATCACAAACCGCACATCTGGCTTGAATCAATTACTAGATGATTCAATGTCTGCATTGTTCAGTTTTCAGGGAACACCCCGCTGATCTTGGAGGCGAGCTCCATCGGTCAGCTTGTTTATATTACCTCAATAAAAATCCTTTGTCAAGAACTTTTTGAGGAAATAACCAAATTGGTGGGCAGGGCTGGATTCGAACCAGCGTAGCCGCTAGGCGACAGATTTACAGTCTGTTCCCTTTAACCACTCGGGCACCTACCCGTTTTTTGGTGGGCCCACTTGGACTCGAACCAAGGACCGGCCGGTTATGAGCCGGCTGCTCTAACCAACTGAGCTATAGGCCCACGAAATCAGTGCAAAAGAAAACCGCACACTCACGTATGCGGGTAATGTCATGGAGCGGAAAACGGGACTCGGACCCGCGACCCCCACCTTGGCAAGGTGATGCTCTACCACTGAGCTACTTCCGCATTTCCCCGTCCGCCGCGCCCGCAGGACGTCGGCTGACTGACAAGGCATATTATATCGTGAGCGCTTTTGTTTGTCAACAACTTCCCCTGGAATTTTTGCAGCCGCTTTTCTAACGAAACCTTAAGAATCTCTCCACGTTCTTTTCATCTGTAACAGGTATAGTATAAACGCGAAAGGAAATTGTAATGTTCTTTCCTTTTCAACCGACTCAAACTTGACACCCCTCTTTTTCATCTCCCTTCGCCCCGCCCGGTGTCCCCTATCACTGGGCGGGGCTTTGATTTATCAACAAAAAATGCCGTGCGATTCTCGCACGGCATTTTTTGTTGATAAATCAATTACACGATGCCAAAGATATGCGCCACGAAATAGGCGAGCATGCCGCCGCAAAGCGGAGCGACGACGGGCACCCAGGCATAGCCCCAATCGGAGTCAGCCTTGTTTGGAATCGGCACGAGCAAATGCGCGATACGCGGTCCGAGATCACGCGCCGCGTTCATCGCATAGCCGGTCGGGCCGCCGAGGGAAAGACCGAGCGCCCAGATCAGCATCGCGACGAGATAAGGGCCGAAGCCTGCAGGCAGCGGACCATTCGGTTTCGCGAAGATCATCCAAATTACAAACATCAAAAAGAAGGTCGCAATCGCCTCGGCAATAAAGTTCGCCGGAATGTTGCGAACTGCCGGAGCCGTGCAAAAAACGCCGCGCTTCGTCGGACCGTCCTCCGTCTCCGCCCAGTGAGGCAGATACGCGAGCCAGACGATAATGCCGCCTGCGACGCCGCCCGCAATCTGTACGAGCGATGTGGCAATACACTGTTGCAGCGTATAAATCCCCGCCAGCGTCTTTGCCAACGTGACGGAAGGATTCAGGTCTCCCTGCGGCGCGCCGAGCGCTACCGAGGTATAAACGCCGAGCAGAACCGCGAAAGCCCAGCCCGTCGTCGTACAAATCCAACCGCCGCCGTTTCCGCAGGTTTTCTTCAACGCCATATTCGCGTTGACGCCGCAGCCGAACACAATCAACACCAACGTTCCCATAAACTCGCCAAGTAAATTATCCATAGTCTTATCTCCCTTTCAATATCTTGCCTTCCCCTTACTCCTCATCCAGCCAATGCATCGCATGCTTGACAGCTTTGCGCCAGCCTCTATAAAGGGCGTCGGCTTCGTCCCTTGCCATCTTCGGATCGAAGCGCAGGTCAAGCTTCCAACTCTTCTTCAGTTCCTCCTTCGAGGACCAGACGCCCGTCGCGAGTCCCGCGAGATACGCTGCACCCATCGCCGTCGTCTCGATACACTGCGGACGTTCGACGGGAACGCCAAGGATATCCGCCTGGAACTGCATCAGCATGTTGTTCGCCACCGCGCCGCCGTCCACCTTCAAGGAAGCCAGGCGAATGTCGGAATCGGCCTCCATGGCGGAAAGCACGTCGCGGGTCTGGTACGCCATTGAATCGAGCGTCGCGCGCACGATATGTCCCTTCGTCGTGCCGCGGGTCAATCCGATAATCATACCGCGCGCGTTCATATCCCAGTACGGCGCGCCAAGGCCGACGAATGCCGGAACCATATAGACGCCGCCCGCGTCAGGCACCCGCTTCGCCACCCACTCGGAATCCGGCGCGGCGTCTATAATCCGCAGGCCATCACGCAACCATTGGATCGCGGACCCCGCAACAAAAATCGAACCCTCAAGCGCATACTCAACCTTACCGTCCGCACCCCAGGCAATCGTCGTCACGAGGCCGTTCTTCGACTCGTGAATCTTGGTGCCGGTGTTCATCAGCATGAAGCAGCCCGTGCCGTATGTATTCTTCGCCATGCCCGGTTCGAAGCAGTTCTGTCCAAAAAGCGCCGCCTGCTGATCGCCTGCCGCCCCCGCAATCGGCACAGAGCCGCCGATGACCTTCGCATCCGTCTCGCCGTAAACCTCGCTGGAAGCGTGAACCTCCGGCAGCATTGACGCGGGAACCGTCAGATATCGAAGCAGATCCTCGTCCCATTTCAGCTCATGGATATTGTACATCAGCGTGCGGGACGCATTCGAATAATCAGTCACATGCACCCTGCCGCCCGTCAGCTTCCAGATCAGCCAGCAATCGATGGTGCCGAAGAGAAGATCCCCCTTCTCCGCCGCCGCCCTTGCGCCGTCCACATGATCGAGAATCCATTTGACCTTCGTGCCGGAGAAATAAGCGTCAATCACGAGCCCCGTCTTGTGATGGAATTCGTCGGAAAGCCCCTGTCGCTTCAAGTCTTCGCAAATGTCTGCCGTTTGCCGCGACTGCCAGACAATCGCGTTGTATACAGGCCGCCCGGTATTCTTGTCCCAGACCACCGCCGTCTCGCGCTGGTTCGTAATGCCGATCGCGGAAAGATTGCCCGCCGTCAGATTCGCCTTTTCCAGTGCTTCCTTCATCACCGTGACCATAGAGCTCCAGATTTCCTCAGCGTCGTGCTCCACCCAGCCCGGCTCGGGGAAATACTGTGTGAACTCCTTCTGCGAGACACCGACGATCCGCGACTCCTCGTCGAAGATGATCGCACGGTTGCTCGTAGTGCCGGCGTCCAGCGCCATCACATACTTTGCCATGAATAAATCCCTCCCTATGAAGTAATGCGATTCTTCTGCACACATTATACAATAGAAGGAATCAGATTTCCAACATTTTTCAGTAAGTTTCAAAAAAGACTGGACTGGAATCACCTTGCCGAGCATGTAAAAAAGCCGCCGCATGGATAGCCACGCGGCGGCTTTACTATCATTATCAATCTTCCTGTTTCTTTTTGACGCCGAAAATCAAATCGTCCAACAATCCGATAAGCTGGTTGATTTCCGGCTTCGCAATCTGGCCGTTTGCACCGAGCTCGTCGCCCTTGCGGCGCATTTCCTCGTTGATCAACGAGGAGAACAGAACGACCGGAATATCATGCAGGCGATCGTTCTCGCGAATCAGTTTCAGTAAGCGATGGCCGTCCATCTGCGGCATTTCAATATCGGTGACGACGAGACGGACAAGTTTTTCGATAGGAGCGTCCTTCGCAGCCAGCGCTTCAAGATAATCCCACGCTTCCTTGCCGTTTGCGTAAGGCTTCACATAGTTATAGCCGGACTCATGAAGTGTCGTGGTCAAAAGATCGCGCAACATCGGCGAATCCTCAGCGACGACAATATGCTCCTTCGAACGGCGTTCCTTCAGGTCGGCTTCCGCTTCCTCAAAGGTCGTCAGCTTCGCGTTGATTTCCGGATTGACTTCGGCGATGATCGTCTCAAAATCCAAGAGCAGCACAATCTTTTCGCCGAACTTCACAATGCCGACTACGCGGGACTGATCGCCGACCTCCGGCGCCGGCTCCATGTCCTTCCACGAAACGCGATGAATACGGGATACGTTATCGACAAGAAAACCGATATAGTAGGCGTTGATTTCCGTAACGATGATATTTTTTGCGCGGTCTGTGCCCGCCACATTCAGGCAACGAGGCAGATTTACGAGCGGCATGGAACGCCCGCGCAGCGTAAAGAGGCCGTCAATATACGGGTGAGCTTGCGGCATTTCCGTCACGGGGAAATCTGCCGCCGTAATGACTTCGCGCACCTTCGCGACGTTGATTCCATAGTTGACGTCCCCGATCCCGAATTCGACGATTTCAAATTCGTTCGTCCCTGTCTCAAGAAGGATTCCCTTTTTGTCCTCTGCCATGCAATCGCCCCCAAAATCTCCTCCGCCGGGACTTCCGGCCAAGGTTCTTATCTTAAATTATTCGCCGCGCGTGAAGAAAATCCTTCTTTCCCGCAAAAAAAGCTTCGCCGCGCAACGCTCTGTTTATTATATCATAGCTGTCAGAAATTTTACAACGCTTTCTTCGCTTCTTTTATGAATCTTTTAGATTTTCTTCGCGCAAATACGTCCAACCGTCCCGCTGCTCGATTTTACCTTCCTTCAGCAAATGGCCGAGAGCACGCTTGAACGCCGCCTTACTGACGCCGAATTTATCGCGAATGATGTCAGGCGAAGTCGCATCGCTGTATGGCATTCGTCCGCGGCGCTCCCGAAGCAATGTGAGAATCGCTTCCCCATCCGACACCAGCGCCTTTTCCTTGATCTCGCGAAGAGACGCGTTGAGGCGACCGTCTTCCCGCACGAAGGTCACACGAGCCGTAACGGTTTCGCCGACTCTGGGACGAACTTTCATTTCCTTGTTGTCTATGAAAACAATATACCGCTCACGTGAAAACAGAAATGCGCCCCGGTCGGTGAAGTTGTATATTTCCCCAGTCACGCTGTCGCCAACCTTGACTCCCTCGGCAGGCTTCGAGGCGCGGCGCATTTCGTCCTCGACCTCCATGGTCACGGCGAGCCTTCCCGACTTGTCGGTGTAAAGCTTCGCCCAGACCCGCTCGCCAATCCGCGGACGCCCTCGCATGCCGGCGAACGGCATGAATATCCCCCGCTCCGCGCCGACGTCGAGAAACGCCCCGTCAGCGCTGACGTTGACGACCTTCATGCGCGCGATTTGGCCTTCCTTCATTTTCGGCACGCGCATACTTGCAGTCAGGCGACGTTTCGGGTCGCGATAGAGGAACACTTCGACCGCATCTCCAACGGCGACGGGCGAAGTTTGCTGCTGTATGTGCAAAAGCACATCGTCGCTGGTGTTTCCCGTCTCCGCGTCGAGAAATGCGCCCATCTCTCCCAGACGCACGACGCGCATCACAGCGACCATGCCCTCGTGCACTCTCCGCCGCTTGCGCGCAGGCGCTTCAGTCGTCGCCTCCTGCGGATTTTGCACATGTTCGTTCATCGCTCAATCCTCATACGGCGTCAGCTCCGCGTCGCCCCAAAGCTGCTCCAATGCATAATATTCGCGACTGTCGCGGGTAAAGACATGGAGCACGCAATCGCCGTAGTCCATCAGGATCCATTCTCCCTCTCGATATCCTTCCTTGTGGCTGAAGGACACGCCTGCCTCCTCCAGCTTCTCCTCCACCTCGTCCGCAATGGCGCGGGTCTGGGTGGTCGTATTCGCCGAGCAGACGACGAAATAATCCGTCGCAACTGTCAGCCCTTCCATTTTCATCAGCACGATGTCATGCGCCTTTTTGTTGCTCGCAGCCTCGGCAATTGCCAAAGCCATCTCTTTCGACGTATCAAACAAATGCGTTCCTCCTCTTTTATCTTTCTTCCTTTATCTCATACTCTCTATGTATTCTCTTCCGCCGGCGTTTTCTCCGCCCTCGGGAAAAGCGCTTTTATCTTCTGCGTGATCTGCTCCTGATCGACGATCCATATGCTCTCGTCTCCCGCGTAAGGGTGGCCGGGCAGCATCAGCGTCTCCGGGTGTTCCTTTGAGAGCCCCTGCAGGACCTCCGCCAAATGCGTGCTATCCCAGACCTCGACGCTGGTATCGACTTGTTCCTGTAAAATCTTCATCAACGCCGGCAAGCGCCCCAATGTTTCCACGTTCAAGATCCGCTCATAAAGCGCTTTTACAAAACGGTGCTGTCTCTGGATGCGGCCAAGGTCGCCCAGCTCACCGCTTCGATAACGCAGATATTTTTGCGCGACGTCGCCAGTCATACGCTGAAAGCCCTGCGGGATATGGATGGAAAGTCCAAGCTCCGGATCCTCATAGTCCATGCGCATTTCAACATAAACGTCGATCCCTCCCAGCGCGTCAATGAGACTTCCCAACGCCCGCGTATCTACAACGGCATAATGGTGCACAGACACGCCCAACAGGTTTCGCACCGCGTCAATCATGCCCGAAACGCCGACCTCCGAATACTTTTCCCCCAGGCGTTCCCAGATTGTCCCGTTTGCCGTCGTCACCACCGTGCCGCGTGGAATCGAGATCACGCGCACTTTACCGGTCGCGTTGTCGAGGCTGACGAGCAGCAGCGTGTCTGCATGGCCGCCGCCAAAGTCGCCGCCTTTATCCACGCCAAGCACCAGAACATTCATGTACGATTCAAACCGCTCGTCCAGCGGCACGCGCCGCGCTTCCCGCCGCTCGCAATAGGCGTCGTACTTTGCCCGATATTCGCGATAAACCGCCGCGCCGCGCAAAAGCTCCTGCCACGACGCCCAGCTTACAGCGCAAAGCACCGCGCAGAGCAGCACAAACTTGAAAAACCCGAGAATCGCTCTGAGCAACCGTTTCCTGCGCTTTGCGCGGATATTGTTCTTTGTCTCGCTGTGCTTCTTCGTCATCGCGTTCCCCCAAGAGTCGCGTCCTTTGCAAGCAAAAGCTCGTTTCGCGCAAGCACCGTGTCCGGGTGAATCAAGTGGCCTTTTTCCAAAACGAAGGCGATAGAGCGCGTCAATCCCGCCAGCGTCATCTCTTCCAGCGACGCCTCCCGCGCCAGGCGGCGAAGGTTCTCCACCCCCGGATACTCCCGTGTCGGCTCCATCATATCGGCAAAATAAATAATCTTATCCAGCCTGGTCATCGCCGCGCCGCCTACCGTATGCCGCGCAATGGCCCGAAGCACCGCCTTGTCCCCGACGCCATATTCCTCGCGGGCAATAACCGCACCGAGAGGCGCATGCAAAAGGAGCGGCATCGCTCGCTCAACCTCGCCGTATCGGATGCCGCGCGCATCGGCCTCCGCCCGCATTTCCTCGTTTGGGATCGCCCTGGCGCAGTCGTGCAGCAAGCCCGCCAGCCGAGCCCGCGCCTCATCCTCGCCAAATCGCCGCGCAAGAAAGGCCGCAGTATCCGCAACGCCCATCGAATGCTCATAGCGGCTCTTTTTCAGACGGTGCGAGAGCTCCCGTTCCATTTCCTTGTAATCCATCAGCGATACAGACCTTTTTTATAAATGTACTGCTCCACTTCAGACGGAACAATGTATTTGACCGACCGCCCCGCAGCTACCCTTTCCCGGATATCTGTCGAGGAGATTTCCAACTCTGGCGTGTTCAGCAAATGAATCTGCCGCACGCCAAGATCGCCCAAAAGCGTGCGCGTCCGTTCGACGTCGGGCCGGCAGCCGGGCCGGGACGCAGCAATAAACGGGCAGATGGCAAGAAGCTCTTCGATTCGCTCCCAAGTGTGGATCTCCCGAATGATGTCGGTCCCCGCGATAAAGAAAAACTCCGTGTCGCCGCCCGACGCGCGCAAAAGCGCGCGCACCGTATCAATGCTGTATGACGGTCCCTCGCGGCGCATCTCGATGTCAGAGACCTCAAAGGCGGGATTTGAACAGGTTGCCAACACTGTCATCAGATAGCGGTCTTCGGCCGAAGAAATCTTATGTCCAAGTTTGTGCGGCGGCTGCGCAGCAGGAATGAACAGCACCTTTTCCAGGTCGTATTCGTCCCGCACCGCTTCCGCCATCATCAAATGACCGATGTGGATTGGATCAAAAGTGCCGCCAAGAATACCTACCCGGCGCTTTGATTCTGCCATAGCCTATCCCCTCATTATTCCCTGATCATAAAAATCGCCGCGCCCGTTGCCAGCGCCATTGTTGCCGCAATAATCAGCACCGCCCGCGCCGCGTCTATTATGTCGTAACGGTTCTTCGGATCGCTCCACACATTCCGGAACGACTCCATATAATCCGAAATGCTCATTCGCGAATCTGCCCCTCGCCGAAAATCAAGTATTTCGTGCTGGTCAGCTCGTTCAGCCCCATGGGGCCGCGCGCATGAAGCTTCTGTGTGCTGATGCCGATTTCCGCGCCGAAGCCGAACTCAAAACCGTCGGTAAAGCGCGTGGACGCGTTTACATAGACAGCCGCGGCGTCCACTTCCCGCTGGAAGCGGTGGGCGTGATTCAGGTCGTTCGTCACAATCGTCTCCGAGTGCCCGGTATTGTATTGATTGATATGGGCTATCGCCTCGTCGAGATTTTTTACGACCTTGACCGAGAGAATCAGGTCGTCGTACTCCGTCGCCCAGTCCTCTTCCGTCGCCTCCGCCATATCGGAAACGACGGCCCGCGTCGCCACATCCCCGCGAAGCTCAACGTCTTTCTTCCGCATAGCCGCCGCCATTTTCGGCAAAAAATCCTTTGCAACGCGCTCATGTACAAGAAGCGTCTCCATGGCGTTGCAGACGGCAGGCCGTGAAGTCTTCGCGTTCAGCGCGATACGGAGCGCCATATCGAGGTCGGCGCCCTCATCCACAAACGTATGGCAAATCCCCGCGCCGGTCTCGATGACCGGCACAACGCTCTCCGCGACCACACGCTTGATCAATCCTGCGCCGCCGCGCGGGATGATCACGTCGAGAAGTCCGGTGCAGTTCATCATCACTCCCACCGCGTCGCGGCTCGGGCTGTCTATAAATTGCAAGGCGCCTTTCGGAACGCCGGCCGCTTCAGCGGCAAACGATAAAATTGCGCTTATGGCGCGATTCGACTTCAACGCTTCGGAGCCGCCGCGCAAAAGCGCGGCATTGCCCGATTTCAGGCAAAGTGCGGCGGCGTCTGCCGTCACATTGGGACGCGCCTCGTAAATAATGCCGATGACGCCGATTGGCACTTTCACGCGCCGAATCTCTAATCCATTCGGGCGAATCGTCTCCATCTCGCCTTCGCCGATCGGATCGGGCAGCATCGCCGTCTGACGAATCCCGTCCGCCATACCGAGAATCCTTTTTTCGTCCAGTCGCAGCCGGTCGAGCATAGCGCGAGGCATTCCTTTTTTCCACGCCGCTTCCATATCTTCGGCGTTAGCCGCAAGAATCGCCGACGCGTTCTCCTCCAGCGCATCCGCCATCGCGCGAAGCGCGGCGTCCTTCACAGGCGAAGGCGTCACCGCCAGTCGCCGCGAAGACGCTTTGGCCTCCCTTGCCTGTTCGCGAACCATTTCTTCTATATTCATACAATCCCTCCGGCAATCAAAAAAGGAAAACAGTCTCAACTGTTTTCCTTATTATTACACACCAAAAGCACTTCGTCAATTTTTCGCGGAACCTCTCCGCCCCGTGGGCGATAATATCATTGTTTTATCATGCACGGAAAAATCGTTGACAAACGCAGAACAGGTATAATGTAAAGATATGTTTTTATAAAACAACCTACGTGAGACATCCCCGTAACGTGCCAGTGGCATGTTCCGGGGCTGTCGGAGGGAGTTTCCGAGATCTCCATTCGGAATTTCGCCCTCCGGATCACTTCTGCGTTCTTCCCGCCTATTCCACCACGATTTCCGCGTCGGACGCGCTTTGCTCGCGGATGATGACGTCCGTGGACTCCATGCCGAAGAACACCGGCTCCCGCAAAAGCCTTCCGGGCTCCGTCAGCGCCGCGCTGTCAAAGGTGTACTTGCCGCGCTCGTGGCTGACCCGGTCGCGCATCATGTCCACCACGCTGAGATTGTCGCCGTAGAGCTTGTTGTAATACCTTTCGGCGTCGATCAAAACCGCCCCGCGCGTCCTGACTTTCCCGTCCGTATAAAGCTGGAAGCTCCGGGATTTGCTGTCCGCCATTTCCAAGTTGTTCCAGTAGACCAGTTGCTCTCCGTCCCGCGTAGGTGTGCGGCCAAAGATGGCCACATTCGTCAGATCGTTGTCCAGATAAATCTTGTCCACCGCGAAAGCGTCTTCCACGGTAATGTCTCCCTTATACACATGGAGATAGCCGTGTTTGGTCCAAAGGCTCGGCATCTCCGTGCCACCCTTGGAGCTTAAGCTTCCCACGCGGAAATAGTCGATGACCTTCTTTGGAAATGCGCCCGTCGCCGAAAAACGGAACACCTTGCCGCCGTTGTCCGCGGTAATGCGGTCGGCAACGATGACGTCGCCCGCCAACGCGAGATTGCCTGTAACGGCCGCCTTTCTATCGAAGTACACGCCGCCTTCTTCGAGGACTTGGGCGTACAAATCCCGCTTGACCTGAATGGCGTCCGTCACATGGAGATCGCCGTTCCTTCCCGTCAGCCGCACGTCCCGCCCGGAATCCACGGCCCCATTCAAATCAATGATGATATGCTGGACGCCCGGCGTATATTGGCTGTCGCCGGCGGACATGGCGATGTCGCCCGTCTTTGTGGAAGTTTTTCCGTTGATATAGATTTTGCCCAGATCCACGTCAATATTGATATGCTCCTGCGCGGCAACGGTTTCCACATTCGGCCCGTTGTCGCCGATGGTGACGTCGCCGGTTCCCACCCGGGCATCAATGCTGCCTCCGGTGGAAAGGACGGCGCAGCCTACATTGATATTTCCCTTGCCCGTGGCCAGAGCAATATCCTTGGCGGCCTGCACCTTATGCCCGACATCGATATCGCCTGCGTCGGTCTTGATGCTTACGCTTTCGTTGACATTTACGTCCGTTTGGAAATACACGCTTCCCTGCTCGGCGATATTGGCTGTGATGCTTTTCTTGGCCAAAATATCGTCCGTGATGAAAATATCGCCGTTGCGACCGTCGAGGGAAACGCCGCCGCCGGAGACCACCTTGCCGTCATCCTTGATGATGAAGTTTCCGGTGAGCCATCCTTTTTCGTACTTGTCCTTTCCGGCTTTCATCGTGATGTCGCCGGTTTCCGTGGACGTCTTGCCCTGAATGGTGATGGTTCCGGTGCCGGTCCCGACGGTGACGTTGTTCTTCGCCTTGATCGTTTCCTCATTGTGTGTGTTGTCGGAGCCGATGATGATATCGCCCTTGCCGGTCCGCAGGGACACGCTGTCATTCTCGGACTCGACGGAATTGTAAATTTCAATGTCGCCTGTACCGGAAATATCCGCAATGACGTCGCCTTTGTCGGCAATGACGTCGCCCGCAAAATGAATATTCCCGTCGCCCTTCACATAGAAACGGGCTGCATTCCCCGCCGAAAGCAAAGTTTCGTTTTCAGACAATTCGCCGATGCGGATGCCTTTTCCGTCGGAGCTTGGGTTCGTGACCCGAATTTCCATGTCGTTTCCGGCGTTGATGGTTCCGATGTAAGTGACCGCATCTCCCGCCGACACGAGGACATCGTGTCCCGCTTCCATGCTTTTGCCAATGCCGAAGAACGAACCGTTCGCGCTGTCAATCACAATGTCATGCGCCGCCTTGGTGTTCCCAAGCAGCCCCACATTGCCGCCGGCGGTCAGCACCATGTTGCCCTGTGCGCCGTTGCCGCCACGAACGTCGATGATCGTGCCCTCGTCCATGGACAGAATGTCAAGGCCGCCCTGTCGAGCGACATTGGAAAGTTCAATATCCCCTTGGATGGGCGCCTTCACGCCCGCGATGAAATTAGCCCTGTCGTCGTCGTGATAGTTGGTTGTGGCCTTGACGCTGCCGCCAATGACGCCGCCGTCCCTCGACGCGTCCGCGACGAAGATGGAAAACGCGTTCTTCTCGCTTTCCAGCGACACGCCTTTTCCGGTGTAAGTCGCCACGACTGGCGTTTCGATTTTCACGCCCGCCGCCTCATTGACCGCGCCGCCCGCCTTGATGGTCAGAGAGTTGAAGTTCTGACCCGACGGATCGAAGTTTCTCAAATCGTCGAGCGCCTTATCGCCCGTGGAGATATCGCCGTGGATCGACACATCCCCGCTGACGGCAGTGAGTTTCACGTCACCCTTGGAATGGAGCGCGGAAATAACATGAAGATCGCCTTGGTCTTTCGTATTTTTTGCCACGATATCGCCGGTGGCCTCGGACAGGACGGAAAGCCCCAGCTTATCCGCGCTGTCCCGTATCGAAACACCACCCCGGATGGGAGCAGCCTTGTCGGAACTTTGCACCGTAATGGCGCCGAACTGGTTGCCTGTTCCCTGCAAGTCCACGCCCTTGGCACTGGTGACATTGACGTTGTGCGCCTGGATGCCCGCGTCTGCGGCTTGGGCGACGGCCCCGGCGGTCGAAGCCAGCGTCACGTCCTTGCCCGCCGTCAGGGTTCCGTTTTGCGTCAGATCGCCGCTGTTTTGCACGGAGACCTCCCCTGTCACCTTCCGTTTGATTTCGATCGTCAGAGCGTCGGACTTGTCCTTGATGCGGACGTCTCCGGCAATGTCCGGCTTTTCTCCCGTTTTGGTTTCGACGCCGTCCACGGTGATGCTGTTGAACTGGTTTGCCGTGCTTTCCAAGAGCAGGGATTCCCCGCTCTTTGCCGTGACGTTATCGGCAACGATTTTGCCCGTGCCGGTCTGGGCGGTTTTCCCTTCGCTCTCAACGGTGAAATCTTCTTTGATATTGATTTGGTCGAGCGTCAGCGTGCCGTTTTGGATACCCTCGGCAAGGCTGGCCATGCCCCGGATATGGGCGGACTTCGCCGCGATGTTCACCGGGGCGCGGTCGTTCAGGATGCGGATGCCGCGATTCTCACCATCCACCACGCCGCCCACGATGCCGCTGTCTTCGTCCGTCCTGAACACCAGCGTCTTTCCGGCATTGATGTAGGAGTCAGCGATGTTCGCGTTGGCGCGGCTCATCAGGAAGCCTTGTTTGCTGTCAAGGGAAATCGTGTCGCCCGCGAACATGGCGCCCAAACGGAGATAATCGTCCGGCTTCACGTTCTTGATGAACACATTTTCATCGGCGCGGGCCTCTACCAAGTCCCCACGCAAGGAAACGGCCAGAGGCTTGTCCGCAGTTCCGATGCTCTCCGCGCCGCCGATGAGGATCAGGTTGTTGCCCGTGATATTGGGCTGGTCGCCCTCCAGCGCGTTGTAGATTCCTTTTTCGGAAAAAAGGCGCACGTCGCCTCTTGCGCCGTTTTGGGTGGCGTCGATGGCGCCCACGTTGATGGCGGAATTTTCCCCCTCCGTGTCGGTGCGCCCCGCCACGGAGACGGTGCCGCCCGCCTGCACGTTCAGCGTGCCGCCTTCCTCCAGCTTTACGCCCAAAGGCATATTGCCCATAATCTCGAAAGACACCACATTGCCGTTTTCGTCGCGATTGACGGTGACATCGGCGGCATCGGCGTTCATGAGCTGCTTCATGTATGCGACGCTATCCGCTCCGGACAACTGGTCCACGGTAATCGTGGTGGGATTGGCGTCGAACGTGCCGACGCCGCCTTTTTCGGCGGTCAGGGTTATATTCTTGCCGAAGACACTGGCTTCCCGATCCGTCTGGTCGCTGTCGCCGCTGCCCTTGTTCACCAGCTTTTCGCTGACGGCGTAGAGCATCATGTCCTTTGTCCATTCAAAGGTGGGATGCTCCGCCTTGTTTTTCAAATCCGTGTAGGTGGCATCCGCCGCAAGGTAAGCGTCCGCGTTGTCGTACTGGGAATACTTGTAGGCGGCGGTCTTTTCGAGATACGAGTCCGCGCTGTCATACTGCGCGTAAGCGACATAGTTCTTGTGGCCGTCTTTCGCCAGCTTCGCCGCCTTTTGCGCGTCGGTCAGGCCCGCGTAAGCGCCCGTGCCCGCTTTGTAGTTCTTGTAATCGGCGGAAGCATAAACCTTTTCGACCGCCGTCTTTTGCTCCGCGAACTCGGCTGCCCACTGTTCCTTCGTCTTGCCCGTATAGGCAAGCTCCACGTTCGCCTTGTAGTCGTCGCGGCTCTTCTCCAGGCCCGTGATGTACGCGCCCTTGTAGGTATATTTCCCGTTCTCGTCCTTTTCGCCGTCGATCAGGCCCGCGTCGATCCAGCGGCGCACCATGCTGTCCACGCTCTCCGTGGATTGGGACGCGCCGGGAAGCGCGTCGATGAAAGCGCCGTCAACTACGGTCAGGTTCACGTCCCCTTCCTTCGACACGATCTTGCCCACGCGCATATCGCCGCCGGGCGCCGCTTCCTTCAGATAGATGTCGCCCTTGGCGCTGGCGTTGACCTGCGCGCCGTAGCGATCCCCGGAGGTGGCAGCATCCGGGGTGGCGATTTGGACGGAGTGCCCTTCCGATCCGATGCCGCCGTTCTGGCTGGTCAGGTTGATGGCCCAGCCCTCTACAACAGCACCGCCGAGCGTGTCGTCCAACTGGGTGATATTCCCCTCGGCGTTCAGCGTCACGTTCCCCAGCACCGCGTCTTTTACGGCGTAAACGGTGCTGCTGCCGTCTTGGCTCTTCAGATTCACGATTCCCACGTTCCCCGGCAGGATTTCATCGCCCAGCACACCGCCGACGGCGGTGACGTCGATATTTCCTTTGCCGTTGGAAACGGCGTTGAGCTTGATGTTGTCCGTCACATTGCCGTTTGCGTCTTTCGAGCCGAGGGAAGCAATATGGATGCCTGTGATATCGCCCTGCGCCGTCAGCTCCACGCTCTCGCTTCTTAAGGTCGTGTTGCCGCTCTGGGAAATGCCGCCCCCCGTGGATGAAATCGCAAGCGTCGCCTCATTGTGGGAGTTCGCCACGTTGCCCGTCAGGTTGACATTGCCGACGCTAGTGATGCCGATACTGCCCGTTGCATCGCCGAGCAGCCCGATTTTGATGTCCTCGGAGGCGTCCAGCATATAGTTGTAGAGCACGAGGGTAGTCGCATCGTCTTTCCACCGGGTGACTTTCTTCTTGTTCCAGCCGAGAAACCCGGAGCGTTTGGTATAGGTTTCCTTGTCATAAACCCTTTTGTCCAGAACCCGGGTAGTCCCGTGAAGGGTCAGATGATCGGGTTGCACCATCACATCATGATCGGGATTGTTAACATCATCGGTAGTGAGAACGGCGCCCTCGGGCAATCCCAAATCCTTCCTGTCGCTCTCGTCAATTTCATTTTCCTTCGTCTCGAGTGCTGCCAGCTCCGTGTCGTCCGACGTCTTAATCAAGCCCCAGGCGGCATACTTCTTCGTAGTCTCATAGGTCTTGGTTGACTGCACATTTTTGCCATTGACCCATGTGTATACCTGCCCATCTTGTACCTCGTAAGTCAACGGGTTGTCGAAGTTAAGGAACTTGTCATTGTCATTTTCATTTTTTGGTTTCTCGACAACCGCATATTTGTAGATGTCGCCTTCATCGCTCGCGTGCTCGCGCAAATAGCTGGCATAGTCCGCAATGAAACGGGTCTGCCCCCTCCTGTACTCGGTCCAGGTATTCTTGGCCGTGTCGGCGATGGTGATGACGCCCTCCCGTTGGTTGTTGAGGACTTTGCCGACGTTCATGTCCAGCGCGGTTTCGTTCGTCAAAAAGATGTTCGCCGCGCCGTCCGCCACCAATATCCTGCCGTATGCGCTGCCGCTTCTCACGGTGCTGACATCCACGCCGCCAGGAGACATGGCGTCATTAAGGATGCCGTCGGTGCTGGCAATCCTGCCCGTCAGATAGACCTTGCCGCCCGTCGTTTCAATGTCCTCCACCACCAGATTGTTCGTGGAGGGATCCCAATAGACCTGCGCCTCATAGTAAAAGGCGTTGTCCTCGCTGCTCCATGCGACTCCGCCATCGTTAACCTTGTACATGGTGCGGTTCTGGACGATGGCCGCGCGGTCCGCGGGGCTCTTTTGCGCCGCGGCCAGTTGCTCCTCTTTCACCGTGGCGGCGTATGTCTTGTAGCCGCTCTGGATCAGGCCGTTCACATTGATATTGGCGGCGGACACATAGATGTCGCTGCCGGCGATATAGCCTGTCGGCACCGTGATGCCGTTACGACTATATGCTTTCGCTCCCGTTCCATCGTCCACTCTCGTCTCGTCAAACTTACCATCAAGACCTGTCAAGCTGCCTTGCAGCTCCTCGGCCACACCCGCAAGGTATTTCTCCGGGTCGCCGCTGATATGGACGATGCCCTCTTTGTAGTCCTGGGCAATACTGCCCGTCGCGATGAGATTGACATTGACTCCCGACACGCCCGTGGGGCGCTCCTGTGTGCCGCCGCTGATACGGATATTCCCGCCCTCGGTTTCGTTTTTGATGGTCACATTGCCGCAGGCATTGCTGATGGTGCCGTTCACTTCCACATCGGTGATGGCGATATATTTGAAGTCGCCTTTTTCGATCTGTTGGATATACTCTTGCTTTTCCTCCTCCGTCAGATCGCTCGCTTCAATCTCTTGTCTCAGTGCCGGCGTCAGCTTGACGATGCTCTCCTTTTCGCCATCAAATGTATTGTCCACCAAAAGCTCCGATGGCTTTCTGTCGGTTTCGCCGTCAATCTTGAAGAAGGTCGCTTTGCCTTTCTCGATATTGATCTCGTTGATTTTCGCGTTCCCTTCGAGCACATTCGGAGGAATGACGTTATCGTCATTGTAGACGATTTGGCCGCCCTGCTCCCCCATGAGGATATTGTTCAGCCGCAGATAGGCGTCGGATTCGTTTGTGATGGTGACGTTCGGGGCGGCATTGGCGCGCAGTTCCCCCGTGCCGGTCAGGTTGTTGGCCTGCACGTTGATATTGCCGCCGCTGGTGGAAATGTCCGGAATCTCCACATAATAGACGGGACGGCCGGAGTTGCTGTAGACTGTTGTTTCGTTGCCGTCTTTGTCCTTACCTTTCTCCGTGAGCCCCAGTTCTTCCATTTCGCCCCGTATCCTGTCGCGCTCCGCGACATAGGCCGCCATTTTGCCGTCATTTGCGCCCTCGGCGTCATAGGCGGCAATCAATTTGTCCAGTTCCTCCAGCCGCTCGCCCAAAGTGTTGGCATAGTCGAAAGTCCCCTTCGTGATTCCCTCCTTCACCTTCCAGTTGGTCCGGTTGTTGTCCGTCTCGATTTCGATCCCCTCCGCGACGGCGCCTTTGATGGTCACGTTGATAGGATCGGCAGTGCCCGCGATGAGGGTGCCGGTCACATGGACGGTGCTCTCTTTCATCTTGTCCGAGGACTCTCTCTCCACGACCGCATTGGAGGAAAGGAACTTCTTGTCCGTGCTGGAGCCGCCGATGGTCCACTCCCACTTGCTCTCGTCCTTGGCGATCTCTTCCCTGCCGCCGCTGGCAACGGCGTTGATGTTTCCGGTGGAGCGCACTGTCCCGCTGACATCGACCGTCCCCTTGTCGGCGGCGATATTATAGTCCACGTCCGGGGAAGTGATGGGGATTGCCGAGTAGTTGTAGGCGCCCGCTTTGAGGTCGGCCTTCAGGTTGGACTTGACGCCAAGCGCGTCGTATCCCGCGTAGAGACCGACATCGCTGCCGCTGTCAATGGTGCCCGCTACATTCACATTGCTCGTGCGGTTCATCACGGTCTTGTTCTTGGCCGCGAGCGAGTAGCCGGCAAGAGCGTACACCGTGGCGTCGGCATGGGATTTCAGGGATTGGTTGTCGTAGGCGGAGAGAATGATATCCTCTTTGGAGGCCTCCTTTTCGCTGTTTAGCGTCGCGTCGCGCCGCACGTCCACCGTGTTGTTGATATTCAGCTTGTTCTCGCTGGTCGCGTCGGTTTCTACCGCCGCGCCGCCGCCCTTGGCCTGCACATGGTTCGTCAGGTCGTTCAGGGAAGACGCGACGTATTCCTGCAGGTTGGATGTGGTGATTTTCGCGTTTTCGCCGATGGTGACGCTGCCTTTTTCCGTGATGTCCAAACGGCTCCGCAGGCTGTTGCCGGAGATGATGCCGCCGAAATAATCCTCCAAGGTATAGGACCGCGCGTCGTCGTTCCCGCTCCCGTCCGTATCGTCGTAGGCTCCGGTGATAACGGCGTTCGTCGCGCTCGCCCGGAAACGGCTGCCGGTAATGTCCGCGTCTTTTTCCACCGTGGCCTTGGTGGTGGTGTTGATCACGTTGTCCGCGCTGGTGCCGCTGAGGCCCGCCACTTCGCCGTGGCCTTCCGAGGCCGTCAGGCGCGTCTCGTCCCGGTGGGTGGCAGAAAGGGAAACGGAATCCCGAATATCCCATTTGCCGCCGATGCTGCTTTCCACGACACTCGTCGAGATGTTGCCCACATGGGCGCCTACATAGTCAACCAGCCCGCCGCCGCCCGCGTCGGCAAGCGCCTTGCCCTTGTTCTCGCCATAAGCCGAGACCCGCAGGCTGTTCAGCGTTGTCGTTTGCCCGGACTTCCCCGTGAGGGCAGCCTTCACTGTCTCAGTGCCGCTGATATCCGCGCTGGTATTGCCCACCGCCACGGCGCCCACAGTGACGCCGCTGATATACGCCTTGCGGTCCACAAAGGACTTGCTGCTCAGGACAAGATCGGCGTCCGAGGCAAAGGAACTGTTCGCCACGGCGACCTTGGACGTGGCGTCGGTGTCCAGCGCAACCGCGTCCGGATCGACAGCCACGGCGGAGACGTTCTGCCCCTTCACATTGCCCTCCAGGGTGCGGCCGTTGGCATTCCCCAGCAGGGAGGCGAACTCCACCGTTTTTGCGTTGAAACTGCCGCCCGCCACATCGACTTCCGCGCCCAGGTCCATGACGCCCTTGCCCCGCATCCGGCTGATGCCGAGAATCGAAACGGTGGTGTTGCCCGCGCTGAGCTTCGCCGTGGTGTCGTTGGCCGCGCCCAAGTGGAACGTCTTGGCGGTGAATGTGCCGAATGTGTTGTTTTTGCCCGTGATTTTGGCCGCGGCAGTCCCCTTGTCCTCGACGGCGGCATGGTTCACCGCCACATCCGCGCCGCTGACGCCCACGCCCTCGGTATGGGCTTCCAGCGCGTTGGCTTTCTTCGCGTCGATGGCGATGCCCTCGGCGGCGGAGATTTCGTTTGCCCCGGCCAGCGTGATGCCCACATTGGCGGCATTTTCCACGTCGGCAAACGTGAAAGAGGCTTGGGCCAGGGAAACCCCCGTGTTGACAATTTTTGCGCTGCCCTTGCTCTCGTCTATCGCGTTGACGGTGATATTGCCCGTGCTTTCAATGGCGCTGTCCGTGATATTGACGTCCGTCGCGCCCTTGTTCACGACGCCCGCGTAGCCCACGCCCACGCCAATGCTTCCCACGCCGACGGCGTTCACATCGACCTTGGAGCCGTCGCCCTCTTGCTTCTGCGCGGCTTCGATGGTGACGTTCTTGCCCGTGACGGCAGCCTTGTCCAGTGTCACATCCGTGTCATGGTTCACATGGATGATGGCGTCCGTGACACTCGCGGCCACGGTGCCGCCCACCGTGACGCCCGTATTTTGGGCGGAAATGTCGCCGCTCTCTTTCGCCGTCAGATTGACGCTCTCCCCGGCCGATACGGACGCGTTCCCGCTGAGCTCGGCATGGACGCCCCGCTTCTTGGCGGCGGAATCGGGCACGGAGAGGTCGGTTTTCTGATTCTTTGCCGCTTCGAGATCCTGCTTGTCCGAAGGGGAGAGGCCGTAGAATGTCGCGCCGTCGGCGCCGAGCGCGCCCTTCGCGTCGTTCACGCCGTCCAGATGAACTTTGATCTCGTCTTTTGTGGCCTTGTCGGTGCCCATGCTCACACCGTCCTCGTCGGCGGCGCTCGAAAGCTGAGCGTTGGTGATGCTCTGGTTGATCGAGGTGACTGCCACATTGATGCCCGCGCCGACGCCGCCCACGGCAACCCCCGTCACGCTGCTCTTGATGTCGCGCGTTTCTTCCGCCGCCACAACGGCATTGTGCGCCGCCTGGAGGGTGCCGCCCGTCACATGGGCATTGACGTTGCTGCTCACGTTGTTCAGGGCGACGGACACCCCGACGCCCGCGAGACCGGCAGCGCCCACGCCGCCCGTGGAATCCAACCTCAGCGTGTCCGTAGCTTTCACGGTGATGTCATTGGCTTCCAGATTGCTGTTCGTCACCAGGGCCGCGGTTTCGCCGATGGTGTTGCTCACGCCCACGTTGGCGGCCAGCCCCGCGCCGATTCCCACAGCCGCGCTGGCTTTGACGAGGGTGTTCTTCCAGTTGTTCACGTTTTCCGCAAGAACGGAAATATTCTTCCCGTTCTCACTCTTCTTCGCTTTCAGGTCGCTGTCCTTCACTTCCGCCTTCACGGTGGAGGTGTCGTCCATGACGGACACGCCGGCCCCTGCCGCCGCTGTGCCGTAGCCGCCGGAAACGCTTCCCCCGATATTCATGGTATTGCTGCTCCCCAGGTGCGACGCCTTGATTTCGGCGTTGCCGTCAAAGACAGCGCCCACATTGTCCAGCTTTGCGCTGATTTCGCTCGTGTTCGCGCGGCGCACGATGCTGTCGCCGGAAGCAACGCCCGCGTCTCCACCAGCGCCCACGGCCACCGCGAAAGCCAGAGCGGAGGAGCCATGCTTGGCGGCGGCGTCCACGGTAAGATTCTTCGCGTACACGTTCTTTTTGTCGGACGCGGAGGAAGAGGCAATCTCCGCCGCCGTCGTCCGGCCCAACGTCTCCCAGTTCGCGGACACGCCAAGAGAGACTCCCGCCGTTCCCGCCGCGCCCACGGAGGCCGTGCCGGTGAAGGAGCCGAAATTGGTGTAGTCTATGGCGTTTACGTTCACATCGGAATATTGGTCGGCGGAATTAAACGCCGCGTCCTGAATTTTTGCCGTGGTTTTCCCTTCGACGGTATTGAGGTTCACCGTACCCGCGAGCCCCACGCCCGCGCTTCCCGAAGCTGCAACGCCGCCGGAAGCCATCTGGGAAATGATGGTATGAGTGGCGGAGCTGTCCACCACGACGCCGGATTTGTCTTCTTCTGTACGGTTTTCGCTGAGTTTTTGGTTGTTATCGGTAAGTTCCGGATCGCCTGTAGCGGCAAAGAGGTTGGCGTCCTGCGGCCTCGAAACCTTGATGGAATCCGTACCCGCGGCCGCAAGGGAGCCGCCCTGCACCAGCGCGTCGGTGCTGCCGGTGATCTCGTTGATGGTAACCGCCGCGCCGAGGGCCGCCTTGGTGTTCGCGCCGATGGCAAAGCCCCCGGCGAAGTTGTAGAGACGGTCGTCGCTTCGCGCCACCGCGCCCACGCTGCTGCTCGATGTGAGATTTTGGTTCTTGAGGATGGCGTCGACGTCGTTGTCAATGTAATTGTAGCTGCCGGACCCGGCAAAGGAAACTGTCCCGTTTACGGCCACAGTTCCACCGACGCCCACGGAATGAATGTCGCCGTCGCCAGTGGCGCGCACTTGGGTGAGCCCGACGTTTGACTTCGTGGTTTTCCCGTCGTCGGTTGCCATCTCCGCCACCGTATCTTGGTTCATGCGGTTGATGGCAAGGCCCACGGTTCCCGCCGCAAAATTCCCGACCGAAACATCGCCCACGGCGCCCACGGTGTTGATTTTGCCCTTGGTATCCGCCGCAACATCAATCGTCGGATGCTTTGCCGCATCGCCCGCGTTGATATTCGTGTTGTTCAGGGCGGCCCGGTTGTCCTTGTTGATTTCCGATACCGCCGCCGCTCCTTGGAGGTTGAGGGGATTCTTGCCCCAGCTCACGCCGATGCCAGCGCCCACGGTGGTGACACGGGAATTCTCCGTTGTCGTCCCGACCGTCTTGCTGTCCGCCGTGGAGACTTCAATCTTGCCGTCATTGGTCGTCGTGATGTCGGCATGGCTCACTTCCGCCCGCAGCATTTCTTTGTCGTCAGCGGAACCGATAGCAGTGTAGGCAACGGCGCCGCCGACGCCCACTTTGGCGTTGCCTGCGGACACGCCTCCCGCCACGGTGGTCTTTTTCGTCAGGTCCGTCGCCGTGACGGAAAGATTCTTTACATTGTCCAGTTTTGTATTGGTAACGGTGTTTCCTTCCGTCTTGCCGTCGATAACGCTCTCCGTGTTGCTCTTGCCACGGTTGATGGACACGGTTCCATTGACGCCCGCAAGGGACTTGCTTGCCTCCACATCCACTCCGGCCGCCACCGCCAAAGCGGTGCTCTTGTTCGCGGACGCGAGGGCAAGCGAGGCAGCGTCGGACAGATTGACGGTATTGCCCGTCAGATACGTTCCGGTGGTGTTGTCGAAGGAATTGTAGGCAAGGGACAGCCCGAGGGCCATGCCCCTACCTCCGGCGACCTCTCCGGCGATATTGAGGATGGAAGCGGTGCTCTCCGCCTTTTCGCTGATGGTCTTTCCCGTGATGGTGTTGTCGGCAAAGGTAACTTTTGTATCGTTTTTGAGGTCGTTCCAACTGCCGGAGCCTGCCCCGTTGAACGTCTTGCCGCCAACGGCGACGCCCGCGCCCACGGAAACGATCAGGGATTCGCCCGCCGCCTCGCCATTCACGGCATCCGCCTTGATGACGGAGTTTTTGATGTCCGCCGCGATGTCGTTCTTCACAGAGTTGTAGGCAATGCCCGCGCCGACACCGGCCTTGCCGTTCCAGCCTCCGGCCATGGCGGCGGTGACTGTGCAGCTCTTGTTCGCGTCCAGTGCGCGCTTGGCGGTTTTCTCATCATCCGCCGCCTCGTCCGCGGCCTTGCCGCCGTCGGTATTCGCGCTGTTCCCGTCAAGGGCGGATTCTGCATCTCTCGTATCGAGATAGCTCTGCCCCGTGGTGTCTATGCCTTTTTCTTCAAGGAGTGCCTTGTTCTTCTTGTCTGCGTCCGCCGCGACCTTCAGAAGGGATTTGGTATTGTCATCATAGTTTTCATCGTTGTCGATTGCAGTTTTTTCTGCTTGGCGTTCCTCATCGGTCTTGAGGACAGGGAATTCCCCTGCTTTGACATTTACCGCGCTTGCTTGGGTTCCCTCTATGGTCGCCCCGGAAATATAGGCATGGGTGGCGTTCTTGGCGCTGGTGTAGGCAAACGCGCCTTCAAAGCCGTAGCCGCTTTCGCCTCCGGCATAGGTCGCCGCCAACGCGCCGTTGATCTGGGCAGTTTTTTTCTGGGTTTCCACGTTCACCGACTGGAACTTCTGATAACTGCCGCCGAGGAGGCCGGCGGACAGATTGTTTTCCAGATTGCTGACGGCCACGGCGCCGCCCGCGCCCACGTTGGTGGAGCTGCCTTCGGCAAAATCGGCCGCGAGGCCGCCCGCGATTTGAAAGTCCGTGCCCTTTGCCTTGTTGGTGAGTGTTCCGGTACTGTCCGACGCTCCCGTGACGGTGTTGTTGATCATCAAGGCGTGGATGTCCTGCTTTGCCCGATTGTAATACACCACGCCCGCGCCAAAGATATTCGTGCCGTTGCCCTTGGAGGCGCTGACGCCCATGCCTGCCGCCGCTTCGATGCCCGTCTTGGCGGCGGAATTTGAGACAGACTTCACCTGCTGTATGTCGGAATCCCGCAGCAGGGAATCCACATCCCGCGCAGAGTCGTTCATGGCGAAAGTGCCGCCGATGCCCACCTTGGTCGCGGAGCCGTCCGACTTCAGCGTGTTCTTGACGTCCGTGCCGCCGAAGGTGACGGAACCGAGAATATCCGTCGCGGAAAGGGAGACGGAGTTCACGTCGGCATTCCCTGCATTGTTCACGGTCACGTTATCCAGCACGGCATCCGTCCGGCCCCCGAGGAAAGTCAGGGCAACGCTGCCCTCAACGCCGATGGACGCGCCCGCGCTCTTGCTCGATCCGACGGCGGGAGCCGCGCCGTCGTTTTCCGGCGTCGCGTCCGGGTTTGCCGCCTTTCCGGCCTCCTGCGCCGATTGCGAAGCGCTCGGGGCGGCCCCGTCATTTTGCGACGCCGCTCTATCCTGTTCCAGATTTTCGGTGTTGGTCTTGGCGTCCTTCGCTCCCTCCGTGCCCTTCTTGGACCACTGGCTCCACTTCTCGGAGTCTTTCCTCGCGTTTACGTTTTCTTGCGTATCCGCTGCGTCGGAGGAAACGACCTTGGCCTTGGCGTCGTTCTGGAGCAGGCCCATGGTGATGGCCGAAACGGAAAGCCGTTCCGCGGTGATGCTGCCCTTCGCGTCGCCGGCCGTGGCTGTCCCCAATTTTCCGGCGAACGTCTCCCCGGCAATGCTTTGCGCCAACGCCGCGTCCTCATAAATCTTTTTGGCGGCTTTTTCCTCGTCCGCAGTGCCATCCGCAGGCGCAAGAATCCCGTTGCCATTGTCGCCGACCATGGCAATGCTGTTCACGTCATAATTGACAATACCCACGCCGATGCCGAAAACCTTGGAACTTTCGCTTCCCTCCGACCGGCTGCGGGCGGAGTTGTCAACATTTGTAGAATTCATGGAGTTGAGCTTGACTGCCGGGGATTGGATGACGGCCTCATCATCCAAAGACACGATACTGTTGCTGCCCCCATAGCTGAGCGCCACCATGCCGGAAATACCGAAGGAATCCCCCATTCCGGCATTTTGGACATTGTTCTTCAAATCCACGGTGTTGTTTGCCGAGACAGCCGCCTTGCTCGCGCCCGTGAGCTCCGCGCCTTTCCCCGCCATGACCAGGCTGTTGCCGCTGATGTTCTGGAGGCCCACCGTGGCGCCGAGGCCCACCGTGGCATCCTCGTCTGCCGCGCCATAGGTTCCTGCCGCGCTCGTGGTGGCATTGGAGGATATTTTTACGTCAGCCCCCGCAATCTTGCTTTTCTGCCCCAAAAGGACAACGGCGTCGTTCCGCAAGGTGTTGACGCCCACCGAACCGGAAAGCGAACGCCCGGAGAGATACCCCTCCGACAGGTTCTCGGCGCCTGCTGAATAAGCGAGGACGCTGGTTTGCTCTTTTCCCTCATTTTGGTATTTCCCCATGCCCGCCGAAGCATTCAGGGACACCGCGCCCGCTCCGCTGATTTGGGCGGACTGATCCCCCTCGTTATCCGACAGGACGGTGGCGTTGTTTTCCACATTGCTGACCAAGACGGCTGCGCCGATCTCCGCGTTGGAGCCGGACTGCCTGTTCTGCACCGAGAGCCGCAGGCTGTCCTTGCCGTTCATCAAAGCAACGGCATTTACATGGACGGAGCCGTCCGCCGTACCCGGCACTTCAGTCGTTGTAATGACAGCGTTTTTCCCAAGGATGACATGGGCGTCGTTTTTGTTGGAAACCACGCCTACAGCGGCGCCGCGTCCAAAGGCGGAAGTTTGTTCCGCGTTGGTGCCGCTTTTATTGGTGCCGATTACTTTGTCCTTGACTTTCTGGATGCCTTCTTTGGCATCTTTTGTCTTTTCGTCATTGGTGGTATCTACAAAAGCCTCCTGGACTGCTTTGGCGGGGTCGATGGACTTTTGTTCGCTCTTTTGCTCGTCCTCCGTTTTGGCTTTTTCTTTCTCCGCGTTGGCATCCGCATCATCGTCATCGTTTACCCTCGCGGTATTTTTGCCGCTTTCCGGGGTCTCGTTTGCCATATTGCCCACCGTCATTTTCAGGCCGGTGATGTCGTTTTCCGCGTTGACGTCCACGGCGCCCGCCGTAATGGAACGGTTGATGATTACATCGGCGCTCGTGTCGTAGTTGGCCACGCCCACGTTGGAAACCGCGTATCCCGCGTTTCCCACGGTGTCCGCGTTAATGTTGATATCGCTCTTCGTGTCGGCTTCGACAGACACCTTGCCCTGGGTTGCGGTCAAGGGCTGCGCGCTCGTCGGAGCGTTTACCGCCACCTTCGCCTTGGTGTCGCCCGTCAGGACCGCCACGCCCGCCGCGACAGCAGTATTGTTGGCGTTGTAACCGGTGGCGGAAAGGGAGGCTTTCGTGTCCGCGTTGGCGGCGATCTGGATGCCGTCCGCTCCCGCAGCGGTCAAATTGCCGTCGATGACAACGTCCGCCGTGTTGTAGACGCGTGAAATCGCCACGGCAGCCACCGCCGCAGAATTGCCTGACACAGCGTTGCCATTGCTGTCCGTCGGATTCGCCCCGCCCGGCACGGCGACGGACTGCGTGATGTCCACTTTGGAGGTGGCGGCAATCTCGATATTCTTGCCGCTAATGGCGCTGTTTTCCCCGATGTTGATAGATGCTTTATTCTTCTTGTTGGAATAGTTGACAAATAGATACGGGTTCTCTGCAGTTTCCTTCGCCGTCAGCTTGCCAATGGTTTTTTCCAGGGCCGAGTCTTCCCCGAAAATCATGCCCTTCAATGTGTCCGTCAGGGTCATGGGGGTGCTGTCCTCGTAGGCGCTGGTGCTCTCCGCGGTGAGCTTCACCGCCCCATCGCTGCTGGTAATGGAAACGCCCTTTGTCGTTGCGTCCTTGCCAATGTTGACAGCGGCGGAAAGGTCCGTGGAGCGGTCGCGCCAGCGGATGGGGTTGGTGTCTTTGACTTCGGACGTCTGCTTTGCCGTCAGGATAATATCGCCGCCCGAGCCTTCAACTTTGCTGAGCGTCAGTCCTGCACTTGCACCGCCCTGAATATTCACCAAATCCTTGAAATCAAGATTCTTTGTGCTCTGAAGCACGGCGCCGTCTTTGATGTTAATAACGCCTGCGCCCAGCATGGCGCCGCTGTGGGTGTTGATCTGCCCGTTGATTTCAATATTCTTTTCATTCGCATAGGAACCGGTTTTTAACGTATTAACATCATCCAGCGTAATGTTTGCGGCAGTATACAGCGTGTCAAAAGCCGTTTTTGTCGGCACGATGCCCGTGAACTGCCCCGCGTTGATGACGCCGAACTTTCCGACGGCAATCCCCTCAGGACTCAGGAACATAAGATGACCGTCAATCTGCCCGTTCTTAATACCATTGACAATGCCGTTGATGTCGACTTTGCTGTTTACCAGATTGGCAAGGGTGTTGGCAGCGCCGAAATTGAGGTTAGCAATTTCATTCTGCTCCAGAGCAAATTGCTGGAAACGGTTGTAAGCTAAATCGCCATTTGTATTTTGCGGGTCGATATTGTAGACATTGTTCTCATTCGGGGTAATCGTTTGGCCGGCCTTGTCAACAATCGCCGCCTCGGCAATGCCGAAGGGATAGGCGAAAATCCCCGCGGCCATGGCCAAAGAGGCCAGAAGCCAGCGAGGTTCCATTTTCCGCGTCTTTGCGAATAACCTAGTGTTGTGGCAGGCGCCGGACGCGCCGCTTTTGCCCTCACGAGAGTTGTTGCTCCGTTTTTTGATGCTGTGTCCGTATGCCATAGTAGTCACCTGTAATCCTTTCATCCTTGCTGCACCTAAGAAAAACTTCCTTGCTGGATTCGCGTACAAATCTTTTGGGGAAGAGAATCCCATTGCCACCTCGCCGTATATATGCCTGCCCTCGCTTCGACGCCGAGATCCGCACACTTCGCCTTGTCCCATAAAACTCACGGACACAATCCCTATGCACGCAGTGTGTGTCAATTCATAGTTATTCGCATAGCAAGCCACCATACGAAAAACTATACTCTTCCCCAAATTTATTATATTGTGCACAATATCCCGCGTCAACATATTTTGCACAACAGTGTCAACGGGTGCGTCTAAAAACAAAGTCGTTTCGGATAGGCTTTTGGCAAAACATATCGCAGCGTTAAGGAAACATGGAAAAAGACACGGCAGCGAAACAGTTCGATAGACGGTTTCACTGCCGTGCCTTTTTCCGTTATGCCGCGTCATACGCCGTTCGGCGCAGCGACGCTGCGCCGAACGCCATCTGCCTTGCCTGACGATAAGCGAAAAATCCCTCGATATGGCCTCGAATTGACTTATTCGTCGTTTTTTTATTATAACTCGATCTTCAAACCATCATCACCAGATCGTCCCGATGGACGACCTCATCATGCGTCGCGTCGGGCAGGATGGCGGTGATTTCTTTTGTCTTTTTGCCCGCGATCTTTCGAATCTCGTCCGCACCGTAGTTCACGACGCCCCGAGCAATTTCCTTGCCGTCCGTGCCGAGGACGCGGACGGTGCTCTTTTCCGCAAAGTCGCCGTCCACGCCCACAATGCCCGCCGCGAGAAGGCTTGCGCCGCCGCGCATCGCCCGGGCGCAGCCGTCGTCCACCGTAAGATTGCCCTCGATATGACGGCCGAAGGCGAGCCACGCCTTGCGCGCGCGCAGATGTTCTTCTTTCGCGACAAAAACGGTACCGACATTTTGCCCGGCCAGCACCTCGCGCATGACGCCGATTGTGTCGCCCCGCGCGATAACCATCGTGACGCCCGCGCTCATTGCGATTTTCGCCGCCGCGAGCTTCGTGACCATGCCGCCGGTGCCGCCTTCCGTACCGGCGCCGCCTGCCAGTCCCTCGATCTCCGGCGTGATCTCCCGCACCTCGGGAATCAGCTTCGCGTCCGTATGTTCCTGCGGGTTCGCCGTGTAAAGACCGTCCACGTCGGACAGGATAATCAGCGCGTCGGCGTCCACCAGCGACGCCACCGTCGCCGAAAGCGTATCGTTGTCGCCGATCTTCAGCTCGTCGACGGAAACTGCGTCGTTTTCATTGACAACAGGCACGACGCCCATCGAAAGCATGGAAAGCAGCGCGTTCCGGGAATTCGTGTATTGATTGTGACGCATGGAGTTTTCCTTGGTCAGCAGCACCTGCCCCGTCGTCTGCCCGTATGACGCGAACATCGTCTCATAAAGGTGCATCAAGACGCCCTGCCCGACGGCGGCCAGCGCCTGCCGCTTGGAAACGTCCTTCGGCCGCGTTTTCAGGCCCATGCGATTCATGCCCACCGCAATCGCGCCAGACGTGACCAGCACCATTTCGCGCCCCTCGTCCGCAAGGCCTGCGATTTCCCGCGCGATCTCCTCCATGCGGACGAGATTCGAGCCTCCCGCCGGACGGGTAATCGTGCTGGTACCGACCTTGACCACGACACGCTTCGCCGTTTTCAATCCTTCCCTGACGTCCATGCTTTTTCGCCTCCCCAAAATTACTCGGGAAATTCGATCTTTGGCTTCTTGAAATTGCGTTTGAACAGCAGCCCGTTTCGACCGATTACCTGTACAAGATCGGCGTCGACACGTTCCGTCAGGCGCTTGATAGCGTCCTTCGGCTCCTCCGGCGAATTTTGCAGCACGCGCACTTTGATCAGCTCGCGCTTCGTGATCGCGTCCTTCGCCGAATCCACCACTGTCGGCGTCACGCCCTCCTTGCCGATGTTCACCACCGGATCAAGTTCCGTGCCCGTCGCGCGAAGAAACTGCTTCTGCTTGCTCGTCAATGATTTCCGAATCAAAATGCATCCTCCTAAATCAAATCACGCGTGGTACTCAAACTCCATCGCGCCGATGCGCACGGTGTCGCCTTCCTTGACGCCGCGTTTCAAAAGCCGCGCATCGAGCCCCTTCATGCGCCAGATATATTGGAACCGGCGGATCGCCTCGTCGTTGGCAAAATTCGTCATGGCGACCAGCTTTTCCAGCGCCTTGCCGCTGACAACAAAAGCACCGTCGTCCGCCCTTTTGATCTCCACGCGCTCCGGGTCTTCCTCCTGTGAGGCGTCGTAGACTTTCACGCCCTCCTCATGCTCCGGTTCCTCCACATAGGCGTCCAGCGCCTCCGCCGTGCGCTCCACCAGCGTCCGGAGCCCTTCCTGCGTCGCCGCCGAGACCGCCAGCATGGGAATATGCTCGTCCGCCGCCAGCTTTTCAAGCCGCGGCAGGTGCTCCTCCGCGCCCGGCAGATCGATCTTATTTGCGACGAGAATTTGCGGACGGCGCGCCAGCTTTTCGCTGTAGCGTTTCAACTCATGATTGATCCGGTGATAATCCTCCACCGGATCGCGTCCCTCGACGCCCGACGCGTCGACGACGTGCAAAATAACTTTCGTACGCTCGATATGGCGCAGGAACTCATGACCAAGTCCCGCACCGTCCGCCGCCCCTTCGATCAGGCCGGGAATATCCGCCATCACGAAGCTCTTTTCCTCGTCTACGCCCACGACGCCAAGCACGGGCGTGATTGTCGTGAAATGATATTCGGCAATTTCGGGCCGCGCCGACGAAACACAGGAAATAATGCTGGACTTCCCTACGCTCGGATAGCCGACCAGCCCCACGTCCGCCAGGAGCTTCATTTCCAGAAGAAGCTCTTTTTGCTCCCCCGGCTCGCCCAGCTCGGCAAACGTCGGCGCTTTGTTGCGGCTCGACGCGAACTTCGCGTTGCCGCGACCGCCCCGACCGCCGCGCGCGATGACCTCCCGCTGTCCGATCTCTGTCATGTCCGCCAGGACCTCGCCCGTTTTCGCGTCCTTGACGATCGTTCCCGGCGGTACTTTGACAATACAAGGCGGCGCACAGGCGCCGAACTGATTCTTGATGTCGCCGTTCTCGCCGTTCTGCCCGAGAAATTTCCGATGATATCGGAACTCCAGCAGCGTATTCATGTTGTTGTCCACGACAAAAACGATGTCCGCGCCTCGCCCGCCGTCGCCGCCCGACGGCCCTCCCTTCGGCACGAACTTTTCACGGCGAAAAGCGGATTTGCCGTTGCCGCCGTCGCCGCCTTTGACCGTGATGGTCGTCCGGTCTATGAATTGCATACCCAAAACCTTTCTAAAAAAATACCTGCGCCTAAAAGCGCAGGTATCTACAGACAATCCATGCCGACGGATTACACCGCCGCAGTTTCCTCCACCGGGTACACGCTGACCTGGCGGTTATAGCGGCCTTTGCGCTCGAAGGCGACCTTTCCGGCGACCTTTGCAAAGAGCGTATCGTCCTTGCCCCGGCCGACGTTCGTCCCCGGGTGGAAATGCGTACCGCGCTGACGAACGAGGACGCTGCCCGCGGTCACAACCGTATTCGCCTGCTCCTTAACGCCCAGGCGCTTGGAATGGCTGTCGCGGCCGTTGCGCGTGCTCGAAACGCCTTTCTTATGCGCGAAAAGCTGCAAATCAAACGTAAAATTCATAACCTTCACCTCCCGGATATTCCGTTCAGAATCCGTATGCGGACGGCGTCAGGATAGGACTTTTCAATCTCCCCGATTCCCATACGCATCGTCCGCAATATTGTCTCCGTAAAATCATCAGGCGCATCTTTGAGCTCCATGTGAAGGTCCCCGCTCGGGTCGATATGATAATCAAGTTCCCGATGCAAATGCCTTCCCAGGCCCAAAAGAGCGGTCTGCGCCAGAGCAGAAATGCCCGCACAGACGATATCCCGGCCCTTCGGCGCAAAACCGCTGTGCCCATGCACAGAAAAGGCGGATATCCTGCCGTCTTTCTCTTCGTAAATCTCGACCTCAATCATGAGGGCTTACGCCTCGATCTTCTCGATGGCGACCTTCGTAAACGGCTGACGATGGCCCTGGCGACGACGGTAGTTGGACTTGGCCTTGTACTTAAAGACGAGGATTTTCTTCTCCTTGCCCTGCTCAAGAACCTTGCCCGTGACCTTCGCACCTGAAACGAGCGGTTTGCCGACTGTGACGCCGCCGTCCGTGACGACCGTGAGCACCTGATCAAACGTAACGGCGTCGTCCACGGCCGCTTCGAGCTTCTCGACGTAAATCGTGTCGCCCTCGGCTACCTTGTACTGCTTGCCGCCGGTTTTGATAATCGCGTACATTCTTCTCTTACACCTCCCTGATGGTTTACTCGCCGACTACGGTACACCGAAGTGTTTCAAAAAACCTCGCCGCGCGGTTGGGGAAAACGCGCTCACGCGCATTTGACCGTCGATATGATACCACAAGGAAGAAGGCTTGTCAAACAGTATTATTCATCCCAAATCACACCCAAATCACACCTCGATCCGGGCGCTGCTTCCCTGTTCTCTCGCTTTCGTCACGACAATCTTCCTGTCAATCCGTTCCTTCAGCGCTTCGACATGGGAAATGACGCCGACGAGACGGCGGCCTTCCGTGAGGTCTGCCAGCGCGCGCATGACCTGCTCCAGCGATTCGTCGTCGAGGGAACCGAAACCCTCGTCCACGAACATCGTATCCAGCTCCACGCCGCCCGCCGAGGACTGGATCTCGTCGGCAAGACCGAGGGCGAGAGAAAGGGACGCCTTGAAGGATTCGCCGCCGGACAGCGTCTCGACGCCGCGTATCGAGCCGTTGTAATGGTCGACTACATCAAGCTCAAGGCCGCTCTGCCCTTTATTGCTCGCAGCCGCAGCGCGCCGCCGAAGCTCGTATTGGCCGCAGGACATCACCAGCAGGCGCACGTTCGCCCGCGAGACAATGCGCTCGAAATAGCGCATCTGCACATAGGTTTCCAGCATGACCTTTTCCTTGCCGCTGATCTGTCCCGTCAACGTCTCGGCCAAAGCCTTCAGCCAAGTATAACGCTTCTCCGCCTCCGCCAGCCGCGCCGCTTCCTTTTGCAACTCGGCCAGCGTCCCCCGATTCTTTTCGAGCCGCGCGTGAAGCGTTTTCTGCCGCTCCTGGAACCCGCGCCGCTCGGCGGCCTTCGCCGCGTTTTCCTCTCGCAGTTTTCCGAGGTCCTCCTGCGGCGCTTCGGCGAGACTCTTATGCAGCGTTTCGATGCGCCCCGCCAGCTCCTGCAGTGTCTTTTCCACCGCGCGAAGGGCATCTTCCGCGCGTTTCTTTTCGTCCTGCCGTTTCTCGTATTCTTTGCGGAGGCTCGCCCTGCGCGCCTCCGCTTCTTTTTGTGTCGGGAAGCGCAGCTTCGTGGAAAGCTCCTGCGCCGCCTGCGCCGCTGCCGCCCGCGCCGTCTCCGCCGTCGCCCGCTTCGCGCCCGCGTCCGCAAGCCGTGTATCGGCTTCCGCGCTCGCCTTCTCGTCCTGCGGAATCCTATTTTCCAGCGCCGCCTTCCGTTTCGCCTCCCGTTCCTTTTCCCGCAGCTTTTTGTCAACGGCGGCGATTTCCTCATCCAGTTCGTCCAACGCCTTCGGCAGCCGGTCCCGTGCTTCGCTCGTCGTATAGTCGCCGAGGCGGGTTTTGATTGACTGCAAAAGAGATTCCTTGCGCTCGACGAACTCTTTCTTCCCCTGCTCAAAACGACCGCGAAGTTCCATCGCCGCCGTCTGCGCCGCGCTCCACGCCTCCTGTAGGGTGCGCAGGCTCGCCTCGTCAATTGCGTCGTCGGCCAGCGCCGCCGGGCGCGGATGCGCTGTCGAACCGCAGACCGGACAGGGTTCCCCCGCCTTCAGTTTTTTCGCGATATGCCCCGCCTGCGCCGCGAGGAACGCTTCGTCCGCCGCGTTATAGGCCGCCTCCTTTTTCCGCCAGTCTTCCGTTCGGGCAATCAGCTCCTTATGCGCGCCGTCCACTTCGAGGTACAGCTTCTCATACTTCTTCATTTCCTCCGCCAGCGCACCGATTTCTTCGCGGCGGTGCTTTTTTTCCCGCTGCTCGGCGGCGAGCTTTTCCCGCTCTTCCCCGGCGTGCGCCAGCGCCGCCAGTTCTTCCTTCGCCGCCTTCAGGCGCTTCTGTACAGCCTCCTTCGCCTTTTTCGCCTCGGCTTCCTCCAAAACGGCCTTTTTCAATTCCTCCTCGAAGCGCGAAAGCTCCTTCCGCTTCGCTTCCGCCGCCGCGTAATCGGGCAATTCTTGCTCGAGCTGCGCCTCCTCCCGCGTGAGAGATTCCGCGTCCGCCGCCCGCTGCGCCGCTTTTTCCGCCGTTTCCTTCGCCGCTGTCAGTTCTGGCTTTTTCCGCGTTTCCTCCGCCGTCGCCGTGCGAAGCTCCTCCCGCGCCTTTTCCAGCTCGCCCGCGCGTCCGATGCGCGTGTTGAGCGCATTGATTTCCTCGTCGATCCGGTCCAGCGTTGCCTTCTCCTCCGCCATCGCGCGCTCATCGTCCGCGATCAGGGCTTCCAGCAGCGTCTTCACATCCTCCGGCAAAAACTCGCCCGCCTTCGCCTTTTCGACTTCCTCCGCCCGCGGATTGTCCTTGACGCAGTCGGCAGCAGCCATCAGGCCGTCCACCTTGTCCTGGACGCGCTCGCACAGCCGCGCCGCTTCGTTGGCGTCGCTGTTCACCGCCGCCGCCAGCCGCTCAAACCGTTCCGTATGGAAAATGCCGCGAAAAATCGCCTGGCGTTCTTTCGTATCCGCCAGCAACAGCCGCAGGAATTTCCCCTGGGCGATCATGGCGATCTGCATGAACTGCGCTGCGTCCAATCCCAAAATCTCCTCGATACGCGCCGTGACCTCCTGCTTTTTCGTCACGACGCTGCCGTCCGGCAGGCAAAGCTCCGCCCCCGCAGTCGATTTCGTCATGCCCTCCCCGCGCTGCTTGGCCCGCATATATTCAGGATTCCGCTTCACGACGTATTCCTTGCCCCGGAGCAGAAAGCGCAGCTCCACCTCCGTGGGCGTTGACGCATCCGCGTATTTCGAGCGCAGCATGGAAGCCGTGCGCGTGCCGCCGCTGGTCTCCCCGTACAGCGCGAACACAATCGCGTCAAAAATCGTCGTCTTGCCCGCGCCGGTATCGCCGGTAATCAGATAAAGCCCCCGTGCCCCCAGCCGCGTGAAATCGATTGTCGCGCTTCCGGCGTAAGGGCCGAACCCCGTCATCTTCAATGTCAACGGTCTCATGCCTGTTTCTCCCATACGGTTTCCGCCAACCGCCTCATGTATTCGGACTGCGCCTCGTTCATCGGCTGCCCGTTCTGCAGCGCGTAAAATTCCGACACCAGTTCCATCGGCGTTTTCGTCTCCGCCTCCGGCAATACCTCGACGGCGCCGCCGCTTTTCGTGCGCGCGTTGTCGTAATCGAGCCGCAGGATGTTCGGATAAACGGTCTTCAATTTCCGCATCGCGTCCGGCACGTCGTCCTCATTCGTCAATATCACACGCAGGTAATCGTCCGTCGCCGTGCCTTCGTAATTCCGCTTGTCCATTAGCTCATTATAGGTCCCCTTGACTTCCCGCAAATCGTGCCTCGGCGTCAGTGGAATCGTGCGAACGGAGACCGCTCCTTTTCCGTCCATCTCCGCCATCGTGATAGATTTCCCGTCCTTCGCCTCGGAAAACGAATACTTGAGCGGCGTACCCGAATAACGGATCCGCGACGAGCCGATATTCTGCGGACGATGTATGTGCCCTAGGGCGACGTAGGAAAAGGGCGCGAACACTGAAGCGTCCACATTGTCCAGCCCGCCGACGGAAATCTCCTCCGAGTCCGAGCGCGTCGCGCCCGTCACGAACTGATGGGCGACCAGCACACTGCGCCGCCCCTGATCGAGCGCCATATGTTCCACCGCAACTCGGAGTGCATCCGTATAGCTCTCTATCTTTTCTTCGGGAAACGCCGCCGCCACATGAATCGGCTTCACAAACGGAAGCAAATAAATATCGACGGGGCCGTGCTCGTCCTTCAGCGTCACCGGACGGACCTCTCCGTCGTAAGCGGGCGCGGAAACATGGACGCCGCATTTCGCCATGATGCGCCCGCCGTAAGCCACCCGCGCCGCCGAGTCGTGGTTGCCGCTGATGACGAACACCGTCTGCCCATCCGTGGAAAGCTCCGAAAGGAAGTCGTCAAACAGCCGCACCGCCTCCGCTGACGGAGCGCTCTTGTCGTAGATGTCCCCGGCAATCAGCACGGCGTCCGGCTTCTCCTCCTGCAGCGCCTCACAAATCTGCCGCAAAATGAACGGCTGCTCCTCCTCCAAAAAGGAACGCTCATAAAGCCGTTTCCCCAGATGAAGATCCGAAATATGCGCGAATCTCATAGCATATCCACTCCAAATTTCATAAATTGCATAAGAATATCTCCCTAAACACAAATGCCGTCTCATGCAATTGCATAATAGATTATTAATCCTAATTGCGAGTATCACGAAAGGAATCCATTGCAGGAGGAAGAATACGAAAATATTACCACGGATGAAAAACAGCCTGTGCAATATTTACACAGACTGTCGTTGTTGAAAATCTACCAAAACGAAATGAACCTTTCATTTAAATCTCACATTTTGCAGCCAGTGGTCGAGCAGCTTGCTCCGCTCCTCCGCCGTGAAGTTTGGCACAGCATCGAAAAGCGCGAGGTTTTTGCCTGCGAGCTGCTTATAAGCCAAGGTCCCCGGATTCGCCGGAACGAAAAATACGTTTTCCCTTTGCAGGGTCATCTGCGCGCCGTCGGACAACAGCCACTCGAAAAATTCCTGCGCCTGGGGCTGCCCCCCTCGGAGAATACCAGCCCCCGTCAGCATATACGCCGTCCCGTCCATCGGATAGACAACGCGAATCGGGTATCCGTCGGCAAGATAGCGTAGCGTCTCGCTCTGAACGGCGACGGCGGCGTCCACCTCGCCCATTCCCGCCATGCGAACCGGCGTGGAAAGGAACTTCACATACTGCACGACCTTAGGGTGAATCGCCGAAAGTTGACGAAGAGTTTCCTGCTCGCCATAGACGGAAACCATCGTGAAATAAAGATTGGACGCAGCGTCAGCCGCAAGAAAATCCGTCATACCGACCCGCATATCGGGATAGGCGGCAAACTCCGCCCATGTCTCAGGAATACGCGGCATAGTCCGCAGATAATCGCTGTTCACGCAGAATACGACAGGATCGTACCAAACTCCGGTCCACGCGCCGTTGTCATCCTTCAGCGCGTCCTGTACCGAATCCGTCCCTTCCGAGAGGTACGGAACGAAAGCGCCCATCGCCGCCGCCTGCCGCAACACGCTGCTGTCGGCGAGCACGAGATCCGCCCCGGGTTTATCTTTTTCCTTCTGCAGCCGCTCCGTCAGCTCGTCCTGCGCCATTGGCACAAAACGAACCCCAACCTTCGCGGTTTTTTCATATTCGGCGGCCAAAAGCCCCGCCTGCTCCGCCGGAATGGTTGTATAGACAGTCACCGTTCGATCGGAACGCCCCGGCGTGTGGTCGGCATACCCCGAAAGGAGCGTAGCGCCAATTACCGTTCCAAGTACAAGGATAAAGGCCAGAAAAAGAAGCGAAGTATATCGTCTCATAACGCTTCCTCCGACAATTTTATAGTGAGGAAAGAAAAGCGGCGGGTTTTGCCCGCCGCTTTTTGAACCGCCGCCATATCAAGCGGGAGCAATTCATCAAATCAGTTATGACGCAACCAATCGGGAATCTGCAGGGAATCAAAATTCCCGCCGAAAGGAGCAACCGGCTGCTGAGGCTGTGGTGCCTGCTGCGGCTGCGCCGCATTTGGCTGCTGTGCAGTTGGTTGCTGCGAGGCCGCCTGAGTCGCGCCCGGCTGCGCCGGAACTCCCACCGTATCCTCGATGGCGTCGAATCCGGTGGCTATGACCGTGACCCGCACCGTATCCCCCAGCGTATCGTCCAGCGCCGCTCCGAAGATGATATTCGCGTCTGGGTGAACCTGCTCCTGAATCTCTGCCGCCGCCTCGTTGACGTCGTAAATACTGAGTTTGTCCGCCGAACCGGTGAAATTCAACAGCACGCCGTGAGCGCCTTCGATGGACATTTCGAGAAGCGGAGACTGCACCGCCTCCTGTGCCGCCGTGGTCGCCGCGTTGTCGCCGGACGCCTCGCCAATGCCCATCAGTGCGGTTCCCGCATCCTTCATAATGGACTGCACGTCAGCGAAATCAAGATTGATAAGCCCCGGAACCACTAAAAGGTCGGAAATGCCTTGCACGCCTTGGTGCAGCACATCATCGGCAATACGGAAGGCTTCCATCATCGGCGTGTTTCGGCTGACAATCTGCAAAAGCTGATTGTTCGGGATCGTGATAATCGTATCGACGGCTTCCTTCAGATTACGAATCCCCATCTCCGCATTCTGCATGCGTCTCTTGCCTTCAAACTTGAACGGCTTGGTGACGACGCCCACGGTCAGCGCGTTTGCTTCCCTCGCACACGCCGCAACGACAGGCGCCGCACCCGTTCCGGTTCCGCCGCCCATACCCGCAGTGATGAACACCATATCCGCGCCCGACACCGCCGCAATAATATCATCGCGGCTTTCCTCAGCCGCAGCCGCGCCGATTTCCGGGCGTGCGCCCGCGCCAAGTCCCCGGGTCAACTTTTCGCCGATTTGCAGACGCTTGGGTGCAAGCGATTTCGTCAGCGCCTGCGCGTCCGTATTGATGGCTATGAATTCTACGCCTTTGAGCCCGGAAGAAATCATTCGGTCGATGGCGTTGGAGCCGCCGCCGCCCACGCCGATTACCTTAATCTTGGCTATGTCGTTCATTACCACGTCGTCTAATTCAATCACAAATACCCCTCCATGCCGAGCAAAACCGCCCTATAACTGCCGCGCGCAAACGCGCATGGAAATTTCAGTCTCATATCCCTCATATTCTACTATGAAAGAGCGTTTCATGCAAGTCTCGCTTTTATCACAATATCTTCAAGCTTTAGCGATGTTTTCGCAAATAATACCTCCTGATGATGGCAAGATTCTGAAAGATTCGAAGGCCGAAAGCGAGCAGCGCCACATAATAGAGGTCGATGCCGAGACGGTCTCCCGCATAGACGAGAAAAGCCGCCAGCAGACCGTTGACAAAAAAACCGGACATGAATACCGTATCGTCGAAACGATCGTCCAACACTGAACGGAAACCGCCGAACACGGAGTCCAGCGCGGCGAGCAGCGCCACGGAAAAGAGTTTAGAGTATGTGACGGGAATCGTCAGCGGACAAAGGCTCCCCAGAAGCAGACCGACGCCCAGACCGAGCAAAGCGAGAATCATGTCGACGCCTCCTCCGTTTCCTTCGCGTAACTGAATCGCGCCGCACCCTTATAGGCGGGTACGACGATATCCTGCGCCGCCTTGACTTCAAGCTGGATCCCCCAAACCTGCAATGTCTCCATAACGCCGCCGCGCATGCGAAGCGCGTTTTCCAGCGTCGCGCTGTCGCCGATGGCGCGAATCTCGTAAGGCGGCGCCGAGCGCACATTGTTCACCGAGAGCGTCGGTCCGGCGCATCGGATCTCGGAAGTCGCCACGAGCCGCTGTCCGTTGACTGAGATCGCTTCCGCTCCCGCCGCCCGGAGCTCGTTGATAACCTTCAGCAAATCATCGTCGTGAATGATGTAAAGATTCTGATTTTCTCCCGCCTTCGACTGAATCTTGCTGTCGTCGATAGTCACGACGACGCCCGGCCCCTCGAGAGGCGTCAAGCCGGAACGCAGGCGAAGCTCGCGCAAGATTTGCTCGCCCTCCGAGCCGCCGGGCGCCGGCTGTGCCTGCTGGAGGCTCGCGACTTGTTCCTGCAGCGCGTCGCGCTCTTTCTCAGTTTCGATAAGACGCGCAGACAGTTCCTCGACTCGCTGATACGGAAGAGACGCCTTCTGATCCATTGCAATCCGGAATTGCAATGCCAGCATAAAGCCGAGAGCCATGCAGACGACTGCAATAGAGAGATGCCCTCTCTTAACGGTTAACATATTATTAGATGCGCCTCACTTTTTATCGATCTCCTGCTTCGGGATTACCGCCTGAGAATACGTCAGGTCGATGTATTCAATTGGGCGCTTTGTCACCCGGAGATCCCCCAGAAAACTCTTTGTCAGGTTTGCCTTTTCCTCCAGCCGCTCAAGAACCCCGATTCGGATTTCCGCCGCGTTTGTCGTACGCGCCAGCACATGCTTCGGGTCGGCGAGATTCACTTCTACAATCTGGGAAAGCTCCATATCGTCGAGCGCCGCCAGGTATTCGAGCGCCAAAAGCGTCTGCTTTTCGCCGACCATATCCCCAATATAGAGATCCCTGACCTCGACGCCTACCAAAAGCGGCGTCGTCTGCAAATGACGCACGCGGTACGCGTTCAGCACCATGCCCTTGCGGTCGAGGTCAAGAAAGCCGAACTCGCAGCCGATACAGGCGACAGGGCGGCGCTCTTCCACCTCGATGACTATACCGTTCGGGAACGTGCGCTTCACGACTGCCTGCTCAATCCGAAGATCCTTGCGAAGATTCTGCACCGCCTTGTCCGTCTCCACCTGGAACATATGCTGCCCTTTATAAACCCCGGCGATACGGCAGATGTCCTCCGCAGGAATATATGAATTACCCGCAATGGAAATCGAGCTGAGCTTGAACATGGGCAGGTAAGACACGGCGGCGACAGCTACGGCTACCAGTCCCAAAAACGCAAAAATCTGAAACAGCCATTGCCATTTTTTCGGTTGCTCCCGCGACGTAGCGTCTTGAACCGCCGCAGCCTGCATCTGTTCCTCTTCCACCGCCGTCGCCCCCTTTCCAAGGAAAACTGCCGAGATAAGCGGCACTCACTCTTTTTCTTCCAACGTCATCTCCAAAAGTCTCTCGCAGAGATCGGCGAAGGATATACCCGCCGCCCTTGCCGCATCCGGCACCAGCGAGGTTTCCGTCATGCCCGGCATCGTGTTGATGTCGATGACGTAAGGAACGTCCTCCGCCGAAAGCATCATATCGATGCGGGCGACCCCCCGGCAGCCGAAAACGCGGAACGTCCGCTCCGCCGTCTCCCGCGTCCGCGTCATTGCTTCAGCACTGATACGCGCGGGAATAATATGATGCGACGCGCCGACCGTGTACTTGCTCTCATAATCGTATCGGCCGGATTCCGTTGTAATCTCAATCACAGGCAGGGCGTCGCAGGTTTCCGGCGTACCCCAGACCGCCGCTGTCAGTTCCGGGCCGTCAATAAACTCCTCCACAAGAATTTCATCGCCGTAGGCAAACGCCTCATCCAGGGCGTCGGAGAGCTCCGCCGCGTCCCTGACGATGACGACGCCGACGCTCGATCCTTGCGCAGTCGGCTTGACCACTATGGGAACCGGCATCTCTCGAAGAATCCTCGCCCGGAGCCCAGCCCGATCAGAAGTACGGTAGGCTCTCGCCTTTGGCGTCGAAATCCCTGCTCCGAGCATCACGTTTTTCGCCGCCGCCTTGTCCATAGACATAGCCGACGCCAAAACCCCGGACCCGGTACAGGGAATTCCCATTAAATCCAGCACCGCCTGCATCCGCCCGTCCTCTCCGTAGGCGCCGTGCATGGCGTTGAACACAATGTCGGGACTCAGTCTTTCCATGTCGGCATAAAAATTGCGCGGTGAAAATTCCATTCCTTCCACATGGTAGCCTTTGGATTGAAGCGCCGCGAGCGCGGCGGCTCCGCTCCGCCTCGAGACCTCCGCCTCCGAGGACGGCCCGCCCATAACGACTATGATTTTCTTGTCCTTCATACTTTCTAATCCTCCCGCGCCGCCAAAAGCGCCAGCAGTTCTTCCCCCGTCCGGCAGATGTCGCCCGCACCCATCGTCATCACTAAATCGCCGTCCTGAACGATGGTTTCAAGATACGGCGCGACATCAGCGCGCGCTTTGATATACGCCGTCTTCTGCCCCGTCGTTTTCTCCACGGCGGAGAGGATCGTCTCGCCGCTGACGCCAGCAATCGGCGCTTCGCCCGCCGAATACACGTCGGTCAAAATCAAAAGATCCGCGTCTTTGAACGCGCCGCCAAATTCCTTTTGCAATAGCTGCGTGCGCGAATAGCGATGAGGCTGAAACGCACAGATCAGCCGCTTCGGTTTTGTCTGCCGCGCCGCCTTCAACGTCGCCTCGATCTCCGTCGGGTGGTGCGCGTAATCGTCCACGATCCAGACGCCGGCCGTTCGCCCCTTCGTCTCAAAACGCCGCTTCGCACCGTGAAAGAGAGAGAGAGCCTCCGCCGCTTTTTCCGGCGAAACGCCGCAAAGGATTCCCGCCGCAACCGAGCCCAGCGCGTTCAGCACGTTATGATGACCGGGGATGTTCAGCCGCACGCGGACGAGCTTCTTTCCGTCCCGTTCCACGTCAAAGGCAACGCCCGTTCCTTCCGGCGCGATATGGGCCGCCCTGTATTCTGCGTCCTCCGCCATTCCGTAAAAGACGACGCGGCGCGGAAGATCTTTCGAGATTTCCCGCAGGTTTTCGTTATCCGCGCACAGGACGCAGATTCCCTTTTCCTCGTCCGTATTTTCGAGAAACTGCCGGAACGCCTTTTTGATGTTCTCCATCGTACCGTAATGATCCATGTGGTCGTTTTCGACGTTTGTAACCACCGCGATATAGGGCAGCAGCTTCAGGAAAGAGCCGTCGCTTTCGTCCGCCTCCGAAACGAGATACTCTCCGCGCCCCAGCCGGGCGTTGCCGTCCGCCAGATAATCGACCTGTCCGCCGATGATGATGGTCGGGTCGACGCCTCCGTGTTCCAGGATCAGGCCGATCATTGAAGTCGTCGTAGTCTTGCCGTGAGCGCCGGCAACAGCGATCCCCTTAGCCGCGTTCAAAAGCGCCGCGTTGACATCCGACCGATGCAGCCGCCGGCTGCCTTGCGTTTTTGCCGCCGTAACCTCCACATTGTCCTCGGGAATCGCCGTGGAAACGACGACTGCGTCCACGCCTTTCACGTTCGCCGCGTCATGACCCTCGAATATTTTTGCGCCGCGCTCCGCGAGCTGCTTCGCGACGGCGGACAGTTTCCGATCGGAGCCGGAAACCTCGTAGCCTTTGTCCAGCAGGATTCGCGCCAACGCGCTCATGCCCGCGCCTCCGACGCCGATGAAATGTATTTTGCGGATTCCCTGAAGCATTGACGGTTCCTCCCCGTTATTATTGGTCATTGACAGCGACAAGTGCGGTGTTGCCCTTTGCAAGCCGGATTACGCGGCTCGCGATCTTGTCCGCCGCCTTGGGACGCCCCAATCGCTTTGCCGCCTGCGCCATGCGCTTGAGCTTCGCGTCCTCGCTCAAAAGCTCCGCCAGAACTGAAAGCAGCCGCTCCGCCGTCAGCTCCTTGTCAAGAATCATGCGGGCCGCCCCCCCCGAAACTATGGCCCGGGCGTTCATTTCCTGATGGTTGGCCGCCGCGAAAGGATACGGCACCAATATCGACGGCACGCCGCGCGCCGTCAGCTCCGCGATCCCGATGGCGCCCGCCCGGAACACCGCAACGTCGGCGCAGGCGAGCGCCTGCGGCATATTGTAAAGATACGGGCGTACAAATAGATTACCCGCTTTGTCCGGATTGACGCCCGCCTGCCGCAAGCGCTCCATCGTGTCGTCATAGCCGGCTTTCCCTGTCACATGAAGAAATTGAACGCCCTGTTTTCCCGCGTAATGGGCGAGCACGCCGATCATCGCACGGTTAATGCTGCGCGCCCCACGGCTGCCGCCCGACACCAACACCGTCTTGGACGCCGGATCAAGCCCGAATAATTCCTGTCCTTCGTCGCGCCGGGCTCGCAGAACCTCCTCACGAACGGGATTTCCGGTGAAGATTCGTTTACCTTTCGGAAAATGCTCCGCCGATTCCTTCGTCCCCATGGCGATGCAGGAAACGAAACGCGCCAGCAAACGGTTCGTGACGCCTGGCATAACATTCTGCTCCTGAATCAGCGTGGGAATGCCCACGAGACTCGACGCCAAAAGGATCGGTCCGCAAACATAGCCCCCCGTGCCGACGGCGACATCGGGCCGAAAGCGCCGCACGATTCCCATCGCCTTCATCACGCCGCCGAACGCCCGCGCCCCACGCAGCAGATTTTCCGGCGTCAGGCTCCGCTTGAAGCCTTGGATATTGACCGTTGCGAAAGGGAGCCCCTCCTTCGGCACAATGTCCGCCTCGAGGCCGTCCTTCGTGCCGACGTACAGGAATTCCGCGTCCGGTATTTGTTTCTGGATGGCTCGTGCGATGGTCAGGGCAGGATAGATATGCCCGCCGGTACCTCCGCCGGAAATGATGATCCGCATATAAAACGCCCCTTACGGCTTCTTTCCCGCTATGCTGCGCACAATATCCTTGAAATTACGCCCGCGTTCCTCAAAGCCCGAATACATATCGAAGCTGGCGCAGGCCGGGGAGAGCAGTACCACGTCGCCGGACTGTGCCGCAGCCCGCGCGAGTTCCACACCCTTTTCCATTGAGTAACCGGCCGCAAAGATTTTGTCCTGTGGAAAGCCCGCCGCAAGCGCCGCTTCCTTGAAGCGCGCCGCCGCATTGCCGCCGAGCACAAGGGCGCGACATTTTTCTTTGACGAGATTCATGAAATCCGTCAGATCGGTCATCTTATCGTCGCCGCCCGCCAACAGCACGATCGGCTCCTCGAAGCTCTCCAGCGCCTTGATTGCCGAGTCCGTATTCGTGGCCTTCGAGTCGTTCCAATAGGAAATGCCGTCAAGGGACAGTACCGGCTCGATCCGGTGCTCGACGCCCTCAAAATTCCGAAGCACCTCTGCGATTTTTTCCGGCTCCGCCCCCGCGAGATACGCCGTCGCCATCGCCGCCAGAGCATTTTCCACGTTATGCCCGCCGCGAATCTGAAGCTCCTTCACCGGAAGGATTGCTGTTTCCTTCCCGTTCCATCGCATTGTCAGGACACCATCTTTGACGAACGCGCCTTTATTCATTTCTGCCTTCCGGCTGAAAAAGCAGACGGTCCCCGGCGCACGTTCCGCCATGCCTCTCGTCTTCGGATCGTCGTAATTCAGTACAAGAAAATCTTCCTTTGTCTGCTGCGCGAACATTTTCTCCTTCATCTGCTGATAAACGTCAAGATTTCCGTGCCGCACCACATGATCGGGCGTCACGTTCAACACTGCCGCCACATGCGGTCGGAAATCGTCAGTCGCCTCCATCTGGTAACTGGAAATCTCGGCGACGACACAGCCGCCCTCCCCCACCCGCAGGCATTCCTCCGAAAGCGGAACTCCGATATTGCCGCCGAGACCGACGACGGGAAACGCCGTCTCCATCAGCTTTCCCACGAGCGTCGTCGTGGTCGTCTTGCCGTTCGTCCCCGTAATCGCGAGAATCGGCGACTTCGCGATATGGTAAGCGAACTCGATCTCGCTCTCCACATCCATGTCCCGCGCGTACGCTTCCTGAATCAACGGAACTCGGACCGGCACGGCGGGCGAAACAATGATATGATCGACGCCGTCGAGGAGATCCATGTCCTGCGGACCGCATTCGACTCGAATTCCCTCCTTGCGGAGCGTTTCAGGCTCACCACCGAGCTTTTCTTCTTCCTTCGCGTCGCTGACCACGACCTCCGCGCCAAAGCGCTTTGCGATCCGCGCCGCTGCCATGCCGCTGATCCCGAGTCCAACGACAAGCACCTTTTGATTCGACAAATCCATAACTAAACACTTCCTTATAGTAATAACAGTCCCAATATCCCCAGAACCAGACCCGTCCCCCAGAATGTATGGACAACCTTCGTCTCCGGCCAGCCCAACAGCTCAAAATGATGATGGATCGGACTCATCAAAAAGACGCGCTTGCCCGTGGTCTGGAACGAAATCACCTGTATAATGACGGACAGCGTCTCGACAACGAAAACGCCGCCGATAATTATGAGCAGAAACTCCGTCTTCGTCAGAATTGCCACAATAGCTAATGCGCCGCCGAGGGCCAGCGAGCCCGTATCGCCCATAAACACCTTCGCTGGGTGCGCGTTAAAACGCAAGAAAGCGAGGCAGGCCGCCGCCACGGCAACGCAGAAAGCGGCGAGCGCCGCCTTCCCGAACGAAACGCAGACGACCGCGTAGCAAATCGCAGCAACGGTTACGGTTCCTGTCGCCAGACCGTCCAGACCGTCCGTAAGATTCACCGCGTTCGTCATGCCGGCAAGAACGAAAAAGAGAATCAGATAATATAACACCCCGAAATCCACAACCGCGTCGATAACCGGAATCCAGCAGCTCGTCGTCACGTCGAAATATCGCGGCCCGATAATCGCTACGATCACCACCATGCCGGTCTGCGCCAGCAGCTTTTGCCTGGGGCGCAAACCCAGATTCCTTTTTTTCACGACCGAGATATAGTCGTCGACAAAGCCGATTGCACCGTGCCCCAGCGTCACGAAAAGAGCCAGCAGCACAGAAGGCTCCGGCCCCACCGCGCAAAGCGTGCCCGCCGTCAGCGCGGCGAGAATCATCAGGCCGCCCATCGTCGGCGTCCCGCTTTTCACCTGATGGCTTTTCGGGCCTTCATCGCGAATGCTCTGCCCGAATTTCAGCTTACGCAGCTCGGGAATCACGAACGGCCCCGTCAGCAAAACGACCAGTGCGGACACTACCGCCGCCTTTATTGCGGCAGAAAACTCCATTAAAAATCCCCCTATTTTATGAGTCAAATGTCAAGAGGGAAGCGTGAAGATATTTACGAATTTGATACTCTGATATCTCCACTCTTCACTCCCCAAATTCCACTCTTTTCCCTCAACATCTTTCACAACAGCTCAATGATCTTGTCCATCTGCATTCCGTGCGACCCCTTGAACAGCACCGTGTCGCCGGGACGCAGGATTTCTTTCAGCGTCTGCGCCGCCTCTTCATGAGACGCGCATCGGTAAACCCCGGTCATGCCCGTCGCCTCGGCGCCGGCCGCGATTTCCTCGCCCAACTTGCCCCGCGTCACCAGAATTGCCGCTCCCGACTTCGCCAGTTCCTCGCCGACGCGCCGATGGGCTTCCTTCGCGACGTCTCCCAGCTCCAGCATGTCGCCGAGCACTGCCACGCGCCTGCCTTTGGCAATTTCCTTCATCGTGCGGATTGCCGCGCTCATGGAAAGCGGGCTTGCATTATAGGCGTCGTTGATGATCATGATGTCCCCGCGCTTCTCACAGGCGAAGCGCGCACCGCTCATCGCGGGCGCAGCAAGCCCCGCCGTCATTGCTTCCGGCGGGAGTCCAAGCGCATGTCCGACGGCAAGCGCCGCCAGCGCGTTCGACACGTTATGCCGCCCCGGAAGCGGCAGACGATACGACTGCTTTTTCCCACCGGCAAATGACGCTGTGAAGCTCGTCTCCATACCGTCCTGCTCAATCTCCGTCGCGCGCACGTCCGCCCCTTCGCTTTCGCCGAAGGTCACGACGGAAACGCCCTTCGCGGCCCTTTCACGCATCGCCGAAACACGTGGATCGTCTGCGTTCAATACCACCGTGCCGCCCGCCGGAATAGCCTCGACCATTTCCGCTTTCGCCCGTGCGATATTCTCAATCGACCCTAAGAGCTCAATATGCGTCTCTCCTACGTTGGTGACGACGCCGATTGTCGGCGCGGCCATCGGCGCCAGCGCGGCAATCTGCCCGAGCCCGCGCATTCCAATCTCCACCACCGCCGCCCGATGCCCGTCCCGAAGCCCCAGCAGCGTCTTCGGCAGGCCGATCTCGTTGTTGAAATTCGCCTCGGTGCGAAGCGTCGGAAAATTCGCGCCGAGCACCGACGCCGTCAAATCCTTCGTCGTCGTCTTGCCGTTCGAGCCGGTAATCGCGACGACCGGAAGAGAAAACCGCGCCCGGTGCGCATGCGCGATGTCCTGATACGCCTTCAACGTGTCCGGCACACGCAGCAAGGGAATCGAAAGCGCCTCCATTTTTTCCTCAGCACAGCCGTCGGAGACGAGAACGCCCGCGGCGCCCGCTTCTTCTGCGTTTTTCAAAAAATCCTCGCCGTTGAACCGCTCGCCCTTCAGCGCGACGAAAAGAGCCCCTTTCGCAACCGTGCGCGTGTCCGTCGTCACATCGGTGAAAGCTGTTCCTTTCCCGCCCGAGGCGTCAGCTCCCGTCGCCTCGGCTATCTCTTCCAGCGTAAAGCACGGCATCAGCTCAACCCTCCCAGCGCTTCCCGCGCCACCTCTCGGTCGTCGAAATGTATTTTTTCCGTGCCAATAATCTGGTAATCCTCATGGCCCTTGCCCGCGATGATGACCGTGTCTCCGGCCTGCGCAAGCGATATGGCCAGGTAAATCGCTTCGCGGCGATCCGTGACCTTCTCATGAGTCTTCTTGCCGATAACCTCGGCGACGCCGGCCTCGACCTCGGCGAGAATCGCCTCCGGATCCTCGGTGCGCGGATTATCCGAAGTCGTGATTACGATATCGGAAAGCTGCGCCGCAATCTTTCCCATGATCGGTCGTTTCGTCCGGTCGCGGTCGCCGCCGCAGCCAAAGACCGTGATGATCCGATTTTCCGTGATGTCCCTCGCCGTGTGCAAAATGTTCTCAAGCCCGTCGGGCGTATGCGCATAATCAACCACAACGTTGAACAGCTGGCCGGCGTCCACCGTCTCGAATCTGCCCGGCACTCCCCGGAACTCGGAGACCGCCTCTCCGATCACATTGTACGGTACCTTCTCCGCTGCCGCCGCGCCCGCCGCCGACAGCACATTATATACATTGAAGAGGCCTGCAATGTGCGTTCGGACTGGAAGCCGCCCAAAGCCGCCCTGAATAGTGAACGTCGAGCCCAACGGCCCAAGCTTTATATCCACCGCGCGGATATCCGCCGATTCGTCGCCCAGCGCATAGGTCAGATGATCGCACTTGGAACGATCGAGGATATACTTCGCCTGCTCGTCGTCGAGATTGACCACCGCCGTCTTGTCCGGCTTGATGCCCGGCCCGCCAAGCCCGTCAAACAGCTTCGCCTTCGCCTCGAGATAATTTTCCATCGTCTTGTGATAATCGAGATGATCCTGCGTGAAATTCGTGAACACCGCCGTGTCGAACTCGCAGCCCGCCACGCGGTTCTGCGCCAGCGCATGGGACGAGACCTCCATCACGACGTACTCGATCCCATCTTCGACCATCTGCGCAAGCAGTCGTTGGAGATCGACGATATTCGGCGTCGTGTTCTGGCTCGGCAGCCGCTCCTCCTCGATCATCGTCTGGATTGTCCCGATCAGGCCGACCTTATGGCCCGCATGCCGCAGGATCGAACGCAGCAGAAAGCTCGTCGTCGTCTTGCCGTTCGTTCCCGTAATGCCAATCAGACGGAGGCGCTGGGACGGAATATCGAAGAAATACGGCACAATGATTTGCAACGCCTCGTCAAGATTTGGCACCTTCAGCACGGCGAGGCCATCCTGCGGCGTGACGTCTCGCTCCGTCACGATGGCGGCCGCACCTTTCGCCTTGACGTCGGGGATAAATTTGTGCCCGTCCACGTGCTCGCCCGCCACGCAGACAAACAGCGCCCCCTTCGTCACCTGCCGCGAATCCTGCACAATGTCAGTGACAAACGTATCGGCGTTCCCAATCACCTTCGCACCCTCGACAAGCGCCGCCAGCTTTCCAAGCTTTTTTCTCATGCCGTTTCCTCCCAAGCGTAAAAATTTATCAATAAACATATATTATACGGCGTATCCTGAAATTTTCATAGCGAACGTATTTTTGTTCCGTGTAAAAAATAAAAGCGCTGCCCCCGCAGCGCTTTTATAGCTGTCATTTGTTTCCTTCGGCGGCGAAATAAAATTCCTTCGGCACCACCATGCCGAGCTCGTTCGTCGCCCGATCCTTGATGCGCTGCGGCGCTTTCATCTCCGCGATGACCAGCTCCAGATTCTTGTTTTCCCGTTCGAGCTGTATCGCCTGCTGACGGAGCTGCACCAGCTCATAGCCGCGCATCGCGCTCTCCTCGCTCCGTATCAGCGTCACCGCTGCCGTCAAAGCGAACAGCAGGAACAGGGCGAACGCCTTGGATCGTAGCTCCGTATTCACGTGCGAGCGCGCGGCAATCGCCGGACGCCGCTTCCTGGCCTTTCGGACGACGACTCTCTTTTCTTCCGTCTCCTCCGACCACATTTGTCTTGCTGCCTGCGGCATCTTTTTTCCCCCTTCTGCTTGCTTTTGGAGTGCGAAATTCGCCGCCGGCGCCGTACCCCTTCGACGCCGGCGACGTCCCCTATTTCGCCCCCGTTACCTTCTCCGCGAGACGAAGCTTAGCGCTCTTCGCCCGCGGGTTTCCCCCGACTTCGTCTGCTCCCGGCTTCCTGGCCTTCCCCAAAAGACGCACCTCCGGCCTGTGGCCGCAAACGCAAACAGGAACGTCCGGCGGGCAAACGCAGCCTCGCGCCAAATCTCGCAGCGCGTTTTTCGTGATCCGATCTTCGAGCGAATGGAACGTCAGAATCGCGATACGGCCTCCCGGCCGCAAATGACGGACCGCCGATCGGATAGCCGCATCCAAAATGTTCAGCTCGTCGTTCGCCTCAATGCGAATCGCCTGAAACACGCGTTTCGCCGGATGCCCGGCGGCGGCTCTTCGAACGGCCTTCGGCACAGCCCGGCAAACGACGTCTACCAGATCCGCCGTAGTCCTGACAGGGGACTCTTTCCGCATTTCTGCAATGAAGGCGGCGATACGCTTTCCCCAACGCTCCTCGCCGTAATCGTGAAAAATGCGGGCCAACGCCTCCTCGGAATACGAGTTGACAATCTCATAGGCTGTGAGCTTCTGCCTCTCGTCCATGCGCATGTCCAGCGGCGCGTCGTGCATATACGAGAACCCTCGCTCCGCCGTGTCGATCTGATATGAGGACACCCCAAGATCGAACAGCACCCCGTCCACGGCGTCCGCGCCGAGCCCTGCAAGGATAGCGTCCAGATTTCGGAAATTGTCATGCACGATGCTGACACGACACTGTACGTCCTTCAGGCGTTCCCGAGCCGCGGCGATAGCCGCCGCATCCTGGTCGATCCCGATGAGCCACCCTTCCGGAGCGAGCCGCGAAGCGATGCGGAGCGAATGCCCCGCGCCGCCCAACGTGCAATCTACGTAAACGCCCGCCGTCGTGGACAGGAGACCTTCGACCGTCTCCTTCGGCATGACGCTGACGTGCTGAAAACCTGCGACGTCCATCGCTCAGATGCCAAGATCCGAGAGAGTCGCCGCAAACTCCTCCGTCGACTCGTCCTCCAACGCGGTGTAACGCTCCCACTCGGCCTTGCTCCAAACCTCGACACGATTCGATACACCAGTCAGGACGACGTCCTTCTCGAGCTTTGCGAAATTTCTGAGATTGCCCGGCACGAGAAATCTCCCCTGTCTGTCGCACTCCAGAACGCGGGCGCCCGAGAAAAAGTGGCGCACGAGACGACGCGCTTCCGGCTTCGTCAGCGGAAGCTGCCGGAGCTTCTGCTCCAAGATCGCCCACTCGTTCTCGCCATAGATGAAAAGACATTGGTCCAGTCCCTTGATGATGACGAAATGCTCGCCGAGCGCCGCACGAAAATCCGCCGGAAGGATAATGCGTCCTTTCGCGTCAATCGTGTGCGCGTATTCGCCTAAGAGCATCTCATTCACCACCTTTTTGGATCAGCAACCACATTCTACCACTTTCCACCACTTTATGCACTATTTTTTTCCATTTTCCCCACATAAAATCAGTGTTTTTTGAGAACGAATGCTCTATAAGCCTTGAAAAGCTACCTATTTGAGGCTTGTAAAATCTAATTGTAGGACCTAGGCCCATGCCAATATCTCACTTTTGCGCATAAAAAAGCCCCTCAAGAACCACCTTGTTATTCTTAAGGGACTTATGGTTTATTTTTCGTAAAATCTATGATTCGGAGGTGTTCAATTCTTTTTCCACCCGATCCGTTCAAACAGCGGCAGGAATTTCAGTCGCTCCAGAAACGACGCGAAAGTGTCCGAGGTCTGGAAGATTGGTACGCGCTCGATTGCGTAAAGATTCGTCGCACTGTCCATGTTGCCGTTGCGGACGGTAAACGCCCCCTTGTAGCCCGCCTCCTTGACAAGGCTTGCGATATGGAGATTGTACGCGCCCGTCGGATACGCGAGGAACTCCACCTCCTTGCCCAGCCGCTGCTCAATCTCATGCTTCGCGTCTGTCAGTTCATGGCGGATCTGCTCGTCCGTCAGATCGGTCAGAGAGCCGTGGGACACCGTATGCGACTCGATGGTCACAATTCCGGAGGCCTCCATCTCCGCCGCGTGTCCCCATGTCAGATATCCGGGATAGTTTTGGTCCATCAGGCTCGTGATGACAAAAATCGTCGCCTGCAGGCCATACTTTTTCAGAATTGGGAACGCGTTCGTATAGTTGTCGTCGTAGCCGTCGTCGAAGGTAATCAGGACCGGGTTGTTTGGCAGCGGCCCGTTATCGGTGAACGCCATATAAAGCTCATGAGGCGTGATCGTGTGGTAGCCGTTCTGCGCGAGGAACGCCATCTGCCGCTCAAATTCCGAGGGCGGCACGGAAAGCGAGCTGTTCACATTGTCGACCTTATGATAATTGAGCACGATAATCTTTGGCCCGCTGACGCTGTCCGCCGTTCCCGCCGCCCTGCCGCTTCCCTGCCGCAGAATAATAAACGGCAGCAGCAAAAGGCCGAGCAACGGCAAAATCAGCCTCCATCGCCCGACGATTCGCTCCGCAAATTGACGCACTTTCATTCCTCCCATGTTTCTGTTCCGCAATCTTGATTATTTTACCCTTCTTTGAGAAAAAAAGCTACCCTGTCGAAAAAAAACGTGCTATACTATACTAATCAAATCGAATTTTACCGAAAAGGAGGTTTTTTACATGACAATTACGAAGGACATGAGCATTATGGAGGTCGTCCAGAAATACCCAGACACCGTTGAGGTCTTCATGAATTCCGGCATGGGCTGCCTCGGCTGTGCCGCCGCGCACTTCGAGAACATCGAGCAGGGCGCGCTTGCGCACGGCATCGACGTCGACGGCCTGATGAAAGGGCTGAACGCCGTCGTCCCGCAGGCGTAACAGACAGCAAAAAATCGCCGCGTTGGAGAAAAATTGCTCCGGCGCGGCGATTTTTTTATCACATTGTGTCGGTGTCGAACAGCAGCGTCACCGGGCCGTCGTTGACCGAGGCGACCTGCATGTCCGCGCCGAATTCCCCGCGCTCCACGACGAAGCCCCGTGTCTCGCAGGCCGCCATGAACCGCTCGTACAGCGGCTCCGCAATTTCCGGCTTCGCGGCTTTTGAGAAGCCCGGGCGGCGGCTTTTAAGGTCCGCGTACAGCGTGAACTGGGACACGACGAGAAGCTGACCGCCGACCGTATCGAGGGAAAGATTCATCTTGCCTGCCTCGTCCTCGAAGACGCGTAGGCCGCAGACCTTGTCCGCGAGCTTCTCTGCCTCCTTCTCCGTATCGTCGGGGCCGACGCCCAAAAGCACTAAAAATCCCCTTCCAATTTTCCCGCGGCACTCGCCCCCGATTGTCACCGACGCCTCATGCACCCGCGTCACCACCGCTCTCATTCCGATCCCTCCCGCGAGAAGCTACTTTCGCCTTAATCCCTATGATGCGTCTCCCGATGATATTCCCTGTCTATTTCCCGCAGCTTCCGTTCATGCCGCTCCCGCTCTTTTCTAAGCTCGCGGTGCATCTTATCCCGGAAATCATGAATCTTGCCCGGATCTCATGCTCTCTGCGTTCATGCCGCTTGTTCTCGTTACGAACAGCGCGATGATATTCTGCTTCCCGCCGTTCTCGCCTCTCATGTCTTTCATCACGGTCATGCCTTTCATCACGGTCATGCTTTTCATCACGGTCATGCTTTTCGTCACGGTCATGCCTGTCGTTACGATTATGCCGATCATCTCGGTCATGCCAGTTGTCATGGTCATGCCGATCGTCGCGCTCATGGCGGCCGTCATGGTCATGCCGATCGTCGCGCTCATGCCAATCGCCCCGCCCCTGATGAGACTGTGCCGCCTCCGCCACCACTGCAATCGCCGCCGTGTCAGGAAGCATGCCGCCAGCAATAGTCATTGCCATCCAACCGCTAAATGCCGCCGCCAAATATTTTTTGCCTGTCATTCTTACCCACCTCTTTCTTTCCTGTAGTATACTATAGATGCATATTTTTGTCGAAAGGAGGACGGACAGTGAAAAACGTCCGACGGATATTGACCGTTTTTTCCGTGGTGCTGCTCTGCATCGCGCTATATCTCACCACGCCCGAAGACGATAACGGCGTTCCTGTGCCTCCTGTTTTTCCCGCTGCTGACCGCCGCGTACTGCTTGTTCCTCTCGACAGCCGCCCGCCCTGTGGAAGATTCGTGCAGGACGCCGCGCGCATTGTCGGCGTCGAGGTCGTGCTGCCACCCACAGAATTGCTCGACGAATATTACCGCCCCGGCGACGTCGCCGCGCTCCGCGCATGGACAGCCGCGCACATTGGCGAATTCGACGCGGCGATTCTGTCTGTGGACCAGCTTCTGCACGGCGGGCTCCTCGCCTCACGGCAGGCGAAAAAAACGAAAAGCGACGAAGAATCCCTGCTTCGCTTCCTGCGCGAGCTTCACACCGCGAATCCGCAAGTGCCGCTTTACGCATTCAGCATTTTGCCGCGCATGACACCGCCGGACGGTCTCTGCGACTGGGAGGAGCAAAAGCGGCTGATGAGCTATTCGCGTCTGTTCGGACGCATCTCGCGGCAAACGCGGCCGTCGGACGAAGATCTCGCCGTTCTGAAAACCCTGCGGGCTTCCATTCCACTGGAAATTCTCACGCGATACGAAGCGCTTTTCACAGGCTACGCCGACTTCGGCAAGCGCCTGATCCGCCTCGCTGAGGACGGCACGCTATGCCGTCTCGTCATCGGGCAGGACGACAGCGAACCGGACAGTATTCCGAATTTGATCCTGCGGCAGCTTTCTGAAACATTGACGAAAAAAAAGCTCGGTGAGGACCGCGTTTTCCTTGCCCAGGGCGCCGACGAGCTGGCGCTGTCGATTCTCGCCGCCGACGAGGCCGCGCGGGACGGATTCGCTCCCCGTGTCGCACTGCAATACAACGACGCTTCTACGCCCGCCCGCATACTGCCGTATATGGGCGCGGCGATAGAGGAAACCGCCCGGGAAAAAATCCGCTTTGTCGGCGGCGTCACCTGCGACGAGTCCAGCGAATCCTCTGATTTTCTCCTATACCTCTCCGCTAACGACAAAACCATGCAAGGGACGCGAAAAAAAGCCGCCCTGGAAATCGGCGCGCTCCTCGCAAGCGACCGAAACGTAGCTCTCGCAGACCTCTCCGAACATCTCAGTGCCGACGAGACGCTGCTGCCGCTTTTGATTGAGGACGGCGCGCCGATTCACGCGCTGATCGCCTACGCCGGCTGGAACACCGCGAGCAATTCCATAGGCGCTGTCCTCGCCCACGCCGTTCTGCTGCAAATCGCCGAACGCCGCGCGAAATCGGAGGACGACGTTCTGCGCCTCGCCGTTGCCCATCTTTCGTTTTTAGACGGGCGCTTTTTGGAAGACAATTTTTATCTGAAGAACGGCGTCAATCACATCAACGATTCTCTCGAAAAATGCGGCGCACAAAACGGGCGCGGCCTCGAATACAATTACAATTATACGCTTGCCTCCATGCTGCTTGAAAGCGCAATCGAGCATTATCGGACAAAGCTCGTCCGGACCGACGCGTTCCGCGCTCCCGTGACCTTCGACGCCCCCGGCGGCCCGCTCCGCCTCCGCGTCGCCGATCTGTCCGTGACCGCCCGCTACCCATGGACACGCACTTTCGAAATCGATCTCAGGACGCAGCCGCGAATCGAAAAACTGCCATAAAGGAACCGACAGAAAAAGCTGACGAAGGGATTTTCCCCGCGTCAGCTTTTACTTTTCCTAGCATTTCAGGTCGCACCCACATAGAGCGTGCGCACCATGATGTTGACCTCCTGCACGACCATGCCGGTAATACGCTCGATCTCGATCTTGACCATTTCCTGCGTCTGATGGATCAGGGTTGGAATGTGCTTGCCATAGCGCAGCACGACTTCCAGCGAGACCTCTATGCCCTGATCTTCATCGCCGTCCATCAGGTGATGAACGCGAACATGGGCGACCTGATTGACGAAGTCGCGCTCGCCGACAAATTTCTTCACAATCGCCTTGATGACTGAGTCGTCGATAATCAGCTTGCCGTAATAGCTGAACACCGGCCGGACGATGGACTTCTCGCCAAGCTTGCGGCGCGGCCTCGCCGAGGATCGATGGAAGAAGGATTGGAGCGGATCTACCAGATAACCGGAAAAATGCGGCTTCAGCTCAATGGTCGGCACCGGAATAATGTGCTTCCCTTCCTTCAGCCGATGATAGGCCGCCTTCTTCATGTCGGTCTCGGAAGCGATGTCCTCGATGTGAATGACACGGCTGACCGGAGGCAGGCGTAAAATCTTCGCGATCTTGTGCACCATGTTCTCCGAAGTCGCGAGAATCAGTACGCGTTCCGGCTTTTCCCGTTCCAGCGCCTCCCGCGCCTCCTCTGCGTGCCCGGGCAGAATAAAGATTGCACGGCGCACCGCCATGATTCGGCTCTTTTCTTTTTTGGCCGAGCTGCCCGCGATAATCTTGCCGTTCTTAATCAAAAGACCGTCGTCGATAATCACGTCCGCCTTGTACTGATTCGCAACCAGGAGCGCCCGATGGCTCTTGCCGGTCCCGCTGGCCCCAACCAGCGCTATGACGTCCATACGCTTCACCTGCCAAACAAGACTTGTCTAAATCAACTTATTATTGAAACGACTGCGGCGGGTGGAAAAACGGCTCCGCCAATGCGTCGTCAACGGTGAACACGCCGAGCTCCGTCGGCTCGCGCTGCGGAATCGCGTGGAAATCTGACCCGCCCGTCAGCCGAAGTCCCCTTTCTTCGGCCATCGCCTTGTATCTCGCCGTATCCTCCGCGTCATGCTTCGGATAATAAACTTCCAGACCGCCAAAATCCAGCTCCAGCATGCGGACAACGATTGCGTCGTCCTTCACGAGCTTTGGGTGCGCCAACACCGGCACGCCGCCCGCGCCGCGAATCAGCTTCACCGCTTCCTCCGGCTCGATCCGATAATGCGGCACATAAGCCGGCTGTCCATGCTCCAGCAACTTGTCGAACGCTTCATGAATGGAACCGGCGAACCCCTTTTTCACCAATGCCCGCGCCACGTGCGCACGCCCAATGGCCTTCGACGTCCCTGCAATCTGCAGCACATCGGATTCCGTGATTGCGTAACCCAACTCCTGCAATTTTTCCATCATCGTGGAAAAGCGCGCCCAGCGCGACTCTGATATTTCCGTCACCTTATCCGCCAGATCCTGATTGTAAATATCGAAGTCGTAGCCGAGGATATGGACGTCATGTTCGTCCACCTCGCAGCTGAACTCTATGCCTGGAATGATATGGAGCGTTTTCGACGGGTAAAGGGCCTGTTCGTACAGATGCCGAATCCCGTCGACTGTGTCATGATCGGTGATCGCAATATAGGAAAGCCTTGCTTCCTTCGCCGCAGCAACCAGATCCTCCGGCGAAAGCCGCCCATCCGAAAAAGTCGTATGGGTGTGTAAATCGCTTGCCATAAATCAACCTTCACTTCCCGTGTCGTTTTGCCCGCATCCCTGCAGCGTTATTTCTGGCAGTTCCACAGACGAGCCGCGGAAAAGTCAGAATATAGAAAATACATATCGAGACTATTATACCACACCTGCCGTGTATCCGTCAAAAGTCACACAGCACTTGCGGCCGTAAGCTCACACGTTTTCTTCCCGAAGCTGGATTCGCTCGACGTCCATCGTCCTGCCCGTCGCGTCGTCGACAAAAAGCAAGAGCGCGGAGTAAACGGAGGGGCCGTCGGCGACCTCGAAGCGCGCGGGCATCCCCGTCGTCGTTTTCGTCAGCACCGGCTCTTTCTTGAATCCAATGACGGAATCCCATGGGCCGACCATACCGAGATCGGAAATAAAGGCCGTGCCGCCGGGCAGAATCCGCTCGTCCGCCGTCTGCACATGCGTATGGGTGCCGACGACCGCCGTCACCCGCCCATCGAGATACCAGCCCATCGCCATTTTCTCGGAGGTCGATTCCGCATGAAAGTCAAGGAGCACAACGCCGCACTCCCGGGAAAGCTCCCGCAAAAGTTCTTCCGCCCGTTGGAACGGGCAGTCAAGTTCCTGCATGAACGCACGGCCAGAAAGATTCATCACGCCGATGTTCTTTCCCTTAAGCGGATAAATGCAGGCGCCTTTTCCCGGCACGCCTACGGGATAATTCCCGGGACGCAGGAGATACGGCTCGTCGTCGATGATGCCCATGACCTCTTTCTTGTCCCAGACGTGATTCCCGGAGGTCACCACGTCCGCGCCGCCAAGCGTCAGCTCGTCCAGCGTCTTTTTCGTGACCCCCTTGCCGTCGGCGGAATTTTCCCCGTTCACGACCACAAGGTCAACCTGCTTTTCCCGCCGGAGCTTCGGCGTATATTTGGCAAAGGCCGCCCTGCCCGGGCGGCCTATTACGTCTCCTACCATTAATATGCGCAAAATGAATTCCTCTTCCTATTTATTGAACACCAGCACCCGGCCTTCCTCACGAATGCCAATCATGCGATTCGTCACACGAGCGATCTTCAACGTACCGATCATGTGGTCGATGGCGTTCTCATGAGCGGCGAGATCGAACTCGAAGTCATCGGGACGGCTGTCGGGATCGACGATCAGCGTCTCGCCGAACCGCTCCCGCATAATTGTCGAGATCATACTGATCTCGCCCTGCGAGATTGTGCGGATGTCGCGAACGATATGGAAAAACGCCGTGTGCCCCTGTCCCTCGAGATAAATCTCAATGCGCCCGTTCTCATAGCCCTCGAGACTATGGTACGTAAGTATGCTTTCGCGAATCAGTTCCCCAACGTCCTCATAGACTTGGCGCGGAGGGACTTCCTGCAGCGCGAAGGAGAAATGCAGCGCGTCCTCTTTCGGCTCAAAGCTGATCGTGCCAATCTCCGGATAGCAGACTAAAATGGAAACAAGGAGATTGATCCCATCCATATTCGGCTTTTTCTTATGACCAAATTGCATGGCTGCCCCCTCCTTAATCCACAATGAAAAATCAGACTATTTCGCGTAATCAACGACCCGCGTCTCGCGAATGACCGTCGCCTTGATCTGGCCCGGATACTCGAGCTCCGCTTCGATTTTCTTCACGATATCGTGCGCCAGCGCAATAGACGCCACATCGTCCACCTTGTCCGGCTTCACCATGATACGGACCTCGCGTCCGGCCTGGATTGCGTAACAGTTGTCGACGCCGTCGAAGGATTTTGCTATTTCCTCCAGCCGCGTCAGGCGCTTCAGATACGATTCGAGGCTTTCGCGGCGCGCCCCCGGCCTTGCCGCCGAGATCGCATCGGCCGCGGCCACCAGAACGGCCTCCACAGATGTCGCTTCCTCATCGCCGTGATGGGCTGCGATAGCGTTGACCACCTCCGCGGATTCCCGATATTTGCGTGCGATATCCGCGCCGATAGTGACGTGCGTACCCTCGCCCTCATGGTCGATGGCCTTGCCGATGTCATGCAACAGACCGCCGCGCTTCGCCATCATCACGTCGACGCCCAGCTCTGAGGCCATAATCCCCGCAAGCTGCGAAACCTCGATGGAATGATTGAGCACGTTTTGCCCGTAGCTCGTGCGATATTTCAGACGACCCAACAGCTTGACAAGCTCCGGATGCAGTCCGTGTACGCCCGTGTCGAACGTGGCCTGTTCGCCCGCCTCCTTGATTCGCTGGTCGACTTCGCGCTTCGCCTTGTCCACCATTTCCTCGATACGCGCCGGGTGAATGCGCCCGTCCGTGATCAGCTTTTCCAGCGCGATACGCGCGACCTCACGGCGAACCGGATCGAATCCGGAAAGGATTACCGCCTCTGGCGTGTCGTCGATGATAAGGTCGATGCCTGTCAACGTTTCGAGCGCTCGGATATTGCGGCCCTCGCGGCCGATAATGCGCCCTTTCATCTCGTCGTTCGGCAGCGCGACCACGGACACGGTTGTCTCCGCCACCTGATCTGCGGCGCAGCGCTGGATCGCCTGCGACACGATGTCGCGGGCTCGCTTGTCCGCCTCGTCTTTTGCCTGCTGCTCGTATTCCTTGATCATCACGGCCTTTTCATGACGAAGTTCGTTCTCCGCTTCGGCCATGAGCATTGCTTTCGCTTCCTCCGTCGTCAGCTTCGAAATGCGTTCCAGCTCCGCCTTCTGCTTCTCGTGCATTTCGGCGGCGCGCGCGCGCTCCTCCTCCAACGACGCGTCCTTCGCAATCAGCGCTTCTTCCTTCTTTTCCAGCGCGTCAAGCTTCCGGTCGAGATTCTCTTCCTTCTGCTGGAGGCGGCGCTCCTGGCGCGCCAGCTCTCCCTTGCGTTCCTTCGTATCTTTGTCAAGATTTTGACGCATCTGATGGATTTCTTCCTTCGCTTCGAGCACGGCCTCCTTCTTTCTGGCCTCGCCCGCCGCCTCGGCTTTTTCCACAATGCGCCGCGCCTCTTCTTCGGCGGAGCCGATCGCTCCCTCCGCCTGCTGTCTGCGCATATAGTAGCCGCCGCCTGCGCCAACAATCAGTGCAAGTGCAGATGCCAATACCAATTCAAAGATAATATACGCCTCCCTTTCGTCAGTTTCTTCTTTGCCTTGCGGCATTTTCAATCTTGTTCACGTATAGCCATGTGGCAAAGCCATACGATTTTATTTTATATTCTTTTAGGAGGAGTGTCAACTTTTTAGGAAACGCGGAATTATTCAGTTCGTGAACATTCAAACGGGAGTTTTGTTATTTCCCGCGCTTGCGCGGTCTCGCCGCCGCCTCGTCAAAGACGAGTCTCGCCGTGCCGTCCGCATTTGCCTGCATGACCGCATGAACGCCGAAGGGAAGGAAGGCATTATCCCAGATATGGCCCGCCGGAACTCCCATGATAACAGGTTTTCCAATGAGGCGCGCATACTGTTCAATCACTTCGGCCGTTGTGAAGTCCCCCAGGTCAAGCTCGTCGTCGCCGCCCCGAAAGGCTCCGAACAAAATACCGTTAACCCGATGGAGCAGCCCGCTCTGCCAAAGCTGCCATAGTGCCCGATCGAGCTGATACGAGGCGACGTCCACATCTTCCAACAGGAGCAGCGCGCCATCCCCTTTCAGCTCATACGGCGTCCCGATCAGGGAGAGCAGCACGCTGAGATTGCCGCCAACGATAATGCCTTCCGCCGTACCGGGCATGACGGCTTCCATCTTCCCGCCTCCCGGCATGGGAAGGGCCCCCAGGGGCGTTTCCGCTTCGATCCCTCGAAAGAATTCCTTCACCGTGTAGTCAGTCATACTCTTGTTCGCCAGCGTCAAGAGCATCGGGCCATGCACGGTGGAAATCCCGCTCTTTTCTCCCAACGCAATATGGAGAGCGGTAACGTCGCTGAAGCCGATAAACAGTTTCGGATGACGGGCTATCGCCGCATAGTCCAGCTTATCGAGCAGCCGTCCTGAGCCATAGCCGCCGCAGAGGCAAAGAATCGCCTGTACCTCGTCGTCCAGGAAAAAGTTGTTGACGTCAGCAGCCCGCATTTCATCCGTGCCCGCAAAAAAGCCATAGGACGCCGTACATGATGGAGCCAACTTTACGCGATAGCCGCGCGTTTTTAACAAACGCACACCGTTCTCCCACTCCGATTTTTCTTCCCAGGAAGCGGGCGCCAAGACGCCGATGCAGTCCCCTTTTCTCAGCGCATACCCGCACGCACGTGATTGCCCATTGTAAATTTTTACCGACGGACGTGGCTTTTCCGCCTTTGCCGCTGCCGTCGGACGAGGATTGTCCCTCCGCGCCGCCGAGACGTTTTCATCAAAGCCCAAAGAAAACATTGCCACAAGCACAAGCAGGATCGCCTGCCGCTTTATATCCATCATATCGTCTCTTCTTCTCCTGTCGCAGGTTTCTTTCATACTTATCTTCGACCAAAATTCAATAACAAATTTTGACCGAAGATACGCCTGCTACGCAGGCTGCATCCGAGCCTACGGCTCGGATGACGTCTCATAAATCTCCGTAAGAAATAACGGAGATTAGTATCAATGTAATACAATTGACAAAAAAATACATGAAAAACGGCGCCCGCAATTTTGGACATGAAATAGGGATCTCATCAAACAACCGATAATCTCCGTTGATCTGTATGGCTCTTTTTCTTATTATCCCCAAAGAAAAAGCCGGTGAGGTTCGCGGCTTTCCGAAGCAGCGATTTCTCACCGTCTATTTTCTTTTTGCCGAATTTCTCGGAATCAGAACATCCAAGCTACGCTTACGCCGCCCATGACGCCCTGCTTCTTTCCGGCGAAGCCGGTTACGTTCAGGTCGAGGCTCCACGGGCTGTTCTTGTCCGGTTTCATCGTCGCGCCGATTTCCAGCCGTCCGCTGCCTCCGCTGATGTCCGCGCTGCGAATGGCCGCGTTGACACCCGGCGCTGTCACCGTGCCCGATGCTTTGCCGTCCATCTCGTGTTCGTAGGCCAGGCCGGTGTAGAAATTCCAGCGCTCGCGCTTCATCGTGTACCGGGCGCCCACGCGAATCACGCTGCTGGTCACAGCGTCGAGGTCGTAGACGGCGCCGTTCGCGTTGAAGTCCACGCCGTTCTTGCGGTTGTAGAAGTATTTGCCGTAGACGTCCACCGCGTCGCCGTTCTTGAGCGCGATTTCCTTGCCCACGCCGATGTGCACGCCCCAGTAGCCCGCGTTCGTCTCGTAGCTGTGCGGCGTGCCGTTCGCTTCGCGCAGGACGTTCCTCGCGTCGTCGTGGACGCTGCCAGCCCGCAGGCCGCCCTCTACATAGAGACCGCCCTTCTTCTGCCATTTTGCGAGGAGACCTCCTCCTGTGTAGTGCATGGAGCCGTCGCCGCGCTCGTCGCCGTTGTGGGTGGTGTAGTTGCCGGTGCCGTATTCGAAAAACGCGCCGTACTCAAACGAAGACTTTTCTTTCTCGTTTTTGTGACCCAGGGCGAGTATGGCGTTCCATGTATGGGTGTCCACATGGCTGCCCGTTTCCTGCCGCATGGAGCCGCCGCCCATCCGAGCGAAGGTGGAGACGCCGTCCTCTCCGATGTTCGCCGCAAGGCCAAGGCCGTCTGTCGCCGCACCGATGAATTCGTTTCCGACGGAAAGCGCCGCCATGCTGACTTCCGCGCCCATCAGGGTGTTGTGGGCCATTTCTTCGTCCAGCGCCGCTTCCGAGGTGGCGGTGAAGATCAGGTTGTCACCGTCCATGGACGCTTGCCCCACGCCCGTGATGCCTACGCCTACCGAATAGGTGGCACCTGTGATGGGGCCGGGGGTTCCTCCGTAATTCGCCACGAGGGTCTTTTTGCCGTCCAGCAACTCGGTCTTGTCGGTGAATTGGATGTTCGAGGTGTCCACCGCCGCGCCGGCGAAGGAGACGTTCGAGAGAGCCGCGCTGTGGTCGAGGAGGGTTGCTCCGTCCGCCCATTCCATTTTGCCGAAGGTCAGCGCGGAGGCCTTGTTGGAATCGACGGTATAAGTGACCTCATGGGAGTCGTTCTTAGCCACTTTGCCGAGAATCTCGCCGGAGAGTGTCATTCCGGCGACGCCCGTGGCTTCCACGTTTTCATATACGGTCTTGACTTCGGAGGAAATCCCACCCAGCGTATTGTTTGCTGCCAGCAGTACCATGGAGTCCTTTGCCGTGGCGGCCAGCGGGTCCGTGAAGGTGACGGCGAGGCTGCCGGTACTCGTCGAGCCTGTGTAGTTGTAAGTCGTCCCGCTGCCGTCGTAGGGTTTCGTGTCCTTATTGAAGGGCACCGTGCCGTCGAGGGTGAGCCCCGTCACTTTCTTCTCCGTTCCGATTTCATAGACGAGGTCCTTTCCGCCGTTGTTGGCCTTGACGCCTTTGCCCTGCGTGACGTCGAGGGTGACACCGTTGGCGCCTTCGGTAGTTTTCGATTCTTTATACTTGTTCTCACCGGTGATCTTGTCTTGGGAGAAGTAGTTTTCTGTCGTTGTGGTCAGGATGTTCGTCGTGGCATCCGGAATCGTCGCCATGCCGTCCGTCTCGATGGTCGCGCCTGTCGCCAGCGTATAGTCGTCCATGCTGGCAGCGGCCTGAGTGCTGTTCCATGTTTTGAGATCGACCTTGGTGACGGTGACGTTGCCGTCGCCGACGATGGTGTAGAGGACGTTCTTGTAGCTGTGGTCCTTGTCGAGGGAAACGGTGTGGGTGGTGCCGCCCGTGGTGGTGAGGACCACCTTGTTCGACAGGATTTCCGTGCCGCCCTCGCCGGAGGATTTGACGATCACGCTGGGCGTCGTCGCGTCCAGCGTTTTCGGGCTCGTTTTCGTGGCTGTGTCGTATGCCAGCTTCAGCGTGGAGAAATTGTTATCTGTACTCGAGGCAAGCAGCGTCATGGTGCCCTTGTCCGTCGCCGAGAAAAGCCCCGTCGCACCCGAGATATCCAGCGTGTCCAAGCCTTCAAAGCCTTTGGTCCATTCATCGCCGGAGGATTTCAATACGGTCGTGCCATCGGCAAATGCAACGGAAGAGTCAATTTCTATGATATTGGTCATAGTTCCCCAACTTGTAACCTCGATGCCGGAAGTACCAAGCACCAGCTTGTTTCCTGTCCCTTCTGCTCCATCATTGACACAGATATGGGCAATCTTAAGATGATCCTCATCCTTGGTTTTGCCGCCGGAGATTTTGATGGTATTCTTTTCCGTGGTCGTCGCGCCGGAACCGCCATAGAGCGAAACAGAAGGATCGAATGTGCCGCCCGTGATGTTGATTTTGTTATTGGATGCGCTCCCGCTTCCAAAACCGCCAAATACATTGCCGTTGATAGTGCCGTCGCTGATGTTGACAGTGTTATTGTCCACTGCGCCACTATCGACATATCCGCCGTAAATGGCTTTAAATCCGCCGACAACGCCAACCTCTCCGCCGCTGATGGTGACGGTGTTGCCCGTAGCGTTGCCTGTGCCTGAATAATCATCTTTATGGATGGAGCCGCCGTAAACATTGCCTGGAACCGTGCCGTCGATGATGGTGACATGGTTGTCAGTGGCGTTGCCATTTGTCCCATAGTGTAAGCCGCCGCAGATGTCCACCGTATCATTTGCCCCCGTGTTAAAGGTGGCGCCCGAGATCGTCACACGGTTGCCTGTCACGCTCTTTCCATCTCCGGTCTCCCTAAAGCCACCCGCGACCGTGACAAAGAGATTCGCGGAAGGAAGTGCAGTGGCGAGTGTGCCGCTGATGGTCACCGTATTGGCATCCACGTCCCCTTCTCCCGTGTCTTCCCTGCCGCCGAAAATCATAACGCCATATCCACTATATTTTACGGTACTGCCTTTGGCAATATTGACATGGTTATTCGACACATCCGCCCCATTCTTCCCGAAACCGCCGTAAATTTCCCACACCGTAGTCGTCCCGCCGAGAAAATTGACATGATTTCCCGTCACGCTGTAGTTCCCATTCGCATATCCACCTGCAACGGTGCTAACGCCTATATCCGTATCCGTTCCTTTGATATTGACGGTTTTTCCACTGGCTCCTGCGTTATAGCCGCCGTAAAATTCTATTTGATTGGCATCGAAGGCGCCCGTGATATTCAAGACATTGGCGCTTGTTGGAGACCACTTGGTTCTATCAAATATCGATCCCCAATACTTCATTCCTTCAGATGGATCGACATCATACAAAGGAGAATCCCCGGTTACATTCGTAACCGTGACCTCCGACGCCGACGCCACGGACGGCAGGCTAAACAGTCCCCCTCCCGCACACATCAGTGCCATGGAAACCAGCTTTGCCAGCCGTTTCTGATTTTTCTTGCCCAATTTTGTCATACTTTCTTCCTCCCCTGGCTTTCGCCGTTTATAGTTTATTATAGATTTTTGATGATACCTGATACTATGTCACCTTGATCTTGAATCGGAACCTTTCCCGATATTCCTCGGGGATGATTTCCGAAAGGATCCGCTCGCAAAGGCCGCAGCGCCCGCAATCCTTGCACTCGCAGGTCAGGAGCTTGTCCGGCACCTTGTCCACGGTGATCCTCCGCAGGATTTCTGCGGGCAGCATGTGGGTTGCGAACAGCATCGTGCCGGAGATCATCAGCTCCGCCAGCGGCAGGCTGTCGTCCTCCGCAAGATATGCGTCGAGGGTCTTGAACGGGTAATCCCCTTCCACGTTCCGTCCCGCGATTTTATAAATGTCCACCATTTCGTCGTAGTGCTTCTGCCAACGGGGCAAGATCCAGTTGGCCCGGAACAGGTCCGCGACGCCGTTTTGGCAGCAGCTCAAAAGCACCGGACGCTGTCCCATGGCAATCGACAGATTATGATTGAAGGAATTCGGGCAGCCCATCAGGCAGGCTTCGTTGACGAGGCATTTGAGCCGGAATCCGGCGTCGTGCATCTC
>CAMHCS010000014.1 GCA_946183785.1 uncultured Selenomonadales bacterium | reverse complement strand
GAAGGCGTAGCATCGCTACGTCGAGAGGGATTTGACGACGACAGGCGGAAAAAGACCCGGCAGAGGCGCGGAGGGACTTATTCAGTGGTTCCTTTAGGATTGGGGCTGACCCGAATGTTGTTTTTTCAGCCAGACCATGTGGTACAATTCATAAGGCGGCTGTTGATCCGGTGGGTAATTGACGGCCGACGTGGTGAAATAGACGCTGTTGTCGGCGGCGCAGGCAAAGCTGTCCGCCCAGCGGATATCCTTTCCAAGATTCAGGATCGAGCCGGCCTCGGCGATGTTCGATTCGTCAAGCAGGAATTCCCAGACGCCCTCGTTGGAAAGCGCGCCCATGTAAAGCGCATTTCCGCGCAGCACCATGCCGTCCGTCGGCACGTTCTTCACGTTGACGGTCTTGATGAGCTTCTGCCGCTGCTCGACGGAAAGCGTCTCATCCAGCAGGGCGGCGGTGGGGACCGAGTAAAGAATATCGCTGCCGAGCGAGCTGAAATAGAGCTGCTTCCTGTCGGCGGAAAGCTCAAGACCGTCGCTGTTGGCGAGGTTCGTGTAAAGGCCTGTCGGGAAATAAATGCCTTTCAGGTTTGCACAGACCTCGGGAATGTCTGTCAGCGCGCGCCAGGCGTTGTCCGAGGAAAGATCCAGCACGACAATCCCGCCATGGCCGGAGTCGGTCAGGTAGGCGACGCCGCGCATATTGTCCACGCGCACGTCGTTCAGAATGCTGTCGGGCAGGAGTACGTCAGAGGACAGCGTGTACGTCCGCACAATTTCATTCGTGGAAAGATTGACCATTACGAGCTTCGCGCCCGAGGGATCGAGCGGATCGTTTGCGGAACGCTTGCCCGCGTCGAGCACCCAGAGGGTATTCGTCGCGTCCGCATAAACGCTTTGCACGCAGACAAAGGAGGCATGGTCTTCCAGTTCGTAATAAGGGTAGACGGTTCCTTTCAAAAGCTCGCCCACATGGTAATTCGGGTGATTGCCCCAGGTCGGGTAGCAGACGAAAAGACGCCCGTAAGGCGACACGGCGACGCCGGTCCATTGGTATTCCGACTGCGCCACCATCTCCAGATGGGGCGGTTCTTCCTGCGAGACGCGTTCTGCCGCCGAGGACACGGCGGCCATGCCGAGCAGGGAAAGACCCGCCAGCGCGCCGCAAAGCCATTTTTTCAGTTGCATGGTATCCTTCCTTTCGTTTATCGTCATTCTATTATACCATAGAAAACGAAGCCCCGCCACGAGGTTGACGCAGCGGGGCTTTCGACGTTTGTTTCCTGATTACGCGTTCGCCTTGCGGAAGGATTCCATGAAGTCCGCGAGACGCTCGACGCCTTCCATGGACATCGCGTTGTAAATCGAAGCGCGCATGCCGCCGACAGAGCGATGGCCTTTGACGCCGCAAAGGGACTTTGCCTTCGCTTCGTCGACAAACTTCTTTTCCAGTTCCTCGCTGGGCAGGCGGAACGTGACGTTCATGAAGGAACGGCTGTCCTTCGCCGCGTGGCCCTTGTAGAAGCCGTTGGAATTGTCGATGGCGTCGTAGAGAATCTTCGCCTTTTTGGCGTTCCTTTCCGCCATCGCGGAAAGGCCGCCCTGCGCCTTGATCCACGCGACAGTCTTTCCGACCATGTAAATGCAGAAGGCCGGAGGCGTGTTGTAGAGCGAGTTCTTTTCGAGGTGAATGCCGTAGCGCAGCATCGTCGGGATATCCTTGTGCTTGACGTCGATAAAGGACTTCTTCGCTACGACGACGACAACGCCTGCCGGGCCAAGATTCTTCTGCGCGCCCGCGTAAATGAACGTGAACTTCGAGAAATCCAGCGGACGGGAAAGCATATCGCTGGACATGTCGGCGACGAGGGGAACGCCGTTCGTCTCGGGGATATAGTGGTACTCAGTGCCATAAATCGTGTTGTTATAGCAAAGGTGCAGGTACGCGGCGTTGTCCGCGATCTTGATCTCGTCCTGCGTCGGCACATGGCGGAAGTCGTCGTCCTTGCTCGTCGCGGCGATATGGCCGACGCCGAGGATTTCGGCTTCCTTGTACGCTTTCTCGGCGAAGCTGCCGGACACGACGTAGCTGCCGACCTTGCCGTCCCTCGCGAAATTCATCGGGATCATCGCGAACTGCGTGGACGCGCCGCCCTGCAAAAAGAGAACGTCGTAATCGTCGCCGAGGCCCATCAGCGAGAGAATGTCGGCCTTCGCCTGATCGAGCACCGCTTCGAACTCCTTCGCGCGGTGACTGATCTCGATGATCGATTCGCCGGTGCCTTTAAAATTCAGGAACTCGCCCTGCGCTTCCTTCAGCACTTCCAAAGGCTGCGTCGCCGGACCGGGATTAAAATTGAAAACGCGATTTGCTTCCACAGAATATTCCTCCTATATATCAGATTGTATACATTGTACCGCCCACGCGTGGGGCGGTCAAGGGGGAAAACGATTTCTTTCGCAGGCATGGATTTTCGTTTTTTTGCGTGGTATAACTCGGCGGATATAATCCGCCTCGTTGAAATGCCATAGAGGATTACAACATTTTGTGACTTTTTTGCGGAAGCTGTGGTATAATGCCCTCCCCTTTGGGGAGGGGGGACCGTCGAAGACGGTAGGTGAGGTTTGACGCCGTTGCGTTTGCATTTGGCACGCCGGAATTCATGTCGGACGACGCGCAGAGCAGGGACCGGTTCTGGTTCCTGGCCGGGAAAGCTTTCTGAGAATAAAAAGAAGCCGGACGTCGGAAATCTGCATTTCCACGGCGCCTGGCTTTTTCTATTGACACAGCCCTGTGACCGACATATTATGAGGACAGACCAAAAGTGTGATTAGCCTGCATAGCAGGCGTATCTCGGTTCAAAATTTGATTAAGGAAGCACTGAATAAGTCCCGCCGCGCCCCTGACGGGTCTTTTTCCGTCATGCTGCGTCAAAGTGCTCTCGACGTAGCTCTGCTACGACTTCGAGCACTTTTCCTTGCCTGACGAAAAAATCCCTCGACAGGGCCACGACTTGACTTAATCAGTGCTTCCTTAAGGAACCACTGAATAAGTCCCTCCGTGCCTCCGCCGGGTCTTTTTCCGCCTGTCGTTGTCAAAGCCCTCTCGACGTAGCGATGCTACGCCTTCGAGGGCTTTTCCTAGACAGTCGAAAAAATCCCTCGACAGATGCACGAATTGACTTAATCAGTGCTTCCTTAAAAACTTTGGCCCGAGATAGGTATGAGAGGAGCGAAAACCATGTTTCGATTTGCCCACAACAATATCAATGTGCTGGATTTGGACCGCAGCATGAAGTTTTATGAGGAGGCTCTGGGGCTGAAGGAAGTGCGCCGCATCACCGACGAGAATTTCATCATCGTCTATCTGGGCGATGCCTGCCAAAGTCATCATCTCTTGGAGCTGACCTGGCTGAAGGAGCGGAAGGAGCCGTACAACCTGGGGGACAACGAGTTCCACTTAGCCTTCACGACGGAGGATTTTGACGGCGCCCACGAGAAGCACAAGGAAATGGGCTGCATCTGCTACGAGAATCCGGGCATGGGGATTTACTTCATTTCCGACCCGGACGGCTACTGGCTGGAAGTCCTGCCGGAGAAATAGAGGAGAGTTTATCTTTGACAAACTCTGAACTAAGGCATTATAATAAATAATGGATTTTAGATTTTTGCAAGTATACAGAATTTATTAATGAAGGGGAGAAGCGTCAAATGAAAGTTTTGGCAGCAGACGGCGTCTCGGCGCGCGGCATTGAGATTTTGCGGGAGGCGGGCTTTGAGGTCGACGTCAAGGACAAGATTTCGGCGGACGAGCTGGTCGCAACAATCGGGAACTACGACGCGCTGATTGTGCGCTCGGCGTCGAAAGTGACGAAGGACGTGCTGGCGGCGGCGAAGAATCTGAAGATTATCGGCCGCGCGGGCGTCGGCGTCGACAATATCGACGTGCCGGAGGCGACGGCGCGGGGCATCATCGTCATCAATTCCCCGGGAGGCAACACGACGGCGGCCACCGAGCACACCATGGGTATGATGCTGGCGATGGCGCGCCATATCGCCGTGGCGAACGAGACGACCCAGAAGGGCGAGTGGAACCGCAAGAAGTACACGGGCGTCGAGCTGATGGGCAAGACCCTTGGCATCGTCGGACTCGGCCGTATCGGCAGCGGCATCGCGAAACGCGCGGCGGCGTTCGGCATGACAGTTATCGGTTACGATCCGTATGTGAACGAGGAACGCGCGCAGGCGATGGGCATTGAGCTCGTCGATCTCGAGGGCATCATCTCACGGTCGGATTTTGTGACGGTCCATATGCCGCTGACGAATGAGACGCGGGATATGTTCAACAAGGACAACATTGCGCGCATGAAGAAGGGCGTGCGTTTCGTGAACTGCGCGCGCGGCGGCATCATCAACGAGCAGGATCTCGCCGACGCGGTGAAGAGCGGTCAGGTTGCGGGCGCGGCTGTGGACGTGTTCACATCGGAGCCTTTGGCGGAGGACAATCCGCTGCGCGGCGTACCGGGCATTACGCTGACGCCGCACCTCGGCGCGTCCACGGTGGAGGCGCAGATCGGCGTCTCGATCGACGTAGCCGAGGGCATTGTCGCGGCGCTGAAGGGCGAGCCGGTGATGACGGCGGTGAACATGGCGCCGGTGTCCGCGCAGGCGATGAATGTGATTAAGCCGTTCTTCGATCTGGCGGAGCGTCTCGGCTGCATGGCGACAGCCCTTGCCGAGGGCGCGGTCACGGCGGTGGAGGTCGAGTACACGGGTGAGATTACCGACGTGAACACGAAGCTTTTGACGACGGCTGTACTGAAGGGTATGCTGACGCCGATCCTTGAGACAAACGTGAACTTCGTCAACGCGCCGGGACTGGCGAAGGAACGCAATATTTCCGTGCGCGAGGTCAAAAGCAAGGAGACGGCGGATTACGCGAACACGATCCGCGTGAAAGCGACGGCGGAGAAGAAGGGCGTCGTGCTGGCGGGCGCGCTGTTCGGCGCCGAGGGCCGCATCGTGGAAATCGACGGCTACCGTGTAGACCTCGATCCGCATAAGCATATCATGATCTGCCCGCACATCAATCGGCCCGGCGTCATCGGCACGGTGGGCTCGATCATGGGCAAGGCGAATATCAACATCAGCGGCTTGCAGCTCGGCCATACGGACAAGGAAGGCACGAACCTGATGGTGCTGACAGTGGACAGCGAAGTCCCGGCGGACGTACTGAAGGAAGTCACGGCGCTGGACGGCATTTTTGGCGCGAAAATGATTGATTTGAACGTAATCTGACATTAATCTGATATATTCTTTCCGGGCAAATCGGGCGGCGTCTTCGGGCGCCGTCTTTTTTGTGCTGCATTTTAAAAGAAAATGTAAAAATGAAATGGATTCTTCATATTTTTTAAAATTATACTTGAAAAATGAACGGTAAAGCATGATAATAATAGAAGCGGAATCAAGATGGAGAATCTCTCGGAAGGGATTTTTTACGCTAAGGGGGAAAGGAAAATGGGTGTAAGGCATAAGTTTTTCGCGCTTTCCGGGCTGGCCGGTTTGATCATGGCGATCGTTTCGGTTGTCGGGTATTTCACGGCGTCGGAAGCGGTGGAGAACACGACGGAAAAGCAGATCGTCGCGGTAATCACGGCCGCCTCCAGCGAGGCGGAGGGCTGGCTGCTCAAAAAGGCGCAGTACGGCGAATCGACGGCCCGGATGCTCAGCTCGTTTTCCGCGCAGGACAACGCGATCGTGCGGCGCAAGGAAATGACGGCGACCTACAAGGGCGACAAGGACATCATCGACATCACCCATGCGACGGACAGCGGCTACTGCGTGTCCTATGCCGAAGGCGACATCACCAAGGATGCGGAATGGACGAAGCGCGAATGGTTCGTGGGCGCAAAAAAAGCGGGAAAGCTGATTTTTACTGACCCGTATATTGATACCTCGACAAAGAAACTCTGCATCACGGCGGCGGTGCCTTACGCCCGGCAGGGCGCAGAGGGCGGCGTCATCTGCGAGGACCTCGATATGACGGCCATCGGCGAGCTGGTCAAGAGGCTGAAGTATGAAGGCGAAGGCAAGGGGATGATCCTGAACCCGGCGACGGGCGTCGTCATCGCGTCGGCCAATGATGAGGAGACGCTGAAGAAGATTTCGGACAATGCGGTGCTGAAGGACAAGATCGCGGAAATGGCACAGCAGAAGAAAGGCTATTTCCTGTCGAACGCGAACGGGCAGGAGCGCGTGGTCGCTTATGCGACTATGGATTCGACGGGCTGGATCTCGGCGATTTCCGTGCCGACGGACTTCGTCTTCGCGGAGATCGCGAAGCTCAAGATCATGTACGGCGCGCTGACGGTGGTCGGCGTCGTGCTGATCGCTGCGGCGCTGATTTTCTTCTCCAACGGCATCGTGAAGCAGGTCGTTACGCTGACGGGGCATATCAATCAAATGGCCGACGGTAACCTGCGTCTGGAGCCGTTGGCTGTGGACTCCGATGACGAGTTTGGCCAGATGGCGACGGGCTTCAACAATATGAGCAAGAATATCCGCGGTCTGATCCAGCAAATGATGCACAGCTCGGAGCAGGTCGCGGCAAGTTCCGAAGAGTTGACGGCCAGCTCCCAGCAAGCGGCGGAGGCTGCAATGCACGTCGCGCAGACCGTGACCGAAGTATCGGGCGGCATGGACAAGCAGCTCAACAGCGTCGATACGGCTAAGCAAAGTATTGATGCGGCGTTTATAGACATCAACGCGATGACGGAAAAAGCGGCGACGGTCACCGAGAACACTGAGCAGATGGCGGGTGCGGCAGATCACGGCGCGGAGCTCATGCGAAACGCGATGGACAAGATGAACGGCATCGAGCAGAGCGTCTCGAATTCGGCGCAGGTCGTCAAAAAGCTCGGCGAGAATTCGAAACAGATCGGACAGATCGTCGAGAGCATTTCTGCGATCGCCGACCAGACGAACCTCCTCGCGCTGAACGCGGCCATCGAAGCGGCGCGCGCGGGCGAGGCGGGGCGCGGGTTCTCCGTCGTGGCGGAAGAGGTCAGAAAGCTTGCCGAGCAGTCGCAGCAGTCGGCTGAAGAAATCAAACAGCGTATTACGGTAATCCAGGGCGACACGGAGGAAGCGGTTGTTGCGATGGAGGCCGGAACCAACGAAGTGGCTCTGGGCACGCAGGCAATCCGCGAAGTAGGCGAGCAGTTCCAGGACATCACGGCGCGGGTGGCCTCCATCAAGACGGAAATGAAAGAGATCAACCGCGAAGTGCAGACCGTTTCGAACGGCATGCAGAGCGTCGTCGGCGCGATGGATACCATCGACGAGGTCAGCCGGGCGACAAGCGAGGAAACGCAGACAATCTCGGCGGCGGCGGAAGAGCAGTCGGCTTCAAGCCAGGAAATCGCGTCGGCGTCCCATTCGCTGGCGGATCTCGCGGCGGAGCTGCAGGACGCTACCGGCAAGTTCAAGGTGTAATCTATCTATAGGAACAAGGCAGAAGAAACGGGTAGCGCTGAAAAAACGCTGCCCGTTTTAAAATGGTCGGCCTTATTCCTGCGCTGCCGTTTGGGAGGAACTTCTCCGGTTGTTCTTCAATTCCCATTTGCGCAGATACATTTTCCGGTCTGCCCGCTCAAAGACCTGGTTGAAGGCGCTGTCCTGCTCCGGATTGAAATCGGCCATCCCCATGGCGATAATCATGTCCTGATCATAATCGGGCGACGTTATCATTCGGTCAAAGCGTTCTTTCAGATCGACTCTGTTTTGGTAGTCCGTTCCTTCCAACAGGACGACAAATTCATCGCCGCCGGTGCGGAAGACGGGGCTGAACTTGAAATGGGTGCAAATAATCCTGGACGCGCGGACGATGTATTGGTCGCCCATCTCGTGCCCCATGCGGTCATTGACGGATTTCAGATCGTTCAGATCAAAGACCGCAATTGAAAATTGCGGAGCTTCCCGTTTCGCAATCAGACGGTCTTTTTGTTCCTCCGCTTCAATATAAGCCAGCTTGTTTTTCAGTCCGGTGAGGGAATCGGTATAGGCAAGCTGCCATGCGGATCTCAGCTGCTCATGCTGCCTTTTTTCCCGCAGCAGGGAGGCCGCCAGCTCGTATTTGTATTCGTCCTTTTCGTCGGCGACTACAAAGGCGTGCAGCAGAGAAGTCCCAAGCATGTATCCGATGGAGTAAAGCGGGAGCAAAGGATAATATAATTGGATGGAAAGCATGACCGCCATCGTCAGACCAAACAGACAGATTGTCCGATACCGTTTTTTTGTTGCGCTTTCCGTCCGCGACATGGCATAAAACGTATGAATGGAAGCGAGCAGGAACAGCGCGATTTGGAACAGAAGCAGCGCGTATCTGGCAGTGTTGGCATGATAGGCGCCGCTTTCATCAATCCAGAACAGGACCGGCGTGAAACAGTTAAAGATATCGATCGCCAAAAACACAGCAAAGAAGATGCGTCCCGCATAGGACAGAAATCGACTGAAAGCGTTTTCCTCGGCCAAATAAGCGACCACGTATTGCGTCCAAAGCAGTACGCCCGAAATCATCGCGATAAAATGGATCATGGTCTCAAGGAAAAGGGGAAAGATAAGATGCAGGCTGTCAAGGACGCCCCAGAGCACATCCGTGGTATAGTATAGAAGAATGCAGTATAATAATTTCCTGTACAGCCCAATGGCGGGGATATGCTGGCTGTCGCTGCGATCAAAAAAAATATCGTGATTTTCAATCAGGAGGATAGCGATAGCAAGCAGTCCGATTGCAGAGTAGTACATACGATTGCTCCTCGGAACAAGAGATATATCTTGCAAGAATCATATGGGAATCTCGAAGGACACGCATATCATCACTTAAATATTATAACACAATCTTTTGTTCCATGAAATATGATTCCTGCCGACCTTCATCCGGCCTGATACAATGGGGAGCGCCGGGAGATGGCGCTGGCGTCCCATCCGTTGGCGGACGCTGCGACGAAACTGCAAACGGCGACAGGCAAATTCAAAGTATCATATCATACTATTAGGGAAGCACTGAATAAGTCCCGCCGCGCCCCTGACGGGTCTTTTTCCGTCATGCTGCGTCAAAGTGCTCTCGACGTAGCTCTGCTACGACTTCGAGCACTTTTCCTTGCCTGACGAAAAAATCCCTCGACAGGGCCACGACTTGACTTAATCAGTGCTTCCTTAGAAATGAGAGAGGCGCCTTCCTGCGCCTCTTTTTATGTTGTTTTCTGAAAAAATAGGTAGATAGCCTTATAAAACTTATTACTGCTTGACAAATAACCCTGCATAGAAGATAATGAATTTATTATAAGGATATGCAAAAAGGAAGGAGCGGAACTCATATGAATGTCAAGCAAAAGTTTTTCGCGCTGGCAGGCGTGGCCGGTCTTATCATGGCCATCGTCTCCGTTGTAGGTTACTTCACCGCGTCGACGGCAGTGAAGGAGACAGTGGAAAAGGAAATCATCTCGACGATCCAGGCGGAATCCAATGAGGCTGAGGCGTGGCTGCTCGCGAAGGGGCAGCTGGCGCAAGGCGTCGCTTCGATTGTTTCTCATATCCCGGCGTCGGAGGAGGCGTACGCGCGGAGCCAGAACCTGACGCAGGCGGTTGCAGACGACAAGGAAATGACGAACCTGATGCATGTCATGGAGAACGGCTATACGATGGCTCTCCATGGCGGCGACCAGACGGGCAAGGCCGAGTGGACGAAGCGCGCATGGTATTTGAAAGCACAGCAGGCGGGAAAGCTCGCGTTCAGCGATCCGTATGTCTCGAAAACGACGGGGGACACGGTCTGCGCGGCGGGCGTCCCGTACAAGCGGCAGGGCGCGTCAGGCGGCGTGATTGGCGTCATGTTCAAGACGGACACCCTTTCCCAAAAGGCAAAGGAAATCAAGTTTGACGGACAGGGCAAAGGCTTGATCATCAACCCGGAGTCTGGGACGATCCTGGCGTCGGCGGATGAGAACGAAAACCTGAAGCCGATTGCGGACAATCCGGTGCTGAAAGAGCACATCGCCGAAATGGCGCAGAAGAAAAACGGCTATTTCGTCGCGAACGGAACGGTCATCGCCTATGAATCCATGGCTTCCACAGGCTGGATGACGGTGGTGGGCGTACCCGAGGACTTCGTGTTTGCCGAGGTCTCGAAGCTGCGCATGATATACAGTGTGCTGACGCTAGTCGGCGTGGTGCTGATCGTGGTTGCGCTGCTGTTCTTCGCCAACGCGATCGTGAACCAGATCAAGGGCCTCGTGGCCCACATGGGCGAGATGTCGCAGGGCAATTTGCGTCTTGAGCCTCTGCCGGTCACGTCCAGCGATGAGTTTGGACAGATGTCGGACCAGTTCAATACGATGACGAAAAATATTCGCGGCCTGATTACGCAGATGACGCATACGGCGGAGCAGGTGGCGGCCAGCTCCGAGGAGCTGACGGCCAGTTCCCAGCAGGCGGCGGAAGCGGCGACCCATGTCGCGCAAACGATTGTTGAAGTCTCGGGCGGCATGGAGAAGCAGCTCAACAGCGTTGACGGCGCGAAGCAGCATATCGACGCTGCGTTTATCGACATCAGCGCGATGACGGACAAAGCCGCGACGGTCACAGAGAATACCGAGCAGATGGCGGGCGCGGCCGATCATGGCGCGGAGCTGATGAATAACGCAATGGAAAAAATGAGCGGCATCGAGCAAAGCGTTGCGAACTCTGCCGAAGTCGTCAAGAAGCTGGGCGAGAACTCGAAGCAGATCGGGCAGATTGTCGAAAGCATTTCGGCCATCGCCGACCAGACGAACCTGCTCGCCCTGAACGCGGCCATCGAGGCGGCGCGTGCGGGCGAGGCCGGCCGGGGCTTCTCGGTCGTTGCTGAAGAGGTTCGCAAGCTGGCTGAGCAGTCGCAGCAGTCGGCAGAGGAAATCAAGAACCGCATCGCGATCATCCAGGGCGACACCGAGGAGGCGGTGGTCGCGATGCAGGCCGGGACGAACGAAGTCGCGCTCGGCACGCAGGCAATCCGTGAAGTTGGCGAGCAGTTCCAGGATATCACGGCTCGCGTCGCGTCGATCAAGTCGGAGATGGGAGAAATCAATCACGCGGTGCAGACGGTGTCGAAGGGCATGCAGGGCATCGTCGGCGCGATGGACACCATCGACGAGGTCAGCCGCTCGACCAGCGAGGAAACCCAGACAATCTCGGCGGCGGCGGAAGAGCAGTCGGCGTCGAGCCAGGAAATCGCCTCGGCGTCTCATTCGCTGGCGGATCTTGCGACGGAGCTGCAAGCGGCGACCGGCAAGTTCAAGGTATAACGGAAGCAGGACGAAAACTGGACGGCGCATAAGTCTTTGGGCTTACGCGCCGTTTCTTTTTGTCGCGGTTTTTATCGCAATCAGAGGAAAACGCCGATAAATTTCGCTGCGCCCCTTGCCATGACGCGTTGCAAATGGTACACTAAAAGACAATGCAAAGATATATACATTGTCTGTGAAAAAAGATTGTGGACACGTGGATAAAATTGTGGACAATCATTGCATAGATTGGGACAGGTTTTTGGAGGGACATTTCCATTTATGGAGAAATTGGTCATTAACGGCGGCAATCGTCTCACGGGTCGTGTGAAGATCAGCGGCGCAAAGAATGCGGTGCTGCCGATTATTGCCGCGACGTTGCTCGGACAGGAGCAGCCCAGTCGTCTTGACGAGGTGCCTTCGTTGGACGACGTTTATACCATCGCGGAAGTCATACGGGAGCTTGGCGTGGAGGCGCGCTATGATGCGGAGGAGCACCAGTTCACCGTGGATAGCAGCAGCATAGTGCGGTGGGAAGCGCCTTACGATCTCGTGCGGAAAATGCGCGCTTCGTTTTTGATCATGGGGCCGCTCCTTGCGCGCTGCGGACGGGCGAAGATTTCGCTTCCGGGCGGCTGCGCCATTGGGACGAGACCGATCGATCTGCATTTGAAAGGCTTCGAGGCGCTGGGCGCGGAAATTGAGATCGGCCACGGCTTTATCGACGCCAACGCGCCGCATGGGCTCAAGGGCGCGCGTATTTATCTCGACTTCCCCAGCGTCGGCGCGACGGAGAATATCCTGATGGCGGCGTCGATGGCGGAAGGGCAGACTGTTCTTGAGAATCCGGCGCAGGAGCCGGAAATTATCGACCTTGCGAATTTCCTGAACGTGATGGGCGCAAAAATTCGCGGCGCCGGCACGAACGTCATCAAGGTCGAGGGCGTGCCGAGGCTCAAAGGCGCAGTCTACACCGTGATTCCCGACCGCATCGAGGCGGGGACGTATATGGTGGCGGCGGCGATGACACGGGGGGACGTCTATATCGAGAACGCGATCAGCGAACATTTGAAGCCCGTCATTGCGAAGCTCAAGGAAGCGGGCGTGTCCATCGAGGAGGATGTGGACGGCGTCCGCGTGTTCTGTGACGGCCCGACGAAAGCCGTGGACGTGAAGACGATGCCCTATCCGGGGTTTCCCACCGATATGCAGGCGCAGTTCATGGCGATGATTGCCACTTCGGAAGGCACGGGCATGGTGACGGAGACGGTTTTCGAGAACCGTTTCATGCATGTGGACGAGCTGAAGCGCATGGGCGCAAACATCAAGATTGACGGGCGTACTTCCGTCGTCGAAGGCGTTCCGAAGCTTACGGGCTGCCAGGTCAAGGCTACCGACCTTCGGGCGGGGGCGGCTATGGTGCTGGCTGGGCTCGTCGCCGACGGCGAGACGCAGGTCGGCTATATCCATCATATTGACCGCGGCTACGACCATCTTGTGGAAAAGCTCGTGGGACTTGGCGCGGACATTCGCCGTATCGACGGTTGACAGCGGAAATAGCTCATTTCATTCGTTTATTATAAATTTTGAACTGGGCTACGTACGAGGAGCGGATAAGGGGGACGCATGGACCAGGACAGACGGAATCTCATTTTTCTGGCGCTGCTCGGCGCGGCGCTTTTTCTATTGGCAAACGGGAGCCTGGCGATTACCGATCCCGTTGAATCAAACTACACGCAGACGGCGAAGGAGATGCTGCTGTCCGGAGATTGGGTTTCGCCGCGCATCTTCGGTAATTTTTGGTACGACAAGCCCGCGTTTTTCTATTGGGAGCTGATTGCGGCTTTCAAGGTCTTCGGCTTCACGGATTTTGCCGCGCGGTTCTTTCCGGCGGTTTTCGGCGTGATCGGCCTGCTCCTGACATACGTGTTCGCACGCCGCCTTTATGACGCGAAAACCGCGCTTTTGTCGGGCGTCCTGCTCGCAACCTCGGTGGGATATTGGGTTGTCTCGAAGTCCGTCATCACCGACGCGACGCTGTTTGTGTTCTTTAACGCCGTGCTGGTGTTTTTCTATCTCGGCTATTCGAGCACGAACAAAAAATTATATTATGCGAGCTATTTTTTTGCAGGGCTGGCGACATTGACGAAAGGTCCGATCGGGCTCCTTTTGCCAGGGCTCGTCGTGGCGGTGTTCCTCTGTGTGCGTCGGGATTTCGCGGAGCTGAAGCACCTCGTCAAGCCGCTAGGTATCCTCATTTTCCTCGCGGTGGTCTCGCTCTGGTACGTGCCGATGTATCTGCTGCACGGCTCGGACTTTCTCAACACCTTCCTCGGCGTTCACAATTATCTGCGCGCCACCGTTTCCGAGCATCCGATGTGGGACGTCTGGTGGTATTATTCGGTCCTGTTCTTCCTGATTTTCTTCCCGTGGGGTTTCGTGACTCTGCCGCCCGCGCTCTGGAGGATGTTTCGTGAGCGCCGTTTGCCCCGGCTCGACATGGACGAGCAGTTCCTGCTGGTCTGGGCGCTCGTCATCAATATCTTCTTTCAGATGATGGCGACGAAATACACCACCTATACGCTGCCGTCACTGCTGCCAATCTCAATCCTTGCGGCGCGGTTCCTGAGGGACAAGGCGACGTTGGTGCGCCGTATGTTCTTTGGCGAGGTGGCGTTCCTCGTCGTTGTCACGCTGGCTGTGCTCGTGCCGGGCATCACGGCAAAGAATTATTCGGGCAAGGAAGTCGCAGCGACTTTGAACGAGAACGTGCGGGAGGGCGACCTCGTGCTGAGCTACGGCGATTACAAGGTTTCGCATCCTTATTACAGCAATTTGGACATTTACAAGGTGGACACGAAAAAGTCCATTGCGGCGAATCGTCCCGACGGGAAGTCTTGGAACAGCAAAAATGTCTGGCCGTATTGGGCGCTGGAGGAAATACCGCAAGATCGGACCATATATATGATCGTCAGCAAAAAACGGGGCGGGCAGTTCAAAAAGGATTTTCGCCCGGAGGAATGGACGCTTGTCCGGGAGTTTGACCAGTGTCGCGTGCTTCGAAAAGAGGGACGAAAGTCATAAGATAATAAATAAGAGGGGCTTTGCCCTTCTTTTTTGTTTGGAAAAGTGAAAATGAATGGCGTTTATGATATAATCTATCGTAAAGGATTGTTTCGCTTTTTAGGGTGTGTAGGGGGCAGCATGATGAAGGATACAAAGAAAAAATTGTCGCCGCTTTTGGAACGCATTCGGTTTTATTTTGGCGTGCTGGAGGAATCCAGCGAGGCGTATTATTTTGTCATTGATTTCTCTGCGGGCGTTACGCTGCTCTCGAAGCGTATGGCCGATGATTTCAACATCGGGGACACGGTCATCGGCGATCTTGCCGCGGCGTGGCTGCCGCTGGTTCATCCGGATGATCTGGAGCGGGTAAAGAAAATAGATGATGACATTCGGCATGGGGACGGGTCGGGGGACCGGTTCAATGTCGAATACCGTTCCAAGGACAAGCATGGAGAATATGTGTGGATGCGCGTGTGCGGGAAGCTGGTGCGGGACGCGGCCGGTACCCCGTATTTTCTCGGCGGCATATTGAACCCGCTGTATCGGTTGAATCAGGCGGACGCTGTCACAGGACTTTTGAACAAGCTGCAGTTCGAGATGGCGGTGAACCGTGTGCTGAAGGAGCAATCGCGCTCCGGCGGCGGCGGGCGCATTATGCTCCTTGGACTTGACAATTTCCGTGCCATCAACGAATCGCACAACCGTTCCTTCGGCGACGCGGTGCTTCGCATGACGGCGCGGCAGCTCTTGACCATACTGCCTGCCGGTGGGATGCTTTACAAGCTGGACAGCGACGAGTTCGGCATCATTCTTCCCGGCGCGAGGACGGGGCAGGTCACGCAGGTGTTCAATGCAATCCAGGCCTGCATGACGCGTCAGCAGTTTATTGACGGCAAGCCGTATTTCTGCACGATTTCGGCAGGCACGGTCGGCTATCCCGAGGACGGCAAGGAATTTTACAAGCTGTTCAAGCACGCGGAGGCGGCGCTGGTACTGGCGAAGCGCGGCGGAAAGAACCAGAATGTGATCCTGACCCCGGAGCTATACAGCCGCTATGTCCGCACTTCTGCCATGCGCGACAAGCTGAAAGTTTGTGTCGAAAACGGGTGCGAAGGATTCCAGCTTTTTTACCAGCCGCAGATCGAGGCGCGCACAAAACGGCTGATCGGCGCGGAGGCCCTGCTGCGGTGGAAGCAGCCGGGAGGCCGCATGGTCTCGCCGATGGAGTTCGTGCCGATCCTCGAAGAGACGAAGTTGATTCTGCCGGTGGGCAAATGGATTATTGAGGAGGCCCTGAAGACCTGCAAAAAATGGCGCGCCGTCATGCCGGATTTCAAGATGAGCATCAACGTTTCTTCGGTGCAGATCAGGGACATGACCTTTTTCCCGTTCGTCCGCGAGGCGATTCAGCGTATCGGGCTCCCGCCCCAGGCCGTCACGTTGGAACTGACGGAAAGCTCTATCGTTTCCGACTGGACGTTCATCAATCAGCAGTTCAACGAATTCCGCGATCAGGGGGTGCAAATCGCCATGGACGATTTCGGCACCGGCTATTCGTCGCTGGCATACCTGAAAAATCTGTCCTGCGACATTGTGAAGGTGGACCGCGAATTCGTCAAGAATATCCTTGACAACGACTTTGACACGAGGCTTGTCGAGTATACAGTCACTCTCTGCCGCAGTATCGGCATTCGCACCTGTATCGAGGGCGTTGAGGAAAACGAGGTTTACGAGGTCGTGACGAACCGCTGCGGCGCGGATTATATTCAGGGGTATCTGTTCGGCCGGCCTGTATCGGAAGGCGATTTTTACGAAACCTATCTGAAGGAGGATGCGCATGACGCGGGCTAAGGAAGCGGAGGGGCTTTCACTGCTCGGCGAAAAGGGCGTAGGCTATCCGTCCGCATACGCGCCGGAGGTCTTGGAAACCTTTGAGAATCGCCATCAGGAAAACGATTACTGGGTGAAATTCAACTGTCCGGAGTTCACGAGCCTGTGCCCGATTACCGGGCAGCCGGATTTTGCGACGCTGTATATTTCCTATGTGCCGGACGTCCGCATGGTGGAATCGAAATCGCTGAAGCTGTATCTCTTCAGTTTTCGGAATCACGGGGACTTCCACGAGGACGTCGTGAACACGGTCATGAAGGATCTGATCCAGTTGATGGATCCAAGGTATATCGAGGTTTGGGGGAAATTCCTGCCGCGCGGCGGCATTTCCATCGATCCTTATGCGAACTATGGCAGACCCGGCACAAAGTACGAGCGGCTGGCGGAAGAACGCTTCCGTTTGCATGATATGGCGGGCATGGATCGGGTGGACAACCGATAGGAAATGTTTGAGCAGCATGATAAGGAGTGGAGAAAGTGAACAATATCCTGCGGAACGTTTTGATGCGCAGAAGCACGACGCAGTTTGACCCGCGTCCCGTTCGCGACGAGGCGATTATGGAGATCCTGGAGGAGGGAAAGCTTCTCTCCAACGCGCCCAGCAACCAGGAATGGCATTTCACGGTACTGCAGAACCGGGGGCTGTTACGTCGCTTTCAGGAGCTTTATGAGCGCCTGGCGAGGGAGATGAGCGGCGACGCTTCGCGGCCGGCGCACCTCGTTTCCGAAATTCCCGTAGTGCTGATCATTTCCGGGCGGCAGGACGAGAAATTCGTTGAGGATGCGGCGCATATGGTCTTTGGCAGCATGATGCTCGTCGCGGAAAAATCGGGTCTCGGCGCCTGCTGGTTTTCCACGGCGGCCTCGACCTTCCAGACGGAAGATGGAAAGGCGCTGCTTTCCCAGCTCAGCATACCGACCGGCTACGCTCCGCTCTGTATCGGAGCCTTCGGATATAAGCGCGCCGCCTCGGCGCCGCCGAGGGTGCTTTCGTCGGAAGATAATATCGTGAATATCATAAAATAAAAACGACGGCTGGAGATTTCCGGCCGCATTTTTATGTGGTATACTGTGATTATATTGTTTGAGGTTGGAGGGACTTTCGTTGATACGCAAGGGCATTATTCTCGCGGGAGGATCGGGCACGAGGCTTTATCCTTTGACCCGCGCCGTGTCGAAGCAGCTGATGCCGGTCTATGACAAGCCGATGATTTATTATCCGCTTTCGGTTTTGATGTTGTCGGGCATTCGGGATATTCTTGTGATCACGACGCCGCAGGACGGCGGCAGCTTTCGCGCGCTTCTCGGGGACGGCGGGCAGTGGGGGATATCGATCTCCTACGCGGAGCAGCCAAGCCCCGACGGGCTGGCGCAGGCGTTCCTGATTGGCGAGGAATTTCTCGCGGGCGAGGGATGCGCGCTGATTCTCGGCGACAATATTTTTTACGGCTCCAATCTTGCCGTTTCGCTGCAGCGTGCCGTGAAGCGGGACGAAGGCGCGACGGTGTTCGCTTACTATGTCAGCGATCCCGAGCGGTACGGCGTGGTGGAGTTTGACAAGACCGGCACGGCCGTCAGCCTTGAGGAAAAGCCGAAGCAGCCGCGCTCGAATTTCGCGGTGACAGGGCTCTATTTTTACGACGAGGACATCGTCGAGGTCGCGAAGGGCGTGAAGCCGTCGGCGCGGGGCGAGCTGGAGATTACCGACGTGAACCGCGAGTATCTCCGGCGCGGGGCGCTTCGCGTGGAGAAAATGCGGCGCGGCTTTGCGTGGCTCGATACGGGAACGCACGAGACGCTTTTGCAGGCGGCGTCCTTTGTGCAGACGATCCAGGCGAGGCAGGGGCTCAAGATTTCCTGCGTGGAGGAGATTGCCTATCGTATGGGATATATCGGCGCGGCGCAGGTGGAAGCGTTGGCGCAGCCGCTGATGAAAAACGAGTATGGGCAGTACTTGATGAGGATTATAAAAGAGTGAAGAGTGGAGAGTTAAGAATGAAGATATTTGCAGATTGTCCGCTCTGTTGATTTTGGATTCATGAGGTGGCTTTCATGTTGGAGATTCGGGAAACAAATTTAAAGGGTGTTTTCGAGATCCTGCCGAAGGTGTTCGGCGACGCCCGCGGGTGGTTTTTGGAGAGCTGGTCGGAGCGCGAGCTTGCGGCGGCGGGAATCGACGCGCATTTCGTGCAGGACAATCATTCGTTTTCGGCGGAGAAGGGGACGCTGCGCGGGCTCCATTATCAGCTGGATCCGATGGCGCAGGCGAAAATCCTGCGTGTGACCCGGGGCGAGATATTCGACGTGGCGGTGGATATCCGCAAGGGATCGCCGCAATACGCAAAATGGACCGGCGTCAGGCTCTCGGCGGAAAACAAGAAGCAGCTGTTTATCCCGCGGGGGTTCGCTCACGGATTCCTCACATTGACCGACGACGTAGAAGTGCAGTATAAGGCTGATAATTACTATTCGCCGCAGCACGACGGCGGCGTCCGTTGGGACGACCCGGCCATCGGCGTCGAGTGGCCGATAGCGCCGGCGATCCTTTCGGACAAGGATAAAAACGCGCCGACGCTGGCCGAGCGTGTGGCGGGCGGCCTGAATTTCGTCTATGAGGGGGCAAACGCATGAACATCGTCGTGACTGGAGGCGCGGGATTCATCGGCTCGAATTTCGTCTACTATGAGCTTGCGCATCGCCCCGAGGACAGGATTATCTGTTATGACGCGCTGACTTACGCGGGCAACCTTGAAACGCTGGAGGCGGCGCTGAAGTCTCCGCAGTTCCGCTTCGTGAAGGGAGATATCACCGACGAGGCGGCGGTGGAGAAGCTTTTCACCGAGGAAAAGCCGGAAATCGTCGTGAACTTTGCGGCGGAAAGCCATGTAGACCGCTCGATTGAAACGCCGGGGCTGTTCCTGAAGACGAACATTATCGGCACGCAGGTCTTGATGGACGCCTGCCGGAAGCATGACGTACGCCGTTTTCATCAGGTGTCTACCGACGAGGTCTATGGCGATCTGCCGCTGGACAGACCCGACCTGTTTTTCACGGAGACGACGCCGCTTCATGCGTCCAGCCCTTATTCCGCATCGAAAGCCTCCGCCGATCTTCTGGTACAGGCCTATCATCGCACCTACGGGCTTCCAGTCAGTATTTCCCGCTGCTCGAACAATTACGGTCCGTACCATTTCCCGGAAAAATTGATTCCGCTGATGATCCTGAACGCGCTCTCGGACAAGCCGCTTCCGGTCTACGGCGCAGGGGAGAACGTGCGGGACTGGCTCTATGTGGAGGATCATTGCGCGGCGATTGACCTGATTATCCGAAAGGGCAAGGACGGCAGCCTATACAACGTCGGCGGCCACAACGAGAAGCGAAACATCGATGTGGTCAGGATTATCCTGCAGGCGCTGGAAAAGCCGGAAAGCCTGATCCGCCATGTGGAGGATCGAAAGGGGCATGATCTGCGCTATGCCATCGATCCAGCGAAGCTGACGGCGGAGCTGGGCTGGTCTCCTGCGACGCGCTTTGAGGACGGCATTCGGCAGACGATCGAATGGTATCTTTCCCATCGCTCGTGGTGGGAGCATGTGACCAGCGGCGAATATGCGAGCTATTATGAAAAACATTATGGCGGCGTGTCATAAAAAATTTTCTTTTTGCAAGTATTGCCAAACGATAATGTTTCGAGTATAATAGCAAAGTACGTTGAACGGGGGCGTAGCTCAGCTGGGAGAGCGCCTGCATGGCATGCAGGAGGTCAGGGGTTCGATCCCCCTCGTCTCCACCATTTGAAAAACTGTGAAAAGCTGGCGGATTTTCCCGTCGGCTTTTCTTTTGCGTTATTGGAGGTTTTGCTTTTGCGCTGGCGGGGAAACGGCTGTCTCTTTGTCGCGGCGTTCATCTGGGGCACCACGTTTGTCGCGCAGTCCGTCGGCATGGAAAATATCGGGCCGTTCACTTACGGCGCGGCACGGTTCTTTCTCGGCACACTGGCGTTGGGCTTGCTCTGGCTGTTGGCGGGAGGACGGAAATATATGCCGCGCTCCGCGGAGAGCTTTCGCGTCGGCGCGGCGGCCGGCGTCCTGATGTTCGCCGCGTCCGCTCTTCAGCAGTACGGCATGCTGTATACGACGGTGGGCAAGGCGTCGTTCCTGACCTGCCTGTATTTGATTTTCGTTCCTCTGGCCGGGGTGTTCCTGCGGCAGATCATCCGTGCCGAGCATTGGGCGGGCGCGGCGCTGGCGCTGGCCGGACTCTATTTCCTCTGCGTGACGGACGGGCTTTCTTTGGGGCGCGGCGATCTGATGGAGCTTTGCTGCGCTTTTTTCTGGACTGCGCATATTCTGTTTATCGATCGGTTCGCGGCCCGGGCAGAGGTAATCGCGATGTCGCTGGCGCAGGTGGTCGTCGTGTTTCTGCTGAACGCTGCGACGGCTTTGATGTTTGAGACGGCGGAAGCTTCGGCTGTGACGGCGGCGTGGTTCCCTGTTTTTTATGCGGGCGTCTTGTCCACAGGCGTCGCGTTTACGCTGCAGATTGTCGGGCAGCGGGAGGCCGATCCTGCCCCCGCGGCGGTGATTATGAGCCTGGAGTCGGTCTTTGGAGCGCTGGCGGGGTGGCTCGTGCTTGGCGAGGCGCTTTCAGCCAGAGAGACGGCAGGCTGCGTGCTGATGGGCGCGGGAATGCTCGTGTCACAGGCGGGCGGATATGCTCTCGCATCGTGGAAAAAAAGAAGGGGACAGTTTGCAGGAAATCTCGAACGAACGGCGAATAGATAATTTTGATATGATATATGCATAGAAAGGTTCCGTAAATCCGTAAGGGAGGCGTTTGACCCTGTGGAGACTTTAGCGGCGGATATACGAAAAGCGATCATCCGGATCAAGGTCGTCGGCGTTGGCGGCGGTGGGAACAGCGTGCTGCTCCGGCTGGCGGAGGACCGGATCCCGGGCATTGAGCTGATTGGAGTAAATACGGACGTAAAACAGCTTGCGCTTCTGAAGGAAGCGGGGATCGAGGCTTTGTCGATCGGCGAGCGCATGACAAAAGGCCGCGGCACGGGCGGCGTGACGGAGCTCGGCGCGAAAGCGGCGGAGAGCGACATGGCGAAGCTGGAGATGGCGCTTCGGGACGCGGATCTGGTGTTCATCACAGCGGGCATGGGCGGCGGCGTCGGCACGGGGGCGGCCCCTGTGATTGCAAAGCTCGTGAATCGTTTGGGCATGCTTTCCATCGGCGTGGTGACAGTGCCGTTTTCTTTTGAGGGCAAGCGCAAGCTGCGGATTGCCGACGAGGGCGTCGAGGCCTTGCGGGAGCATCTGGACGCGCTGCTCGTCGTGCACAACGACAATCTCATGAAGCTGCCGGAAAACAAGCGCATGACGCTGATGCAGTCCTTCAAGGCGGCGGACAGTATTTTACGGCAGGCGATTCTCTGTATCTCGGAGGTCATCCTGACCACGGGCGTCGTCAACGTGGATTTCGCGGATGTGGTCTCGATCTTCCGGCAGAGCAATTCCAGCGACGCATTGCTGGGCATCGGCGAAAGCGGCAGGGGCAACGCCGTCGAGGCTGTGCAGCAGGCGCTCGAAAGCCCGTTGGTGGAGCGCGATATTCATGGGGCGCGGGGACTGATCCTGAACATCAGCGGGGACGATTCGCTGCCGCTGTTCGAGGTCAACGAGGCGATGGAATATCTTGCGGATCATACGCACCCTGACGTCAACGTGATTTTCGGCGTGATCTCGGAGCCTGCCCTGAGCGGCTCGGTTCGTGCGACGCTGGTTGCGACGGACTTCATCGACAGCGCGGACGTCTATCGGACGCCGAGAGTGCGGGCAGGCCAGCCGGGGACGGCTCGGCGGCAGCAGCCGCAAAGACGGCCTGCTGCATCGGCGCCGCAGGGACAAAGCGCTCCTGCGCAGGAACAGGAGACGCCGCAGCAGCCGCCGCGGGAATCGGATCGCCCGATGGGACTCGATATCACGTTGCCGGATTTCGTTCAGAACCGTCGAACGGAAATCCCGCCGCTGACGATGCACGCGGACGACGTGACGCCGATTCCGCCTTTTCGGCCTAAACGCTAACGGACAGTCATAAAACGCCGCCGCAGGAGAGAAAGGCTTCGTGCGGCGGTTTTTCGCATGTTAAGGAAGTGAGATCAAATGGCGTATGTCGCCCTTTATCGAAAATGGCGGCCGAAGGGGTTTTCCGAGCTGGTCGGGCAGGAGCATGTGAGCCGGACGATATCTCAGGCCATAGCTTCAGGACGCGTCGGCCATGCGTATTTGTTCTCGGGGCCGCGCGGCACCGGGAAGACCAGTACGGCAAAAATTCTAGCGAAGGCGCTGAATTGTGAGAAAGGGCCGACGGCGGAGCCGTGCAATACATGCGAGAGCTGCCGCCGGATCAACGACGGCTCGTCGATGGACGTCATGGAGATCGACGCGGCTTCCAACCGAGGCATTGACGAGATCCGGGAGCTTCGCGAGACGGTGAAATTTGCGCCGACGATGGGGCGGTATAAAGTCTATATCATCGACGAGGTCCATATGCTGACCAGCGAAGCATTCAACGCGCTGCTGAAGACGCTGGAGGAACCGCCGCCGCAGGTGGTGTTTGTTCTCGCGACTACGGAGTTGCAAAAGGTTCCCGCGACAATCCAGTCCCGCTGCCAGAGGTACGATTTTAAGCGGATCTCGGCGAAGGACATCGAGGCGCGGCTGCGGGAGGTCGTGGACGCGTCCGGGATCGCGGCGGACGACGAGGCTTTGGCGTTGGTGGCCCGGGAAGCTGACGGCGGTCTCCGGGACGCGCTGTCGACGCTCGACCAGTGTGTTTCGCTGGCGGAAGAACGCGTGACGGAAGAACTGGTGCGCGAGATTCTCGGCCTCGTCGGGCGCGAGAGCGTACTTCGGATTTTGCGCGCGCTGGCGGAAAAAGACGCGAAGGAAGTGTTGGCGGCGGTCGGCGATATACTGGCCGAGGGAAAGGACGCAAAACAGCTTGTGACAGAGCTCGTGGCGGAGCTGCGGGCGGCGATGGTTTATCAGGCGGCGGGTCAGCCGGAGGGCGTCGAGCTTTACGAGACGGACGAGGTTGTGCTGAAAGAAACGGCGTCTCTTTTTCCGTCGGAATCCTTCCTGCCAATGCTGCGTGCGTTGCACGACGCGCTGGCCGAGCTGCGCTGGACGACCGAGCCCAGGATTGCGGTGGAGACGGCGCTGCTTGTCATCTGCCGCCTTAGCAGCGAGGAAATCCCGCCGGCGCAGCCGACGGGAGCCACGATGCAAAGAGATTCGAAGGACGCGGGGGAAAAGTTTCGGACGCTGTCCGCGCGGCTCGAGGCGCTGGAGAAAAAAATCGCGTCGGGGGCAGTTTCCGTTTCTCCGCCGACGTCCGCCGGAACGGCAAGACAGCCGGCTGCGCGGGGGACGGCTCCGACGAGGATAAGAACGACGGCGGGACGCCCCGGGGGGCCCGTTTCCGGGGCGGGCCTATCGGCCGGCCAATGGGAGAAAACAAAGGAAGGCGAGGAGCTTTGGCGGCGGCTTTTGGACGGATTGGGGGCGGATCAGGAGCAAAAAGCCGTTCGTGCTTGCGTCGCCAGCGGCGTATTCGGCGGCATGACGGATCAGTGTTTCTGTATACGCTTTACCAGCGCGTTTCTTGCGAACCGGTTGGAAAAGGACGATTACCGAAACATTCTCGAGGGATATCTTGAAAGGCTTTCGGGCAGGACGCTCCGTCTGATCGTCGAGACGGGCGAGATTTCCGAACCGCCCAGGAAGCCGGGCGCGAAAAGAAAAGAGCCTGCGCGGGAGAAAACGGCCAGGGAAGTGGTCGCAGCGCTGCCTCCCGAAGACCGGGAGGCGGTGGCGCAGGTTGTGGAAATATTCGGTGCCGAGGCGAAAGTTTTGCCGGTGGCGACAGCGGGCGAGAATAAAAAGGAGGAGCGGCCGTCGACCTCGGAAGGCGAAGGGCCGCCGATTACCGACGAGGATTTCGCCAGGCTTACGGACGAAATGTATATCCCGCCGGAGGAACCGTAAGAAGTTGACGGCGGGAGCGGTCTTTGCTATGCTATAGCGAGGGAAAAGACGCCCCTGCCCCAACAAGCAGGGCGAGGCGAAAATAACAGGCGGCGAGTATTCACGCTTCGTTGAAACGCCGACAGAGGAGGCTTTGCCTGCGGCAAAACCGAAACAAAGGCGTTATGATCGATTTTTTGCAGGATGGTTTCGATGGCCGCAGGAATGCGGCGAAGGGAGGATATTTGATGTTTGGCGGAATGGGCGGCAACATGGCCGGCATGATGAAGAAGGTTCAAAAAGTTCAGGCGCAGATGCAGAAGATGCAGGAAGAGCTGAAGAAACGCACCGTGGAAGTCACGGTGGGCGGCGGCGTCGTCAAGGTCGTGATGAACGGCGAAAAAATCGTGGAGTCCCTGGCCATCGACAAGGCGGCGGTGGACCCGGAGGACGTGGAGATGCTTCAGGATCTGATCGTCTCGGCGGTTAACGAATGCGGCAAGAAAGTCGATGAAATGATGCAGAGCGAGATGGCGAAGCTGACCAGCGGGCTCGGGCTGCCGCCGGGAATGATCTGAATGCAGTACATCGAGCCTTTGGCAAAGCTCATCGAGCATTTTCGCGCCTTGCCAGGCGTCGGCGCGAAGACCGCCGTGCGCCTCGCGTACCATGTGATCGACATGGACGCGGCAAAAGCGCGGGCGCTGGCGGGAGCGATTCTCGAGGCGAAGGAAAAGATCGGCTTTTGCAGCGTCTGCTGTAATCTCAGCGACCGCGATCCTTGCGCGATCTGCAGCTCAGTGAAGCGGGACCATGAAACGGTCTGCGTCGTCGAGCAGCCGCAGGACGTGGCGGCGGTGGAGCGCATGCATGATTATCACGGCGTTTATCATGTGCTGCATGGCGCGCTTTCGCCGCTGGAAGGAGTCGGCCCGGAAAACCTCCGCGTGAAGGAACTCCTGGCGCGCCTCTCGGATGGGAAAGTCAAGGAAGTCATCATGGCGACGAATCCGAACGTCGAGGGCGAGGCGACCGCCATGTATATCGCGCGGCTTTTGAAGCCGATGGGCGTCCGCGTCACCCGTATCGCTCACGGACTGCCTGTGGGCGGAGACCTCGAATACGCGGACGAGGTGACATTGGCGAAAGCGATGGAAAACCGCGTGGAATTATGAAAGGGGAGAAAGATTCGTGGCGGAATCGAGCGTTGTCATTTCGTTTGCCGTCGGTCTGTTGGCGATCTGCCTTTTAGTCAAGCTGTTGAAATGGCCGGTGGAGCTGTTGCTGAAATTCGTCTCGAACAGTGTATGCGGCGCAATCCTGTTGTTCGTCGTCGATTTGTTCGGCGCGGGCATTGAGATCACGGTGCTGAAGGCGCTGCTTGCAGGCGTTTTCGGCATACCGGGCGTTATCGGCATTTTTGTCTGGGAAAAATTCATTGTGGGTTGATTTGGAAGTGAAAATCCCTTTGCTGTCGAAAAACGGCAACAAAGGGATTTTTAGGCCTTTGTTTTATAGTAGCGAATGAAGGCGCGGGGCCTTCGGCGGGGAGAAGAATGCCCATCATCAATTACATCCTTTTGACTGAATAAGGAAGAAATATGAGACGACGATTCAAGCTGGATTCAAAGGAACGGGAAAAGCTCGGAAAGCGTGAACAGAAGCGCGTTGCGATCAATTTCAGGCGCGCGCTGGTCGGGGTGCTGGTACTTTTTACCCTTCTGGTGCTGCGGTACGGGTGGATACAGCTCGTACAGGGCGAGGAACTGGCGGCGCGGGTGCGCCATGAGACGGGCGAGGAGCGCCTGATGCAGTCGCCCCGCGGCGCGATTCTCGACCGCAACGGACGCGAGATGGCGGTCAGTCTGATGATGAAGTCGCTTTTCATTGACCCGAACAATGTGGAGAAGGGCAAGGAAGATGAGGTGGCGGCAAAGCTCGCGCCGCTGATCGGGCTGACGCAGGAGGCAGTCCGTCACGACATCGAGCAGGGCGGCGGCTTCGTATGGGTGAAACGGTTCCTGTCGACGGACGAGGTGGCGGCGGTCCGAGATTTGATCCGCACTGAGGGGTACAATTGTCTCGGCTTTCAGGACGAGCCAAAGCGATACTATCCGAATGAGGAACTGGCGGCGAATATTCTCGGATTTGTCGGCACAGACGACGTGGGCCTCGACGGCGTCGAGCAGGCCTATGACGATTTGATCAAGGGCGTCGTGGCGGAGACCTTTGTGCAGACGGACAACGTCAGCGATCGTCCAATTCTTGGATCGGTTTCAAGGCGCGTGCCGAGACAGAATCAATGCAAGACCGTCCAGCTCACCATCGACTCGACCGTGCAGTTCATGGTCGAAGAGGTGCTGGAGGAGGCTTTTGCCGAGACGCAGCCGCTTTCGGTGACGGCGCTGGTGATGAAGCCAAAGACGGGGGAAATCCTTGCGATGGCGTCCCGGCCTTCATACAATCCAAATCATTTTGAGGATTTTCCGATGGAGGTCTGGAAAAATCGCGCCGTGTCCAGCATTTACGAGCCGGGTTCCACGTTCAAGTCCATCGTCGCGGCGGCGGCGTTGGAGGAAGGCATAGTCGCGCCCAACGACTGGTTCATGGACCCGGGATTCCTGATCGTCAGCGAAAAGCGCATAGAGAACTGGAGCGGCGACAGCTTTGGCACGGTGACGTTCACCGACGTCATGAAGCAATCCATCAATACCTGCTTCGCGCTGATCGGTCTCGACCTTGGCGCGGACCGTTTGAACAAGTACGCGCGGCGCTTCGGCTTCGGCGAACCGACGGGCGTCGAGCTTCCCGCGGAGGAAGCGGGAATATTGTTCGAGTCGGATGATATGCGCGACTCCGATATTGCGACGATGTCCATCGGGCAGAGCATCGCGGTAACGCCGCTGCAGCTCATCACGGCGATGTCGGCTATTGCCAACGACGGCGTATTGATGAAGCCGTATATCGTGAAAGCGGTTTACAACGAGGACGGCTCCGTCTATGAGGAGGCAAAACCCAAAGAGGTGCGGCGCGCCGTCAGCTCAGAGACGGCAAAGACGCTGATCGGGCTTTTGGAGCAGGTCGTTTCCACGGGCGGCGGCCAGAAAGCGAAAGTCAAAGGGTATCGCATCGGCGGCAAAACCGGTACCGCCCAGAAGATTAACACGGACGCCGTCGGTTATAAAGAAGGCAGCTATATCGCTTCGTTCTGCGGATTCGCGCCCGTCGAGGATCCGGAGGTCACGCTGCTCGTCATCATCGACGAACCGCTGGGCACTTATTATGGCGGGCAGATTGCCGCTCCGGTGGCGTCGAAGATCTTCCAGCAGCTTTTCCGTTATCTGAACGTCGAGCCCTCCAGCGATCCTTTCGAGGGAAAGACGCCGGCAGCGCCTCCGTCGCCGGACGCGTCGCAAACGGTCGTGCATGCCGTCGTGCCCGAGGTAATCGGCCTCGACGTGGCGCAGGCTAAAGCTCAGATCGAGGGCGCGGGCCTCAAAATGCGCGCTGAAGGACGCGGTACGGCAATCAGCCAGGACGTTGCCCCAGGTACAGCTGTGGTGCAGGGATCGGAAATTGTCGTGCGTTTCGCACCGTAATTATTGAAAGAAACAGGCGGGGGAGATTCCCCTGCACGAAGAGGAATAGAGGTTTTTTCATGCTGGAATGGCAGTTGGCAAATACGGCTCTTTCCGTTTTGTTCCACGGGGCGCAAACCCTGGGCAGCGACACGTCGCCGGTTAATCTTTTCCTGCTGGCCGATCTGTTTCATACAGAGGTCGCCGTACAGGACGGGATCTTGTTCCGGCATTTCCAGGGGAATACGGACAATTGCAGGGGGTACGGCGCGCCGCTGGCCGCCGACGGATTCGACGGCGAGAAAGAGTTGTCTCTTTTGCGGCGAGACGCGGAGCGGCGGGGCGAGCCGCTTTCCTTCTGCGCCTTCGACGAGCGGCAGAAGAAGCTTTTCGACGGGCTTTGCAATGTCCGGTGGTTTTCCCGGGACGGCGACGGCGACTATATCTACAAGCGGGAAAGTCTCGCGCAGCTTTCCGGGAAAAAGCTGCATGCGAAGAAGAATCTCGTCAACCGCTTTTGGCGGCGCTTTCCCGACGCGTCGTATCATCCGATCACGAAGGACAATATCGCCGACGCTCTGGCGGTGGCGGAGCAGTGGTTTGTGGAAAAGGCGGAGGACGGAATCGACGTGGACATGAGCGAACTCGCGCATATTCGAAAAGCCGCCGAGCATTGGGAGGCGCTCGGCCTTTTCGGTGGCGTCCTTTATGCGGAAGGCGTGCCTGCCGCAATGACAATGGCCTCCGCTATTTCGCCGCAGGTCATTGACGTGCATTTCGAGAAAGCCGTCGGCGCGTTTGCGGCGGAGGGCGCATTCGCCGCCGTCAACCAGGCCTTTGCCGCCTCCGAGGCGGCGGCCCCGTACCCGTATATCAATCGCGAAGAGGATATGGGAATGCCTGGCCTCAGAAAAGCGAAAGAAGCTTACCGGCCCGCCTTCAAGGTGGAGAAATATTACGGGACGGCGGAGTGATAAAGGAAATGGCGGATAAGGCGATGCGCGCGTTTGTCGAAGGTTTTTTCGTCGGGCATGTTGACACAGCATGACGGATAAAGACCCGACAGAGGCACGGAGAGACTAGGTTGACGTTTCCTGAACCGTTGTACGATGATTGTCGTGCAGCGGTTTTTATTTTGCGCCGAAGGCAGGAAATTTCGCCGCTGTGAAGAAATAATATAATAGCATTGAATACCAGGGGGGAGCGATATGGAGAGAAAGGCGGACGTCGTCGTGATCGGCGGCGGCATTTCGGGGACGGCGACGCTGGCGGCGCTGGCGCGGCTTGATTTGTCCTGCGTGCTGGTGGAAAAAGAGCCGGATATCGCGGCGGGCACCACGAAGGCAAACAGCGCAATCCTGCATGCGGGTTTTGACGCGCCCACAGGCAGCATGAAGGCGAAGATGAACGTCGAGGGCAATCGGCTGTATCACGACTTGCAGGACGAGCTGGGGTTGGATATTCAATGGACGGGGTCTCTCGTCTGTGCGACGAACGGGGAAGAAGAAGCGCAGCTTGAGGAATTGAAGGCTCGGGGCGAGGCGAACGGCGTGCCGGGTCTGGAAATATGGAGCGGCGACAAAGTGCGCGAAAAGGAGCCGAATCTTTCATCGGCGATTTGCTCGGCGCTTTGGGCGCCCACGGCGGGCATCTGCTGGCCCTTCGGCATGGCGGCGGCCTTTGCGGAGAACGCTGTGGAAAACGGCGCCGGGATTTTATGCGGCTGCGAGGTCACGGGCATTCGCGCCGAGGGCGGCCAGGGATTCACTGTGGAGACGACGCAGGGAGAGATCCGCGCGCGGTTCGTCGTGAACGCGTCCGGCGTCTTTGCGGACAAGGTCGCGGCAATGGCGGGGGATACGAGTTTCTCGATTCACCCGCGCAAGGGCGAGTATATTTTGTTCGACAAGACGGCGCAGGAAAAGATGGTAAAAGGGATTGTTTTCCCGGCGCCGACAAAGACGTCGAAGGGAATCCTCGTCTGTGCGACGACACACGGCAATACGTTTGTCGGACCGAACGCGCAGGAGCAGGACAGCCGCGACGATACGGCCGTGACGATGGCGGGCATGGACGAGATCATCGCGGGGGCAAAAAAACTCGTGCCGGAGCTGCCAATGGGCGCGGCGATTACTGAATTCGCAGGCATTCGCGCGGTTTCGGATACGAACGATTTTATCATTGGAGAATCGAAAACGGTCAAGGGGCTTTATCACGCGGCGGGCATCCAGTCGCCGGGGCTGACCTCGGCTCCGGCCATTGCTCGGCTCCTGGCGGAGGAAATTGCGAAGGCGGCGGGCGCGAAAGCGAAAGAAAATGTCGTCAAAGGCCGTCCGCCTCAGCCTGTTTTCCGGGAGCTTTCGCCGGAGGAGCAGGCGGCGCTGATTAAAAAAGACGCCCGGTATGGGCGTGTGATTTGCCGCTGCGAGACGATTACCGAGGGCGAGATTGTGGACGCGATCAAAAGGCCTTGCGGCGCGCGGACAGTGGACGGCGTGAAGCGCCGCACCCGCGCGGGCATGGGACGCTGTCAGGGCGGGTTCTGCGGACCGAGGGTGATCGAGATTTTGTCGCGGGAGCTTGGGATTCCTGTGCCGAAGGTGCGGAAGGACGGTCCGGATTCTTATATGTATGAGGAAAAGCTGGGAGGTGGGCGGAAATGAACGCGCTTTATGACGTCATTATCGTTGGCGGAGGTCCGGCAGGGCTGACCGCGGCGCTCAGCGCCCAACAGAACGGTGCGAAGAAGATTCTCGTATTGGAACGCGACCGCGAGCCGGGCGGCATTTTACAGCAGTGCGTTCACAACGGCTTCGGCCTCCACCATTTCAAGGAGGAGCTGACCGGGCCCGGCTATGCCCAGCGATGCTATGATCTCGTGAAAGATTTGCCCGAGGTCGAGATTCTCGTCGACACGATGGTCCTGGAAGTTCGCAAAGACAAGACCGTGCGCGCGATCAGCCCGACGCGCGGCGTGATGGAGCTTCGGGGGAAATCAGTGGTGCTGACCATGGGCTGCCGTGAGCGTACCCGCGGCGCGATACGGATCCCGGGCACGCGTCCCGCGGGCGTCTATACGGCGGGCGCGGCGCAGCGAATGGTAAATATGGAAGGGTATATTCCCGGCAGGAAAGTCGTGATCCTCGGTTCCGGCGACATCGGCCTGATCATGGCGCGCCGCATGTCGCTGGAGGGGTGCAAAGTGCAGGCGGTGCTGGAAATCTGCCCGTTTTCCAACGGCCTGACGCGCAATATCGTCCAGTGTTTGAACGACTATGATATTCCACTGCATTTGTCTCATACGATTGTGGCAATTCACGGCAAAGACCGGGTGACCGGCGTCACCGTCGCAAAGGTGGACGACAAGATGCGGCCCATTCCCGGCACGGAGTTTGAGATTGACTGCGACACGGTATTGCTTTCCGTCGGGTTGATTCCTGAAAACGAGCTTTCCAACGGTCTCGGCCTCAAAATGCACCCGCTGACGGGCGGGCCCGTCGTCGACCAGCGGCGGGAGACCAGCGAGCCGGGGATTTTCGCGGCGGGCAATGTGGTTCATGTGCATGATCTCGTGGATTTCGTGTCCGACGAGGCGGAGATCGCCGGAAAATTCGCGGCGAAAGCCGCGCTCGGTGAGGGCGGCAGCGCGGCCCGAGACCTTGCGGTCACGACCGGCGACAACGTCCGCACCTGCGTGCCGCAGCATCTGCGCCTTGGCGGGGAAGCGGAAAAAGTGCGGCTCTTTATGCGCGTGACGCGGCCCATGCGCGGCAAGCTGAAGCTGAAAGTCATGAGCGGCGGCGCGGAGGTCTTCGCGAAGCCGTTGATGATCGCGAAGCCCAGCGAAATGATCGCGGTGGATGTGCCGGAAGCGAAAATCGGCGCGCTTACGGCGGATCTTGTCGTATCTTTGGAGGAGGGGTAATTGATGGCCACAGAAACGAAGGTACTGAACTGCATAAATTGTCCGTTGAGCTGTGAACTGACCGCGACCGTGGAGGACGGCGCCGTCACGAATGTGACCGGGAATTTCTGTCCGCGCGGCGCGCAGTATGCTAAAGAAGAACTGACCGCGCCGACGCGCATGCTGACGTCCACCGTCCGTATCGAGGGCGGACGGCTGCCGCTGCTGCCCGTCGTTTCAGCCAAAAAGCTGCCAAAAGAGCGCATCGTCGATTGCGCCGAGGCGCTTCGCGCAGTCAGCGCCAAAGCTCCCGTTCATACGGGCGACGTAATCGCGGCAAATATTCTTGGGCTCGGCGTCGATATCGTGGCGAGCCGCGACATGGAGACGGCATGATGGGCGACAAGAAAAAAATCCGCATGATCGTGACCGATCTGGACGGCACGCTGGTCAACGCCGCCTATGAGATCACGGAAGAAAACAAGAAAGCCGTGCAGGCGGCGGAAAAATTCGGTGTGTCGACGGTCATCGCCACAGGCAGGATGCACATTTCCGCTATCCAGTACGCCGAGAAGCTGGGCATGGACGCGCCGATCATCAGTTACAACGGCGCGATTGTCAAGACGGCGGGCGGCGAGCTTCTGACGGCGTCGTATCTTGAGCCGCAGGTCGTCGAGCGCGTGCTCGGTTACGCATTTGCCTGCGGCTGGTATGTGCAGAGCTACGTCGGCGACGCGCTTTATTACGTGGAAAAGACAGAGGCGGCGCGGATTTACGAATCGGCGTCGAAGGTTTACGGCGAGGCGATCGGGCGCGGCGGAATGCTCGCCCGGACGCAGGAGGTCCCGAAGCTGCTCGTCGCCGTTCCGGAGGAAATAATCGACGAAGTCATCCGCGACCTGAGGAACCGTTTTCGCAATGAGGCGGACGTCATGCAGTCCAGCCCCAACTATATTGAAATCGTGCGACCCGGCGTATCGAAGGCGCGGGCGATGCTGGCTCTCGCCGACAAACGCGGAATCCGCGCGGACGAGATCATGGCCCTCGGCGACTCCGGCAACGACGTTGAAATGCTTCGCGCGGCGGGGCTGGGCGTAGCGATGGGCAACGCTATCCCTGCGGTCAAAGAGGCGGCGGACGAGATAGCGCCGCCTTGCGAGGAAAACGGCTTCGCGGACGCCGTGCGAAGATTTGTGCTGGAAGGATAGAAAGCTCTGCCGATCCTCCTTGGAATGCCGAGGGGGATTTATTTTTGTGGAAATCTAGAAAATTTATAGGGAATATTCATGTTATGTGGTATAATGAGACGGGACAGAGGTGAATCAATGAAGCAGTATGTTGTCACGGGAATGAGCTGCGCGGCGTGCGTCGCCCGGGTAGAGAAGGCCGTGAAAAAAGTCGAGGGCGTGGAAGACTGTGCGGTGAGCCTGTTGACGAACTCGATGGGCGTCGAAGGAAGCGCCGACCCGGCGGCGGTGATCGCCGCCGTCGAGGGAGCGGGCTATGGAGCGTCGGTCAGGAATGAGACGAAAAAAGACGCGCCCGCCGATATATCGACGGACGCGGCGCTTTTGGAAGACCACGAGACGCCCGCGCTGCGTCGGCGGCTTGTCGCGTCGCTGGGATTCCTGGCGGCGCTGATGTATTTGTCTATGGGGCATATGATGCTCGGTTGGCCGCTTCCGGAATTTCTCGACGGCAATATGATCGCCCAGGGCATTTTGCAGATGCTTTTGGCGGGCGTCGTGATGGTCGTCAATCAGGCGTTCTTCGTCAGCGGGGGCAAAAGCCTTTTGGGCGGCGCGCCGAATATGGACACGCTGGTCGCCCTGGGCTCCTTCGCGTCTTTTGCATACAGCGTCGTCGCGCTGCTGGCCATGACGGGCGTTTCGGGCGACATGAACGCGATGATGGCGTACCATGAGGATTTCTATTTCGAATCCGCGGCCATGATCCTCGCATTGATTACCGTCGGGAAAATGCTTGAAGCGCGGTCGAAGGGCAAGACCACGGACGCGCTGAAGGGGCTGATGAAGCTGGCTCCGCGCACGGCGACGGTAATCCGGGACGGCGCGGAGACGACGATCCCCGCTTCGGAGATCATGCTCGGCGAAATTTTCGTCGTGCGTCCCGGCGAGCAGATTCCGGTTGACGGCGTCGTGCTCGAAGGCGCGGGCGCGGTGAATGAGGCGGCGCTGACCGGAGAAAGCCTGCCGGTGGACAAGGCGGAGGGCGATATGGTTTCTTCGGCGACGCTGAATCAATCGGGCTTTCTCAAATGCCGTGCGACCCGCGTGGGCGAGGATACGACGCTGGCGCAGATTATCCGGCTCGTCGAGGACGCTGCAGCGACGAAGGCTCCAATCGCGAAGCTGGCTGACCGTGTGTCGGGCGTATTCGTGCCGATTGTCATCGCGATTGCCGTCGTGACGGCGCTCGTATGGCTCGCGATGGGCGCGGAAACGGGCTTCGCCGTGGCGAGGGGCGTCTCGGTGCTCGTGATCAGCTGTCCCTGCGCGCTTGGACTTGCGACGCCCGTCGCCATCATGGCGGGCAGCGGCGTAGGCGCGAAGAACGGAATCCTGTTCAAGACGGCGGCGGCGCTGGAAATGCTCGGACGGACGGAAATCGTCGCCCTCGACAAGACGGGGACGATCACGCGGGGCGAGCCGGAGGTTACGGGGATATACCCGACGGCGGGCGTCACGGAGGACGAGCTTTTGCGCGTCGCGCTGGCGCTCGAAGCGAAAAGCGAGCATCCGCTTTCACGGGCGGTTTTGCGCTATGCGGAGAAGGCCGGGCTTTCGCCGGAAGCGACGGGAAGTTTTCAGGCGATTCCGGGACGCGGTCTTGCGGCGACGTTCGACGGGCAATCTGTTTTCGGCGGCAGCCGTGCGTTCATCGAAGACAAAGCGGCGATTCCCGAAGGCGTTGCCGAAAAAGCCGACGCGTTGGCGGGAGAAGGCAAAACGCCGCTGTTTTTCGCAGGCGACGGAAAGACGCTGGGGTTTATCGCCGTTGCCGACGTCATCAAGGAGGACAGCCGCCGCGCCGTCGACGACCTGCGCGGTATGGGCGTCAGGACCGTGATGCTGACCGGCGACAACGAGCGCACGGCAAAGGCCGTCGGGCGCGAGGCGGGCGTCGACGAGGTCGTCGCGGGCGTGCTGCCCGACGGCAAGGAGAGCGTCGTCCGGGATTTGCAGGCGAAAGGCAAAACCGCGATGGTCGGCGACGGGATCAACGACGCTCCCGCGCTGACGAGGGCCGACGTCGGCGTCGCAATCGGTGCGGGCGCGGACGTGGCCGTGGACGCGGCGGACGTGGTGCTGATGAAGAGCCGACTCGCCGACGCCACGGCGGCAATCCGCCTGTCGCGGGCTACGCTCAGGAATATCAAGGAAAATCTCTTCTGGGCGTTTGTTTACAATCTCGTCGGCATTCCGCTGGCGGCGGGCGTATTCATTCCGCTCACGGGCTGGAAGCTGACGCCGATGTTCGGCGCGGCGGCCATGAGCCTGTCGAGCTTCTGCGTGGTCACCAACGCCCTGCGGCTGAATTTTTTCAGGCTGTATGGCGCGGAGCAAACTGGTAGAAAAGAAGAACCAAAAAAGAAAGAGGTGCGGACAATGGAAAAGAACATGAAGATCGAGGGGATGACCTGCGGGCATTGCGAGGCGCGCGTAAAGAAAGCGCTGGAGGCGCTGCCGGGGGTCGCGGAGGCGAAGGTCAGCCACGAGAAAGGGACGGCGATTGTTACGCTGAAAGCGGAGGTCGCCGACGACGCGCTGAAGCAGGCCGTCGAAGCGGAGGACTATAAGGTGCTCTTGGTCGGATAAGGCGCAAAAAAGCCTTGACGCTATGGTGAATAAGCGTCAAGGCTTTTTATATGCCTGTATGCGGGAATACTCAGAAGTACATGTTCAGGAGCGAGCCGACGTTCTCGTAGGACATGGAACGGCCGATGGTGTCCGCCGAGTACATGCGTTTCGCTTCGGCGACAGAGGCGCCCATCATCGACGAGACGGACGGGAACATTTTTTCGCTCTGACGCTGGGCGTTGTCGACCTTGTTCGCCGTACGGCCGGCGAAGCCGTTTTTGCCGAGCGCGTTCTCCACCGCTTTCGGGTTTTCCTTCAGCGCCTTCGTCAGCTTTTCCGTGTCGACGGAAAGCTCGCCGCCGGATTTGACTGAAATGCCGGCGGTGGACAGCGACTGCGCGAAATAGGAGGCGTCGTTGAAGGAATTGCCAAGGGCGGCGACACGCTTCGAGACGTCCTTGCTGTCCTTCAGGAACGCAATCGTCTCGTTGTATTTCTTCGCGAAGTCCTGCACCGCGTTGACGGCAGCCTTCGTGTTCTTCTCGACGTCTTCCTCGCTCGCGTCCTGGGGGGCGACGTCGAAGTTCGTGTTCTGGAGCGTTTTCGCCGCTTTGGCGAGGTCGCCCATCGCGGAGTCGTATTCCTTCGAGAACTGTTTTTTCGCCGAGTCATATTCGGAGAGCACGCTCGAAAGCGAATTGCGGTTGGAGGCGACAGCCGTGGCGTAAGAAAGGCCGGTGCTGGCAGCGCTCGTGATGCTCGACCATGCCGAAGCGGCTTTCGACGACGAAAGGCCGCCGATGAGACCCTGGATCGAATGGTTCGACGAGCTGCCGTTTATCGACTTTGCGGCGAACTGGTACATCAGTCCGGTGTTTCTCGCAGTTGCGCTGACAGTTGCCATAGATAAGACTCCCTTCCACTAAAAATTCCTTATACATTCTTTCCTATATTATAGTCCAATCGTATGGGAAAGGAAAGAGGGGACGGCGAAAAAAACGACGGTTTTCGCGACTTTTTTTCGGGCGTTCGGTACTGCTTTTCAGCGGACGAAAGATGAGGTAAAATAAGAGGCGGGTTTTGACCCGAGAAGGAGGCAGAACGGAATGCGGAAAAAAACGAAGATCATCTGTACGATGGGGCCGGCGACGGACAGGGAAGGCGTACTGGACGCGCTGATCGCGGGCGGCATGAACTGCGCCCGATTCAACTTTTCCCACGGCACGCACGAGGAGCAGCGCGGCCGGATCGAGGCTGTGCGCGCGGCGGCGGAGAAGGCCGGCGCGGTGATATCCCTGCTGCTCGATACGAAGGGACCGGAAATGCGCCTCGGGGAGTTCGCGGAGGGCAAGGTCGAGCTGAAAAAGGGCGGCCGTTTCGTGCTGACGGCGGACGACGCGCCGGGGGACGCGACGCGCGTTTCGGTGAACCATAAAAAACTCTACACGGAGGTCAAACCCGGCGATACGCTGCTGTTGTCCGACGGGCTTGTCGCGCTGAAAGTGGAGGCCATCGAGGGCACGGATATCGTGACGACCATCCAGAACGACGGGCCGATGTCCACGCGCAAGCGCGTTGCGGCTCCGGGCGTGGCGCTGGGACTTCCGCCGATCTCGGAGCAGGACGAGAAGGATATCGTGTTCGGCGTCGAGCAGGGCATGGACTTCGTGGCGGCCTCCTTTATCCAGCGAGCGGAGGACGTGCGCGCGATTCGGTCGCTGATCGCGAAGCACGGCGGGCACATGGAGATTCTCTCGAAAATAGAGAATTTGGAGGGCGTGAAGAATTTCGACGCGATTCTCGCGGAGTCGGACGGCGTGATGGTGGCCCGCGGCGATCTCGGCGTGGAGATTCCGGCGGAGGACGTGCCGCTGATCCAGAAGGAGATCATCGCGAAGTGCAACCGCGCCGGAAAGCCGGTCATCGTGGCGACGCAGATGCTGGAGTCGATGACCTCGAATCCGCGCCCGACACGGGCCGAGGCCAGCGACGTGGCGAACGCGATCCTCGACGGCACCGACGCGATCATGCTCAGCGGCGAGACGGCCAGCGGCGACTACCCGGCCGAGGCGGTACAGACGATGGCGCGGATTGCCGAGCGCACAGAGCGCGCCCTTTCCTATCGCGAGATCATCGAGGGCGCAGGGGTGGAGCGTCACAAGACGACGGAGGCCATCGCCCACGCGACGGTGCAGCTCGCCTATGAACTGGACGCGAAGCTCATCATCACGCCGACGGCCAGCGGCTACACGACGCGCATGGTGTCGAAATATCGCCCGAAGGCGGGAATATTCGCGTTCGCGGAGTCGGACGAGGTCGCCCGCCATTTGAACCTGCGCTGGGGCGTAGAGCCGATGACGTCGCCGTGCCCATGGAAGGACGCGGACGAGATGGCGGAGATGGCGGCGGAAGCGGCGAAGGAAAAAGGCTTTGTCACGGAGGGCGACCGCACGGTCATGACGTCGGGCATACAGCTCGCTGTCGGCAACACCAACGCAATTCGTGTCTACACAGTGAAATAATAATTGCGCTTTTCCCCAGGGGAAGGCGGCGCGCGCAGCGCGACAGATGAGATGCAGGGATGTAACGCTTAACGCAAGCGAAACCAGAATCCATATTAACAGGGGAGAGATGACCATGAACCAGAAAGCGGAAAAATTTGCGGAAATGCTGAAGCAGATTCCGGACGACAATGTCTTTGAGGCGCGGGAGATGGAGGAAAACGACCATCTCGTGCTGTTCCAGTCGAGCCTTGAGGCGAAGAAGGATCTGTATGTGCCGATGGGCGTGTTCATCGACGATTCGATGTTCACCGTCGTGCGCGTCGCCGTGATGCTCGACGCCGTGAACGACGAGAATCGGGCGCGGGTCCGCGACTTCCTGGCGGATATGAACCGCCTGTATAAGTTCAAGCATTACGAAAACGAAGAGGGCGACATCTTGTTCGACGCGTCGATTCCGGCGGACGCCGAGCATTTCGACCCGGAAGCCGTCGCCATCGTCATCGATATGCTCTGGGATCATTTGAAGGAGCAGTACGCGGAGTTGGAAAAAGTCGTGCAGGGGTAATGGGATTAGCATATTGGCACGATGTTTATATGGCAAAAAACATCGTGTCAGTACAATGAAGAAGCCCGGCCGTCGAAACAGAAGCGAGGCCGGGCTTTTTTCGCGCGTTATTTGATTTTTGATTTTTTGTTCACGAACGGGAAAAAATATGGTACAATAAACGAAGTTTGGGAGGGGCGTCATGCGAATCATCACGGGCAAGGCGCGGGGCGCCCGCCTGAAGGCGCCGAAGGGACTTTCTACAAGGCCGACGTCGGATCGCGTAAAGGAGTCGCTGTTCAGCATCCTCGGCGGACGCGTCGTCGGACGGCGCGTGCTCGACCTCTTCGCGGGGACGGGGAGCCTCGGACTGGAAGCGGTTTCCCGGGGTGCGGCGTTCGCCGTGCTGGTGGATAAGGCGACGGGTAATCTCCTGCGGGACAACGCGGAGCATGCACATCTTACGGACGTGGTTCGCGTAGTGCGCGGCGATGTGTTTGCGTCGTTGTCGCGGCTTGCTGCCGAGGGGGAGAAGTTCGGCCTCGTCTTTTGCGACCCGCCTTACGCTAAAGGCCTGTGGGAGCGCGCACTGGCAGCGCTCGACGCGTCGCCGGTTCTTTCGGAGGACGCGCTTGTCGTCGTGGAGTGCGGCGAAGATGAAAAAGAGGTTCCTCCGCTTTCGCGCCTTTCGCTTATGCGCGAGGAAAATTACGGACATACCACGCGGGTGCGTATTTTTGCCACGTTGGAGGTTGACGTATGAAGAGAGCGGTCTGTTCCGGCAGCTTCGATCCGGTGACGATGGGGCATGTCGATGTTTTTGAACGGGCGAGCCGCATGTTTGACGAGATTATCGTCGGCGTGTTTCACAATATTCGCAAGGAGCCGTTTTTCACTGTGGAGGAGCGCGTCCGTTTGATTCGCGAGTCCACCGGGCATATTCCTAATCTTTCGGTTCATTCGTTTTCCGGGCTGCTCCCGGATTATATGCGCGAGGCTGGGGCAAGCGTCATTGTACGCGGGCTCAGGTCCGTGACCGATTTTGAGTATGAGCTTCAGCAGGCGCAGATGCTCAAGCATATCGCCCCCGATATCGAAACGGTATTTATCCTGACGGGGCAGGAATATTATTTCGTCAGTTCCTCCGGGATCCGCGAACTGGCGATGTTCGGCGGCGACATTCACGGTCTTGTGCCAGAGTGCGTAGAGGAGGCCGTCGTCCGAAAAGTAAAGAAGGACGCGGTATAAAATAGATTATTTTGAAGAAAGCAGGATGAGAGATGTCAGTAAACACGATTTTAGATGAAATTGAAAATCTTGTCGTCGACGGAAAGCGGATTCCGCTGACGAATCGGAGCCTCATCGACGAGATGGAGCTTGTGCATCTTGTCGACAATCTCCGACAGGAGCTGCCGAACGAGATCCAGAACGCGCAGGCTATTATGGACAGCAAAGACGCCATTTTGAACGAAGGGCGGGCCGAGGCGGAAAAGATCATTTCCCAGGCGCGGGATATTGCGGAATCCATGATCGAAGAGAGCAAGATCGTTCGCGAGTCGAAGGAAAAGGCCGAGCTGATCATGGAGCAGGCGACGGCCCAGCAGAAAGAAGTGACTGAGTATGCGTTCCAGCAGGCGCGGCAGCTTCGTGTGAACGCGAACAATTACGCGAATCAGGTCTTCGACCATTTGATCCTGAACGTCGGGAATATTCTCGCCGTTTTGAATCAGGCGCGGGACGAGCTGCAGAAGATGCCCGTCGAGCCGGAAATGCCGCCGAAGGAGCCTCAGCAGCCGCAGCCGGTGGCGCCTGCGGAGTTGCCGCAGGAATGAAGTCTGGAAGCCTTTCCCAAGAGAGGGGGAGGCTTTTTTTGTAAAAAAAACGATCTGGCAGGAAAGGGGGCGCGGCTTTGGACAGGAAAGAGATTCGAGGACTGCTCGAGCGTTATCGGCAGGGAGAAGCGACGCTGGAGGAAAGCGTCGAGGCTTTGGCGCGCCTGCCGTATGAGAATATCGGTTTCGCGCAGATCGACCATCACCGGGAGCTTCGGCAGGGGTTTCCCGAAGTCATTTACGCCGAAGGGAAGACGAAGGAGCAGACGCGGGCAATTTTTCAGCGGTTGTTGTCGGAGAGCGCGAAGAGCGTGATGGCGACGCGGATATCGGCGGCGACGGCGGCTTTCGTGCGGGAAGCCGCGCCGGAAGCAGTTTATGACGAGGCGGCGCGCATTTTGTATGTGCGCCGGAATACGGAAGCCGTAGACGAATCAAGGCGTATTCTGGTACTGACGGCCGGCACCAGCGATATCCCGGTGGCGCGGGAAGCTGCGCTGACGGCGGAGTTGATGGGAAATGCGGTGGACTCCTGTTTTGACGTCGGCGTAGCGGGCATTCACAGGCTGTTTGCCCACGAGGAGGAAATACGACGGGCGAACGTCATTGTGGTGGTCGCCGGTATGGAGGGGGCGCTGGCCAGCGTCGTGGGCGGCATGACGGCGCGCCCCGTGATCGCGGTGCCGACCAGCGTCGGCTACGGCGCGAGCCTGCACGGGTTGTCGGCGCTTCTCGCAATGTTAAATTCCTGCGCGGCGGGCGTCGCGGTCATGAACATCGACAACGGCTACGGCGCCGGCGTGCTTGCGAGCAAGATTAATCATACGAAATGAGGAATTGCGGATGAAAGCGATTTATCTGGACTGTTTTGCGGGAATCAGCGGCAATATGCTGCTCGGCGCTTTTTTGCAGGCGGGGCTGCCGGAGGAATATCTGACGGGCGAGCTGCGGAAAGTGCTGCCGCCGGACGAGTTTTCCATCGAAGCTGAGGACGTCTCGAAAAACGGGATCCGCGCCAAATACGTCCGGGTGCTTGTCCACGGCGAACCGGCGGAATTCCACGCGGTCAATCTGCCGGAGCCTGCGCACGGGCATGAACATACGCATGAACATGAGCATGATGAGCATGAACATACGCATGAACATACGCATGAACATGAGCACGAGCATAAACACGAGCATGCACATCATGACCATGCGCACCGCAATATGGCGACGATACGCGAAATGATCGAAGGCTCGTCTCTCGGCGCGTCCGTAAAGAAAAACAGCCTCGCGATCTTTGCGCGTCTGGCGGAAGCGGAAGGGAAGGTCCACGGCCTTCCGCCCGACGAAGTGCATTTCCATGAAGTAGGGGCGACGGACTCCATCGCCGACATCGTCGGCACGGCTATTGCTCTGGACTATTTCGGCGTGGAAAAGGTCTTCGCTTCCCGCGTCAATACCGGCAGCGGGTTCGTCGAGTGCGCCCACGGCACGATGCCGGTGCCAGCGCCGGCAACGGCGGAGCTTTTGCAGGGCTTCCCGTTCTACCATGCGGCGGACGAAAAGGAGATGACGACGCCGACGGGGGCGGCGGTGATTCGCGCGCTGGCCGGGTTCGCGGAAAACCTGCCCGGGGATTTCCAGCCTGAAAAAATCGCTTACGGCGCCGGCACATGGGAGCTTTCCATCCCGAACGTGCTGCGGATGTACATCGGCGATTATCAGGGACGCGAGGCGCAGCGGCTCTACATTTTGGAAACGAACATCGACGACATGAACCCGCAGGATTACGGCTACGTCTATGAACGGCTCCTCACGGCGGGAGCGCTGGACGTCTGGACGACGCCGATCTTCATGAAGAAGAACCGCCCCGCCACGGCCCTTTCCGTACTTGTAGGGGAGCAGGAAAAGGATGCCTGCGTCGATATCCTGTTTCGGGAGACGACGAGCATCGGGCTTCGCGTCGTGCCCGTCGGCGAACGGATTGAGGCGGCGCGCCGGACGGCAACGGTGGAAACGCCTTACGGCGAGGTGTCCTGCAAGATCAGCGCGTACAAGGGACATATCGTCTCGCTCTCGGCGGAGTATGAAGACTGCCGGCGCCTCGCGGAGGAAAAGGACGTACCGTTGAAAAAGATACGGTCGGATGCGCTGGCGGAGCTTCGCCGCAGATTGGGAGAATAAACAGATCATGGATAAAGCAATCACCGTTCCGCTTCGGCGCGCTTCGCGCTCGTGGAAAAAATATCTGAGACAATATACAGTGCTTTTTCTCGGTGCGTTCATCGCCTCTATCGGGCTTGAGATCTTTCTCGTCCCGAACGAAATCATCGACGGCGGCGTCGTCGGTCTTTCAATCATGGCTGGCGCAATCACAGGGCAAGAGTACGGTATTTTTCTCGTGCTGTTCAATATCCCGTTCCTTTATCTTGGATATAAGCACATCGGTAAGGATTTTGTCATGGCGACGACCGTTGCCATTGTGTTCCTGGCGATTTGGACGGCCTATTTCAAGCCGGTGCCGCAGCTCACCGACGATCTTTTTCTCGCGGCGATTTTCGGCGGTATCATCGACGGCATCGGCGTCGGGATGATCATGCGGGCGGGCGGCTCGCTGGACGGCACGGAGATCGTCGCGATCATCGCGGACAAGAAGTCCGCGTTTTCCGTCGGCGAGATCGTGATGTTCATCAACCTGTTCATTTTCACGGCGGCTGGGTTCCTGTTTGACTGGGAGCGCGCCATGTACTCGATTGTCGCCTTTTCCGCCATATCGAAGACCATTGACATCGTCCTCAAGGGGTTGGACGAATCGTATTCGGCCATGATTGTGACCAGCGCGCCGGATGAAATCGGAAAGGCGCTGATGGAGGAAATGGGACGCGGCATCACGATCCTTTACGGCGAGGGCGGCTATCGGAAGGAGCAGAAAAAAATTATTTGCGTCGTCATCACGCGTCTCGAGATCGGACGGGTGAAAGACATCGTCCTCGACTGCGACGAATCGGCCTTCATCACATTCAATCTGGTCAACGACGTCGTAGGCGGGCGGTTCAAAAAAGGAGGACATTGAAAAACGGATATAGAGCATAAAAAAACAAAGAAGCTTTCCAGGGGGAAGACTTCTTTGTTTTTTTATGCGCGCTGCCATTCTCACGCGGTAGCGCGAAGGGCTGAGGAAGGAGATATTTGCATGCCTCAGATCACCAGCAGCACGGCTATGACCAGGAGGACGACGCCCTGGGCAAGGTTCAGGATGCGGCCGACGCCCTGCCGTTGGAGCAGGGGGCGGCGGAGGCGCCCTGAGCAGAGGGCGACGACGCAGAAGATCAGGAACGCCTGCAAGGCAAACAGAAAACCGAGCAGCGCGATCTGTTTTCCGACGTTTCCGTCTTCCGTCCGGACGAATTGCGGCAGGAACGCGAGGAAGAACAGGAGCACTTTCGGGTTCAGCACGTTCATCAGCACGCCGCGCCGATAAAGGGCAGGCAGGCTCTCGAAGCGGCCGGACTCTCCGGGGCGAAGGTCGTTTTTATCACGGAACGCTCCCCATGCCAGGTAGAGGAGATAGGCCGCGCCGAAATATTTGAGGGCGGCGAGGGCGGCGGGGGAGCTTTGAATCAGCGCCGCCGCGCCGATGATGACGAGCGCCGTGTGAAACAGGATTCCGCTGACGAGACCGGCCGCCAGCGCGACGCCGCTTTTCGCGCCGTCAGCAAGGCTTTTCGCGAGCAGGTACATGATGTCCGGCCCCGGCGCGAGGGTCAGCAGCGCCGAGGCGAGCAGGAATCCGGAAAGGGTGGACAAATCCATTTACTGCTGCGCTCCTAACAAAGTCGCTTTCAGCGACTTGTATTTTTTTGTGTAGTAGGGGCCATTCTGCGCTTCGCGGTGGTCGAAGCCGAAGGCGCGGCGGCTGATGGCGAGGATCGGCGGGGCCTGGATGCGCTTCGCGACAGCGAGGCCGGAGAACTGGTTCCACCAGCGTTCGAGGTCGTCGATGAAGTCTTTCGGCGTCGGGAAATATTTCGCGACGAGTCCGGGCGCGCAGCCGATGTTTTCCTCCAGCGTCCCTGCGGCATACCATTCGAGGATGTCCTGCGGCGTCGCCTTTTGCCAGCGCTCGATGAAGGATCGGAAGAGGTAATCGTGGTAAGGATAGCGAAGCGGGTCGCCCTGTCCCCTGTCCACGTCCTGCGCGTCGGAAAGCTCGGCGCTGGGCACGATGTCGATGGTCGCCTGCGGAATGACCTCGCGCCTGTAGACGGTTTCGTTCAGATAGCGGGCGAGGTCGTAGACCTGATATTTCCACAGGTCGGCCAGCGCGGAGAGGAAGCCGCTCTGGTCGCCGTAAAGCGTCGAGTAGCCGACGGCGGTTTCCGCCTTGTTCGCGTTGCAGGTGAAGCCGCCGCCAAAGGCCGCGGCGAGAGCGGCGAGCACGCGGGCGGAACGGTCGCGCGCCTGGATGTTTTCCGCGGCGAAGGAGGAGACGGCGAGCCGGTCGACGGCGCCGTCGAAAAGGTTTTCGATCGCGGCGTCTTCAATTTGTCGAATCGTGTGCTCCACGGAAGACTGGATCGGAATCGTCACATAGCGGCAGCCGAGATTTTCGGCGAGTCGTCGGGCGAGGCCCTTCGTCGTCTCTGAATTATAGACGCTGGGCATATTGACGAGCAGCAGGTCTTCGGGCGGCAGTACCCTAGCATAGAGGGCGGCGGCCACAGCGGAGTCGACGCCGCCGGAGACGCCGATGACGACGCGTTTCATGCCGATGGATTCCAGGAACAGCCGAACGCCGTAGGAGAGCGCGCGGAAAATGTGCGCGGACTCCGGTTCGTCGGCAATCACGGCGGGCTTTCGATCGGAGAGCGTTTCGAGGTCAAAAACCTGCGTCGTTTCCTCATAAGGTTCGCCGGAAAGACGAAGGACGCCCCGCGCGTCGTAGGCGGCGTTCGCGCCGTCGAAGGTGTAGACGGTCTTGCCGTTGTTCTGGATCCCGACGTTGTTCACGTAGAGAAGCGGCGAGCCCGATTCGGCGGCAAGGAGGGAAAAGACGCGGCGGCGCTTGGCGTGCTTGCCGAGGGTGTACGGAGACGAGGAGATGTTGACGAAAAAGTCCGGTCGCTCCTTTTTGCAGAGGATTTCCATCGGCGAAAGCCCGTAGTCGTCGCTCCAGCCGTCCTCGCAAAGCAGGCAGCCGACGGAATACGTCCTGCCGCGTACGGTAAAGCGCACGGGAGAGATCAAATCCTCCGCCGCGACGTCAAGCTCACGGGCCAGCTTTTGCAGGCTGAAAAAATGGCGCGTGTCGTCGAACTCCCGATAGTTCGGCATCAGCGTCTTGACGACGAACGGATAGGGCGTGGCGTCGGGCGCGACGAGCTTCCCGTCCTGCGCGGTGAAGAACGCGTTGTACTTTCGGACGCGGCCGTCGTTGTTCTTCTTCGCCCGATCGACGGCGACGTTGCCGAACATGACCGTGAGTCCCATGGACGCCGCGGAGATCTCCTCGCCGCAGGCTTCGCATTCTTCGAGAAAAGTCGTCTGTTCCCATGTGTCGCCCAGCAGGTAACCGGGTATCGCCATCTCGGGGAAAATCACGAGATCGGCGTTTTGTGCGCGGGCTTCGGCGATACAGCGAAGCATCGTTTCCGCATTGCGGTCCGGGCGTCCGGGGACGACGCGCATTTGGGCAAGGGCGATTTGCAGCATGGAAAAGCCTTCTTTCATAAAGACGTTGTTTTATGTTATAATACAATATTGTGAAGCCACAAAAGAAATGAGTGCGTAGTATGGCGAAAAAGAAAAGCGGCGCGAAGACCAACGCGGCGCGTATCCTCGACGGGCTCGGCGTCCCGTATGAATTGAAGGAGTATCCCGTCGACCCGGACGACTTGAGCGCGGTGCACGTCGCGGAAATGGTCGGCATGCCTGTCGGGCAGGTCTTTAAGACGCTGGTCGCGCGCGGCGACAAGAGCGGCGTCTTGATGGCGTGTATTCCCGGGGACGGAGAATTGGATTTGAAAGAGCTGGCGGCGGTCTCCGGCAACAAGCGCGTCGAGATGGTACATCTGAACGAAGTGCTGGGGCTGACCGGTTATGTGCGAGGCGGTTGTTCGCCGCTGGGCGCGAAAAAAGCCTATCCCGTTTATCTCGACGCCAGCGCGGAAAAACAATCGACCATTTCGATCAGCGCGGGAAAACGCGGCGAGCAGATCGTACTCGCGCCCGCCGACCTGATCCGCGCCGCGAACGCTACCGTGGCGAATTTGAATCGCCGCGCGTAGATTTATTTTAGCATAATTTTTAGAGGAACGGAAAATAATCATTTGAAATAAGGAAAGGAAGATGGAAATGGAGTATATGAGCACGCGGGGAAAAGCTGAGAAGGTGTCCTCGGCGCAGGCGATCCTGCAGGGAATCGCCGGGGACGGAGGGCTGTTCGTGCCGGCGGAGATCCCGAAGGCTGACGCGGCGTTTTTGGAATCGCTGGTCGGGCTTTCCTACACGGAACGGGCAAAAAAAATCCTCGGCCTGTTCCTTACCGACTATACGGTGGAGGAAATCGCCCGCTGCGTGGAAGGCGCTTATGGCGGCGAGAAATTCGACGACGCGGCGACAGCACCGGTCAAATGCGTAGGGGATGTTTCGGTGCTGGAGCTTTGGCACGGCCCCACCAGCGCTTTCAAAGACATGGCGCTCCAGCTCTTGCCGCGCCTTTTGTCCGAGGCGCTGAAAAAGACCGGCGAGACGAAGGAAACGCTGATCCTCGTCGCGACTTCCGGCGACACGGGCAAGGCGGCGCTGGCGGGCTTCGCCGGCGTGCCGCAGACGAAGATCATGGTATTCTATCCCGACGGCGGCGTCAGTGATATGCAGCGCCTGCAGATGGTCACACAGGAGGGGGAGAACGTTTGCGTCGAGGCGGTCAATGGAAACTTTGACGACGCGCAGACGGGCGTCAAAGAGATTTTCGGCGACGAGGCTTTTGCCGCGAGGCTTGACGGGGCGGGCGTGCGCCTTTCCTCGGCGAACTCGATCAACTGGGGACGCCTTGTGCCGCAGATCGTCTATTATTTCAGCGCTTACGCCGACCTCGTGAAGGCCGGGACGATCAGGAACGGCGATCCGATCAATTTCACGGTGCCGACGGGCAACTTCGGCAATATCCTCGCGGGCTTCTATGCGCGCCAGATGGGGCTTCCCGTCGGGAAGCTCGTCTGCGCGTCGAATCAGAACAACGTGCTGACGGATTTCCTGCAAACGGGCTACTACGACAAGAACCGCGACTTCTTCAAGACGATCTCGCCGTCGATGGATATCCTTGTATCGAGCAATGTTGAGCGGATGCTCTACCATACGACAGGAGACGCTCCCGGCGTCCGGGGATGGATGGAGGCTCTGGCGACGGAGGGGCGCTACGACGCCGGCGTCGGCATGATCCAGCGGTTCCAGAATTATTTCTGGGCCGGTTGGGCCGACGACGCCAAGACGAAAGAGACGATTCGTGAGGTGTTCGAGGCCGAGCATTACGTACTCGACACGCACACGGCGGTGGCGTGGACGGTGGCGCACGAATATCGGAAACGCACTCACGACGAGCGCCCGATGGTGGTCGTTTCCACGGCGAGCCCGTACAAATTCAGCGGTAGCGTACTCGAAGCTTTGGGTGAAGACGCTTCGGGGACGCCGTTCGAGTTGCTCGACAGGCTCGAAAAAAAGACCGGCACGACTGCGCCAAAGGGCTTGGCTTCTTTAAAGGACGCGAAAACGCTCCATGAGGGAAGCTGTGAGAAAGACAAGATGAGGGACGCGGTGCTCGCGTTCGCAGAAAAATAAAAGTTGGCTTTCTTCATATTTTGGCAGGATTTTTCTTTTTGATATAGAAAAGAATAATATTAAGGGTATTCCCTTCGGGGCGTTGAATTTATAAAAAAGGAGAGGTAAAAAGCATGGCTGACATTGATTTGAGCAAGTATGGCATTACCGGGGCGACGGAGGTTGTCCACAATCCTTCCTATGAATATCTGTTTGACGAGGAAATGAAGCCGGAGCTGACGGGCTACGACAAGGGGCAGCTCACGGAGCTCGACGCGGTCAATGTCATGACGGGCGAATTCACGGGCCGTTCGCCGAAGGACAAATTCATCGTGGAAGATGAGAACTCCAAGGACACTGTCTGGTGGACTTCGGAAGGCTATCCGAACGATAACCATCGCGCCTCGAAGGCGACCTGGGAGGCGGTCAAGAAGCTGGCGCAGGAGGAGCTTTCCAATAAGAAGCTCTATGTGGTCGACGCGTTCTGCGGCGCGAACAAGGACACGCGCATGGCGGTCCGCTTCATCATGGAAGTGGCCTGGCAGGCGCATTTCATCCGTAATATGTTCATCAAGCCGACGGAAGAGGAGCTGAAAAACTTTGCGCCGGACTTCGTCGTCTACAACGCGTCGAAGGCGAAGGTCAAGAACTTCAAAGAGCTGGGCCTGAACTCGGAGACGGCGGTAGTGTTCAACATCACGAGCCGCGAGCAGGTCATCATCAATACATGGTACGGCGGCGAAATGAAGAAAGGCATGTTCTCGATGATGAACTACTATCTGCCGCTGAAGGGCATCGCCGCCATGCACTGCTCGGCGAATACCGACATGAACGGCGAGAATACGGCAATCTTCTTCGGCCTGTCCGGCACGGGCAAGACGACGCTGTCCACCGATCCGAAGCGCCTTCTGATCGGCGACGACGAGCACGGATGGGACGACAAGGGCGTGTTCAACTTCGAGGGCGGCTGCTACGCGAAGGTCATCAATCTTGACAAGGAGTCCGAGCCGGATATCTACAACGCGATCAAGCGCAACGCGCTTCTTGAGAACGTCACGGTCGACAAGAACGGCAAGATCGACTTCGCCGACAAGAGCGTTACGGAGAATACCCGTGTTTCCTATCCGATCGACCATATCAAGAACATCGTGAAGCCGATTTCCGCCGCTCCTCCGGCCAAGAGCGTGATCTTCCTTTCGGCGGACGCTTTCGGCGTGCTGCCGCCGGTCTCGATCCTGACGCCGGAGCAGACGAAGTATTACTTCCTGTCGGGCTTCACTGCGAAGCTGGCGGGCACGGAACGCGGCATCACAGAGCCGACGCCGACCTTCTCGGCGTGCTTCGGGCAGGCGTTCCTCGAGCTGCATCCGACGAAATACGGCGAGGAACTCGTCAAGAAGATGGAAAAGAGCGGCGCGAAGGCGTATCTCGTCAATACGGGCTGGAACGGCTCCGGCAAGCGTATTTCCATCAAGGATACCCGCGGCATCATCGACGCGATTCTCGGCGGCGCGATCAAGAAGGCGCCTACGAAGAAAATCCCGATGTTCAATCTCGAAGTACCGACGGAACTCGAAGGCGTCGATCCAAAGATACTCGATCCGCGCGACACCTACAAGGATGTTTCCGAGTGGGAGAAGAAGGCGAAGGATCTCGCCCAGCGCTTCGTTAAGAACTTCAAGAAATACGAGACGAACGACGAGGGCAAGGCTTTGGTCGCAGCTGGCCCGCAGCTGTAATAAGAAACGACTTCCGGGACAATGATATGCTCCCCTTATTCGCGGCAGAGATAATCTGCCGGCATGAGGGGAGTTTACTATTTATCGAAAAGTTTTTGATTGGCCGCTGTCCTCCGGGTATTGCTCTCCGTCGAATTTTTATCTCACGTGCAAGGTGGTTTCATTTCTGTGGGAATCAAGAGCAACAATGAGAAAATGCGATTTCGGGGCGATGAGCGTTTGGTCTGTTTATGTCTTGCGTCCATTTTTGCGTCGCGTATGTGTATCAAATGATATATAATAAAAAAGGTCAATGAATCAATCATTTCGTGAATCCGTTTTGCCTAAGGAAACACTGATTAAGTCAATTCGTGCATCTGTCGAGGGATTTTTTCGACTGTCTAGGAAAAGCCCTCGAAGGCGTAGCATCGCTACGTCGAGAGGGATTTGACGACGACAGGCGGAAAAAGACCCGGCAGAGGCGCGGAGGGACTTATTCAGTGGTTCCCTAAAGGAGAGAAGATTCATATGGACGAAAAAAAACATGCGGCCATGCAAGGCCAATCCGCCGACGAGTATTTGCAGCGGAAATACAGAATCCCGGCTGCCTTGCCGGATCTGCCGATGGCGGACGAACCATTCACCGCAAGCTGGCAGGAGGCGGACGGACAGTCGGCGCTGGATTTCCTGGCGGATGTGCTGCGCCTCCCGGCCTTTGATTTCCAGTGGGAAAATCCTGGCGCGCTGAATATTTCCTTCGCGCATACGTTGGGAGGACGGCTTCCCGTTATTGCGACGGAGAGCCACAGGGATTTCCGGCAGATGGAAGCGCTGTTGAACGCTCGGGGAGAGGCATCGAAACTGCCGCTGACGGTGAACGCGTTCACGATCGAGGCGCGGGCGGAAAAAATCTTTCGCCATCGCGTTCTGCTTCTGAACTATGCGCTCTACAGTAATATTCCTTCCGAAAAGCTCGGGCTCCCCGAAACGGAGTGGCTGGATTGTTCCCATCAGCTGCGGCGGCGCCACGAGAGCGCCCATTATGAGACACTGCGGCTGTTTGGTGATATGCAAAATCATGCCCTCGACGAAATACTTGCCGACGCGCTGGGGCAGATTGCCGCCTTCGGGGATTTTGACGCAGACCGGCAGCGTATATTTTTCGGCCTGACGAAAGGTGGCGATACCTGCACAGGCCGTCTCTCGTTCTACACGCAGAAGGTACAGCCGGAGGAGTGCGCCAAGGTCTACCGAGCCGTCGACAAAGTGCTGGACTTGGTCGCCATCGAGCTGCGCAAGCTGCAACAGGAAAAGGCGGGAGACGAGAAGCTGATGAAGGCGCTGGCGGGTACGAGCATCGCGGAGCGGTTGCATAAAGAAGAAATAATATAGATCTATAAGCTTCCAATACTATTGAAAAAAGTGGACCGAGAGAGAAAGGGAAAACCGCGTTGTCATTTTGTTCCCGTTTATGGTAAAATAATCTCGTATGTGCGAAATTCTCTAACGGATGATTACGGAGGAGATGATGGAGTTTGGAACGACATACGGGCGCGCGTTTTTTGTGCGCGTTGGTTTTGGCAGGTGCGTGCCTGATTTCGGATTCGGGCGTCGCGGACGCCGGAAAGCGGCTGCATGACCAGGTGCTCAACGGCGGGGCGGCACAGATACGACAGGAACACAGCGTCACGGCTGCGGGTGAAGGGCGAAGCGGCATTCGCGACCGCATTGACGCGCTGCTTCATCCGAAGGCGAAGGAATCCACGGTGAAGGAGCGCGGGCCGATCGACTATACGCTGCAGCCTGTCGACCTGGATAATGAGGATATCCTTGGCGGCCCGATGGCGACGGAGGCGCAGTGTGTCAATTATCTTTTGAAGAACAACCCTTCGCCGAGTATTTCGGTGACGCCGGAGGAGCTTGTTTCTTATTATTATGAGGAAGCGACGAAAGAAGGCGTCCGCCCGGACGTGGCTTTTGCGCAGGCTCTTCATGAGACCGGGAATTTCAGCTACGGCGGTACGGTGACGCCGGACCAGAACAACTACTGTGGGCTCGGGACGACCAGCGAGTATGTGCAAGGCGGCTATTTCCCGTCGGCGCAGATCGGCGTGCGTGCGCATATCCAGCACCTTATGGCCTACGCGACGACGCGCCTGCCGTCGTCGGAGATCGTGGACCCGCGCTATTCTTTGGTGCGCGACACATACGGCGGCATGACGCTTCCGCATTGGGTCGACTTGAACGGCCGTTGGGCGGTGCCGGGCTATACTTACGGCCAGCGGATCATGAATATTTTTCAGGAGATTTTGCAGGAGCCTGTCAAAGGCTGAACAATGAGGCGTTTATATGCTGAAAAGCCTGATGACACAGTCGAATAGCGAGATACAGGGCGAGGGCTCGACGCGGCGGTTCCGGCAGATGGTCGGCGTCCTGCGGGAGCGGGAGCTCATGCGCGGCGTAACGCCGGAAAAGATTCGCCGGATATTGGAGGATCTGGGACCGACCTTTGTGAAGCTGGGGCAGGTCATGAGCATGCGGCCCGATTTCCTGCCGCAGGAGTATTGCGACGCGCTGACGACGTTGCAGGCGGACGTCAGCCCGATGCCCTTTGAGACGGTGCTTTCCATTATCGAGCGGGAGTACAAATGCCCGTGGCAAAAGAAATTCGCCTCGATTTCCCGGGAGGCGCTCGGCTCCGCGTCCATCGCGCAAGTGCATCGCGCCGTTCTGACGACAGGCGAGGAGGTTGTCGTCAAGGTGCAGCGTCCGGGCATCTTTGACGTGATGGAACAGGACATTGTCCTGCTGAAACGCGCCGCAGCGCTGATAGAAGTCTTCGGCGCAGAGCAGGGCGTATTGGACATTTCGCTTCTGCTCGACGAGATGTGGCGGATTGCCAAGCAGGAGATGGACTTCCTGATGGAGGCCGACCATATCGATGAGTTCCGCCAACTCAACGCGGGCGAGGAATACGCCGACTGCCCGCGCGTCTATCATCATCTGACGACGTCGCAGATCCTCGTGATGGAGTATATAGACGGCATTCGTTTTGATGATTTGGAGGCGCTTCGGGGCAAGGGCTTCGACATGAACCAGCTCGGGCGGAGGCTCGGGGAAAATTATGTCAAGCAGATGATGGAGGACGGCTATTTTCACGCCGACCCGCACCCGGGCAATATCCGGATACGGGATGGGAAAATCGTCTGGCTCGACCTCGGCATGATGGGGCGGATCTCGAACCGCGACCGCCGGGCCATCCGAAAGGCTATCTTCTCGCTGGTGAGTCACGACACGCTGGAGATGAAAGCGGCGGTGCTGTCGCTGGGCGTTCCCAAAGGGCGCGTCGACCATACCCGCCTTTATGAAGACATCGACGAGCTGATGACGCGGTATGGCAATCTTGATTTCGGCACGTTCCGTATGGGGACACTGACGCGGCAGATCATGGACTTGCTTCGCCGCCATCGAATCGGGATCGGACCGGGGCTCAGCATGTTCGCCCGGGGCATTTTGACGATTGAGGGCGTCATGCGGCATTACTGTCCGGACGTCAACTTCGTGGAGATTTTCACGAGGAGTATTCAGCTCAATATAGAAAAGGATTTCAACTGGCGCGTCGAGCTGGACCGTTTGAAGCGCGAAGGGTATGTTTTCTTCAAGAAGACCATGCGTCTGCCGGAGCAGCTTTCCGATATCCTGCAAATGACGATGCGCGGACAGACGAAGGTCAATTTCGACCTTACGGGCTCCGAGGAGCCGCTTCGGCGGATCGACGGCATGATCAACAAGCTCGTGCTCGGATTGATCGGCTCGGCGCTGCTTTTGGGTTCCAGCGTTATCTGCATGACGCAGATGACGCCGAAGATCATGGAAATTCCGCTCCTGGGCGTGTTCGGGTATTTGGCGGCGCTCGTCCTCTGCGGGCGGCTGCTTTGGGATATTTTACGGAACTGATAATTGGGGGAGGGCTTCTCGATGCGGGGAATCCGCGGGGCAATAACAATCAAGAACGACACAGAGGCCGAGATTGTCGCGGCGGTGCGCTGGATGGTGACGGAGATGATCCGTCACAATGGCGTGAAGCCGGAGGACGTCGGCGCGGTGATTTTCAGCGCGACGGAGGATATCACGGCGGCTTTTCCCGCAGCGGGAGCGCGGCAGATTCCGGGCTTCGACTCGGTGCCGCTTTTTGACACCCGACAGATGGCGGTCAAGGAGAGCCTACCGCTCTGCATTCGCGCGCTGGTGCTCGCCGATACTGACAAGCCGCAGAAAGCAATCCGTCACGTCTATCTCGGCGAGGCGGCGCTTCTCAGGCAGGACCTCGTCATGAAGAAACCGGACGAGCCGGAAGAAGAATAAGGAACTATATTTCGCAGCAGTTCCTGAGAAAGGAAGTATTTATTCATGAAAAAAGTCATTTCCACGGCGAATGCGCCGCAGGCCATCGGGCCGTATTCGCAGGCCATTGAGGCGGGCGGTTTTATTTTCGTTTCGGGGCAGATCCCACTGATTCCTGCGACGGGCGAGCTCGTCGAGGGCAGCGTCGAGGTACAGACGGCGCGCGTGCTGGAAAACCTCAAAGCGATTCTCGAAGCGGCGGGCTCGTCGCTGGAGAGCGTCGTCAAGACGACGGTCTATATCACGAACATGGACGACTTCGCGAAGGTCAACGGCATTTACGGCCAGTATTTCCAGGAAAATCCGCCTGCGCGGGTCTGCGTGGAGGTCAGCAAGCTGCCGAAGGGCGCGCTGGTCGAGATCGACGTGATTGCGGCACGGTAATTATAATAAGAAGGGCGATGAAGGAATGTCGATTGACGCGACAAGCGTGAATGCGATCCGCATATTGTCGGCGGACGCGATACAAAAAGCAAATTCCGGCCACCCGGGTCTGCCGCTGGGAGCGGCGCCGGCGGCTTACGAGCTTTGGGCGCGGCATATGAAGCACAGCGCGAAAAACCCGAAATGGGCGAACCGCGACCGTTTTGTCCTTTCCGGCGGCCACGGCTCCATGCTGTTATATTCTTTGCTCCATCTTTTCGGCTACGGCCTGACGCTGGACGACCTGAAAAATTTCCGGCAGGACGGCTCGCTGACGCCGGGACACCCCGAGTACGGACACACCGTCGGCGTTGAGGCGACGACGGGGCCGTTGGGCGCCGGCATGGGCATGGCCGTCGGCATGGCGATGGCGGAAGCCCACCTTTCCGCGATGTTCAACAAGCCGGGTTATCCTGTCGTCGACCATTACACCTTCGTGCTGGGCGGCGACGGCTGCATGATGGAGGGCATTTCCTCCGAGGCGTTTTCGCTGGCGGGCACCCTCGGTCTCTCGAAGCTGATCGTGCTCTATGACAGTAACTCGATCACGATCGAAGGAAGCACCGATCTGGCGTTCACCGAAGACGTCGAGAAGCGTATGGAGGCCTTCGGGTTCCAGACGCTGACCGTGGAGGACGGTACCGACCTCGCGGCCATCGGCAGCGCCATTGAGGAAGCGAAGGCAGACAAGGCGCGGCCTTCCTTCATTACAATCAAGACGCAAATCGGCTATGGCTGCCCGGCAAAGCAGGGTAAAGCCAGCGCCCACGGCGAGCCGTTGGGCGAGGACAATGTAAAAGAGCTCCGGAAGTCGCTGGGGTGGCGGTCACAGGAGCCCTTTGACGTGCCGGAGGAGATTTACGCGCATTACGCGAGGCTCGCAGAGGTGGGCGAAAAGGCGGAAGCGGACTGGAACGCGCTGTTCGCGGAATACCAGAAAAAATTCCCGGAGATGAAACAGCTCTGGGCGAAATGTCATGAGGCCGCCGACAAAGACGACCTGATGAACGACGAAGCGTATTGGGCGTATGAGGACAAGGCGCAGGCGACGCGCAGCCTGTCCGGGAAATACATCAACCGACTGAAAGAAAGGATGCCGCAGCTGTTTGGCGGCAGCGCCGACCTTGCGCCCTCGAACAAGACGGCCATGGACGGCGCAGGCGATTTCTCAAAGGACGATTACGCGGGGCGCAATATCCATTTCGGCGTCCGCGAGCTGGCGATGGCGGCAATCGCAAACGGTCTTGCTTTGCATGGCGGCCTTCGCCCCTATGTGGCGACGTTCTTCGTGTTCAGCGACTACACGAAGCCTATGCTCCGTCTCGCGTCGTTGATGAAGCTGCCAGTGACCTACGTATTCACCCATGACAGTATCGGCGTTGGCGAGGACGGTCCGACGCACGAGCCCATCGAGCAGCTCGCCATGCTTCGCGCCCAGCCGAACGTCAACGTGTTCCGTCCGGCGGACGCGACCGAGACGGCGGCGGGTTGGCTCCTCGCCGCGACGAGCGGGGCGACGCCGACGGCGCTCGTGCTGAGCCGGCAAAATCTCCCGCAGCTTGCCGGCAGCGGCAAAGACGCGCTGAAAGGCGCCTATATCGTTTCGCCCTCCGAAAAAGAGACGCCGGACGCGATCCTGATCGCAAGCGGCTCCGAAGTGGCGCTTGCCATCGAGGCGCAGGGGCTCTTGAAAACGGAAGGCGTCGACGCGCGAGTCGTCAGCATGCCCTGCATGGAGCTCTTCGAGGCGCAGGACGCGGCTTACCGTGAGAGCATCCTGCCGAAAAAAGTCCGTGCCCGGGTGGCGGTGGAGGCGCTTTCGTCCTTCGGCTGGGAGCGCTACGTCGGTCTCGACGGCAAGACGGTGGCTATGGAAAGCTTTGGCGCGTCGGCGCCGGGCAGCACGCTGTTCAAGAATTTCGGTTTCACAAAAGAGCGCGTGGCGGAGGCCGTGAAGGACGTTTTGAAAAATCTTTCCAAAAAATAAACAGGAATAAGCTGATATCAGAGGCCGTGTCCGATAGCGACACGGCCTTTTGAGGCATTATAAGCAGGAAAGAGGATTCACGGAAGTGATCGATGGGGTTTATTCGCGGCAAAGTCTTTGATAAAAAATTTTTCGACAGGTTTTTCAAAAATGTCTATACCGCAAGGACTTTTTTTAATTATGACACACACGGACGCGTGGGCATGGGAAAACCAATAAAAATAAGGGTTGACATTTGTTTTTTCGGGTGATATTATATGTACTGCTTGGTCACAGACAGGGGGCAGAAGGCTTAGGGGGCGTGGCGCAGATGACATTGGAGACATTGGCGGCGACGCCGCATGTAACGGGTGTGAAGCAGGTCACGAAGGCTGTGAGCAAGGGAAAGGCGGCTTGCGTATTTGTCGCGAGCGACGCGGACGAGCGGGTGACGCGTTCCCTGAAGGAGATGTGCGCCGGCGTCGGTGTTGAGCTCGTTGAGAGCGCGACGATGGCGGAGCTCGGCAAGGCCTGCTCCATCGAGGTCGGTTCCGCGGCGGCGGCGGCCTTGCATGAAACACGTTAAAAACCCGGTTCATTTCGGGTTTTGATAAATTAAATTTTCAATATGAAGGAAGGAGGTGCATGTATGCCTACAATTAATCAGTTGGTCCGCAAAAGCAGACAGAGCATGCAGGAGAAATCCACAGCACCGGCACTCAAGAATTGCCCGCAGAAGCGCGGAGTTTGCACGCGCGTCTACACGACGACGCCGAAGAAGCCGAACTCGGCCCTGCGAAAGGTCGCTCGCGTTCGCTTGACGAACAGCATTGAGGTTACCGCGTATATTCCCGGTATCGGCCACAATCTTCAGGAGCACAGCGTCGTTTTGATCCGCGGCGGGCGCGTGAAGGATCTTCCGGGCGTCCGTTACCATGTGATTCGCGGCTCGCTGGATACGGCGGGGGTTCAGGATCGCAATCAGGGTCGCTCGAAATACGGCGCGAAGCGTGCTAAAAAGAAATAAAAATGAAGATTGAGGGCAAGGAGGGATTTTGATGCCTAGAAAAGGCTCAGTACCGAAGCGCGATGTGCTGCCGGATCCCGTGTATCACGATAAAACGGTTACGAAGTTTATCAATAAAGTGATGCTTTCCGGCAAGAAGAGCGTTGCGCAGCGCGTCGTCTACGACGCGTTTGAGACGATCCGCGCCAAGACGGGCAAGGATCCGCTGGAGGTCTTCCAGACGGCTTTGAAAAATGTCATGCCGGTGCTCGAGGTTCGCGCGCGCCGGGTCGGCGGCGCCAACTATCAGGTGCCGGTGGAAGTCCGCCCGGACCGCCGCATGACGCTCGGCATTCGCTGGATTGTTAACTATGCGCGGCTTCGCGGAGAAAAGACGATGAACGAGCGCCTTTCCGCCGAGCTGATGGACGCGGCCAACAACACGGGCGCGTCGGTCAAGAAGAAGGAAGACACGCACAAAATGGCCGAGGCAAACAAGGCGTTTGCGCATTACCGCTGGTAATCGGCACATCTGCAATGGTTTTAAGGAGAGATAAACAGTGGGAAGAGAGTTTTCGCTTGAAAAAACTCGCAATATCGGCATCATGGCGCACATTGACGCCGGCAAGACGACGACCACGGAGCGCATTCTCTTCTACACGGGCGTAAATCACAAGATCGGCGAGGTACATGATGGTGCTGCGACGATGGACTGGATGGCTCAGGAGCAGGAGCGCGGTATCACGATTACCTCGGCTGCAACGACGTGCTACTGGAAAAATCATCGTATCAACATCATTGACACGCCAGGCCACGTGGACTTTACGGTCGAGGTAGAACGCTCGCTTCGCGTCCTTGACGGCGCGATTGCGGTGCTGACGGCGCGCGGCGGCGTGGAGCCGCAGACGGAAACCGTCTGGCGGCAGGCGGAGAAATACAGCGTTCCCCGTATGGCATACGTCAATAAGATGGACACGACGGGCGCGGATTTCTTCAACGTCATCAAGATGATGCAGGAGCGCCTGCATGCGAATCCGGTGGCAATCCAGATTCCTATCGGCGCGGAAGATACATTCAAGGGCATGATCGACCTCGTGAAGATGGACGCCATCATTTATGAGGACGACCTCGGCAAGGTCAGCTCGGAAGTTTCGATTCCGGACGATTTGAAGGATATGGCCGAGGAGTACAGGGAGAAGATGATCGAGGCCGTCGCCGAGACTGACGACGACTTGATGGAGAAGTACCTCGGCGGCGAAGAGCTTACGGAGGCCGAGATCAAGGCGGCAATCCGCAAGGCGACGATCGCCTGCAAGATGTGTCCGGTGACCTGCGGCACCTCGTACCGCAACAAGGGTGTCCAGCCGATGCTGGATGCGGTCATCGACTACATGCCGGCGCCGACGGATGTTCCGGCGATCGGCGGCGTGAATCCGGACACGGGCGAGGCGGACAGCCGCCCGTCCAGCGACGATGAGCCGTTTGCGGCGCTGGCCTTCAAGATCATGGCCGACCCGTATGTCGGAAAGCTTGCGTTCTTCCGCGTATATTCCGGCGTTTGCGAGAGCGGTTCTTATGTGTACAATTCGACGAAGGGCAAGAAGGAGCGCCTCGGGCGCATCCTCCAGATGCACGCGAATCACCGTAAGGAGCTTGACAGGGTTTACAGCGGTGACATCGCCGCGGCAGTCGGCCTGAAAGACACGACGACGGGCGATACGCTCTGCGACGAGGACAAGCCGATTATCCTTGAGTCGATGGTTTTCCCCGATCCGGTTATTTCGGTTGCGGTGGAGCCGAAGACGAAGGATGACCAGGAGAAGATGGGCATTGCGCTCCAGCGCCTGGCGGAAGAAGATCCGACTTTCCGCGTCCATACGGATGCCGAGACGGGGCAGACGATCATCTCCGGCATGGGCGAGCTTCATTTGGAAATCATTGTTGACCGTATGCTCCGCGAATTCAAAGTGGACTGCACGGTGGGCAATCCGCAGGTCGCGTACCGCGAGACGATCCGCAAATCCGTCAAAGCGGAAGGACGCTTCGTCCGCCAGTCCGGCGGTCACGGCCAGTACGGTCATTGCTGGCTCGAGCTTGAGCCGCGCCAGCCGGGCGAGGGCTTCCTGTTCGAGAACAAGATCGTGGGCGGTGTGATTCCAAAGGAATTCATCAACCCGATCGAGGCGGGCGTCAAGGAAGCTATGGAGAACGGCGTTATCGCCGGATACCCGATGGTGGACATCAAGGCGACGGTTTACGACGGTTCGTTCCACGAAGTCGACTCGTCGGAAATGGCGTTCAAGATTGCCGGTTCGATGGCGTTCAAGAACGGCGCCGAGAAAGCAAATCCGGTTCTACTGGAGCCGTATGTGAAGGTCGAGGTCATCGTCCCAGAGGAATACATGGGCGACGTTATCGGCGACCTGAACTCGCGGCGCGGACGCATTGAAGGAATGGAGCCGCGCAACGGCGCGCAGGTCATCAACGCGATGGTGCCGCTGGCGGAGATGTTCGGTTATTCGACCGACCTTCGTTCCAAGACTCAGGGCCGAGGGAACTATTCGATGGAGGTTTCCTTCTACGATGAGGTTCCTAAAAATATATCCGATGCAATAGTATCCAAGAACAAAGGTGAATAAGGGAGGAAATCAAAGAAATGGCAAAGCAGAAGTTTGACAGAAGCAAACCGCATGTTAACATCGGCACGATCGGTCACGTCGACCACGGCAAGACGACGCTGACGGCGGCCATCACGAAGGTTCTCGCCGAAAAGGGCGGCGCGGACTTCATGGATTACAACATGATCGATAAGGCTCCGGAGGAGCGCGAGCGCGGCATCACGATCAACACGGCGCACGTCGAGTACCAGACCGAGAAGCGCCACTATGCGCACGTTGACTGCCCGGGTCACGCCGACTATGTCAAGAACATGATCACCGGCGCCGCACAGATGGACGGCGCGATTCTCGTTGTCAGCGCCGCTGACGGCCCGATGCCGCAGACCCGCGAGCACATCCTGCTCGCCCGCCAGGTCGGCGTTCCGGCTATCGTTGTGTTCCTGAACAAGGTTGACCAGGTCGACGATCCTGAGCTTCTCGAACTCGTTGAGATGGAAGTTCGCGACCTCCTCACCGAGTATGAGTTCCCCGGCGACGAAATCCCGGTGGTTTCCGGCTCCGCGCTGAAGGCACTTGAGGGCGACGCCGAGCAGCAGGCGAACATCATGAAGCTGATGGACGCTGTTGACGAGTACATCCCGACTCCGCAGCGCGACACGGAGAAGCCGTTCCTGATGCCGGTGGAGGATGTCATGACGATTACGGGCCGCGGCACGGTCGCCACGGGCCGCGTCGAGCGCGGCGAGCTGAAGCTCGGCGAGGAAGTTCACATCGTCGGTATGCAGGATGAGCCGAAGAAAACGACGGTCACGGGCATCGAGATGTTCCGCAAGACGCTGGATTCCGCTGTCGCTGGCGACAACATCGGCGCTCTGCTCCGCGGCATTGACCGTACCGAGATCGAGCGCGGCCAGGTTCTCGCGAAGCCGGGTTCCATTCATCCGCACACGAAGTTCAAGGCTCAGGTTTATGTCCTGACGAAGGAAGAGGGCGGCCGCCATACGCCGTTCTTCTCCAACTATCGCCCGCAGTTCTATGTCCGCACGACGGACGTGACGGGCGTCATCAAGCTTCCCGAGGGCACTGAGATGGTTATGCCCGGCGACAACATCGAGATGGACGTCGAGCTGATCACCCCGATCGCTATCGAGAAGGGTCTCCGCTTCGCTATCCGCGAGGGCGGCCGTACGGTCGGCGCGGGCAGCGTTACGGAAATCGAGGAGTAAAAGTCCATAACAGCCTTTTGATAAGGGCGGCGGCAGCGTCGCCCTTATATAAGGCTTTCGGCATACCATGCGATGATGCGGCAGATTGCCCGCTCTGGTGTGCCGACAGATTGGCGCCTCCATGACGGCAGGCGCCAATCTGTCGGCACATTATCGGGGTAACTGGCGCAGAGAACTGTCCGGGTCTCGAATCCGGGCGATTAAGGAGGAAAAGGTTTTGTCCAAGCAACAGAAAATCAGGATTCGTTTGAAAGCTTACGACCACAAAGCACTGGATCAGAGCGCGGTCAAGATCGTTGAGACCGCAAAGAGGACGGGAGCTATGGTTTCCGGCCCGATCCCGCTTCCCACGGAGAAAAACATTTACACGATTCTTCGTTCTCCGCATGTCAACAAGGATTCGCGCGAGCAATTCGAGATGCGCACGCACAAGCGTCTCATCGATATTATTGAAGCGTCGCCCAAGACTGTCGACGCTTTGACGCACCTCGATCTGCCTGCAGGCGTTGACATCGAGATCAAGCTGTAAGAGGAGGTGGGATAATGTCTAAAGCGATTTTAGGTAGAAAACTCGGTATGACGCAGATTTTCACCGAGGAAGGACAGGTCGTTCCGGTGACGGTCATCGAATCCGGAAACAACGTCGTGATCCAGAACAAGACGACCGAGAGCGACGGTTACAACGCGGTTCAGCTCGGCTTCGGTGAAATCAAGGAAAAGCATCTTACGAAACCACTGAAGGGCCGTTTTGACAAGGCCGGGGTTGAGCCGGTCAAGTACATTCGCGAAATGCGCCTCGCGGCTCCTTCTGAATATAAAGTCGGCGACAAGATCGGCGTCGATATTTTCGAGGCGGGTCAGCTCGTGGACGTTACGGGCATTTCCAAAGGCAAGGGCTTTGCCGGTACGGTCAAGCGCCACGGCTTTGCTCGCGGCCCCATGGGACACGGTTCCAAGTCCCATCGTGAGCCGGGTTCTACGGGCGCGATGATCAGCGGTCACGGCGGACGCGTACTCAAGGGCAAGAAGCTCCCCGGTCATATGGGGAACGTGCGCGTCACGGTACAGCGCCTCACGCTGGTCAAGGTTGACGCGGACCGCAATCTGCTTTTGATCAAAGGCGCGGTTCCCGGCCCGAAGAAAGGGCTTCTGATGATAAAAGAAACGGTTAAGCCGAACAAATAAGGATCGGAAGGAGGATATGCTCAGTTATGCCTAAGGTAGCAGTTTACAATATTGACCGCCAGCAGGTCGGCGATATTGAGTTGAATGATAATGTTTTCGGCGTGGAAGTCAACGACGGGCTCCTTCATCAGGCGGTCGTCATGCAGCTCGCATCCCAGCGGCTCGGTACACACGCCACGAAAACCCGCGCTTTCGTCCGCGGCGGCGGACGCAAGCCCTGGAAGCAGAAAGGCACCGGCCGCGCACGCAGCGGCTCGCGTCGTTCCCCGCTGTGGGTCGGCGGCGGCACGGTCTTCGGCCCGCACCCGCGTTCCTATGCGTTCAGCATGCCGCGCAAGCAGCGCCGCCTTGCCATCAAGTGCGCGCTTTCGGATAAAGTACAGGAAGACAGCCTTGTCGTTTTGGACGCTCTCGATTTTGAGGCGCCGAAGACGAAGCAGGTTGTGAAGCTCCTGCAGACCTTTGAGATCGACAACAAGGCATTGATCATCACGGCGGAAGAGGCCGAGAATGTGGAGCGCTCTTCCCGCAATATTCCGGGCGTCAAAGCCATTAACACGACGGGCCTGAATGTCTATGATATCCTGAATCATGACAAGCTGTTCGTCACGAAGGACGCCGTTGCCCGGATTGAGGAGGTGCTCGCATAATGGAAGCACGCGATATCCTGCTCCGTCCGCTCGTCACGGAGAGATCTACAGAGATGATGGAGGAAGGCAAGTATGTGTTCGCGGTCGACAAGAGAGCGAACAAGATTCAGGTTGCCCAGGCAGTTGCCGAGATATTTAACGTCAAGGTCGTTTCCGTCAACACGATGAACGTCACGGGCAAGAAGAAGCGCGTCGGCCGAAACGTCGGCCGTCGTCCGAGCTACAAGAAAGCAATCGTGAAGCTCGCGCCCGGTGAGACGATCCAGTTCTTTGAGGCGTAAGTTTCGGCAAAGGAGGGAAATTTAGTGGCAATCAAGAGTTTCAAGCCTTATTCGGCAGGCAGAAGATTCATGACCGTGGCCTCGTTCGACGAGATCACAACGGATAAGCCGGAAAAATCGCTGGTCACACGCCTGAAGCAGCACGGCGGCCGCAACCAGCAGGGCAAGCTGACCGTCCGTCATCAGGGCGGCGGCCATAAACGCCGGTATCGTATTATCGACTTCAAGCGCACCAAGGACGGGATTCCCGCCGTTGTCGCAACGATCGAGTACGATCCGAACCGCAGCGCGCGCATCGCTCTTCTCAATTATGCGGACGGTGAAAAGCGCTACATCATCGCTCCGAACGGACTCAAGGTCGGCGACAAAGTCGTCTCCGGTCCGGACGCGGACATCAAGCCGGGCAATGCTCTTCCCCTGAAGAACATTCCGGTAGGCACCACGATCCACAACATCGAGATGAAGATCGGCAAGGGCGCGCAGCTCGTCCGTTCCGCCGGCACCAGCGCTCAGCTCATGGCGAAGGAAGGCGATTATGCGCTTCTCCGCATGCCGTCCGGCGAGCTCCGCAAGGTGCATATCAATTGCCGCGCCACCATCGGTACGGTCGGAAATCTCGAGCATGAGAACATCACGATCGGCAAGGCGGGCCGCTCCCGCTGGCTCGGCATTCGCCCGTCCAACCGCGGCGTCGCGATGAACCCGAACGACCATCCGCACGGCGGCGGCGAGGGCCGCAGCCCGGTCGGCCGCAAGCATCCGGTCACGAAATGGGGCAAATGTGCGATGGGCGCCAAGACCCGCCGCAAGAAGCCTTCGGATAAATTTATCGTCAAGAGGCGCAAGTAATGCCGGGCCGCGCCTTCTGGGCGTCGGCTTGAAGGGAGGATATACACTTTGTCAAGATCGGTTAAGAAGGGGCCTTTTGTGGAAGAGCGCCTGTTTAAGAGAATTACGGCTCTGAACGATGCGAACGAGAAGAAGGTTCTCAAGACGTGGTCGCGCAGCTCGACGATTCTTCCCGAATTCGTCAGCCATACGATCGCCGTCCATGACGGACGCAAGCACGTTCCTGTCTATATCACGGAGGACATGGTCGGCCATAAGCTCGGCGAGTTTGCGCCGACGCGTACTTACAAAGGCCATGCCGGCTCGGAAAGAAAGACAGATTTGAAATAATCCAGGAAAGGAGAAGCCTTCATGGAAGCCAAAGCAGTAGCAAAATACGTTCGCATTGCTCCGCGCAAGGTTCGCGTCGTGATGAACCTGATCCGCGGAAAGAATGTGGCTGATGCGTTCGCGATTCTGAAGTTCACGCCGAAGGTCGGCGCGGAAGTCATTGAAAAGGTTTTGAAATCGGCGGTCGCAAACGCGGAAAATAATTTCGACATGAATGTGGACAAGCTGTACGTTTCGTCGGCTTATGTAGATCAGGGGCCGACGCTGAAGCGCATTCACCCGCGTTCCCGCGGACAGGCGTTCAGCATCCTGAAGCGGACGTCGCACGTCACGGTCGTTGTTGCAGAAAGGTAAAAAGGAGGGGAAACGTATTGGGTCAGAAGGTTAATCCGCATGGCATGCGCCTGGGCATCGTAAAGACCTGGGACGCCAAGTGGTTTGCTGGCAAGGATTACGCAGAGAATCTGCATGAAGATATTCGCATTCGCACGGAGCTGATGAAGAGCCTCAAAGAGGCCGGCATTGCGAGGGTTGAAACGGAACGTCTCAAGAACCGTCTCCGCCTCACGATCCACACGGCGAAGCCGGGCATGGTCATCGGCCGCGGCGGATCCGGGATCGAGAAGATCAAGGGCGATTTGAAGAAGCTGACGAAGAAGCGCGTGGATATCGACATTGCCGAGGTCAAGTCCCCGGATCTGTCCTCGAAGCTCGTCGCTGAGAACGTCGCGAGCCAGCTGGAGCGCCGTATTGCGTTCCGCCGCGCGATGAAGTCCTGCGTTGGCCGCACGATGCGCGCCGGCGCGAAGGGCGTCAAGATCATGGTCAGCGGTCGCCTGGGCGGCGCAGAGATTGCGCGCACCGAGTCTTATCGCGAGGGAAGCATTCCGCTGCATACGCTTCGCGCCGATATCGATTACGGGACGGCGGAAGCCGCCACGACATACGGGCGCATCGGTATCAAGGTTTGGATTTTCAAGGGCGAAGTCCTTCCAGAGAAGAAGCAGGCTGTTCCGGCCGCTCAGACTGAAAGGAGCGAGGCTTAAAATGTTATTACCGAAGAGAGTTAAATATCGCAAACAGTTCCGCGGCCGCATGAAGGGACGCGCCCATCGCGGCAATACGGTGGCGCATGGCCAGTTCGGCCTGATGGCGCTGGAGCCTGCCTGGATCACGAATCGCCAGATTGAGGCGGCTCGTATTGCGATGACGCGCTACATCAAGCGCGGCGGCCAGGTCTGGATCAAGATATTCCCGGACAAGCCGGTCACGGCGAAGCCCGCCGAGACGCGTATGGGCAGCGGCAAAGGCTCGCCGGAGTACTGGGTAGCCGTTGTCAAGCCGGGACGCATCCTGTTCGAGATGGACGGCATCACCGAAGAGGTGGCAAAGGAAGCCATGCGCCTCGCCGGTCATAAGCTCCCCATTCGGACGAAATTCGTCAAGCGTGGGGAAGAGCAGCAAGAGGGCGGTGAAGTAAATGAAGGTTAAAGAGATACGTGATATGAGCGTTGGCGAGCTTGACCAGAAAGTTGCTTCCCTGAAAGAAGAGCTGTTCAATCTTCGTTTCCAGCACGCTACGGGTCAGCTCGAAAACCCGATGCGGATCCGCGAGGTCAAGAAGTCGATCGCGCGCATCAAGACCATTCAGCGCGAGCAGGAACTTAAGGCTTGATTCAGCCGGACAGCTAGGGGAAGGAGGCTTTCTAAATGAGCGAGGAAAGAAATACTCGTAAGACGCGCGTTGGCAAGGTCGTCAGCGACAAGATGGAAAAGACAGTCGTCGTCGCGGTAGAGGATCTTGAGCGTCACGCGCTTTACAAAAAGGCAGTCAAGAAGACGGCGCGCTTCAAGGCGCACGATGAAAATAACGACGCCCACGTCGGCGACGTCGTCCAGATCATGGAGACGCGCCCGCTCTCCAAGGATAAGCATTGGAGAATCGTCAAGATCGTAGAGCGCGCGAAATAAGCCGTTTTACGATATCCAAGAAGGAGGCAGAAACATGATTCAGCAGCAAACCATGCTGAATGTCGGAGATAACACCGGCGCAAAGGAAATTATGTGCATCCGTGTTATGGGCGGCTCTTACCGCAAGTACGCCAATATCGGCGACATCATTGTGGCTGCGGTCAAGTCGGCTGCGCCCGGCGGTATGGTCAAGAAGGGCGAGGTTGTCAAGGCCGTCGTCGTTCGCAGCGTCAAAGGGCTGCGCCGTCCGGACGGATCTTACATTCGTTTTGATGAAAATGCGGCAGTGATCATAAAAGATGATAATACGCCGCGCGGCACGCGTATTTTTGGTCCGGTGGCCCGTGAGCTCCGCGAGAAGGATTTCATGAAGATCGTTTCGTTGGCGCCGGAAGTGCTTTAAGAGCGAGGAGGTGCTATTTTGTCGCTGAACAATCATTTGCATGTTAAGAAGGGCGATACGGTCGTCGTATTGTCCGGCAAGGATAAAGGGCAGCAGGGAAAGATCATCGCGGCGATGCCGAAGAAAGGCAAGGTCGTCGTCGAGGGAATCAATAAAGTGAAGCGTCATACGAAGCCGAGCCAGAAGGCTCCGCAGGGCGGTATCCTGACGAAGGAAGCTCCGCTCAACGCTTCGAAGGTTATGGTGGTCTGCCCGGCCTGCAAGAAGCCGACCCGCACGGGCAAGAAGCTCGTGGGCGACAAGTTCGTTCGCGCCTGCAAAAAGTGCGGCGAGCTGATCGACGAAGCAAAATAATCGAGAAAGGAGGAGCATAAGTGGACAGATTGAAAGAAAAGTACACGAAGGAAGTCGTTCCCGCACTGACGAAAAAGTTTGGCTATACGAACGTCATGCAGCTTCCGAAGCTGGAAAAAGTCATCATCAACATGGGCGTCGGCGAAGCCGTCGGCAATCCGAAGGCGCTTGAGGCGGCCGTCAGCGATCTTACGATCATCTCCGGCCAGAAGCCGATTGTAACGCGCGCGAAGAAGTCCATCGCCACATGGAAAATCCGTGAGGGCATGGCGATCGGCGCGAAGGTCACGCTTCGCGGCACGCGTATGTACCAGTTCCTGGATAAATTTATGAACGTCGCGCTTCCCCGTGTCCGCGATTTTCACGGCGTCAGCCCGAAGGCTTTTGACGGGCGCGGCAATTACTCGGTCGGACTCAAGGAGCAGCTGATTTTCCCAGAAATCGATTACGACAAGATCGACAAGATCCGCGGAATGAACGTCGTCATCGTCACGACGGCGAAAACGGACGAAGAAGCTCGCGAGCTGCTGCAGCTGATGGGAATGCCGTTCGGCGCGTAACCCGTTTATTGAGGAAGTATATGGAAAGCGTTCCGAGACCGGAACGCGTTACCTGGGTACGAAGGAGGTACGGATTGTGGCCAAGAAGGCTATGATTGAAAAGTGGAGCCGCGAGCCGAAGTTCAAGGTTCGTAAATACAACAGATGCAAAATCTGCGGTCGTCCGCACGGTTATATCAGGAAGTTTGAAATGTGCCGCATTTGCTTCAGAGAGCAGAGCTATGCCGGCGCGATCCCCGGCGTTACCAAGGCAAGCTGGTAACATTGAGCTTGAAAGAAAGGAGGATATCGATTTATGACAATGACTGATCCTATTGCAGATATGCTTACGCGTTTGCGCAACGCAAACTCGGTTTTACACGATAAAGTAGAAATTCCCGGTTCCAAGATCAAGAAGGCGATTGCTTCCGTCCTGAAAGAGGAAGGGTTCATCAAGGATTTCACCTTTACGGAAAACAACAAGCAGGGCGTTTTGACGCTGACGCTCAAGTACGGCCCGCAGCGTGAAAAGGTGATCTCCGGCATCAAGCGCATCTCGAAGCCCGGTCTTCGCATGTACGCAAAGCATGCGGAGCTCCCGAAGGTGCTGGGGGGCCTTGGAATCGCCATTATCTCCACGTCCAAGGGCATCATGAGCGACAAGCAGGCGCGCAGTGCCGGTCTGGGCGGCGAGGTTATCGCTTACGTTTGGTAAATAGAAAGAGAACTGGGAGGTGTACAGATGTCTCGAATTGGTAGAACACCGATTGTGATCCCGTCGAACGTCAACGTGACGATCGGCGATGATAATAAAGTCACGGTCAAAGGTCCGAAGGGCGAACTGAGCCGTACGCTCCACAAGGATATGAAGGTCACGATGGAAGACGGCCAGGTCAAAGTGGAACGTCCCTCGGAGGAAAAGAAGCATAAGTCGCTGCACGGTCTCACGCGCACGCTGATCAACAACATGGTGATCGGCGTCACGACCGGGTTTACGAAAAACCTTGAGATCAACGGCGTCGGCTACAGGGCGGTCAAGCAGGGCAATAACCTGAACCTGTCGCTGGGTTTCTCGCATCCGGTTATCGTCGAGCCGCCGAAAGGCATTACGCTGGACGCTCCTGCGGCAAACAAGATTGTCATTACGGGCGCGAGCAAAGAAGAAGTAGGCGCGATGGCCGCGAAGATTCGTTCCCTGCGTGCGCCGGAGCCTTATAAGGGCAAGGGCATAAAGTACGAGGGCGAGCATATCCGCCGCAAGGTCGGCAAGGCTGGCGCGAAGGGCAAGAAGTAATTGCGATTTATGATAGAAAGGAGTGCTTCGTATGCTGCATAAGGCAGATAAG
>CAMHCS010000013.1 GCA_946183785.1 uncultured Selenomonadales bacterium | reverse complement strand
ATGTAGGGGAAGTCTGCGCCTTTTTACAAGGTGTGGATAAATGTTTCACAGTAAAAAATAACGGAAGGCATCAAAAATCCCCTGTGGATTGTTCCGGTTGGAACGCCGCAGGGGATTTGTCGTATCAAATATTACCGTGCCGAGAATTTGTCGCGCAGGATTACGTCGTGGGAACCGCCCTCGACGATGCTGACTGAGGAGACGAGGGTGAGCTTGGCTTTTTCCTGCAGCTCTTTGATGCTGAGAGCGCCGCAGTTGCACATAGTGGAGCGCACCTTCGAAAGCGTGATGCCCACGTTGTCGTGGAGCGGACCGGCATAGGGGACAAGGGAGTCGACGCCTTCCTCAAAGGAGAGGTTGCGTTCGCCGCCGAGGTCGTAACGCTGCCAGTTGCGCGCACGGTTTGAGCCTTCGCCCCAATACTCTTTGTAGAACGTGCCGTTGATCTTGACTTTGTCCGTCGGGCTTTCGTCGAAGCGGGAGAAGTAGCGGCCGAGCATCAGGAAATCCGCGCCCATTGCCAACGCAAGCGTGATGTGGTAGTCATGGACGATGCCGCCGTCGGAGCAAACGGGGACGTAAACGCCTGTCTCTCTGTAATATTCGTCCCGCGCCTTGCAGACGTCGATCAGAGCGGTGGCCTGTCCTCGACCGATTCCCTTCGTTTCGCGGGTGATGCAGATCGAGCCGCCGCCGATGCCGACCTTGACAAAGTCCGCGCCAGCCTCGGCGAGGAAACGGAAGCCTTCGGCGTCGACGACGTTGCCTGCGCCGACTTTAACTTCCGGGCCGAATTTTTTATGAATGTAATCAAGCGTAATGCGCTGCCATTCGGAGTAACCTTCCGACGAATCGATACAGAGCGCGTCCGCACCGGCGTCAAGAAGCAGCGGCACACGCTCGGCATAGTCGCGGGTGTTGATGCCGGCGCCGACGCGGTAACGCTTGTGTGCGTCCGTGATTTCCAGCGCGTGTTCTTTGTTGTCCGTGTAGTCCTTGCGGAATACCATGTAACGGAGACGCTGATTTTTGTCGACGAGCGGCAGCATATTGAGCTTTGATTCCCAAATGATGTCGTTTGCTTCGGAAAGCGTCAGGTCGGCGTCGGCATATACAAGACGGTCGAACGGCGTCATGAACTCCGAAACTGGCGTGTCCATCGTCATACGCGTAATGCGGTAGTCCCGGCTCGTGACAATGCCGAGGAGTTTGCCCGTCGGCTCGCCGTCCTCGGTGACGGCCATCGTTGAGTGTCCGGTCTGCGCTTTGAGCTTCAGGACTTCACCAAGAGTCGTCGTCGGCTTGATGTTGGAATCGCTGGAGACAAAGCCGGACTTATAGCTCTTGACGCGGCGCACCATCTGCGCTTCCTGTTCCGGCGTCTGCGAGCCGTAGATGAAGGACATTCCGCCTTCCTGCGCGAGGGCAATGGCCATGCGGTCGTTGGAAACGGCCTGCATGATGGCGGAGACCATCGGGATATTGAGACTGAGCGCCGGCTCTTCACCTTTCCTGTATTTCACAAGCGGCGTCCGAAGCGAGACGTTAGCCGGAATGCAGTGCTCGGAAGAGTATCCCGGCACGAGAAGATATTCGCCGAAGGTATGGGACGGTTCATCGTAGTAAAAGGCCACTGCTGATTCCTTCTTTCTAAAATGGAGTAGGGCAATTTGCGCTTCGCGCGTTCTTGTGCGCCCCTGAAAATATTTTTACTATTATAATGCTTTCCGCGTTGTTTGACAACTGCCTTCCGCATGTTTTTCCTCTTTCTATGCAACTCGTGCAAAGTTTGTTATAATAGCTTAATATACGGAAGCTGAATGCCGGAGATTTGCTTTCCCGTGAGGGAATACAGATATTTTCGGTCGAAGCAGACATTCGGCTGCCAGGTGACATGGGAAGAATTAAAACTGAAAACGTAAGATGAATATATCAAAACACGCAAGGGCTGTCGGCGCGCCGGCGGGCCTCTTTTGGCGTGGCGGTGGGAGATAATAGATGAAGGCTTTATTTGAAACGATGCGGGAAGACGAGGCGGTTCGGCGGACAGCGGAATGTTTTCGGAAAGCGCACGGGCAGAGTTTGCTGTATGGGCTGTCCGGCGCTCAAAAGCATGCTTTTTTCGCGGCGGCCTGCGATGAGTCGCCGCGACCGTTTGTGGTTCTGACATACGATAGGGAGGCTTTGGAGGCGTGGCGGGAAAATTTGTCGTTCCTGCTGCCGGGACGAACGGTGGCGGAACTTCCGGCGGCGGATGTGGTTACGTTCCAGACGGCGGCGCGGAGCCTCGAGCTGACGGCGAAACGTATGGATTTGCTCGGGCGGCTGCTCCGGGGCGAGCCAATCGTCGTGCTTACGCTGCCTGCGGCGGCGGCCCAGAAAAGTCTGTCGAAGCGGGAATTTGAGCGTCTGAGCCTACGTATTTCCGTCGGGGAGGAGCTGGGGCGGGACGTCCTGCTGCGTCGTCTGGCCGAGCTTGGGTACGAGCGCGCGCCGGAGGTGGAGCACGCGGGCGAGTTCAGCGTGCGAGGCGGTATCGTCGACTTGTACCCGGTCAATTCGACGCTTCCGATCCGTGCGGAATTCTTCGGCGACGAGGTGGATTCGCTCCGGGAGTTTGAGACGACCACGAAGCGATCCCTCAGGAATCTGTCTGAGGCCAGCGTCTTGCCGCTGATGGGCGCGGAGACGTCGGAGACTTCCTCGTCGTTCCTCTCGTATCTTGGCGGCGGCACGGTGCTGTTCGACGAACCGATGCGCCTTCGCGAAACGATGCTCCGTGCGGCGAGGGAAGATCCGGAGGCGAAAAAGGGCTTTTTCACATGGGAGGAATTGTTGGCGGAGGCCGCGCCGCTCAATGTGATGTACGCCGCGCTGATCCTTCAGCGTGTGCATGGGGCGGAGCCGTCGGAAATCGTCGGCGCGACGGTGAAGTCCGTGCCCCCGTATCAGCGGCAGATGGATCTTTTTACCTCTGACGTCAAGGACTGGCTGCACGACGGGCGGCGGGTGCTGGTTCTGATGGGGGACGGCGTGAAATCCGCGTCCATGCGCGAGCTGCTGGCAAATCATCGCGTTCCGTCCGTCGTCCTGCCGAATCCGGACTCGCTTTCCGGGCGGGCGGCGACGGTGGCGGAGGGAACGTTGACAGAAGGGTTCGAACTCCCCGGCGCGAAAGTCGTCGTCGTATCGGAACGGGACGTGTTCGGCCATCAAAAGAAAAAGCTTCGTGCGCCGAAAACGCCGGACGGCGCGAAAATTTCCCATTTCCGGGAGATACGGGCCGGGGATTACGTGGTGCACATCGCCCACGGCGTTGGCAAATATCTTGGCGTCGAGACGATAGAGACAAGCGGCGTCAAGCGGGATTACCTGCATATTCAGTACGGCGGCGGCGGCAAGCTGTTCGTGCCGACGGATCAGGTGCAGCTCCTGCAAAAATATATCGGCGCGGAGGGTGAGGCGCCGCGTCTGTCCCATCTGGGCGGCGCGGAATGGAACCGGACGAAAGCGAGAGCGAAAGCCTCCGTCGAGGACATCGCGAAGGATCTCATCAAGCTGTACGCAAAGCGGCGCAGTACGACCGGTTTCGCTTTTTCGGAGGACACTCCGTGGCAGCGGGAGTTTGAGGATTCGTTTCCTTACGAGGAAACGCCCGATCAGCTCGCCGCCGTACGTGAAATCAAGGCGGATATGGAAAAGCCGACGCCGATGGATCGTCTGCTTTGCGGCGACGTGGGCTTTGGGAAAACGGAGGTAGCCCTTCGCGCCGCGTTCAAGGCGGTGATGGGGGGAAAGCAGGTGGCGGTGCTGGTGCCGACGACGGTGCTGGCCCAGCAGCATTATCAGACCTTCACCGAACGTTTTTTGCAGTTTGGTCCCTCGGTGGACGTGATCTGCCGCTTTCGGACGCAGAAGGAGCAGAAGGCTTCGCTGGAGCGGGTGAGGGACGGGCGCACCGACATTTTGATCGGCACTCATGCGATTTTAAATCAGAAGCGCGTGACCTTCAAAGACCTCGGACTCTTGATCGTCGACGAGGAGCAGCGCTTCGGTGTGAAGCAGAAAGAAAAAATCAAGCAGCTTTCCGCAGGCATCGACGTGCTGACGCTTTCGGCGACGCCGATTCCGAGAACGCTGCACATGTCCCTCGTGGGCGCCCGGGATATGAGTGTGATCGAGACGCCTCCCGCTGAGCGCTATCCGATTCAGACCTATGTCATCGAGTCGAACGACGCGATACTCGCGGGGGCAATCCGGCGCGAACTGAAACGGGGCGGACAGATTTATTTCATTTACAATCGAGTGGAAACCATTGAACGCATGCGCCTGCGCCTCGAGATACTTGTGCCGGAGGCGCGGATACGGACCGCGCACGGGCAGATGACAGAGGCGGTCCTGGAGCGCGTGATGATGGAGTTTTACGAGGGAGAATACGATATCCTGCTTTCGACGAGTATTGTGGAAAACGGCCTCGATGTGGCGAACGCGAACACGATTATTGTCTATAACGCCGATTACTTCGGGTTGTCCCAGCTTTATCAGATGCGCGGGCGCGTCGGGCGTTCCCACCGTATGGCTTACGCCTATTTCGTCTATCAGGCGGACAAGGTGCTTACCGAGGCGGCGGAAAAGCGGCTGCACGCAATGAAGGAATTCGCCGAGCTGGGAGCGGGTTTCAAGATTGCCATGCGCGACCTGGAGATCCGGGGCGCCGGGGATCTCTTGGGCGCGCAGCAGCACGGTCATATTGCGAGCGTCGGCTTCGAAATGTACTGTCGGCTTTTGGACGAGGCGGTTCGTTCCCTGGAAACGGGAAAGCCTGTGGAAGAACAGCCGGAGCCTGTCATTGAGATTGCCGTTGAGGCGTATCTCGACGGCGCGTTCATCGACGACGCCATGCACAAAATTGAGGTTTATCAGCGAGTCGCCGCCGTCCGGACGGAGGAGCATATTTCCTCACTGCTCGACGAGATGATCGACCGCTTCGGCGAGCCGACCAAGCCGGTGCTGCGCCTCCTGGACGTCGCGAGAATCAAAAACTACGCCCGCGACCTTGGCGTCAAAAGCGTCGTGGAAAAGGAAAAGCAGGTAGAACTGACGCTGACGGAAAACCATAAAATCGAGCCGGCGCGCGTCGCCGCTCTGAAACGGAGGCTGGGCAGGTCTCTGTTCCTGCTTCCGGCGCAGCAGATGATCCGGGTGCGGTTCGAGGAAAAGAAGGGGCAGGACGAGCTGTTGGAGTTCCTGCTCGACATGCTTCAGGAGCTGTCGGGCGAAACGGACGGAAAGGAAGAGAAACGATGAGCGGAAAAATCACGGTGGTCGGCCTCGGGCCGGGAGCTTTCGGCGGTATGACCGTTGAGACGTGGGAGACGATACAAAACGCGCGGCGCCTGATTTTGCGGACGGCGATTCACCCGACGGCGGAGGAGCTTTCGCGGCGTGGGATTGTGTTTTCCTCTTATGACGAACGCTATGAAAAGGCGGAAAGCTTTGAAGTACTGTACGCCTCCATCGCCAACGATCTTGTCGATCATGCGAAGGCAGGCGAGGAGATTGTCTACGCGACGCCGGGGAGCCCGTTGGTGGCCGAGCGGACGGTGGTACTTCTCCGGGAGCGGGCGGAGGCGGAAAACGTGCCGCTTGCCATCCTTCCGGGCATGAGCTTTATCGAGCCGCTTTGCGCCCGGCTCGGCGTCGACCCGGTGGGCGGGCTCTTGATTATGGACGCCGCCGACCTTGACCGACTGCCGATGGATTGGCCGACAGGATTGGTCGTGACGCAGGTCTACAGTCTGGAAGTGGCCTCGGAGGCAAAGCTCGCTTTGATGGAGCTTCTGCCCGATGAATACGGGATCGTGCTTGCGCAGCGAATCGGCCTGCCGGACGAGAGCCTGCGGCAAATTCCCCTTTACGATCTCGATCGCCAGACGGGGATCGACCATCTGACGAGTCTTTATGTGCCGCCGCTTTCGAGAGCGGGCCGATTCGATTTCGGACCGCTCACGGACATCATGCGCCAGCTCCGTGAGCCGGGCGGCTGCCCGTGGGATCGGGTGCAGACGCCGGAGAGCCTGCGCAAGCACGTTCTGGAGGAAGCTTATGAAGTCGTCGAGGCCATCGACGCGAAGGATGCGGGGCTCCTGGCCGAAGAGCTGGGCGACCTGCTCCTTCAGATCGTCTTTCAGGCGCGAATCGCCGAGGAAACCGGCGCCTTCTCCATGCAGGACGTGGTGAACGGGATTACGGAAAAACTGGTGCGCCGCCATCCGCATATCTTTGGCGACGTGCAGGCGGAGGATGCGGCCGCGGTGCTCAAGAACTGGGAAGCTATCAAGCGGAAGGAAAAGCCCGAGCGGCGGTCACGGCTCGACGGCGTGCCGAAGGACCTGCCGGCGCTGATGGCGGCGGCGAAGCTGCAAGGCAAGGCGGCGGACGCAGGTTTTGACTGGGACGCGGTGGCGCCGGTACTCGACAAGTGCCGCGAGGAATGGAAAGAACTGTTGGAGGCAACGGAGCAAAAAGACGCCGCGCATATCGAGGAGGAGCTGGGAGACCTCCTGTTCGCCATCGTTAATCTCTCGCGTTTCTTGAAGGTCAACGCCGAGCTTGCGCTTTTGGCGGCAAACCGGAAATTTGTGCGACGGTTTCATCATGTGGAGGAGCAGGTCGAAGCCAGAGGCGGCGACTGGAAAAAATTTACGCTGGATGAGCTTGACGCATTTTGGAATGAGGCAAAACGGGAACAATCCACAGAAAATGCATGACCTTTTGCCCAATTGTGGATTTTTCTGTGGAATTTTTTGAGAAAAAAGAGGATTTTGGGAAAGCGCGGCGAAATATCTCTCTCGGTAAATCCATTGCTATACTTTTTCAATGTTTTAAGGAGGCTGTATACATGAATAAAGCGGAACTGGTCGGGAAAATTGCCGGTAAGTCCGGTCTGACGAAGAAGGACTCGGAAGCGGCTCTCAACGCGTTCATCGCCAGTGTGCAGGAAGCTCTTGTCAAGAAGGACAAAGTCCAGTTGATTGGCTTTGGCACCTTTGAGGTCAAGGAGCGCGCAGCTCGCATGGGGCGCAACCCGCAGACGGGCGCGGCGATCAAGATCGCGGCTTCTAAGGCTCCGGTCTTTAAAGTTGGCAAGGCTTTGAAGGACGCCGTCAACAAAAAGAAAAAATAAAACGCACGCGCTCAAAGGGGAGGCTGCCGACGAAATGTTTCGTACGGCGGCCTTTTTTTCGGAGGTTTACATGGAAAAGATGATGGATCGCGGCGTATTGGTTACGGGCGGTACGTCGGGGATCGGTCTGGCCGCCGCCCGTCTGTTTCTCTCGGGAGGCGCGCGCGTTCTTCTCGCGGGCCGGAGCGCGGCGCGTGGCGAAGAAGCGCTTCGCTTGCTGGGGCGGACAGGCAGGGCGTTTTTCCGTGCGGCGGACGTGCGGAAAGTCTCGGATTGCGACGCCCTCGCGCGGGAGGCGAAGGAGAACCTCGGACGCCTCGACGTCCTCGTCTGCTCGGCTGGCGTCTATCATGAGGGCGCGGCGGAGGCGCTGACCGAGGAAGCCTACGACGACATTATGGATACGAACGTCAAGGGTGCGATGTTCATGGCGCGGGCCGCATTGCCGTATTTGCGGGAGACGAAGGGCTGCATCGTCAACGTGGCGTCGGACGCGGGACTGCATGGCAATTATCTTTGCAGCCTCTATTGCGCGTCGAAGGGCGCTGTCGTGCTCTACACACGCGCTCTTGCGCTGGAGGCGGCGTCCTTCGGCGTGCGTGTGAACTGCGTCGCGCCGGGCGATATACTGACGCCGATGACGGAGGCACAGCTAAAAAAAGCGCCGTCTCGGGAAGAAGGGCTCGCTGCGATGGCCTCTGTCTATCCGACGGGACGGATCGGCACGGCGGAGGAAGCGGCTGCGGTCGTCTGTTTCCTCGCCTCGCCCCGCGCCTCGTTTGTGACCGGCGCCTGCTGGAGCGTGGACGGAGGGCTGACGGCATAAGAAGGAAAATCCCCATTCAATAAGCGAACGTAAACATATAAATGCTTTGGAGAAAGACTGCCAGCGATGACTTTCATCGGCAGTCTTTTTTGCGGTAACCGTCGTCTCGTTCATTGCCATATCGCCGCCGATTGTGCTACAATGGGTTCGTATGGGAGGATTGCCGATGCGGGAGAAGCGTTTCCTGATTATCGCGGCGTCCATCGGCTCCGGACACATCAAGGCGGCGGAGGCGGTGGCCGATGCGCTGAAAACAAAATATCCGGACGCTGAGATCCAGACCGAGGACTTTACGATGTGGCGCGTTTCATGGGCGACGGCCTTCATGAAGTCGTGTTATCTTTTTATGCTTCGGTTCATTCCAAATCTTTACGAGTTGATGTATCGCTTCACGGGCGGCAGGTCGGGAGGACTTTCGGTGCAGAGCCTGATTTCAGCATTTACGGCGAGGGACGTCGCGGCTCTTGTGAAAAAGTTTCGTCCCGAGGCTGTGATTTGCACGCATCCGTTTCCGGCGGGCGCGGCTTCATGGCGAAAGAAACGCCATCCCGACGAGTTTTTGTACGCGACGGTCATCACCGATTATTCCGTGCATCAGATGTGGATTTATCCGAACGTGGACTGCTATTTCGTCGCGCGGGAGGAGATGAAGACGGATCTGATTGCGGCGGGGCTGCCTGCGGGCAGAGTGTTTGTGACAGGGATTCCCGTTACGTCGAAGTTTCATCAGCGGGAGGATCGCGACGCGATCCTTGAAAGTCTCGGCCTTTTATCGGGACGCAAAACGGTTCTTTTGATGGGCGGCGGCCTTGGAATCGGCGGACTGGACGCGGCCTTGCAAGCGCTGGAGGATGTGGAGATTCCCCTGCAGATTCTCGTGGTCGCAGGCAAGAACAGCGAGCTGCGCCTGCAGGTGGAAAAGCTGGCGGAAGCGTCCCGGCACACGATTCGCGTTTGGGGCTATTCGCCGCGTGTGCGCGAGTTCATGGCGATTTCGGATTTTATCATCACGAAGCCCGGGGCGTTGACAATCAGCGAGGCGCTGGCCGCCGAGCTTCCCATGCTTTTGCACGACCCGATTCCCGGCCCGGAGACGGAGAACGCCGTCTATATCGCGAGGAAGGGCGCGGCCATCTGGGCAAATTCAGAGGCGAAGCTTAAACAGGGGGTCGCCGAACTGCTGTCGTCGGAGGAGACGCTGGCCGCAATGCGTGAATGCGCCCATGAGATGAAGAGGCCGTATGCGGCGCGCGATATCGCGGAGTATTTTTCGGAGGCGTTCGGACATTTTTCCGATATGAAAAAAATTCACGGAAGATGAACGGATGAAGCAGGGATTTTCCCCCACGTCTCGAATATAAATATAGATAGCGTAACAGAATTTGAGCTTAGGTGAGAATATGACGCTGAGAAAGCTGGAAAAGCGGGCTGACGGGGATTTTCTGTGTCCCGAGTGCGGCAAGCCGCTCCGTTTCAAGGACGGCGAAGCCGTAGCGGTTGTGGACGGCCAGCTTGACATGGATAATTATAAACCTCGCTATATTTGCGACAACTGCAAGGTTTATTACCGCGCGGTTTTGACGACGGATTATTACGACACTTTTCCATTGAGCGGGGAGGACGTGGAAAAACCGGCGAAGACGGCGGCGGCCCAGCCGCCGGACCCTGTCAAGAAACCTCCGGGAAAAGGTCCGATCGCACTGCCAAAAGAGCCGAAGGGCGATGAGAAATGCCCGGTCTGCGGGAAGCCGTTCCGTTTCGTGGACGGCGGCGCGGTCCGCGTAGTCAACGGCAGGGTTGACATGGAAAACATCAAGCCCAAGTATGAATGCGATACTTGCGGCGTGTTTTACCGCGAGGTGTTGTCCTCAGGATTTTATTTGCCGTATCCGCAGGAAGAGGAGGATAAGCTGCCCCCGGCTTCGGCGACGGAGGAGAAGGCCGAAGCGCAGGGCGGGGAATCGTCTGCGGCGGGCAGGGACCCGATTGCATTGCCGAAAGAGCCGAAGGGCGATGAGAAATGCCCGGTCTGCGGAAATCTCTTTCGTTTCGTGGACGGCGGTGCGGTTCGCGTGGTCAACGGCAAGGTCGACATGGATAATATCAAGCCCAAGTATGAGTGCGATACTTGCGGCGTGTTTTACCGCGAGGTACTGACTTCGGGATTTTATTTGCCGTACCCGCAACAGGAGGAAGACAAGCTGCCTGAGAGGGAGGTCGCGAAGCCGGAGCCGCCGAAGACCCTTTCGACGGCGGATTTGGCGCCGATGGAGCTGAAGCGGGACGCGAACAACCAGTGCAAATGCCCGCGCTGCGGTGCGATGATGGATTATGTCGAGGGGCGGGCGGTGCAGTTGGTGGACGGAAAACCGGATATGGAAAATGTCTGGGATCATTTTTGTTGCAAGACTTGCAATTCAGTCTTCCGAAGGATTGTCAACACCGATTATTTCCAGTTCTCAGAAAAATAATCGCGAAAATTGGGGCGAAGCGAGACTTTTTTCTTGCAAGTTGCCTGAAATCTTTGTATTATATATCGAGGACACGGAATGATTTTGCGATACGTCGAGGAAAGCGGGGCGAAACGGTTGGATAACAGGCGAGGCGGCTGGCGGCCCAGCGTTTTTGCTGTTATTGTGGCGGTGTGGCTCATCGGCTTCGGCTATACGTTTTACACCCAGCAGTCCCATCTGGACGAGGTCGCGGACGATCGCGCGGCGGCGGTTGCCAGGCTCGAGGAAGCCCGTGAGCGTAACGCCGCATTAAAGCAGGAACGCGACGGTATGGATCAGCCGGAATATATCGAGAAGGTCGCGCGGGAAGAGCTAGGCATGACGCGGACCGGGGAGATGCCCTATATCGCGGCTAAAAAATAGGCAGGTTCCGCCGTGTCCGTATTCTTGACAGGCGCGAAGCGGCAAGAGTATAATGAAAAAAATTTCATACAATTTGAGGAGGAGCGATTTTGTCGATTGAAGTTGGCGGCGTGGTGGAAGGTACGGTTACCGGCATCACGAAGTTTGGCGCGTTTGTTGATTTGACGGACGGAAAGGTGGGGCTCGTACATATTTCGGAGGTTGCGGACGTTTACGTAAACGACGTGAAGGATTTTTTGAAGGTGGGCCAGAAAGTCAAGGTCAAGGTTTTGAGCGTGGACGATCACGGCAAGATCGGCCTTTCCATCAAGCGTTTGCAGCCGAAGAAACCGGAGGCTCCCGCAGGCGGGGCCCCCGCACAGGCTTCTTTTCCGGCGCGCCGGCCCGCAGGGAACGATTTTCGCGGAAAATCGGCGGGACGCTTCTCAGCAGGACCGGTATCCTTCGAGGATAAGCTGTCCAGATTTTTAAAGGACAGCGACGAACGGTTGACCGACCTTCGCAGGAAGACCGATTCCAAGCGGGGGGGACGCGGCTCCAGACGTGGTTGACGAAATGTAAAGCGCTCTGTAAAGAGCGCTTTTCTTGGTTGGGGAAGGGATTTGCAGATGGAGCTTGAGAGCCGGGTGGAGGCTTTCGTACGGCGGCATGGTCTTATTGCGCCGGGCGGCCGCGTCGTTGTCGCCTGTTCGGGCGGCCCTGATTCCCTGGCTTTGGCCTCGGTGCTCCTCTCGTTTCGGGAAAAATGGCGGCTCTCACTCCGTATTGCGCATTTTGAGCATGGTATACGCGGCGAGGCGTCGTTGGCGGACGCAGAGTTCGTGCGAGCTTTCGCTGAGGCAAAGGGCTTGCCCTTCGACGTTGTGCACGAGGACATTCCCTCCTGCGCGAAACACGCGCGGCTTTCACTGGAAACGGCTGCGAGGGAGCGGCGGTACGAGTTTTTGGAGACAGCGGCGCGGAAGATGGGCAACGGCGCGTTGATCGCCACAGGTCACCACGCGGGAGACCAGGCGGAAACGGTGCTGATGCACCTCTTGCGGGGCAGCGGCATCGACGGCATTGCCGGTATGCGCCCGAGAGCGGGAAACAGGATTCGCCCGCTTCTGTTTCTTACACGGGAAGAAATCCTGGCGTATTTGGAGGCCAAAGGGTTGACGCCGCGATGGGACGAGACGAATCTTTTGCCAGACGCTGCTCGCAATCGGATACGACTGGAGGTTCTGCCCTCGCTTCGCAGCTACAGCCCGACAGCGGAGGCTGCCCTTTGCCGTTTTGCCGAGACTGGGGCGGAGGTCGCGGAGTTCCTGCGAGACTCGGTAAACGAGGTATGGGATAAAGCAGTGACGGAAGAGGAAGGCGTTTTTTTTCTTCGGAAGGAGATTTATCGCGCCCGGTCTGCCGCTCTTCGCAAGGCGATTTTGCGGCGATTGGCAGAGGAAGCGGGACTGCGGCAGTCGCTGGAGTTTTCGCATTACGAAGCGCTTGACGGGCTTTGTCTTTTCGGCGAGACGGGCAAGCGACTGACGCTTCCTGATCATCGCATCGCCGAATGTCGCCACGGCGTCGTCGCCCTGAGGCGGGCGCCAGAAACGCCTGTGGCGTGGGACGAAACGGAGCTTTCTCTGACGGGCTGGACGAGGATTGAGGCTATCGGCCTGACGGTGTACGCATCGACGTGGAGCGAAGGGGCCGCTTTGCCGGATGCATCGACTGCGTGGATCGACGTCGACGCGCTGAAGCTTCCGCTTTCCATTCGCAGGCGTCGGGATGGGGATGCGTTTCGGCTGGAGAGCAACGGGCGGCAGAAAGTCAAATCGCTTTTGATCGACCGCAAGGTGCCGCGCGCGCTTCGTGACCGCGTGCCGGTTTTCACGGCGGGGGGCGAGATTTTTTGGGTAGGCGGCCTGCGGCGGGCGGCTGTTGCGCTGGTGACGAAGGAAACGAAGCGGGCCGTCGTATTGCGCATGGTATGGGATGATATGCGAAAGACAAAAGGGGAGACCGGACATGATGACAGATGATTTGAAGAGCGTGCTTTTCACAGAGGAACAGATTGCGAAACGGGTGGCGGAGCTCGGGGCGGAACTCACGCGGGACTACGCGGGGAAAAAACCGTTGGTCATCGGCATTTTGAAGGGAGCGTCCCCGTTTACGACGGATCTCATCCGCAAGATTGAAACGCCGATGCAGCTTGATTTCATGGTCGTCTCGAGCTATGGCTCGGGCACAAAGACCAGCGGCACGGTCAAAATTCGGAAGGACCTCGACACGGACGTCAGGGATCGTCATGTGATCATCTGCGAGGACATTATCGATTCCGGCGTCACGATGAGCAATTTGTTCGCGCTGCTCCAAACGCGGAAGCCCGCCAGTCTCAGTCTTTGCGCGTTGCTTTCGAAACCCGCGCGGCGCCAGGTTGAGGTAAAAATATCTTACTGCGGCTGGGAAGTGCCGGACGAATTCCTCGTCGGCTACGGCCTCGACTACGCCGAGTATTACCGTAATCTTCCCTGCATCGGAATATTGAAGCCGGAAATATATTCCTGATTGTAGGATTCCCCGTTTGATGATATAATATTTCGAAGTGTTTTGCCCCGAACGGGGAAGGAGGACATAATCTTTGAATCCGTTGAATCGCTTTTTCAGAAATATAGGCTTTTATCTGCTGATCATATTCATCGCCATCACCTTTATTGACTATTTTTCCGTCAAGACCACGACGAAGCAGGAGATGGGCTATTCCACGTTCCTGCAGCAGGTGGACAAAGGCGAGGTGGCGAAGGTCACGATGATGAACAATGTCATCGAGGGCGTACTGACGGACGGAACGGAGTTTGTGACCGTGACGCCGGACACGCCGAACGACGACGCGACGCTTCTGCAGCGATTGCAGGACAAGAAGGTCGAGATTCGCGCGAAGAATCCGCCTGAGCCACCCTGGTGGACGGCGGTGCTGTCTTCGGTGCTGCCGATTCTCCTGCTGGCCGGCGTATGGTTTTTCATCATGCAGCAGACGCAGGGCGGCGGCGGCCGTATGATGTCCTTCGGACGCAGCCATGCGCGCGTGAGCAGCGGAGACAAGGTGAAAGTGAACTTCGGCGACGTCGCCGGAGCGGACGAAGCGAAGCAGGAGCTGGAGGAAGTCGTTGAATTCCTGCGGCAGCCGAAAAAGTTCAACGACCTCGGCGCTCGCATCCCGAAAGGCGTATTGCTCTTTGGCCCTCCGGGTACGGGCAAGACGCTTCTCGCTCGGGCGGTCGCTGGTGAGGCGGGCGTGCCGTTCTTCAGCATCAGCGGCTCCGACTTTGTCGAGATGTTTGTCGGCGTTGGCGCGTCGCGCGTTCGCGACTTGTTCGATCAGGCAAAGCGGAGTGCGCCGTGCATAGTGTTCATCGACGAAATCGACGCGGTGGGTCGTCAGCGCGGCGCGGGCGTCGGCGGCGGCCATGACGAGCGCGAGCAGACGCTGAACCAGCTTCTCGTCGAGATGGACGGCTTCGCGGCTAATGAGGGAATCATTATCATAGCGGCGACGAACCGTCCCGATATCCTCGATCCGGCACTCTTGCGCCCGGGCCGCTTCGATCGACAGATTGTCGTAGATAAGCCGGACGTGCGCGGACGGCTTGCGATATTGCAGGTGCATACGAAGGGCAAGCCCATAGATGACGACGTCGACCTCGACATCCTGGCGCGGCGCACGCCGGGCTTTACCGGAGCCGACCTTTCGAATCTCGTCAACGAGGCGGCGCTCTTATCCGCACGCCGCAATCGGAAGACCATCAGCATGGATTCGCTGGAAGAATCCATTGAGCGTGTCATGGCGGGACCGGAGCGCAAATCCCATGTGATGAGCGACAAGGAAAAACGGTTGACGGCTTATCATGAGGGCGGCCATACGCTCGTGGGCATGATGCTTCCAAATGCCGATCCCGTGCACAAGGTCACGATTATTCCGCGCGGGCGTGCGGGCGGATATACGCTGATGCTTCCGAAGGAAGACCGTTCCTATGAGACGCGGGGCGAGCTCCTCGACCGACTGAAGACTCTTTTGGGCGGCCGTGTCGCTGAGGAAGTCGTGCTGGGCGAGATCAGCACCGGCGCGTCCAGCGATATCCAGCGCGCGACGCAGATCGTCCGCAGCATGATTACCCAGTACGGTATGAGCAATGTTCTCGGACCTGTGACTTACGGCGAAGGACGCGATCATCAGGTGTTCCTGGGACGCGATTTCAACAACCAGAGAAACTATTCGGAAGACGTTGCCGCGGAAATCGACAAGGAAATCCGTCGCTATATTGAAGACGCTTACGAGGAGTGCCGGAAAATCATCACCGACAACATCGACAAGCTGCACCTGATCGCCGAGGCGCTGATGGAGCGTGAGACGCTTGACGCGTCGGAGCTTGAAGAGCTGATGACAAAGGGGAAGATATCTGAGCGGCCGAAGGAAGAAAAAGAGCCGCCGCAGGACGACACGCCGCTGATGACGCCGATTCCGACGACGCCGGCGGTTTCCGTGGAGGTTTCGGGCCTGTCGGAGGCGCCGGAGAAAGCGCCGCTGGGCACGCCGGAGCCGAAGCTCAACATCACGAATCATCATTCTTGATGTTCTCCGTACCTTTTACGGCGATGACAGCATATGATTACTTACAGGAAGCACTGAATAAGTCCCGCCGCGCCCCTGACGGGTCTTTTTCCGTCATGCTGCGTCAAAGTGCTCTCGACGTAGCTCTGCTACGACTTCGAGCACTTTTCCTTGCCTGACGAAAAAATCTCTCGACAGGGCCACGACTTGACTTAATCAGTGCTTCCTACAGTCAAATAGTTGAAAATGCCCCGCGACAATTTCGCGGGGCATTTCCTTTTTGAATATATTTGTATTTCTGGCAACAGAGATCAGATTCCGGCCTGCTTTTTCAGCTCGTCAGCCTTGTCCGTGTGCTCCCAGGGCAGGTCGACGTCGGTACGGCCGAAGTGGCCGTAAGATGCTGTCTGGGCGTAAATTGGGCGGCGCAGATTCAGCGTCTTGATGATGCCCGCCGGGCGCAGGTCAAAGTTCTTCTCGACGAGCTCGGCAATCTTGCCGTCGTCGATCTTGCCTGTACCAAAGGTCTCGACGCGTACCGAGACCGGGTGCGCAACGCCGATGGCGTAGGCAAGCTGAATTTCGCAGCGGTCGGCGAGCCCTGCCGCCACGATGTTCTTCGCCACATAGCGCGCCGCGTAAGCAGCCGAGCGGTCCACCTTCGTGGGGTCCTTGCCGGAGAACGCGCCGCCGCCGTGACGTGCCATGCCGCCGTAAGTGTCGACGATAATCTTGCGGCCGGTGAGGCCGGAGTCGCCCTGCGGGCCGCCGATGACAAACTTGCCCGTCGGGTTGATGAAATACTTGGTCGAGTCGCTCAAAAGCTCCTTCGGCACGATGACCTTGATGACCTTTTCCAGCATATCTTTCCGGATCTGTTCCTGCGTGACGTCTGGGTCGTGCTGGGTCGAGATGACGATGGTCTCTACCTCGACGGGCCTGCCGTCCTCATAGGCGACCGTTACCTGCGTTTTGCCGTCCGGGCGCAGATACTTGAGCTCGCCGTTCTTCCTGACTTCCGTCAGGCGACGCGCCAGCTTGTGCGCGAGGGAAATCGGCAGCGGCATCAGCTCCGGCGTCTCGTTCGCAGCGTAGCCGAACATCATGCCCTGATCGCCGGCGCCGATGGCGTCGATGGCGTCCATCTCGCCCGCCTTCGCCTCATAGGCCTTGTCGACGCCGAGGGCGATGTCCGCCGACTGCTCGTCGATGGAGACAAGAATACCGCAGGTCTTGCAGTCAAAGCCATAGTTCGCGTCGGTGTAGCCGATGCGCTCCACCGTGTCGCGGATGATCTTTGGAATGTCGATGTAGCAGCTCGTCGAGATTTCGCCGACGACGTGGACCTGTCCCGTCGTGACCAGAGTCTCCGCCGCCACGCGTCCCATCGGGTCCTTTTCCATGATCGCGTCGAGAATGCTGTCCGAGATCTGGTCCGCCATTTTGTCGGGGTGGCCTTCCGTCACCGACTCAGACGTGAAGAGAATACGATTTTTTGCCATGCTTATACCTCCCTGAAAATGTTTTCACGCGGTTAATCCCGCTCATTGCTTCGCCAAATAAAGCTCGCCGCGCAAATTCCGGCTAATTCCAAATAAGAAACCCGGCTCCTGGGATGAGAGCCGGGTCGCGTTTCTCTCATCTTATAGGCTTCGCCTAAAGGAATTGGCACCTTTTTGATTGCTCAATGGTTGCCGCAGCTTCATCGGGCCAGTCCCTCCACTGCTCTTGATGAGTCTTTATTCAGCTTTATGTATTAAGAATACCCGATTGACGGGAGAATGTCAAGATAAAAAAGTGAATCCTCTTCAGCTTTGCTAGCCGGATATTTTTTCAAAATCCGACGCCGGGTGTTTGCAGATGGGGCAGATGAAATCCTTTGGCAGCTCTTCGCCCACATATTCATAGCCGCAAACCCGGCAGCGCCAGATTGTTTTTCCCGGCGCAGCTTTGCTGGAAGGCTGTGGTTTTGGCTTGATGTTCGACTGGTAATAGGCGTAAGTTGCCGATGGCGCGTCGCCCCATATATCCATATCAGTGACGGACGCGAGAAAGATCGTGTGCGTGCCGACGTCGATTTGCCGGGTCACATAGGCGGAGATATAGCCGTTCGTTCCCTGCGTGACCGCAAAGGTGTCGTTGGCGACGCGCTTCTTCCCGTCAAACAGCAGGAATTTGTCGGCGTTGCGTCCGGACTGGAAGCCAAAGCGCTGGAACAGAGAAAAATCTGCCTGCTCGCTCAGGATTGACGCCGTGAGTTTTTTCGTCGCGGCGATCATGTCGTGTGTCAGGTTCAGCTTGTTGACCGCGACGGTGATTTGGTTCGGTTCCGTCGTGACCTGCCCGACCGTGTTGACGATACAGCCGTTGTCTTTTTCGTCCTGCCGGGCCGTCAGGACGAAAAGTCCGTAGGACAGGTTGTACATGGCTTTGTTGTTCATGAGGTTCCCTCCTTCTTTCTGCTTCGTATGATGTTATATTCCATTCGGCCGTCCGCTTTTCCTGCCGAATCCTTTGCCGGGGTGAAAAAAATTGCAAGAAAAAGGTTATCCCTGCTTCGAGTTCATGATACAATAGAAAAGGGAGGATGAGGATATGAAGATGATCGCCGGGCTCGGGAATCCAGGCGCGGAGTACGCGGCGACGCGGCACAATGTCGGCTTCATGCTGGCGGACGCTTTGGCGGCGCGATGGGACGCCGCTTCATGGCGCCTGAAGCAGGACGCCCTTGTGGCGGAGGCGCGGCTTGGCACGGAAAAAATATTGCTGGTGAAGCCGTTGACGTATATGAACGAGAGCGGGCGCGCCGTTGGGCCGTTGCTTTCGTGGTACAAGCTCGACGCGGGCGACTTGATTGTCGCCCACGACGATATGGATTTGCCCGTCGGGACGATCCGCCTGCGAAAGAAAGGCAGCGCAGGCGGGCACAACGGCATGAAGTCGATTCTCTATCATGTGAGGGACGAGAATTTCCCTCGCGTCCGTATTGGCGTCGGTCACCCCGTACACGGGCGAGAGCAGGTAATCCGCCATGTGCTTTCGCCGTTCTCCGCAGAGGACGCGGAAAAAATCCGGGAGGCCATCGACTATCTGCTGCCCGCCGTCGAGTGCATTGTGACGGAGGGAATCGACCTTGCGATGAACAAATATAATCCGAAAAAAGAAAAAAAGCCGAAGAAACCTAAAAATGCCGAAACAGGGAACGCGCAGGATGAACCAGATGGAAGCGCGAAGCAGACGGAAACGGAGAGAAAGCTTGATGGCTAAAATCACAGCTCTTTACGCGGACGAGAACGGGGAGATTTTCTTCGCGGCCGGTATGGCGGCCGCGGCGCGAATTGGGGGGGGAACCGTCCGGCTGACCGAAGATATGCTGATTCCGTTGCCGGATGCCGCGGATCTGATGTTCCTGCCGGAACGAAGCGCCGTCGGCTACGATAAAAGCGGAAACCTGACGACGCTGCCGGGCCGTGCGGTGTCGGCCGTTTTGCCCGCAGGCTATACGCGGCTGATGTTGCCTGCGTTCCAAAAACAGAAAGGCGCGTCTGTGCTGCCGCTTTTCGGCTATACGGCGGTGGCGCTCCGAAAAGGGAAAATGTACGCCGCGGCGCTTTACACCGACAGAAACGACAAATGGGACCCGATGAAATACAACACCCGCGCATTGAAGCGGTACGTCCGTGAGCTGAAGAAAAAATTCCCGGGCAACCGGCTCGTTCCGCATTTGGCGCACTGCTCCCTCGAATGGCATTGCTGCACCGCGCAGAATCTTTTTTATCATCGTTGGGAGGCGGGAATTCCCGTTTCTCCCGTTTGCAACGCGAACTGCCTCGGCTGCATTTCGCTCCAGCCGGCTGAATGCTGCCCATCGCCGCAGAGCCGCATTACGTTCCGGCCGACGGCGGAGGAGGTGACAGAGCTTGCCGTCTATCATTTGTCAGAGGCGCCGGACGCCATTATCAGCTTTGGTCAGGGCTGCGAGGGCGAGCCTTCGCTGGCGGCGGACGTCATCGCGGAGAGTATTCGCTCGATTCGTGCGCAAACGGGCCGAGGGCAGATCAATATCAATACGAACGCCGGATTTACCGACGGCATACAAAAAATCGTCGACGCGGGGCTTGACACGATGCGCGTCAGCATTATCAGCGCGCGGGAAGAAAGCTATCAGGCGTATTACCGTGCGGGCTACCCGTTGGAAAACGTCAAGGCGTCCATTCGCTATGCGCTTGCACACGGCGTCTATGTCTCGCTGAATCTCCTTTATTTTCCCGGTTTCAACGACAGGGAGGAGGAGCTCGCCGCGTGGGAGGCGTTTTTTCACGGATTGCCTGTGCAGATGGTCCAAATACGGAACCTGAACCTCGACCCGGACTTTTTTCTCGGCACCATGCTGCCCGCCAAGGGCAGGACGCTGGGTGCGAAACCGTTTATCCACGCGCTGCGCGAATCGTTTCCAGCAATTACTATAGGAAGTTTTAGCCATTTTGTGAAATAAAGGGAACGAGAAAAATAAATTCTTCAAAAATATTGCGGCAAAAAGAGGATTTTTCCGTTTTAGGTAGAATTTACTAAAGTTAGAAGGCAGTATCTCATTTCCCGACTGAGAAGGAGCGATCGTTTATGATGGACGAAAAAGATTGGGCGACGTTTAAGCAGAAACTTAAAGCAAAGACGGAGATTGACCTCGATCTTTACAAGGAAGCCCAGATGAGGCGTCGAATCAGCAATCTTGTCACGCGCGGCGGCTTTGATTCCTTCGTGACGTATTTCGACCATGTCGCGCAGGACAAGGAAGAATTTGCTGCGTTCATTGAGTACCTGACCATCAACGTTTCCGAGTTCTTCCGTACGCCCGACAAGTTCGGCAAGCTGGAGACGGAAATCATTCCCGAGCTTTTGACGCGGTCGCCGACGCTCAATATCTGGAGCGCGGGCTGCTCCATCGGCGCGGAGGTCTATTCCCTCACGATGATTCTGAAGGACCTGACCCCCGGCAAGAAGCACCGCCTCCTCGCAACCGACCTTGACATCGAGATCATCGCGAAGGCGAAAAAGGGCGTCTATGCCGAAAATGAGCTGAAAGCGCTTAACCCGAAGCGCAAGGAAAAATATTTCACGAAAACGTCCGACGGCAGGTATGCAATCAAGGACGAGATCAAGCAATGCGTCGAATTCAAGCGGCACAATCTTTTGAAGGACCCGTTTGAAAAGGGATTCGATCTGATCCTCTGCCGGAATGTCGTCATTTACTTTACCGAGGAAGCGAAGGACAAGCTGTATCGGAACTTCTTCGCGTCGCTGAAGCCGGGCGGAATTCTTTTCGTCGGCGCCACCGAGGCAATCCTGAACGCCCGCAATATGGGCTATGTCAACTACCAGCCCTTCTTCTATCAGCATCCGTTATAATCGTAGCAACCAAAGGCGGTGGGTGAATGTTTGCAAATCCGCAGCTGGAGCAGATGGCGCCGGAAGAGCTCCGCGCCATGCAGCTCCAACGTCTTAAAAAGACGGTGGCGTGGGCATATGAGAAAAGCGGCATTTATAAAAGAAAATTCGACGCCGCCGGCGTGAAGCCGGAAGATATCCGCACTTTGGAGGATATCACGAAGCTACCGTTCACGACGGAGCGCGAAATAGACGAGCATTCGGAGCATGAATTCCTCACGCTTCCTTTCAGCGCGATTTCCCGCGTCTGCCTCTGGGAACATCCGAAACCGCTGATCCGCATGTACACGGCGAGGGACATCGCCTGCAACGTCGAAATGATGACGCGCGCACTGGCGGCGGCGGACATCAGCCGCGCTTCGGTGGTTGGTATTCTCGGAGACCTTGCGGACAGCGGTCTGATGGATACCCAGTACGCGCTTGAAGTGCTCGGCACCACCGTCGTGCCTTTAGGTACGGAATACGAGCGTGCGCTCAAGCTCTTGGATGCTACGTATCTCAGCATAATTGTCAGCTCTGCCCGCCGCATTCTGCGGCTGATTATCCAGGCCCAGGCTATGGGCAGGGAAATCAAGGAGTTCAATCTTTCGACGATTCTCTGCTTCAATGAAGATTTGCAAAACCCGTTGAAAATCCATATGCGGAACCGTACGGGAACGCAGGTCTACAATTTCTTCGCGTCCTCGTTTTTCGGCACCAGCGGCATGTTTTACCAGTGCAAGGAGCACGTCGGCCATCATTTGCAGGAGGATTATTTCTATCCAGAGGTGGCGGCTTTCGGGCGGGACACGATCATCAACGATCCGGCCTGCATGGGAGAACTGGTGATCACGTCCCTGACCGCCGAGGCGCTTCCGTTGATTCGCTATCGGACGGGTCAGACGGTCATGCGTCTGGATCAGCCCTGTTCCTGCGGGCGCACCTTCACTCGGTTTACTACGCCTTTCGGCTCGTTCAATTAATAATTCTTCTGTCTTACCTAAGCGGAGCGCGATATTGCGCTTCCGCTTTATAATTTTATTTAAGGAGAGAAAGAAAATGAAAAGTGACGCCGTAAAAAAAGGACCGACTCGCTGCGCGCACCGGTCGCTGTTCTACGCTCTCGGCTTTGGGCCGGAGGAGCTCGAAAAGCCGTTGATTGGCATTTGCAATTCCTTTAACGAAGTCATCCCGGGTCATATGCATCTGAAAGAAATAACCGAAGCCGCGAAACTTGGCGTGGCGGCAGCGGGCGGTACACCGCTGGAATTTCCGGCCATCGGCGTTTGCGACGGCATCGCGATGGGACACACGGGCATGAAATTCTCGCTTGCGAGCCGCGAACTGATTGCCGACTCTATCGAAGCGGTGGCCACGGCCAGCGGCTTCGACGGCCTCGTGCTGATTCCAAACTGCGACAAGATCGTGCCGGGTATGCTGATGGCGGCGGCCCGTCTCAATATCCCGTCAGTAGTCGTCAGCGGCGGCGCGATGCTTGCCGGCCGTTTCCACGGGCAGGACGTCAGCGTCAGTCAGTGCTTTGAAGCCGCGGGTAAATTCGCGGCGGGCAAGATCAGCGCCGACGAAATGGCGGAGCTTGAAGCTCATGCCTGCCCAAGCTGCGGCTCCTGCGCCGGCCTTTTCACCGCGAACACGATGAATTCCCTGACTGAGGCCCTCGGTATGGGGCTCCCCGGCAACGGCACGATTCCAGCCGCTTATACGGGCGCGCGCCGTCTCCTCGCGAAGCGCGCGGGCGCGGTCGTGATGGAACTGGTGCGGAAAAATATCTGTCCTCGCGACATCCTGACCCGCGAGGCCTTTGAAAACGCAATTACGACCGATATGGGCATCGGCGGCTCATCGAACACGGTGCTGCATTTGACGGCTATCGCCCATGAAGCGGGCATTGAGATTCCCGCGCCGCTCTTCGACGAAATCAGCCGCCGTACGCCGTATATCACGAAGCTCAGCCCTGCGGGAAAGCACCATATGCAGGATCTCGACGAGGCCGGCGGCATTTCTGCCGTCATGAACGAGCTGGCGAAAAAGAATCTGCTGCACCTCGACGCGCTGACCGTCACCGGAAAACTCGGCGACCGGATCAAAGACGCGAAAATTATGCGTCCGGACGTCATCCGTAGCGTGGACGATCCCTATCGCAAGGAGGGCGGCATTGCAATCCTCAGCGGCAACCTTTGTCCGGACTACGCCGTCGTCAAGGCGTCGGCGGTCAGCGAAGACATGCTCGTCTATGAGGGGAAGGCGAAATGCTATGACTCCGAAACGGCGGCCATCGACGCGATTATGGGCGGCGAAATCCACGACGGCGACGTGGTCGTCATTCGCTACGAAGGCCCGAAGGGCGGCCCCGGCATGCAGGAAATGCTGAACCCGACGGCGGCCATCACCGGCGCGGGCCTCAAAGTCGGCCTGATCACCGACGGACGTTTTAGCGGTGCAAGCCAGGGTGCCTGCATCGGCCACATCTCGCCGGAAGCGATGGAGGGAGGACCAATCGCGCTGATTACGGACGGCGACGTCATCTCCATCGACATCCCGAACCGTAAACTGGAGCTCAAGATCAGCGATGACGAACTTCAGAAACGGAAAGCGGCATGGAAAAAGCCTGAGCCGAAGATCAAGACCGGTTACCTCGCCCGCTATGCGAAGCTCACCACTTCGGCCAGCACCGGCGCAATCGTGCAGTAAAAGAATCACTGGACAATAGATGAGCCCCCAACCGTGTAGGTTGGGGGCTCTGGTTTTTATACATTACATCTTGCCCTTGCTCTTGAAGAACTCCTCAGCGACCTGCGGGAACAGAGCGTAGGAGAGGACGTCCTCCTCGGGCGCGTTGGCGTATCCCTTTTTCGCCATCTCCTCGCGGAACTGGGCGACGGTGTTCTCCTTCGCGTCCTCCTTCGCGCAGTCGTCGATAATCTCCTCTGCGGGAATCCCGAGGGTGTTGATGAGGAAATCGCGGTCGATGGGTTTCGGTGTGCGGCCAAACTTGCCGCGGGCCAGGTCCTTGACTTCCTTCGGCACCATCTTGTAGCGCTGGCCCATCATCACGTTCATAGTGGCCATGGTACCGACAATCTGGCTCGATGGTGTGACGAGCGGCGGGAAGCCGAGGTCGGCGCGGACGCGGGGCATCTCGTCGAGGAGGTCCTGATATTTGTCCTCCATACCCATTTCCTTGAGCTGATTCGTCAGGTTCGAGAGCATACCACCCGGAATCTGGAAGTCGAGCACGTTCGGGTTGACGTCGAAGTAGCCTTTCAGGTCAAATTCCTTGATCAGGTCCTGCTTGACTTTCGTGAAGTGCTTTGAGATGGGAATCAATTTCTGACGGTCAAGTCCGGTGTCGCGTTCGGTGCCGACAAGCGTCTCGACCATCGTCTCGGTGCAGGGCTGGGAGGTGTCGCAGGAGAAAGGCGCCAGCGCGCAGTCAATGATGTCGACGCCCGCCTCGATCGCTTTCAGATAAGCCATTGAGCCGAAGCCGCTGGTGTAATGCGTATGCAGCTCGATGGGTACCTTGACGGCGGCTTTGAGCTTTTTCACGAGGTCCTCGGCCACATAGGGCTTCAAGAGGCCCGACATATCCTTGATGCAGACGGAGTGGCAGCCCATCTCTTCGAGTTTCTTCGCCAAGTCCACGAAGGTTTCGTTCGTGTGGTACGGGCTGACCGTGTAAACGAGGCAGCCTTGGACATGGGGCTTCTCGGGGCACTTCAGCGCCTCGTCGATGGCGGTGGTCAGGTTCCGAATGTCGTTCAGTGCGTCGAAAATGCGGAAAACTGCGACGCCGTGCTTCGACGCCTGACGCACGAAAGCGCGCACCACGTCGTCTGAGTAATGGTTATAACCAAGAAGGTTCTGCCCGCGAAGCAGCATTTGAATCGGCGTCTTTTTCAGGTGGGCCTTCAGCGTGTCGAGACGCTCCCACGGATCCTCGCCGAGAAAGCGCAGGCAAGAGTCAAATGTTGCGCCGCCCCAGGCCTCCAGCGCGTTGAAGCCGATGGCGTCCAGCGCCTCAAGCTGAGGAACCATCTGCCCGATGCGCATGCGGGTCGCGCAAAGCGACTGGTGCGCGTCGCGCAGGATTGTTTCAGTGATTTTAACGGGGTTGTTTGCCATGAATCTCTCTCCTTTTCCGTTGTGAAATCAGCTTGCGGAAGGAAAAGGCGGCAGGGCAAAAGCCGTGCGTCATTCCCGCAGGCATTTTTGTGTTTGGGTATGCCTATAGTATAGGAAAACGCGCCGCCGTTGTCAAAGGGAAAATGAATTGTGCATCGTTTCTTCTGAGATTTGAAATGTTATTCCTGTGAACGAATGATATTCGTTTGCGTCAATTTTCTTGCAATCCGAATAGTCTAATGATATAATTATCCAAAAAGTCGATTTAAAAGGGGAAATATACTATGCGGAGCGATGTTCTTGAAGACTACCACGGCGCATTGCGCCACATGAGTCAACCGTCCGGCACGGAAGAAGAACGGAATGAAAGCATGACGTCCGGTAAGCATGGCATCACCGTCCTTATCATTGACGACGATGAGTTCACGCGTCAGAAGGCAAAGATGATTTTGGAAGATAATTTTCCATACGAAGTCTTGACGTCTCCTTCAGGTATGGATGGAGTAGATTCACTGATTCGAAACAACGTGCATCTGATACTGCTCGATGTGACGATGCCGGGGTGGAGCGGGTTCAAGACGCTCTCCGTCATACGCGAAAAAGTGTTGCTGAGAAATATTCCGGTCATCATGCTGACGGCCGCCGCTGACCGCGATTCTATAATCAGAGCAAGCCGATACAAAGTGGAGGATTATATCCGCAAGCCCTTTCTGCCTGAAGAACTGGTCAGCCGCGTCGCAAAGGTCGTATGGGAGCATTGGCCGGATGAGGGCTTCGAAACGCTGTCCTGGATATTGAGGAATGGCTCAGAACCCTGGACGGAAGATACCATTTCTGAAATGTAAGACTGCCGTTCGGCGTTTTGCATATCGCAAAAATAATCGCTTCTTGGCACTTTTTCCAGAGAACGATCGATTTTCATTTTTCAAGATTATGGGCGTGAACGATATTATTATGTCGTTCACGCCTTTAAAATGTCGTTCACACGAATTGCTTGCAATCCGAACTTTTTGATGATATAATCGGGACAAAAGTCGTCGTATGTATAAAAGTAAGGAGGAAAGTATTATGCGAAGCGCTGTTTTCGAAGACTACTGCGGCGCCTTGCGCCATGTGGACCGAACGCCCTGTGTAGAAGGAGGGCAGAATAAAAACATGACGCGCGGTAAGAACGGAATTACCATTCTGATTATTGACGACGATGAGTTCACCCGTCAGAAGACGACGATGATTTTGAAAGACAATTTTCCATACGATGTCTTGACGGCGTCCTCGGGTATGGATGGCGTAGAGGCATTGCTTCACAACAAAGTGCATCTGATACTGCTTGACGTGACGATGCCTGGGTGGAGTGGGTTCAAGACGCTCTCCATTATACGTGAAATGTTGGAAGGCATTCCGGTCATCATGCTGACAGCTTCCGCCGATCGCGATTCTATAATCAAAGCCAGTCAATACAAGGTGGAGGATTATATCCGCAAACCTTTTGCGCCCGAAGAGCTGGTCAACCGCGTCTCAAAGGCCATTTGGGAAAACTGGCAGGAGGAAAGCCTCGACACATTGAGTCTGGACATTGAGGAATTGCTCAAAAACCTGGACGCTTATTAAGGAAGCACTGAATAAGTCCCGCCGCGCCCCTGACGGGTCTTTTTCCGTCATGCTGCGTCAAAGTGCTCTCGACGTAGCTCTGCTACGACTTCGAGCACTTTTCCTTGCCTGACGAAAAAACCCCTCGACAGGGCCACGACTTGACTTAATCAGTGCTTCCTTAAAAATCGCATACTTATCATTGGATGCAAAAAGCGCAGGCTTTGGCGAATTATCTCGCCTTTTGCCTGCGCTTTTTTATCTCATTCGGCCGGCTTCTCGAGTTCCTCTTTGACGTGTTTTCTATACGCGTCGAGGAGTTTTTGCGTTATTTCGCCGGGCGCGCCGTCGGCGATCGCGTCGTGGTCGATCATAGTGACCGGGACGATCTCGTCGGCGGTGTTGGTGAAGAAGGCTTCCTCCGCGCCCTTGACGAAGTCGGGCGTCAGCGTCTTTTCGACGACGGTGAGGCCGAGAGCCGGGGCGAGTTTTTCCTTGACAATCGTGCGTGTGACTCCGTTCAGGATCATTTCGTTCGCCGGGTGCGTCCAGAGCACCTCGTCCTTGACGACGAAGAAATTCGCGTCTTCGCCTTCGGTGACGGTGTTTTTTTCCTTGCGGAAGAGCAGCGCCTTCTTTGCGTTCTTTTTCCGCGCCTCTTCGGCGGCAAGGACACTGCCGAGGAGGTTCAGCGAGGCGATATCGCAGCGCAGCCAGCGGATATCCTCGACGAGTGCGGCACGGATTCCCTCTTCCTGCCAGTCCGTGTGAACCGGTACGTCGCGAATGACGACGCCGAGGTGAGGCAGATTGATTTTCGGCGGCAGATAGGAGCGGGGAGAGGTGCCGCGGGTGAGCTGGAAGTAAATGATTCCGTCCGCAATCTCTGTCTTCTCGATCAGCTCGTAGAAAACTCCGACCAATTCCGCGTCGGAATCGGTAATTGGGATTGATAACTCTCGCATCGAGCGGCGGTAACGCTCCAGGTGTTCTTCCAACGCGAAGCATTTGCCGCCGTAGACGCGGATTGTTTCAAACACGCCGTCGCCGAACTGAAAACCGCGATCCTCCAAATGGACGGCGTAGGTGTCCAGCGGCAGAAAAGCGCCGTCGTAGTAAGCAAGTTCTTTCAATGTGCAAGACCTCCTCTTCGTAAACTCTTTTATTATAGAAGAATTTTTAGCTAAGTTCAATTCTTTCTTTGACAAATAAAGACTCTTGGCGTTATGACTCGGCGAAAAATCGCCTCGTCGAAACGCTGCTGAGGTGATTTTGTCTGTCGACAAAATTTGAATTAGGCGTTATAATATCCTTTAACGAAAACAGATCGGTCAATTCTTTTCGGTTATGCTTGGACATTGAACGGTTCGGATTCCATTCATTCCCTTTACATTCAAATAAAAATGGAGGTGTTGTTTTTTTGTCGAAGGGACAACAAAAGTTGCAGGTCATTCCTCTGGGCGGCTTGGGGGAGATCGGCAAAAATATGACGGTTTTCCGCGTGGACGATGAGATCCTGCTGATTGACGCAGGGCTGATGTTCCCCGAGGACGACATGCTGGGCATTGATCTCGTGATTCCCGATATCACGTATCTGTTGGAGAATCGCGAAAAGATCAAGGCCATTGTTCTCACGCACGGGCATGAGGACCATATTGGTGCGCTTCCGTACTTGCTGAAGCAGATTGACGTGCCGGTTTACGGTACGCGGTTGACGCTGGGCATTTTGACGGGACGGCTGAAGGAGCACGGCGTGAGCTGTGAGAAACTGAAGCCCGTCGCGCCGGGGGATGTAATCAATATCGGCTGCTTTAGCGTTGGCTTTATCCGCGTCAATCACAGCATACCGGACGCGGTGGGGCTTTCCATCCGCACGCCGGTGGGCATGGTCGTCCATACCGGCGACTACAAGCTCGACTATACGCCGATCGACGGGGAGATGACGGATTTTCGCCGTTTTTCCGATCTCGGGAATCGGGGCGTGTTGCTGCTCTTAGCGGACAGCACGAACGCGGAACGCGAGGGCCACACGCCCAGCGAGCGTACAGTGGGCGCAGCCTTTGACAAGGCGTTCCACAACGCGAAGCAGCGCATCATCGTCGCGACGTTCTCGTCGAACGTCCATCGCATCCAACAGGTCATCGATACTGCGGTGCGTTACAAGCGAAAGGTCGCCGTGCTTGGCCGCAGCATGGTGAACGTGGTATCTATCTCTCTGGAGCTCGGTTATATCAGTGCGCCGGAGGGGACGATCATTGACATCGACGAAATCAATTTCTATTCGGCAAACCAGATCGTCGTCATCACCACCGGCAGCCAGGGCGAGCCGATGTCGGCACTGACGCGCATGGCCGTAGGAGAGCACCGCAAGGTGACCATCGTGCCAGGCGACACGATCATCATTTCAGCGACGCCGATTCCCGGCAACGAGAAGCTGGTGTCGAAGACCATCGACCATCTGTTGAAACTCGGCGCGAACGTCATCTATGGACGCGGCGAAGGAATCCACGTTTCCGGCCATGCGAGCCAGGAAGAAATCAAACTGATGCACAACCTCGTGCGTCCGAAGTTCTTTATCCCGGTGCACGGCGAGTACCGCCACCTGATCAGGCACGCGAAGCTCGCGCAGGAACTCGGAATGCCGAAGGAGAATATTTTCATCAGCGAAAACGGGCAGGTGCTTGAGTTTACCCGTGATACGGGAGCGGTGGTCGGGAAGGTCACGGCAGGCCGCGTGCTTGTGGACGGACTCGGCGTCGGCGACGTCGGAAACATCGTGCTGCGCGACCGCCGGCAGCTTTCGCAGGACGGTATATTGATTGTCGTGCTGACGATGAACAAAGAGACCGGAGAGGTCGTCTCAGGCCCGGATATCGTGTCCCGCGGATTCGTCTACGTGCGAGAGTCCGAGGAACTGATGGATGAGGCGCGGGAGCGCGTCGAGCAGGCGCTGGACCGTTGCCGTGACGAGGGTGTGCTTGAGTGGGGCGCGATGAAGTCCAACATTCGCGACGCTCTCGGGCGGTATCTGTTTGACAAGACCCGACGCCGTCCGATGATCCTGCCTATCATTATGGAAATCTGAAAAAATCTCCACTTCCTTTGAAACACTAAGGAATGTGGAGATTTTTTATAGATCCAAAAGTATGGTCAAAAATTTTGCCAAATCGACGGTTGTTTTTTTGCCATATCGATGGTTTTGCAATTCGCACATCGGACACGTGGTATTTTGTCGATCCGTCTATTGCGACTGCCGCTCTGGGTGTTGGCCCCGGCGATCTCCTGAACGACTTGGAGACATGCGGCCTGTTCTTTGAAACGCTCTGTATCCGAGATTTGCGCGTGCACCATTTCCGAACCAGGGAAGGTAACTTCCGATAATCACATTGAAATTTACGAGAATGGCAGGAATTTTTGTTTCCATGTCGAACTGTTTTCATATAATTTCGAAGAAACAAAATAGGAGGAGGCAATCACTATGACGAAAGCGTTACGGCAAAGTCGTTTTGCGCTCCTTACTGTCTCGGGGGGGGGGGCAGGCGCTTCGCGCCAGTGGACATTGTCGTAGCCCACCATGAATTGTATATAGAACGAAGGCTCTCTTTTGCGCGAACGGTTGCGGGAGGAATAATCCCGTGACGTGCTTTATTGCGCGAGGGGGAGCTTTTTTGTGTGCCGTTGAAAAATATTCTTATACCGCCTAAAAGCGGAGAAAGAGAGGGGTTATGAGCCAGTTTTGTCATAAATGTGGGACGCCGCTGGGAGACGACCAAAATTTTTGCGGCAAATGCGGAACGCCGAAACTGCAAATTCAGGATGAGTCAGTATCCGCGGCTCCGTTTTCCAATGCAGGCACGTCGCCCGCCCAAACGGGGAACAACGCCGATGCCGTCAATGCGGAAGCAAGTGCCAGCGCGACAAGCAATGACGCGGCAGCTCTAAATAATCAAGGGCGTTACGTTCCCGATGAAGGTTTTGTTGAGCATTTCCTGAACGGGCAGAACGGCAGCCGTCTCAATCGCTGGCGATATTTCAAACGGGATTTTTGCGTGCTTTTTGTTTCCGGGCTTATCAACATGTTGATTTTTGATATGTTTTCCGATGTTTCAGGGAATCTGACAACAACCGGGAATGGGGTTTTCTTTGTCATTACCTGTGTCGTCCTGATCTTTGAGTACAATTTGGACGTGCGTCGTCTGAAAGATTTAGGACGCGGGCCGCTTCTTGCCAAAATCAATCTCTTTATCGGGTTTGCCCAAGCACAGATGCAAGTAAGACATAACATGGATTTTTTTGACCTCATAGGAAAAGCTACCTATGGAAACCACGATGTGCTATTGCTGGTGTTTATAGCAATTCTGCTTGCATGGACTGGGATCATCCTGTATCTGATGTTTGCGCCCGGAGACCGGGGACCGAATCAATATGGGCCTGATCCGCTGGGATGACAGGCAAAGGGGGAGTGGCTATGAAGCGGCGTAAGACGTCATGCAGGCACGCCGTCCGCGCGTTGATGGCAGGGATGCTGATTTGTCTTTGTGCGGTGCTTCTCGGCGGCTGCGCATTCACCCGCGCTTGGTTCCAGTCGGACTACTTGGGGCGGAAAGTCACGGTGGAGCAGGCGTTGACGGATATAAACGATTATATCCGCCATGACAAAAATTCAAAGATTCGCAAAGATTCCTTGGTCTTTACTAAGCAGGTCGATGTCCCATTGATCGGGCTGTCTTGGTGGAATCAAGACGATGTGATGCTTTGGTTTGAAAAAGATTCCATCACGGGAAAGATTTCGACTATTTGCATCATGTATCCTAATGATAACAGAGAGGTCGTCCGCTCGGTTTCCACGCTGGCATCGCAAATTTGCGAGATCATTGATCCGTGGGATTATGTGATCAGCGCGGAAAATCGAAAAGAGATGCTTGCGCACATAGATATTGGCGGCTCGGACATGAAGGTGCGCATTTTGACGAACAACAACAATACGCGTGTGGAGAAGCTCGCTTGCAACGCGATGGGGCTTCCTCTTTCCATGTTGCGCTTCAGCAAAACGGATGACCAATCGCTGGAAGACTATGCGGCTGACCTTTTCGTAAAGTCCGTCGGGGCGCTTTTCGCGGAAGGTCTTGCGATTCCATGAATATCATTCCTCGCCGAAAGGACAGCCCTGCCTGATTCGCTTTTCTGTCAAAAATGGCGTCGTGGATTATATCAGTGCGCGCCGACTGGATGAATAAAGACAAACCATTTATTGAATGAAGAAATGAGGGAGAAAATATGAAAACTTGCCGCAACTGCAACCAAGAATTGACGGACGATATTTTGTTCTGTCCGAAGTGCGGAACGAAAATCGAGGACACGGAGGCGAAACAGGAAACTGTCGTGGAAACTCCGCCGGAAATGAAGCAAGGAGAGATAAAAACGCCGGAAGAAAAATTGCCGGAGGAGAAACCGGCGCGTTCGCAAGCCTTTTGGTTCGGCGTTCTTGGCGGCGGGGTTGCGGCGTTTTTGATTCTTTGTTTTTTGCTGTTGCAATGGAAGCCCGAAGTGGCGATGGGCGTCCTCCAGCATGGAAGCATGATTTTGGGCTGTCTCTGTCTTTCGCATTGGTGGATGGGGCGGAAAAAGAAGGAAAAGCGCGTCGCGTCCGTTGTGTTTGGTGTGCTGTTCTTCTTCTTGTCCAGTGCCGCAAAGGAATTTCAGCCGGAGATCATGAATTACTCGAATATGTTTGCGTCGAGCGACAAGAAAATGGCATCGACTTTGGTACCATTAAGCGATGATCCTTCGGATGTTGTCATTCAGAGAATAAATGAAAATCTCCGTGCTTGGGGATTTCCGTACCATATAGCTGGATTAGAGCCAATATCTGACATCTCTGCAGTAATAGATTATCGTTATGTCTTGTTAAAGAACATGAGGGATATGGTGGATCAACAAGAAGGGGCAGTGTATAAAGCAATAATTGACCGCGAAAACTCTGTAATAATCAACATGAAAATTGATACTAATGGAAGAATTGTAGCTTTGAAAATGCCTGTGGATAAGGGAATAGAGACATCTGTGTTGCAAGCGTTTCATTGCCCACAAAAAGATATTGCCCAATATAAAGAAATAAAAAAAGCGCAAAGCAGTGCAGGGCATTTTGTGCCAGACGATCAATCGAGAGACATCGTGATTTCCGATGGGAGTTGTTTGGCATTTTCGCCAGATACATGGGCATTGCGAACGAGGAACGCAAAGCGATGTTCTTTTGACTATATGGCAGATGCAAGAGAATTAGCACATACGAATGTTTTATATGAGCGAATGTCTGCCGAGGAAATAAAAGACTATTTTGTTCAACATTCACAATGGATAGGTATGGAAAAGAATGGCGAGCAGAATACGAATAGTCAAGGAGTGGTACATCATGAATATCAATACAAACGTAAGAGAAATGTGAATGATGTAGTAAAAGAGCGCATTCGTTATGAAGTGAAAGAAAGTACAGGTAAAGTGTCAGAATTAAGCATTAGCTTCGATACGCCTGATTATGAAATTGCTAAGCAAATATTTAATGTTTTTGCAAATGTTGGTAGAAAACCTTCCATCAATTTCTGGGTGGATGAGGAAGGAGGATATTTTACTGTGTCAATTAACAATAATTTTTATCTTAATTATTAATTTGGTAGGGAATGCAAAGAAGCGGCGTACGCGGGACAAATCTCGCGAATATTGCCTTTACATACTCCGTTGAAGCAAACGTCATTTATGACATAATGACATAATGAAAAAGTTGACACGGTATCGAAAGGACGGCGAATAATATGACGGATATTCGACAGGATTTTATGGAAATGATGAACCGGATGACACAGGGGAAGGCAAAACTGGACGACAAAGTTGAATCGACAGCCTTGAAAAATAATTGCACCGAGATTCAAGAGGCGATTATGCCCTGTCTAAAAGTAGATATAGCGAACGGATATGAGCCGTGTCCGTTTTGTTTCAGCGGAGGCGACAAACTTGCCGAATTGGTTTGGGTGGGATTGAATCCGGGTAAGCCAATGGATGACTGGAATCCGTTTTCTAAAAATACCACATGGCAGGAGCTGGCGGATTATTGCGCCCCCGCCAAGGGAATCCTTGCCAGCAAGAAGAACGTGTACAGATTCATTGCGGAAAAAGGTGTTTCCAACACATATTATCGGACAGTGCTTCGTTTGCATCACGCCTTTTTCGAGGGCGTTTCCTATGACACATGGACGGATTTGGTCAAGGGCGTAGGAAAGGGAAATATTGAAAAGGTGTTCTTGGATTGTTTCGCGAAGCACCCTGTCTTAAACGCGGACTTGCTTCCGTACAAGTCGAGCACCGCTGCGTTCAGCGTGTCGGCGTTGGCGGAGAATCCGAAGGGAAAAGCGTATCTTGATGGTCTTATCAGCTTGATTGAGAACAAATCAACGGAAGACGCCTATGTCGTATTTTTTGGCAGGGTGGAGGAAGTGAAGGAGATCTTGGATAATCGCCTCGCATTTGATCGCGATGGGCAATGGGACGAGCAGCCGTTTCCTTCTTTAAGCAAAAAGAAAACATTTTCTGTCTTTTTCCGCAAATGGGGAAAACGCAAATTGATTTTGTCCCCGTTTTGCGGCAAACAAACTGGCTTCTATCGTGTTACAGAATTGCAGGAAACGGTAAAGGAGTATTTTGGCAAGTGATACAAAAAACCCCGACGTTTGCAGGACAAAACCTTGTGGACGTCGGGGCTTCTTCTTACAAAGTTGCTCTTTTTCGTTACAGTACGTCGATATGGCACATCTTCATCGCTTCCAGCGCGCGGCTGTGGCTTTCCGGCGTGACGCCGGCGCAGCAGTCGGCGTCCACGCAGATTTTCGCTTCCGGCAGGAATGCTTTTAAGAGCATTGCGTTCGAGATTACGCAGATATCGGTGCATAGGCCGACGACGGTGATCTCGTCGCAGTCCGCGACGAGCTGCGGCAGCCCTGTCGCGCCGAAGGTGGGCTTTTCCAATACGACGGCATCCTTTGCGAAGGGGATCAGCGCGGAGGCGAGGCCCCAACCGTGTGACGGCTTTATGCAGTGCTCGACGGGCAGCTTTTTCCCTTCGGCGGTTTCGAGATAGTCCTTATGATGGGTGTCCTGTGTGAAGATCAGTTTTTCGCCGTTTTTGACGGCGGCATTGACCCGCTCGGTGACGGAGAGGACGATGGCCTGCGCTTCGGGCGTGCCGAGTGAGCCGTCGATGAAGTCGTTTTGCATGTCGATGACGACGAGAGCTTTTTTCATGGAGTGAGACGCTTCCTTTCATTCAAATATCGGACGCGGGCGACGTCGCTTCGCGTTTGTTCTATTGTACGCGATTTGGCGCAAATGTCAAATGGAAGAAACATGGAAAAGCTTGACTATCGGGCGGCCTTCCAGTAGAATAAGGGCGTATCAGCAAAGGAGCGAGGCTTCTTTGCTGTGTTTGCGTTTGATTGTTATGCCGTTTGGCGGTATGGAGGGAATTAATTTATGTGCGGTATTGTTGGCTATGTCGGCGACGGCGAAGCGGCGAAGTTTCTTTTGGAAGGGCTGACGAAGCTCGAGTATCGTGGGTACGACTCCGCGGGCATCGCGGTTTTTGACGGCAAGAAAATCCGCGTGGAAAAAAGTGTCGGACGGCTATCCGAACTGAGGGAGAAGCTCGGCGACGATATTCCCGTCGGAAAAATGGGCATCGGGCATACGCGCTGGGCGACGCATGGGCGCCCGTCCGATTTGAATTCACACCCGCATGCGGACTGCGCGGGGGATTTTGTCGTCGTGCATAACGGTATTATTGAAAATTATCTCACATTGAAGGAAGAACTGATTGCGAAAGGCCACAAGTTCCGTTCGGAAACGGACACGGAAGTGCTTCCGCATCTTCTGGAGGAAGTCTACGACGGAGATTTCGAGGCTGCCGTGCGGGAGGTCCTGCGCCGCGTCGAGGGCTCCTATTCCATCGTGTTCATGTCGCGCCGCCACCCCGGCAAGCTGATTTGCTCGAAGCAGGACAATCCGCTCGTCATTGGACTGGCACGCGGGGAGAATTTCATCGCTTCGGATATCCCGGCGATTATCACGCACACACGGCGCACCTATATTTTGAGCGACGGCGAGATGGCGGTGGTCACAAAGAAGGGCGTAACCATCACGAACCACGCGGGAGAGCCGGTCGACAAGAAAATCTTTGAGGTCAACTGGAATGCCGAAGCGGCGGAAAAGGGCGGCTTTGAGCATTTCATGCTGAAGGAGATCCACGAGCAGCCGAAAGCGGTTCGCGCCACGCTTTCTTCTCGCATTGCGAAAAACGGGCGCTCGGTGGTGCTGGAGGAGCTTGCTTGGGATAAGTCGTTCCTGAACGGCATACACAAGATTTTTATCGTGGCCTGCGGCACCGCATATCATGCCGGACTTGTCGGCAAGTATTACATTGAGAATATGGCGCGCATTCCCGTCGAGTGCGATATCGCTTCGGAATTCCGTTATCGTTCGCCGATCATCGACGAGCACACGATGACGATTGTCGTCAGCCAGTCCGGCGAGACCATCGACACGCTGGCGGCCCTGAAGGAGGCCAAGCGTCTCGGTTCGAAGACGCTTGCGGTGACGAACGTAGTCGGCTCGTCCATCGCCCGCGAGGCGGATCAGGTCGTTTACACCTGGGCGGGGCCGGAAATTGCCGTCGCTTCGACGAAAGCGTACACGACGCAGCTCATTGTGATGCTGCTTCTCGGTCTCTACATGGCCGGTATTCGGGAGACGCTGCCCAAGACGCGCGTCGCGGAGCTGGTGCGCGGGCTGAAGGAAATTCCGACGCAAATCAGCCGCACGCTGGAGGACGTCGATCCGATCAAGACCTTCGCCCGGCAGTATGGGTTCAACGAGGATGTATTCTTCATCGGCCGTTCGCTCGATTACGACGTGGCTCTTGAAGGTTCGCTGAAGCTGAAGGAAATCAGCTATATCCACGCGGAGGCTTACGCGGCGGGCGAGCTCAAGCACGGAACGCTGGCGTTGATCGTGGACAGCGTGCCGGTCATCGCGCTGGCGACGCAAAAGAGCGTTTACGAAAAGACGCTTTCAAACATCAAGGAAGTCAAAGCGCGCGACGCCGTCGTTATCGGTATCGCCTCGGATACGGACACGGAATTGGAAAAATACGTCGATCACGTCATCAAGGTGCCGGAGACTGACGAAATGCTGATTCCGCTGCTGGCGGTGGTTCCGCTCCAGCTGCTCGCGTATTACGCGGCCATTACGCGCGGCTGCGACGTGGACAAGCCGAGAAACCTCGCGAAATCGGTTACGGTAGAATAATATAGGGAATCTGTAAATGTTGCGGCGAGGCGAATCATATGCCGCAACATTTCTTTTTACATCGGCAGGGAAAGGGGCGTTCGGTATGAATCATTGGTTGGTCGTGTATTCCTCCGTCACAGGCAATACGAAAAAGGTGGCGGAGGCCTTTTGCGGAGCGGTGGGAGGGACGCTGGTCCGCGCAGAGGACGCAAAAACGCCGGACGGATTCGACGCGGTAGCGGTCGGTTACTGGCTTTGGCGGGGCGGCCCCGACCCGAAAACGGCAGCGTATCTTTCGCGGTTGTCCGACGTGAATGTGGCGCTTTTCGAGACGCATGCGGCGGACAACCGGAGCGAGCATTCGGTGACGGCCTTCGCACGGGCGGCGGCGTGCCTGGGAGAAGGATGCCGCGTGCTCAATGTTTTTGAATGCCAGGGGCAGGTGCCGGAGGCGGTGCGCGAAAAACGCGCGAAACTGGAGGCAGAGAAGCCGGCGGATGCTCACGCAAAGGCGCAGGGCTGGAAAACCTCCATCGGTCACCCGGACGAGGAAGATCTGGCGGCGGCAAGGGAGTTCGCGCTGCGGACGGATAAGAAGCTTAGTTACTTTTTGAAAAAGGACAATGCCTGATGGGGAGCTGACGGGGATTTCTCTTTCCGTTGACAGTTTTTCTGTCTTTCGCTATGATGTAAGGGAGCTTTTGCATATACTGGGAGATGATTTTGATGAAGGTTTCCATTATTATCGGAAGTGATTCGGATTGGCCGATTATGAAGCCGGCGGCTGAGACGCTGAAGCAGTTCGGCGTGGAGGCTGAGGTGACGGTGGCTTCGGCGCACCGCACGCCTGCGCGGGTCGAGCAGCTTGTGAAGTCGGCGCCGGAGCGCGGCGTCGGCGCGTTCATCGCAGCGGCAGGCGGAGCAGCGCATTTGGCTGGGGTAGTGGCGAGCCATACGGTATTGCCCGTAATCGGCGTACCCATCAACGCGACGCCGCTGAACGGGCTGGACGCACTTTTGGCGACAGTGCAAATGCCATCCGGCATTCCCGTGGCGACGATGGCGGTCAACGGCGCGAAGAACGCCGCGCTTTTTGCCGTGCAGATTCTCGCGGGGCAGAACGCCAGTCTCATGGAAAAACTCAGGGCGCATCGGGAAAATCTTGCGAAGGAAGTCGAGAAAAAAGCAGCCTATGTCGCATCGCAGGTGTGACACGGGTTGCTTTTTGTACTCTATTATCAGTTGAGAGAAATTGGAGGAACGAAAGAGAATGGAAAAGAAAGAAGCCCTTTATGAGGGCAAGGCAAAGATCATGTACGCGACGGACAAAGCGGACGAGCTGCTCGTCTATTACAAGGACGACGCGACTGCGGGCAACGGCGCCAAGAAGGGAACTATCGCCGACAAGGGCGTCATGAACAACAAGATGACGGAGTTCTTCTTCAAGCTGTTGGAGAAGGAAGGCGTCAAGACCCATCTCGTCCAGGTGACGAGCGATCGCGAAATGCTGGTCAAAAAGCTTGACATGATTCCGTTGGAGGTTATCGTGCGGAATGTGGCTGCAGGCAGCTTTTCCCAGCGCTTCGGCGTAAAGGAAGGCACGCCGCTGAAAATCTCGACGGTGGAGTTCTGCTATAAGAACGACGATCTCGGCGATCCGTTCATGAATAATTACCATATCGCTGCGCTTGGTCTTGCGACGGCTGAGGAAGTCGCCGAGGTCGAGAAGCTGGCACTGAAGGTCAACGATATTTTGAAGGCGTTCCTGAAGCAGAAGAAGGTCGATTTGATCGATTTCAAGCTGGAATTTGGCCGTCTCAACGGGCAGATCGTGCTCGGCGACGAGATCTCGCCGGATAACTGCCGTTTCTGGGACAGCGATACGCATGAGAAACTGGATAAGGACCGCTTCCGCCGTGATCTCGGCAATGTGGAAGACGCGTACAAGGAAATGCTGCGCCGCTTGACGGGCGAGGAGCGCTGAAATGGCGGCGAACCTGACTTATCGCGACGCAGGGGTCGATATTGACGCAGGCAACCGCTCCGTGCAGCTGATCAAGGACAGCGTGCGGGCGACGTATCGCCCGGAGGTATTGGGCGACCTTGGCGGCTTCGGCGGGCTGTTTGCGCTTGACACAAAGAAATTCAAAGAGCCGGTGCTGGTTTCCGGCACGGACGGCGTCGGCACGAAGCTGAAGCTGGCGTTTCTGCTGAATAAGCACGACACCGTCGGGCAGGACGCGGTGGCCATGTGCGTCAACGATATTCTCGTACAGGGCGCGGAGCCGCTGTTTTTCCTCGACTATCTGGCGGTGGGCAAGCTCGATCCGGAGCAGGTGGCGACGGTTGTGAAGGGCGTCGCGGCGGCTTGTCAAGAATCCGGCTGCGCGTTGATCGGCGGCGAGACGGCTGAGATGAACGGCTTTTACCCGGACGGGGAGTACGACATCGCGGGCTTTGCCGTCGGCGCGGTGGAAAAGTCGGAGATTATCACGGAAAAGCGCGTGCAGGAAGGCGACGTATTGATCGGGCTGCCGTCCTCGGGACTTCATTCCAACGGCTTTTCACTCGTGCGAAAAATCGTGTTCGAGGTTAAGGGATTCAAAGGCGACGAGCATATTTCGGAACTTGGCGACAAGCCGCTGGGCGAGGCTTTGCTGACGCCGACGCGTCTCTATCCGCGCGTCTGTTTGCCGCTGATTCGTGATTTCCGTTTACATGGCATGGTGCATATCACGGGCGGAGGTTTCTACGACAATATCCCCCGGGCTTTGCCGGATGGCTTCGGCGTCGAGATCGACACGTCCGTCTGGAAGATGCCGCCGATTTTCAGGCTGCTCCAGGAATGGGGCGGCGTTGAGTGGCCAGAGATGTATCGTACCTTCAATATGGGCGTCGGCATGATCCTGATTGTCGGCGCGGAGGACGCCGACGCGGTGACGGCTGCGCTCGCCAAAGCGGGCGAGACGTCGTATCGGATCGGCCGCGTGACGAGAAGCGGCGAGGTTGTGCTCAAAGGCGGAGTGTTTAATGGCTAAAGAAATATTAGGCGTGCTCTGCTCGGGACGCGGTACGAATCTGCAATCCATTTTGGCGGCGGTAGACAGCGGACAGATTCCCGCGCCCGTAGGCGTGGTATTGACGGACAAGCCTGACGCTAAAGCGCTGGAAAGGGCGGAAAAGGCAGGCATCCCGCATTTCTGCGTCAACCGTAAGCAGTACGCGGACAAGCAGTCATTTGAGGAAGCGCTGGTTGAAAAGCTGCGGGAACACGGCGTCACACTGGTAATCCTCGCGGGGTTCATGCGAATTTTGAGCCCGTATTTCGTTCACAAATTCCCGGGGCGGATTTTGAATATCCACCCGTCGCTGCTTCCGTCTTTCGGCGGCGCTCATGCCCATCGCGACGTGTTGGCATATGGCGTCAAGGTGTCCGGTTGCACGATTCATTTCGTCGACGAGGGCATGGACTCCGGCCCGATTATCTTGCAGACGGCGGTGCCGGTGCTGGACGGCGACGACGAAGATACGCTGGCGGCGCGGGTCTTGGAGCAGGAGCACAAGCTGTATCCGAGAGCGATCGAGCTGTTTTTGAAGGGCAAACTGAAGATTGAGGGACGGAAAGTACGGATATTGGAATAAAGAGGGGGCTGCGATATGAAAATCAAACGGGCGCTGATCAGCGTTTCGGATAAGACTGGGGTCGTAGAGTTTGCGCGGAAACTCATTGCGGCGGGTGTGGAGATTGTTTCTACCGGCGGCACGATGCGCGCGTTGAAAGAGGCGGGGATTCCCGTGCTCTATGTCGGCGACGTGACAGGATTTCCCGAGATTATGGACGGGCGCGTGAAGACACTGAATCCGTACATTCACGGCGGCATTCTCGCGGTGCGGGACAATCCGACGCATCAGCAGGCGATGAAGGAACACAAGATTATTCCGATCGACCTCGTGGCGGTCAATTTGTATCCTTTCAAGGAGACAATCGCAAAGCCGGGCGTGACGCTGGCCGAGGCCATTGAGAATATTGATATCGGCGGGCCGGCAATGATCCGTGCGGCGGCGAAGAATTTCAAGTTCGTTACGGTAGTGACGAATCCTGCCCGTTATGACGAGGTAGCGGAGGCGGTACTCTCGGAAGGCACGACCAGCGGAATGCTTCGCATGAAACTCGCGCAGGAGGCGTTTGCGCATACGGCGGACTATGACGCGCATATCCAGGCGTATTTGAAAGAACAAATCGAAAAGTAAGGGGCGAGGCGCGATATGAATATTTTACTGATCGGCAGCGGCGGGCGCGAGCACGCGCTGGCGTGGAAGCTCAGCCAAAGCGTGCACACGGATAAATTGTATGCCGTTCCGGGCAATCCGGGAATCGCGCAGTTTGCCGAGTGCATTTCGGGCATTTCCGTCGAGGACAACGATGCGATTGTTGCACTGGCGAAGGAGAAGAATATCGGTCTTGTAGTGGTCGGGCCGGAGGTTCCGCTGGTGAACGGCGTCGTGGACGCGCTGACGGCGGCGGGAATCAAAGCGTTCGGGCCAACGAAGGACGCCGCCGAGCTGGAAGGCTCGAAGGTCTATGCGAAGGTCGTCATGCGCCGCTATAAAATCCCGACGGCGCGCAGCGAGGTCTTCGGCGATCCGTCCCGCGCCCACGTTTACGTCCGGCAAATGCGGCAGCCGTTTGCGATCAAGGCGGACGGCCTTGCGGCAGGCAAGGGCGTGATCTTGACAAAGACGGCGGACGAGGCGGTCGACGCTATCGATCTGTTAATGAAGGAAAAGGCCTTTGGCGACGCCGGGAACCGCGTCGTCATCGAGGAATTCATGGAAGGCGAGGAAGCTTCTGTATTGGCGTTTACCGACGGTGAAACGATTGTCGCGATGCCCGCGTCGCAGGATCACAAGCGCGTGAACGACGGCGACGAAGGGCTGAATACCGGCGGCATGGGCGCCTATGCTCCTGCGCCGGTCATTACGCCGGAGCTTTCCGAGCGCGTAATGGAGGAAATCCTGAAGCCGACCATCGAGGGCATGAAGAAGGAAGGCCGCCCGTACAAAGGCTGCCTGTACGCGGGGCTGATGATCACCGCGAAGGGCCCGAAGGTCGTGGAGTTCAACGCACGGTTTGGCGATCCGGAGACGCAGGTCGTCCTTCCGCTGCTGAAGAGCGATCTCGTCGAGGTCATGCTGGCTTGTGTGGACGGAAAGCTGGCGGAGACGAAGGTCGAGTGGTCGGACGAGGCGGCTGTTTCCGTCGTCATGGCGTCGGGCGGCTATCCGGGCGATTATGAGAAAGGTAAAAAAATAACAGGCATAGACGCAGCCGAGAAGAGCGGCGCGCTGGTGTTCCACGCGGGCACGGCGGAAAAGGAGGGCGCGCTCGTCACATCGGGCGGCCGCGTGCTGAACGTGGTCGGCGTCGCGAAGGACATTCGCGAGGCGGTGAAAAAATCCTACGCGGGCATAGAGAAAATATCCTTCGAGAGCGCGCACTATCGGAAGGACATCGCGCACCGGGCGCTGGAACGGCTGCAGTAAAAAGGTAGAAAACGAACGCGGGCGGGAACGATAATTTTTTGTTCCCGCCCGTTGCATTCGATTGGTCTCTATGGTATAATCGCTTGCAGTGTGAAAACGCACGCGCGTCGAGCGCCGTGCTGTGCCCGGACCTTTCAGGGTGAAGCGGCGGATGAAGCGCGCGGAGGAAAAAACAGGAGGTACTATCATGGCAGTTATTTCAATGAAGCAGCTTTTGGAAGCGGGCGTCCACTTCGGTCATCAGACGCGCCGTTGGAACCCGAAGATGGCGAAGTATATCTTCACGGAGCGCAACGGCATTTACATCATCGACCTGCAGAAGACGGTCCGCAAAGTCGACGAGGCGTTCAATTTCGTCCGCAGCGTCGCGCAGGAAGGCAAGAAGGTTCTGTTCGTCGGCACGAAGAAGCAGGCGCAGGAGGCCGTGAAGGAAGAGGCGACCCGCGCCGGCATGTTCTATGTTAACGAGCGTTGGCTCGGCGGAATGCTGACGAATTTCCAGACAATCCAGAAGCGCATCAAGCGCCTGAAACAGCTTGAGCAGATGGAGCAGGACGGCACGTTCGAAGTGCTGACGAAGAAGGAAGTGCTCGCGCTTCGCCACGAGATGGAGAGACTCGAGAAGTTCCTCGGCGGCATCAAGGAGATGAACCGCCTGCCGGGCGCGCTCTATGTTGTCGATCCGCGGAAAGAGCGCATTGCCGTCGCGGAGGCGCGCAAGCTGAATATTCCTATCGTTGCGATTGTCGACACGAATTGCGATCCGGACGAGATTGACTATGTGATTCCGGGCAACGACGACGCGATTCGCGCGGTGCGCCTGCTGACGAGCCGCATGGCGGACGCCGTCATTGAGGGCAGCCACGGTCAGGACGAGCCGGAGGAAGCGGCGGACAAGGACGCCGAGTAATATTGAGATATCAGGGGTAAGGGACATACATTATCCCTTGCCCCTTTCTTTGTGATTTTATACAGAAAGAGGGAAAAAACATGGCACAGATTACTGCGGCAATGGTAAAAGAACTCCGTGAGATGACGGGTGCCGGCATGATGGATTGCAAGAAGGCGCTGGCGGAGACAGACGGCGACAAGCAGAAGGCGATCGATTACCTGCGTGAGAAGGGCATTGCGAAAGCGGAGAAGAAGGCCGGCCGCATCGCGGCTGAGGGCGCTGTCGGCGCTTACGTTTCCGAGGACGCGAAGGTCGGCGCGGTGGTCGAGGTCAACTGCGAGACGGACTTTGTCGCGAAGACGGACAAGTTCCACGCGATCGTCGATAAAATCGCCAAGCATATCGCCGAGACGAATCCCGCTGATATCGACGCGTTGAACGACAGCACGCTGGACGGCAAGAAGGTCTCGGAGATTGTGCTCGGGGCTATTGCCGAGATCGGCGAGAAAGTTTCGCTTCGTCGCTTCGCGCGTTACGCTTCCGAGGACGGCCGCGTTACCAGCTATATCCACATGGGCGGCAAGATCGGCGTGCTGGTCGAGCTGACCGGCGGCAGCGTCGAGCTCGGTAAGGATATTGCGATGCAGATTGCGGCGGCGAATCCGTCCTGCGTCGATCGTTCCGGGCTTGATCCCGCAGTTCTTGAGCATGAGCGCGAAGTGCTGACAAAGCAGGCGCTTGAGGAAAATAACGCGCTGCCTGAGGGCAAGCGTCGTCCCGAGGCAATCATCGCGAAGATGGTCGACGGGCGGCTCCAGAAGAATTTCTATAAAGAGGCCTGCCTCGTAGAGCAGCCCTTCGTCAAGGATCCGGAGCAGACGGTGGCGAAGGTGCTTGGCAGCGTTGCCGTGAAGCAGTTTGCACGCTTCCAGCTTGGCGAAGGCATCGAGAAAAAGCAGGAAGATTTTGCGGCTGAGGTTGCAGCGCAGATTAAATAAGACGCAAAGGAGAGAACACGAGGACAAATCGTGTTCTCTTTTTTCAAATCATGCCTTTGGGATTTGGAAATTATATGTTTCCAATTTGCGGAAAAGGATATATAATAATAGAAATGTTATGGAACAGGAGGGCTGCTGTTGGGTACGAAAAAATACAAGCGCGTGGTCCTGAAATTGTCTGGCGAGTCGTTGGCGGGAGAGCAGGGCTTCGGCATCAATCCGGCGGTCGTTGAGGACATCGCGGTGCAGATCCAGGCAGTGCGTGCGGAAGGCATTGATTGCGCGGTCGTCGTCGGCGGCGGCAATATTTGGCGCGGTCTTGCAGGAAGTGCGAAAGGCATGGACCGTGCGACGGCGGACTACATGGGCATGCTGGCGACGGTAATGAACTGCCTGGCGCTCCAGGACGCTCTGGAAAAGCTGGGAGTGGATTCCCGCGTCCAAAGCGCCATCGATATGCGGCAGGTCGCAGAGCCGTATATTCGCCGCAAGGCAATCCGTCATATGGAGAAAGGCCGCGTTGTGATCTTCGCGGCGGGTACCGGCAATCCGTATTTTTCCACAGACACGACGGCGGCGCTCCGAGCGGCGGAGATCGAGGCCGACGTGATCCTGATGGGCAAGAAGAATACGGACGGCGTCTACGATTCCGATCCGAACAAGAACCCGAATGCGAAGAAGTTTGACAAGCTCGCATATATCGAGGTGCTGCAGCGGGGGCTTCAGGTCATGGACTCGACGGCGACCAGCCTTTGCATGGACAACAATATCCCCATCGTGGTATTCAATATCGACGAGCATGAGAATCTCGTCCGCGCGGCGCGCGGCGAGGACATCGGCACAACGGTTGGAGGGAAGAGAGAATGATCAAAGATATTTTGTCCTCCCGTGAGGAAAAAATGCAGAAAACCCTGGAGTCCCTGAAGAGGGAATTCGCTTCCCTGCGTGCGGGGCGCGCGACGCCGTCGCTCCTGGACAAGGTGATGGTGGACTATTACGGGACGCCGACGCCGGTGAATCAGGTGGCGAAGATTTCCGTTCCGGAGCCGCGCATGATTGTGATCCAGCCGTGGGAAAAGACGCTGATGAAGGAACTGGAAAAGGCGATTTTGAAGTCCGAGCTGGGGCTTACTCCGAATTCCGACGGCACGGCGATCCGATTGACGATCCCGCAGCTCACGCAGGAGCGTCGTGAGGAACTGAAAAAGACGGTCAACAAAAAGGCCGAGGAAGCGAAGGTTGCGCTCCGCAATCTTCGCCGGGACGCGAACGAAGCGATCAAGAAGCTTGAAAAGAATAAGGAAATTGCCGAGGACGATTCGAAGAAGGGCCAGGACGACATGCAGAAGCTTGTCGACAAGTATGTGAAGTTGGTCGATACGGTCAAGGCGGGCAAGGAAAAGGAGATCATGGAGGTCTGATGACGCCCGACGTCTTGGGCCGCCCCGCAGAGGAAGCGTATCGGCTTCTTTTGGAGGCGGGCGTGGAGTACACAACGGAGCTGACGCGCCCCACAAGGAGTTTTTTCCCCGTGGACGAGGCGAAGCTATATGTAGTCCGGGTTGTCAAATGCCCGGACGGTTCCTGCCGTCTGACGTTGGCGGCAAAGCAGATAAAGCCACGAAAGGAGGTGTGAGACGACATGGCATACAAGATTGGAGACGATTGCATTTCCTGCGGTTCCTGTGCCGCCACCTGCCCGGTGGGCGCGATTTCAGAGGGAGAGAAGCATTACGAGATCGACCCGGAAAAGTGCGTGGAGTGCGGAGCCTGCGCGGCGGGCTGCCCGGTTTCGGCGATTGCTGCTCCTTGATGGGAGAGAATGAGAGGTCCCTCTTGGAAGTGTGAGAGGGACCTGTTTTTCGTTTTTTACACTTGGAATTAGCGTGGGAGGACAGTATGTGGAACCGTTTATTTAAAAGAGCCCCCCGTGAGGTTATGGATCTTCCTGTATTTCAGGAACTCGACCGTTCACGCTTGCCGGCGCATACGGCGATTATCATGGACGGGAACGGGCGCTGGGCAAAGGGACAGGGGCTTCTGAGGACGGCGGGACACGCAGCGGGAGCCGACACCTTGAAAAAGATATTGAAGGCTGCCATTGCACTGGAACTGCCTGCGCTCACGATATACGCATTTTCGACGGAAAACTGGAAGCGGCCACCGGTGGAAGTGGATTATATTATGCGCCTCTTTTTCAATCGTCTGATGCAGGAGATCGACGAGATGGACGAGGATAATGTGAAGATTCGCTTTATCGGCCGAATCAACGAGCTTTCCCCCGCTCTGCAGGAGTTGACGCAGAAGGCGGAGGATCAGATGAAGGATAATACGGGCGTCCAATTTAACGTTGCAATCAATTATGGCGCGCAGGACGAGATTTTGCGCGCAACCAAGAAACTCATGCAGCGTGTGCAGCAGGGAGAACTTTCTCCGGAGGACGTGAACGAAAATAGCTTTGACGACTGTCTTGACACGGCAGGGGTGCCGCCGGTGGATTTCCTGATCCGGACCGGCGGGGATATGCGCGTCAGCAATTTTCTGTTATGGCAATCGGCTTACGCGGAACTTTGGTTTACAGATACAAACTGGCCGGATTTCACGCCTGAGCTCTTTGTGGAAGCGCTCAAGGATTTCGGGAAGCGCGAGCGGCGGTTCGGCGGCTTGGAAAACAAGTAAAATCGGCAAATCATTCAGATTGAGGTGCGTTTTTTGGGGATTCGTGTAATTTCGGGAATTGTCGGCATCGCGCTGGCGACTTTTGTCATTCAGACGGGGGGCGCGGTTTTCGGCGCGGCCGTTCTGCTTTTGATGTTTACAGGCTGGCATGAATATGCGCAGGCCTTTCGGCATAAGGAAATTCCGCCTGCCTATTGGAGCGGTATGGCAGCGATGGCCGGATTTTGGGGCGCGGCCTATTTGGGGAAGCCGGAGCTTTTGTCGGCGGCGGCGACGCTGTTTGCCCTTTGGCTGATGCTGGAAGCGGTGCTGTTTTACCGTTCCTTTTCCGTGCCTCAGGCGCTCGTCTCGACGGCGGGCGTCATGTATGTCGGCCTGTCCCTCGCACATTTGGTGCTGCTCCGTTTTTGGCACGCGGGGGAGACTGTGGCGACGCCAATCGGAGTGATGGAGACCGGCTGCGCCTGGTTTTGGATTGCGATGATCGGCACCTGGGCCAGCGATACCTTCGCTTATTTTTCCGGCTTTGCTTTTGGAAAAACGAAGCTGTGCGAGACGATCAGCCCGAAGAAAACGAGGGAAGGATTTTATGGCGGCGTTGTCGGGACGGCGATTTCCGTCGCGGCGATCGGTCATTCGATTGGCTACGCTCCTTTGCCGATGCTTGCGCTTGGCGTCGCAATCGCTTTGGTGGCAACGGTGGGCGACCTTGTAGAGTCGATCGTGAAGAGGTACACTGGAATTAAGGATTCAGGGACGTTGATCCCCGGCCACGGCGGCGTGCTCGACCGCTTCGACAGCGCGATGTTTGTGGTTCCGTGCGTATATTATTTTCTGCGGATCATGGAGGGATTTTAAGTGACGGTGAAACGGCTTGCGATTCTCGGCTCGACCGGCTCGATCGGCACCCAAACCCTTGACGTCGTGCGGCGCCAGTCGGAGCTTTTCCAAGTGACGGCGCTGGCGGCGAATACCAGCGATGATGCTTTGGAACGGCAGATAGAAGAGTTTCAGCCGGAAATCGCGGTGCTTGTGGACGAAAAAGCGGCGTCGCGGCTCCGCGGACGATATCATGGCAAGACGGAGATTTTGAGCGGCGACGCTGGTTTGCTTCAAGCGGCGGCTTATGACAGAGCGGATACGGTCGTCACCTCTATGGTGGGATTCGCAGGGCTTGCGCCGACGCTGGAGGCGCTTAAAGCCGGAAAGACCATTGCACTTGCGAATAAGGAAACTTTGGTCGTCGCCGGCGAACTTGTAACGGCATTGGCAAAAGAAAAGGGCGTTTCAATCCTGCCGGTGGACAGTGAACATTGCGCGTTGTTCCAATGCTTGCAGGGCGAGCGGCGGGATACTGTGGAACGCCTGATATTGACGGCTTCCGGCGGTCCGTTCCGGGGAAAGACGACGGAAGAATTGAAATCGGTCACGGTGGCGGATTGCCTGAAGCATCCGACGTGGTCGATGGGGAAAAAAATCACCGTTGATTCGGCGACCCTTGTCAATAAAGGATTGGAAGTTATCGAAGCGCATTGGCTTTACGATGTGCCCTATGAAAAAATCGACGTTGCCGTGCATCCGCAAAGCATCGTACATTCCATGGTGGAGTTCCGCGACGGCGCGGTGATGGCGCAGCTCGGCCTGCCGGATATGCGGCTGCCGATCCAATATGCGCTGACCTATCCGAAGCGCGAGGCGGCGGATTTCGGGCGCATGGATTTCAAGACGCAGACGAGCCTTTCATTTGAGCCGCCGGATATGAAGACATTTCGCGGTCTCGCGCTCGCTTATGCGGCGGGGAAGGCCGGAGGCACGGCGCCCTGCGTGCTGAACGGGGCAAACGAGGAAGCCGTCGCGGCGTTCCTCGCCGGGCGTATCGGCTTTTTGGATATTTACGACTGTATCGAGCGTGCGATGGACGCGCAGGAAAACGTCCTGCATCCGTCCTTCGGGACGCTTTGCGAGGCGGACGCGCGTGCACGGGCTTTTGTGCGTGAGCGTTTGCGTATTAAAGAGGTGTGACGATGGGACTGACGATTCTTGCGTCCGTCTTTGTTTTCGGTTTGCTCGTGCTGTTTCACGAGTTCGGCCATTTCATCATGGCGAAGGCGACGGGCATGCGCGTCGACGAGTTCGCCATCGGCTTCGGGCCGAAGCTCGTCAGCAAGCAGATCGGCGAGACGGTCTATTCGATTCGCTGCGTGCCGCTGGGCGGCTTCAACGACATCGCGGGCATGGATCCGGCGGAAAACGACGCCGGGGAGCGCGGTTATTGCGAAAAATCGGTCTGGAAACGTATGATTGTCATCGTGGCTGGGCCGTTGATGAATTTTCTGCTGCCGATTGCAATTTTTTTCCTGATTTTCATGACGGTGGGCGTCAGCTCGCCTTCGACGCGTCCGGAGCTTGGCGAGGTTCTGCCCGACCAGCCGGCGGCGATGGCGGGGCTGCAAAAAGGCGACCGCGTTGAAGCGATTAACGGCGAAGCCGTGAGCGAATGGGACGATATTGTGCGCCTTGTACGCGGCGCGGACGGAAGCCCGATGAAAATCGCGTATACGCGGGACGGCGAGGCACGGCAGGCAACGGTGATTCCCGTGCTTGACAAGCAGGAAAACCGTATGATGATCGGCGTGATGGGCGCGCTCGATACGCGGCAGCCCGGCGTGATCGAGGCGGCGACGACGGCAATCTGGAAGACCGGATATGTGATTTACCACATGGTCGAAGGGCTCGTGCAAATTTTTACGGGCGACGCGGCGGCGGAGCTGGCCGGGCCTTTGGGCGTCATGCAGATGACCGGGACGGTGGCGAAGCTCGGCTTTGCGGCGCTGATGAATTTTGCCGCGTTACTCAGTCTGAATCTCGGCGTCATCAATCTTTTGCCCGTTCCCGCGTTGGACGGCGGCCATTTCGTGACGCTGCTTCTCGAGGCCGTGCGCGGCAAGCCGTTGGGCGAAAAGGCTTTGCACTATACGCAAATGGCGGGCATCACGGTGCTGGTCGCCCTGATGCTTTTCGCGACGAAAAACGACATCGTGCGGATCTTTTTCGGAGGCTGATATGGAAATGGAACGAAAGAAAACGAGACAGATCCATATCGGCCCGGTGGCGATAGGCGGAGGCGCGCCCGTATCCGTACAGTCGATGACGAACACGAAAACGGCGGACATTTCCGCGACGGTCGCACAAATCCGCGCTTTGACCGAAGCCGGCTGCGACATTGTGCGGCTCGCGGTGCCGGACATGGACGCGGCGAAGGCGCTGGGCGAGATTATCCGCGCCGTGGACGTGCCGCTCGTAGCCGACATTCATTTCGATTATCGGCTGGCGCTGGAGGCGATTCATCAAGGCGTCGCGGCGCTTCGGCTGAATCCCGGCAATATCGGCGGCGAGGAGAGGGTAAGGGCCGTAGTGCGCGAGGCGAAGGCGGCGGGAATCCCGATCCGCATCGGTGTCAACGGCGGCTCCCTTGACAAGAAACTGCTTGAAAAATACGGGCATGTTACGGCAAAGGCGCTTGTAGAATCGGCGATGGAGCACGTCCGCATCTTGGAGGCGCAAGACTTTTACGATATGAAGATTTCGCTCAAAGCCCACGATGTGCCGCTGACACTGGCGGCGTATCGGCTGATGAGCGAAACGGTCGAATACCCGCTCCATCTCGGGATTACCGAGGCGGGCACGCCGACCACGGGCATGATCAAATCCGCCGTCGGCATTGGCGCGCTGCTCGCCGAAGGAATTGGCGACACGATTCGCGTCTCGCTGACAGGCGATCCCATCGTCGAAGTGCGTGTGGCGAACGAGATTTTGAAGTCGCTGGGGATGCGCGAATACGGGCCGACGATGATTTCCTGTCCGACCTGCGGGCGCACATCCATCGACCTCCCGGCGATTGCCGCCGAGGTTGAGAAACGGCTTGAAGCGATCAGGGAGCCGATCACCGTCGCGGTCATGGGCTGCGTCGTCAACGGCCCCGGCGAGGCACGGGAGGCCGACGTCGGTATCGCGGGTGGAAAAGGCGAAGGGCTTGTGTTCCGCAAAGGTGAGATTTTGCGGAAAGTGCCAGAGGCCGAGCTTGTCGGCGAATTGTTCAAAGAGATCGACGCGCTGCTCGCAGAAAGACGAGGCGCTTGAACTATATTATTAGGGGGAAATTGCATTGCGTACATCACAGCTTTACGCGCCGACGCTTCGGGAAGTTCCGGCGGAGGCCGAAGTTATCAGCCATAAGCTTATGCTCCGGGCGGGCATGATCCGGAAAGCCGCGGGCGGGCTTTACACCTATCTGCCGTTGGCATGGCGCACGATCAGGAAGATTGAGCAGATCATCCGCGAGGAAATGGATGCGGCGGGCGGACAGGAAATCGCGATGCCGATCGTGCAGCCGTCGGAGCTTTGGAAGGAGACGGGACGTTGGGAGGTCTACGGAGACGAAATGTTCCGGCTGAACGACCGCCATGGTCGCGAGTTCTGCCTTGGCCCGACGCATGAGGAAATGGTGACCTCCATCGTGCGGGACGAAGTGCGTTCTTACAAGCAACTTCCGTTGATGCTCTACCAGATTCAAAACAAATACCGCGACGAGATTCGGCCGCGTTTCGGGCTCATGCGCGGACGCGAGTTCATCATGAAGGACCTGTACTCGTTCGACAAGGACGAGGAAGGAATGCGTATCTCTTATAAGAAAATGTACGACGCCTACACGAATGTGTTCACACGCTGCGGGCTGACCTTCCGTCCGGTCGAAGCGGATAACGGCGCCATTGGCGGCGGCGGCTCACACGAGTTTACGGTGTTGGCGGACGCGGGAGAATCAAGTATTGCATATTGCGAGAAATGCGACTACGCGGCCAGCGACGAAAAGGCGGAGCTGAAGGTAATCCGCGCGGCGGAGGAAGAAGCGCTGCCGCTCGAAAAAGCAGCGACGCCGGGAACGAAAACCATCGCGCTCGTGGCAGAATATCTGAAAGTTCCCGTGGAAAAGACAATCAAGGCTGTCGCCTACCAGACGGAAAAGGACGAGGTCGTTCTGGCGTTCGTTCGCGGCGATCATGAGGCAAACGAGGTCAAAATCTTGAACGCCGTCGGCGCTATCGCGCTCCGCATGGCAGACGAGGCGGCCATCCGTGCCGTAGGCGGCGAGCCGGGATTCATGAGTCCCATCGGCGTCAGGAAAGGTACGAAGATTGTCGTCGATTCGACGGTCATGGAAATGGTAAACGCTGTCGCGGGCGCGAATGAAGCTGACGCGCACTATATAAACGTAGTGCCGAAGCGCGACTTTAATGCGGCGGAGCCGATTGTCGCCGATATCCGGCTCGTGCAGGCGGGGGACCCGTGTCCGCACTGCGGCGCGCCGCTGAAAATGACGCGGGGAATCGAGGCGGGGCAAGTCTTCATGCTCGGCACGAAATACAGCGAGGCGCTCCACGCGACCTTCCTCGATGAGAGCGGCAAGGAAAAGCCGCTGGTCATGGGCTGCTACGGTATCGGCGTCGGACGGACGATGGCGGCGGCCATCGAGCAAAACAACGACAAAGACGGAATCATTTGGCCGAGGGCCATTGCACCTTTCGAGGTCGTGGTTGTGCCGGTCAATGCGAAAGTGCCGGAGCAGCTTGCATTGGCCGAGAAAATTTACGGCGAGCTGAAAGCGGCGGGCGTCGACGTTTTGCTCGACGACAGGAAGGAGCGCGCGGGCGTCAAGTTCAAGGATTGTGACTTAATCGGATATCCGCTCCGCGTCACCGTCGGCCCGAAGGCCGTCGAGGAAGGGCAGATCGAGCTTCACGTCCGCAAGACGGGTGAGACGGTCATCGAGCCGGAGGCGTCCTATCTTGTGAAAGCGCAGGAGCTTTTGAAGAATTTATAACGTGGCAACGAACGTAAAGAACCGCCGCATGAAAATGTGCGGCGGTTCTTTGCGTTCCGGATTGGATTTATGTGAAGCAAATAGCAAGGAAACTATAAAATTTTTGTCCTAAAAATCGGAAAACGGTTTTCAAATGGCGGCAAATTTGTTATAGTATAAAAGAGTTATCTGAATCTTCCTCGGTTTTTCGGACGAGGCGCGCGGATTCGCGCGGGAGTTTCAGGAAATGACGAATAAGTCAATTCGTGCATCGGCCGAGGGATTTTCCGTCTGTCAGGGAAAGAACCTTGAGAGCGTAGTATTGCTATGTTGAGAGGGGCTTGAAGGCGACAGGCGGGTAAAGCCTGAGAGAAGCGTGGAAGGACTTGTTCAGCGTTTCCTTTATCAAATGGAGGAGGCAAAGACATGGGACTTATCAAAGCGGCAATGGGAGCCGCAGGCGGCGTGCTGGGCGACCAGTGGAAGGAATTCTTCTATTGTGAAAGCCTAAGCGCGGACATTTTGGTGGCGAAGGGGCAGAAGCGCACCAGTTCGCAGGGGCGCAGCTCGAATACGAGCGCTGAGGACAATATTATTTCCAACGGCTCCGGCGTCGCCGTCAACGACGGACAGTGCATGATCATCGTGGAAAACGGCGAGATCGTCGAGGTCTGCGCCGAGCCGGGGCAGTTCACCTACGACAAGTCCAGTGAGCCGTCGGTCTTCGCGGGGAATCTCGGCGAAAGCATCATTGCGTCCTTCAAGCAGATGGGCAAGCGCTTTGCCTTTGGCGGCGACCCGGGGAAGGATCAGCGGATTTACTACTTCAATACGAAGGAAATCATTGGCAACAAGTACGGCACGCCAACGCCAATCTCGTTCCGCGTGGTGGATCAGGGCGCGGGCATTGACGCCGACTTTGATATCAAGTGCTTCGGTGAGTACAGTTATCACATCGTAGACCCGATCCTGTTCTACAAAAAGGTCTGCGGCAACGTGGACAGCGAATACAGCCGCAAGGAAATCGACAGCCAGCTCAAGAGCGAGCTGTTGACTGCGCTTCAGCCGGCCTTTGCGAGAATCAGCGTCATGGGTGCGCGTCCGAGCCAGCTCATCGGCTATACGAAAGAGATAGCGGCGGCGCTGAAGGAAGAGCTTTCTCAGGATTGGACGCAAGGCAGAGGCATCGAGGTCGTCAAGTTCGGTATCTCGAACATCAGCATGACCGATGAGGACAAGCAGCGGCTCAAAGATATGCAGGTCGTTCGCGACGCCAACACGGCGGGGCGTGCGATGGCGGCAGCGGCGGCAGGCGCGATGCGCGACGCCGCGAACAACCAAGGCGGCATGGGTGCGATGGGCGCATTCATGGGCATGGGCATGGCCGGCAATATGGGCGGCGCCAACGCGGCCAATCTCTTCGCCATGGGCCAGCAGCAACAGCAGATGCAGCCGCAAATGCAGCAGCAGGCGGCTCCCGCGGCAGCAGCAGGCTGGACCTGTGCCTGCGGTCAGGCAGGCAATACCGGAAAATTCTGCACGGCTTGCGGAAAACCGCAGCCGGCTCCGGCGGGCGCATGGACCTGCGCCTGTGGTCAGGGCGGCAACACGGGCAAGTTCTGCACGGCCTGCGGCAAGCCGAAACCGGAGGAAGGCGGCGGCTGGAAGTGCTCCTGCGGCGCGGTGAACCAGGGCAACTTCTGCCAGGGCTGCGGCGCGAAGCGTCCGGCGGGCGAGCCGCTTTACAAGTGCGACAAGTGCGGCTGGAATCCTCCCGACCCGAAGAATCCGCCAAAATTCTGCCCGCAGTGCGGCGATCCGTTTGACGACAACGACAAGGTATAAAATCAAATCAATCATTGGGTCCGCCGTCGGAGAAACTGTTTTCCGGCGGCGGTTTTTTACGTCAGTTTGCATCGTTGACAACTTCCGTCAAAGTACGATACAATATTTTCGATGAAATGTATGGACAATCTAGAAAGAGGTGTACGCATGGCTTCGGAAAAAGAAATGCCGATGGACGAGGAGCAGATGGAAGACGATGAGATTATCGTCGTGATGACTGACGACGAGGGCAACGAGTATTACTATGTGCAAGAGTTGATTTTAGAAGTGCAGGGGGATAAGTACGCGTTGCTGGTTCCGACTTGCGACGACGATGAGGAAGAAGGGCATTGTCACTGTCACGAGCACAATCATGAGGAGGATGACGATGAAGCTGCATTCTTCGCGAAGATGGTGCTCGACGAGAGCGGCGAGGAGGCATACATCGAGCCGACGGACGATGAGTTCGAGGCGGTGCTGGCGGCTTATGAGGCGTTGATGGACGAAGAGGACGAATAATAATAAAGAAAGCGGGGGACTTTTTATGGGGTTTGAGCCGAAATTTTTGCGTTGCCGAACTTGCGGGCGTTTGGTGATGGCGCTGCCGGGCGGAAAAGAGAGCGCGGACTGCTGCGGCGAAGGTTCTGCAGAGCTTTTGACGGCGAACACCACGGATGCTTCACAGGAAAAGCATGTGCCTGTTATCGAGGCAAAAGGCGGCAAAGTGACGGTCAGGGTCGGAAGCGCGCCGCATCCGATGGTGGCGGAACACTATATCCAGTGGATTTATTTGCAGACGAAAAACGGTGGACAGTTTCACTTCTTTGCGCCGGGGGACGCGCCGGAGGCGACGTTTGCACTGGCGGAAGAGGACGCGCCCGTCGCGGCCTATGAATATTGCAATCTGCACGGGCTCTGGAAAGCGGATGCTTAATTAAGCTGCAGGGGACTATTTTTATTGCAAATGATTGGGCTGGTTATCCCAAGTTTGCCACAATAAAGAGCGTGAAGCCTTATGAAATCTGAGGTTTCACGCTCTTTTTCGCGGCAAACTCGGGACGCGTCCGAAGGCGATGTTCGAGATTGTCCTGGCGGCGGGGCTGAGTATTTTCCTGCTCCTTTCGGCGATGATGTCGGTGAGCCTCTATATGGGGCGCTCGGGCGCGCTGGAGATGAGCCGGAAGATGGGAGAGACGGTGTCCGGCTTCGCCAGGGACGCTTCCGAGCAAAACGCCCGGCAGCATCTTTGGTTGCGGCAGAAGCAAGAGCGCAGCATGCCGAACGGGCCGTATCAGGCGTCGGCGCTGACAGCCTGCCGGACGCGCTCCGACTGTTCGTGCAGGAAAAGAGCTTCGGGAACGACGGCGTGAATTTCGTGCTGGACGAGAAGGGACGCGTGGTTGTTTCCACGGAGCGGGAAGGCGTGCTGGCGGCGTCCGCCGACCGGGACCTGCGCATGGCTTCGGAGCCGGGGCTGGCGAAGGAAGCGGCGGCCATGACGGAAGGAAAAAGCGGCGTGGCGCCCGTGAGCGTGGACGGCCGGGAATATAACCTTGCTTACGCGCCGTTGCCGTCCATCGGCTGGAGCTTCGGCATGATGGAGAAGGTTTCCTCCGCATCTGCTTCGGGGATGGAAATCCGGCGGACGGGGGCGGCGGAAGCGGAGCGTTTCGTCGCTTCGCTGAACCGGCTCTTTTTGGAAAACTTCCTTTATATGACGGCGCTCCTCTGCCTGATTATGGCGGCGCTCTTTTATTTCGGCCGCAGGACGACGCGACGCATCGTGGAACCGATCCTGGCGCTGGACGCGGGCGTGCAGGAAATCGCGAAGGGGAACCTCGACAGGAAGCTCGACGTCAAAACCGGGGACGAGATTGAACGTCTATGAACTTACACAGGAAATGATGATGAAAGCTATGCAGTGCAAGGATGCCGATGAACTGATTGCGTTGGCAAAGGCGGAAGGCAAGGAGATTACAAAAGAAGATGCGGAAGCCTGTTTAGGGAACCACTGAATAAGTCCCTCCGTGCCTCCGCCGGGTCTTTTTCCGCCTGTCGTTGTCAAAGCCCTCTCGACGTAGCGATGCTACGCCTTCGAGGGCTTTTCCTAGACAGTCGAAAAAATCCCTCGACAGATGCACGAATTGACTTAATCAGTGGTTCCTTAGATAAGATGGGCGACTTTGAATTGGACGAAAACGTTTTAGAAAATGTAGCAGGCGGCGTTGCATGTGCAATTGTCCGATAAAATGTCGTTTTATATCAAATGAGTTGTCAGAGTGTGAGCTTGAAGACGGAGTCCTCGTACGTGTTGCCGGCGGGCTGGCATAACAAGCAGCTGCAGCCAGGTAGAATCCTACTATTGAGCGTTCAACGGCAAATCCTGATTTATACGAAGAAGAACCGCTTGCATGTGCAGGCGGTTCTTTCAGTTGGCGCCATTATTTTTTTCAAAAAAGTTTGTCAGGATTTTTCGGCTTGCGTATATATACGGGCGGAAAGAAAAGCACAAAGGGGATGACGCCGATGGACAATATAGAAACGCGGCTCTCGGATAAAAGCGAACCCGATCACCGAATGAACGACAAAGCGAATCAACGAATCGCAAAGGAGGAATTGAAAATGACGAACGCAGAACTCATGAACAAGGTAATGACCGAGGACGAGCTGGACGTCGTGGCGGGCGGCGGCCCGCGCGTCAGGGTCCCGCTTCGCGGCCCGTCCTTCAAGCAGCTCAAGGACGTCACCGGCGCCATTCACAACGCAAAGAAAATGATTACCTGCCTCATCAAGAAGTTCAGTCCCAAAGATCAGGTGCTCCGGCAGTATCCGGCGCCGACGAACTTTGTAACGGACGAGATGCGTAAGATTGACAAGCTCGTTATGGGCGTCTAGCATCTAAGGAAGCACTGAATAAGTCCCGCCGCGCCCCTGACGGGTCTTTTTCCGTCATGCTGCGTCAAAGTGCTCTCGACGTAGCTCTGCTACGACTTCGAGCACTTTTCCTTGCTTGACGAAAAAATCCCTCGACAGGGCCACGACTTGACTTAATCAGTGCTTCCCTCAAGAATCGAGCCAATTTGAAAAAACGTGCGCTTGCAGGAAGGAAGTGCACGTTTTTTCTCGAATAAATTAAGGGAGTATCTAAAAAACTCCCTTCGTCACGCCTACGGCGTGCCACCTCCCTCAGAGAGGGAGGCTAAAAAAGCAGTAATTAAGCCCTTCTCTCAGAGGAGGGTGGCACGAAGTGCCGGGAGGAGTTTTGGGGAATCGAAGTTTTTAGAGATGCCCTTATAGATAAAATGAAAAAAGAGGCGTAACCGGAAGCGCGGGCTTTGCGGTTTGCCCGCGCTTTTTGAAAAATGCAAGGAGTGATTGCAGCTATGGACGTACAGGAGCTTCCGATGAAGGATTTTCTCGCCCATCTCCATCGTCATCCGATACCGGAGATCATGGACGAGGAATGTCTTGCCGACCTCGAAAGCGTCAAGACGCAGTACGGCGACACGATCACCCATGGCGCGGGGCTGGAGGTGCGGCTCGGCGAAGAGGCGCGGTATGTCGACTACATCATGAATATCGACGAGACAGTGATTCCCGACATGGAAAGCCTTTGGTATGAAATCGACTACGCGGAATTTCGGAAAGCGCGCGAAACGGGCGAAAAAATCTCGCCCTGCCTTTTTGCAAATATTAAATTCGCCCATCAGGACGCCGCGGCCTGGGATGCTTTCCTGCCGCCTTTCCTGGGCGAGGAACGGGCAAAAAAATTGCGCGCGCCGTTGGAGCGTGTGATGGAAAATTTGCCGAAGGGCGCCAATTTCAAGCAGATCGGTACGATGACGAGCCGGGGCGAGCTGGACGTCATGCGTCTCGTAATCATGTTTCCCGGTTGGGAAACGATTCCCGACGGGCTGGCCGCCATCGGCTGGCGGGGCGACACGGCCGCGCTGCGCGAAGCGCTCGCGCCGTGGCGGGAGACGGAAAAGATCGCCGTCAATATCGACCTGGGCGAAAACGGCGTGCTGCCGAAAATCGGCGTCGAGGTCTTTTCCCGTTGGCGTCACCCGCTGCTCGTCGATATGTTCATCACGCGGCTGGAGGCGGCCGGGCTGTGCCTGCCGTCAAAAGCCGAGGCGCTCCGCCGCTGGATTCGGATCCGCCCCGACGGCGATCCGTTCATCCAAACGCTGATTGCTTATTTCAAGTTGAACTATCGGGATGGGAAGATTGCCGAGGCGAAGGCATACCTGGAGCAGTCGCCTTACGTCCACCATCACTATTTCGACGCCTATGAGCGTCCCGTTTATGTGGACTTCATGCTGCAGGACGGGAAGGGGGCGCTTCCCGTGGGCGAGGCGCTGAACCGGCTCTATGAGTGCGGGAAGGAAAGGATCCGCCGTGTGCGCTTCCTCGGCGAGGTGGCGGCGTATGAGCATCTGGCTCGGCTGCTGGCGGAATGCAAATTGGGCGGGCTGTCGGCGACGGTGGTTTTGCCCGCGAAAAGCATTCCCGAATCGCGATTGGGGGAGATGTTCTCTCTCGGCGCGGAGGCGTATATCGCGGAGCTTGGAGAGGACGGCGAGCCGACGGAAACAGTCCGGGCGCTCCTTCGGGCGGGGCTTTCCGATCGGACGGCTGCGCGATGGATCATGACGCGGGAAAACGCGGAAAAACTTTCGGAAGTCGTGCAGGGGCTGGAGCCCTTCGCCCTTCGGGAGCTTATCGTCAGCGGCGGGACTCCGGGACGGACTTTCCCCACGCGGGAACAGATGGAAAGCGCGGCGCAGTTTATCAATGAATACTCGAAACGGGGGGAAGAGGAAGAAAACGGCGGCGAGAAAATGAAGCTGAGGGCGGAGTCCTGCTTCTCGCCGCTCCGGGCGATGATGGGCGGGGAAGACGCGAAGCAAAACGCCAATCGGGGCGTCAAGCGCGGCTGCGCCGCCGGACGGGACCATTTCTGCGTGCGCTCGGACGGCAGCTTTGTCCCTTGCGCCGATTACGGCAAAGCGGAATCATACGGCTCCGTCATGGAATATTGGGAACGTTCCCCTGTGCTGAACGCTCTGCGCGACGTCCGGTCGCCCGATTGCCCCAAATGCGTCTACGTGCGCCGCTGCCTCCCCTGCCCGGCGATGGAAGCGCCATGCCCCATGGAGACGGGGAAAACAAATACAATTTAATTCTTGATGCGCTGGATATTGAAAAGCTTCGCATCTCCACAAGTTCATTTTTCATGGCAACAACCATCCTTTTTGTGTTATAATATCATTTGGCTTTTAACGTGTCTGGTTGTGTCATTCACGTTCATAAGGTATTATACGAAAAGCCTGATCGGAGCTTGGGACAGGGGATGCCGCAATGGTTCCTTAAACGGTTCCCTAAAACTCTAATTGCAGTGTTTTCAATATTTTCAGAGGGAGAGATATTTCATGGCGAAGGAAATGCACGAATTTCAGGCGGAGACGAAGCAGCTGCTCGATTTGATGGTCAACTCCATCTATACGAACAAGGAGATTTTTCTGCGGGAGCTGATCTCGAACGCGTCGGACGCGATCGACAAGCTGCACTTTGAGTCGCTGACGAACCGCGAGATTTTGGAAGGGGACGAGGACTATGAGATTTACCTCGTGCCGGATGAGGACAGCCACACGCTGACGATCTCTGACAACGGCGTCGGCATGACGAAGGACGAGGTCATCGAGAATATCGGCACGATCGCGAAATCCGGCACGAAGGCTTTTCTTGAAAAGCTGAAAGAGGCGAAAGAGGGCGGCGAGGTCACCGACAAGGACATGATCGGACAGTTCGGAGTGGGCTTCTACTCGGCGTTCATGGTGGCGGATAAAGTCACCATCGTTACGCGCAAGGCCGGTACGAAAGAGGCTGTGCGCTGGGAGTCCGACGGAAGCGGCACGTTCAGCATAGAGCCCTGCGAAAAGGAGAAGCGCGGCACGACGATTACCCTTTCCCTGAAGAAAGAATTTTATGGTGCCGAGGCGGAGGAGAACTTCACCGAGACGTATAAGTTAGAGCGTCTCGTGAAGAAATATTCGGACTATGTGCGCTATCCGATCAAGATGGATTTTGTCACCGAGGAGAAGCCGAAGGACAAAGACGGCAAGGTCATCGAGGACGCGAAGCCGGAGAAGAAGGTGGAGGTCCGCACGCTGAACTCCATGCAGCCGCTTTGGACGAAGAACAAGAGCGACATCAAGCCCGAGGAGTACAACGAGTTCTACAAGAACCAGTTCCACGAGTGGGAAGACCCGATGGAGGTTTTCCATACGAAGGCCGAAGGCACGGTGGAGTACACGGCGTTGATGTACATTCCGTCGAAAGCGCCGTTCAATCTGTATCATACCGATTTCGAGCCGGGCATGCAGCTCTATTCGCGCCACGTCTTCATCATGGAGAAGTGCAAAGACCTCTTGCCGGATTATCTGCGCTTCGTCAAGGGCCTCGTGGATTCGCCGGACCTCTCGCTGAACATTTCCCGCGAGCTTTTGCAGCAGAGCCGCGAGCTCAAAGTCATCGGCAAGAATCTCGAAAAGACGATCCTGAAATCTCTCGAAAAAACGTTGGAAAAGGACCGCGAGAAGTACGAGAAGTTCTGGGCCGAGTTTGGCAAGTCGCTGAAAATAGGCATTTACAACACGATCTACATGGCGGGCGACGCGAAGGAGAAACTGAAAGACCTTGTACTGTTCCCCAGCTCGAAGGAAGAGAAGCTCGTCACGCTGAAGGAATATAAGGATCGTATGCCGGAGAGCCAGAAGAAGATCTACTACGCGACCGGCAAGGACAAGGCCATCATCGAGGCGCTGCCGCAGATGGAGCTTTTGCGCGAGAAGGGGCTTGAAGTGCTGTTCTGCACCGATCCGGTGGACGAGTTCGCTATCGAGGCGCTGCATGACTATGACGGCAAGGAATTCCAGTCCATCGCCCGGGGCGATCTCGACCTTGGCGACGCGGAGTCCGAGACGGCGAAGAAAGAGACCGAGGACATCGCGAAGAAGAACGACGACCTGATCAAGGACATCAAGGAAACGCTGGGCGACAAGGTCGCGGACGTCAAGGTGTCGCAGCGCTTAAAGACCAGCGCCGTATGCCTGGTCGCCGACGAGATGGGGCCGAGCCTTTCGATGGAGCAGACCTTCGCCGACATGGATAATCCGCTGTTCAAGGCGAAGCGAATCCTCGAGCTGAACCCGCACCACGACCTCTTCGGCCGCCTGCAAAAGCTCCACGAGGCGGGCAAGGACAGTCAGGACTTCAAGGACTATTGTGACCTGCTCTATACACAGGCGCTCCTGATCGAGGGCATCCTGCCGGAGAATCCGGTGGACTTCGCGAACAAGGTGGCAAAACTGATGGCAAAATAAAATATAAGCACGTGAAAACGCCGACAGGACGAACAGGAGAGTTCGGACTGTCGGCGTTTTTGGAGTTAAATTCGCAGTTAAATTCGCATCGATAAGCGCTTGATGATGAATTATTGTCAGACTTTTAATCGTTTTACGATTTATAGGAGCAGATGTCAAATGAATAAAGTTGGAATACTGATTTTAACTCTGTGAGTCGTTGAAAACTATTATCCCCCAAAAAAGAGTAGCTTAACCTTATTATCTCCGAGCTCATAAAAGAGATTTCTCATTGTTTTGCGGTCAATACTTCCATAATAATATATATTCGCCGGAGCTCTCTTTCATTGCTTGCTTAACAGGATATTCATTCCAAAAATAATATAAGCTATTCATATATAGTCTGCCATTAAAGAATTCGGTTGCATAGCTTTTTTCGCTCATAAATTTTAACAGAACGTGTTCATAAATATATCAATACACTTCCTTTCGGAAACCGGTTCAGGTTTTCCTGTACTTCTGATACCTGCTTGTCGGCTTGTCCGGCAGGGTGGCTTCGATGAGGCCGCGTTCCAGTGCTGGGCGCAGATAGTTCTTTCGGAATGTCGGTTTGTGGGACAACCCCATGCGTTGCATTAGCTCTCTTGCGGATAAGGTTTCCGTGCCGAGCGCGTCAAGAAGTTTTTTGACGGCGGATTCATCTTGGTTGCTGCCTTGGCCGGTCTGTTTTGCGTTGTCGAATTCCCGCAGACTGTCGTGGATAATTTGAAGCATAAATTCCACAAAAGCGGAGCTGTCGGCTTCCCTGTCGGCACGTTCAAGGTTGTCGTAGTATTCTTTTTGATTCGCCCGAATCAGCTCCTCGATGGGCAAGTAGAAAAACAGATCGTTCCATTTGCCGAGGAGCAGGCTGTGCCACATTCTTCCCATGCGTCCGTTGCCGTCGGCAAAGGGGTGAATAAATTCTAATTCGTAATGGAAGACGGCGCTTTTCAAGAGCGGGTGCATTTCCGATTTCTTGTACCATCGCATCAAGTCTTTGATTTGTCCCTGCACCAATTCAGCGGGCGGTGCCATGTGGATCAAAGATTTGCCGTTGAAGACTCCGACACCGCCGGAGCGAAAGCGCCCATTTTCGGCAATCAGGCCGTCCATCATGGTGCGGTGTGCGTTCAGCATATCCTTGACGGAAAAAGGGTTTAATGCCGTTATTAGCTCGTATGCGGAATAGGCGTTTTGCACTTCACGAATCTCGTCGGGGGGGCCGAGCACGCGCTTGCCGTCCAGTATGGCTGTGACTTGTTCTAGGGATAGGGTGTTTTGCTCTATAGCCAACGAAGAATGAATCGTTCGGATGCGATTTTGTCGGCGAAGTCTTGGATTAACGACGCTGCGACGCGACGTTTTGATGCGTCCGAGCTGCTCGCTGATTTTGGCCAGTAAGTTTATGCTTTTGTCGGTAATATGAAACGGGGGCGTGTAATCGCTCATGGCGGCCTCCTGATTTAGTCGTTTTGCCGACGAATAATAGTTTCCTTTATTATATCCGAAAGCGTATGCTGATACAACTGGCGAGTGATCATTTATGAATAAGAGTTATGCGATTATTAAACGGCGATTTACAATTTTCCCAAGGACTATTCAAGTGCATACAATAATTTCATGAAGGACTTTATTATACTAAAGTGAGACTCGCGACGTCGTCTTGGTCGCTGCCTTGGTCGGTATCTTGATCGGTGCCTGCAATTTTGAACAGTCAAACACGATTCACCGAATCATAATTGACTTTTTTGAGGTTTCATTAAATTGCGGTTAAATCTTGTTTTTTTCATTGCAATTTCCATGACGTTGTGCTATCCTACCATCGGAACGGAGATAATATCCTTGGTTTTAGGAATTATACTTTTCTGGATTCGCGGTACCTATAAGGAAACGTCTGCTTAGATCTTTTTTCGGACTGAGACAGAGAGGCTTTTAGCACAGGAAATTTCTGCGCCTTTCGGTCTTTGCCGGGAGGCGCTTTTTTATAGCCGTGTTCCTTTGTTCTATTTGTAGGAGGGATTCTGATGAAAAAGTTTTGCAATTTTGTTGTGGACAACATGGCGATTCTCATCATTTTGATCTCGATCTTGGGCGCGACGGTTCCCGCTTCCCTGACATGGGTCGGGCCTCATGTGCCGTGGATGCTCGGCGTCGTGATGTTCGGCATGGGTATGACGCTGAAATTTGAGGATTTCCATATGCTTGCGAAGCGGCCATGGGAGGTCGGTATCGGCGCGTTGGCGCAGTTCACGCTGATGCCTTTGATTGCCTGGGTGTTGGTCAAAGTTTTCTCGCTGCCGCCGGATATCGCGATCGGCGTTGTGCTGGTCGGCACCTGCCCGGGCGGTACCGCGTCGAACGTCATTACCTATCTGGCGAAGGGAGACGTTGCGCTGTCCGTTGCGATGACGATGACGACGACACTCTTGGCTCCGTTGGTGACGCCGTTCCTGACCTGGGTGCTCGCAGGCGCATGGGTTGACATTTCCCTTGTCGCGATGATGAAATCCATCGCTATGATGGTGCTTTGCCCGGTGATTGCCGGCCTCTTGGTCAATCATTTCGCCGGGAAGTTCGTTGAGAAGTTCCTGCCGGTGCTGCCGCTCATTTCTGTCATCGCGATTGCTCTGCTCGTTGGCGGCGTCGTCGCTCTGTCGGCGGAAAAGCTCTTCGCGCATGGGCTGTTGATTTTCCTCGTCGTGATTCTGCACAATGGTTTCGGCTTGCTGTGCGGCTATACCCTGGCGAAGGTGTTCCATCTGGCGCCGGCGAAGGCGCGGGCTGTCGCCATCGAGGTCGGCATGCAGAATTCCGGTCTTGCAGCGTCGCTTGCGGTCATGTATTTCAACCCGCTGGCTGCGGTGCCGGGCGCGATTTTCAGCCTGTGGCACAATGTGTCCGGCTCATTCCTCGCGAATTATTTCGTGCGGAAAGACGCGCGCGCAGATGGAGAGCTGCTGGACGCACATTCGGCGGCGTGAACATAAACGTAAAGGAGAAGAATGATGAAGGTATTACGTACCGTACAGGAAATACAGGCATTTTCCAAGGCTGCGAAGGACGCAGGCAAGAGCGTAGGCCTTGTGCCGACGATGGGCGCGCTTCACGAGGGGCATTTGACATTGATGCGCCGCGCGCGGCAGGAGAACGACGTGGTGATCGCGTCGGTGTTCGTGAACCCGACGCAGTTCGGTCCGAACGAGGATTTTGACGCCTATCCGCGCCGCTTTGAGGAGGACTGCAAAAAGATGGAGACGGTGCCGGTGGACGCGGTGTTTCACCCGGAACCGAAGGAGATGTACCCGGAAGGCTACTGCACCTATGTGAACGTCGAAGGTGACATCACGAAAAAGCTCTGCGGCGCACAGCGTCCCGGCCATTTCTGCGGCGTCGCGACGGTTGTGACGAAGCTGATGAATCTGTCCCGTGCCGACCGTGCCTATTTCGGGCAGAAGGACGCGCAGCAGGTGGTCGTGGTCAAGCGGTTCGTCTCCGACCTGAACATTCCCACCGAGGTCGTAATGGTGCCGATTGTGCGGGAGGAGAGCGGCCTCGCGCGGAGCTCGCGCAACCAGTACCTTTCCGACGAGGAAAAAGAGGCGGCGCTGGTGCTGTCCCGCAGCCTGAAAAAAGGTGCGGCTGCTTTCGACGGCGGCGAGCAGGACGTGGAGGCGCTGAAGAACATCGTCCGCGGGGAAATCGGGACGGAGCCGAAAGCCGTCATTGATTACGTCGATATTTATTCCTTCCCGGCGCTTTTGCCGATCGAGAAAGTGACGGAGCCCGCGTTGCTTGCGATTGCGGTGAAAATCGGGAAGACGCGTCTGATAGACAATGTGATTTTGGGGGAGTGAGCGCGATGTTTTTGAACCTGTTCAAGTCCAAGATACACCGTGCGACGGTCACGGAAGCAAACCTCAACTACATGGGCAGCATCACCATCGACGAGGCGCTGATGGAAAAAGCGCATATCCTGCCCAACGAGCGCGTGCAGGTAGTGGACAACAACAACGGAGCTCGTCTCGAGACGTATGTGATTCCCGGACCGAAGGGCTCCGGCGTCATCTGCCTGAACGGCGCCGCGGCGCGCTGCGCCCAACCGGGCGACACGGTCATCATCATGGCTTACGCGTGGATGGACGAGGCGGAGGCGCGAAGCTGGAAACCTACAGTGGTCATGGTGGACGAAAAGAACCGCGCGGTGGAAGTGCGCAATGTTGAATACCACGGACAGACCGAATAAAATGTTTTGAAGGGCGAGAAGGAAAATCCCTCTTTTTGGCGAATACAAGCCAGAAAGAGGGATTTTTTGCAGGAAAGGAGAGATTCTTGGTTATGGATTTTGCAAAGCTCAGCAGGGAGCGGTATTCGCTTCGGAAATTCAGCGATAAACCGTTGGAGCGGGAAAAGCTCGATTTGATTCTTGAAGCCGCTCACAACGCGCCGACTGCGAAGAATTACCAGCCGCAGCGCATATTCGTCGCGAATACGCCGGAAGCGCTGGCGAAGGCGGACAAATGCACGGAGTGCCATTTCCACCCGCCGGTTATTTTGATCGTCGGATATGACGAGAAGATTTCGGCAAAGCACACGATCGGCAATTTTGATTTCGGCATGATGGACGCGACTATCGCCATTACGCAGATGATGCTGCAGGCGACCGATCTCGGCGTCGGCAATATCTGCATCGGGCTGTTCAGTCCGACGAAGGTTCACGAGGAATTTCCGGAAACGAAAGACACGACGCTGATCTCGATGCTGTTCCTCGGTTATCCGGCCGAGAACGCGAAGCCGGCATATCTGCACGACGAGCGGATTCCCATTGGGGATATGGTAAAAGTGTTGGGATAAGGAGGGAAAAATCGTATGCCGTATGTCAACATCAAGATTACCCGCGAAGGCGAGGTCACAGCGGAACAGAAACGGCGGCTCATCGAGGGGGCGACCGATCTTCTGCACGACGTGCTTGGCAAGAACAAGGCGACGACCGTTGTGACTATCGACGAGGTGGACACCGACAACTGGGGAATTGGGGGCGTTCCCGTAACGGAGATTCGGAAAAAAGGAAAGTGAGGCTGCGTTATGGAAATAATGAAATTGATGGAATGGTGCCGGAGCTATCGGCGGTTTGACCAGTCCAAACCGATTCCAGAGGCTGTGCTGGAGCGTATCATGGAGGCGGCGCGGCTTGCGAACTCGGCGTCGAACCGTCAGCAGCTCCGCTTTATCGTCGTCCGTTCCCCGGAAATGGTGGAGAAGATTTTTCCGTTTACCCACTGGGCGGCGATCTTGCCGAAGGAGGTCGGACAGCCGAAGGAAGGGGAACACCCGGTGCTGTTTATCGTTTCGACGTATGAGACGGCGACGAAGGCGAAATGGACAGATCTTGATCTGGGAATCGCGGAGGCGCGCATGACGCTCACGGCGGCGGCGGAAGGCGTCGGGAGCTGTATCCTCGCCAATATTGAGCGCGACCCCATTCGCGAGGCGCTGGATATCGACGCGTCCTATGAGATTGCGACGATTGTGGCTTTCGGCTATCCGACGCACGAATCGCATATTGTCGAGATGAAGGGCGGAGACGTCAAATATTATCTGGACGAGAAGAAGGACTATTGCGTGCCGAAGCGCGGCCGCGAAGAACTGTTCCGCATGGTTTAGGGACGAGAAAAGAGAGCGGCGCAAAATAAAAATCTCCGATTGAAACCCGGTAGGGGAAACGATCGGAGATTTTCTTTGTGATGGTTATGCGTTTTCCGTTTGCTGCTTATCGGCGAAGGCAAAGAACTCTTCGGCGGGCATCGGCTTTCCGAACAGGAAGCCTTGCGCGTAGTGGCAATCGTTGTCAAGCAGGAATTGTTCCTGCTCTTTCGTCTCAACGCCTTCGCAGAGCACCAGCATATTGAGATCGTGGCCGAGCGCCACGACGCGACGCATGATTTTCTGTCCGCGGTCGGACGACTCGGCGGCAAGCAGCATCGCCCGGTCGATTTTCATGATGTCCATGTCGAGGTGCTGGAGCATCGCGATGGACGAGTAACCGGTGCAGAAATCGTCCATGGAGACGGTGCAGCCCATTTCCTTTATCGCAGCGATGATCGCCGCCGAATTTCCCTTTCCGTCCTTCGTGTCAAAATCGACGAACGCCGTTTCCGTGATCTCAAGGTCGAGAGCGCCGGGCGGAAGATGATAGCGCCCAATGATTTCCCGCAGGCGGTCGAGATAGCCCGGCTCGCGGATGTGCAGGCCGGACTGATTGACCGAGAAGGGGATGAGGGGCCTGCCTTCGTCGAGGCGTCTCCGCTGCATCCGGCAGACGTTTTCCAGCACATAGTAATCGAATTCGATGATGAACCCGTTTTTCTCGAAAACGCTGATGAACAGCCCCGGCATCACAAAGCCGAGCTCCGGGCTCTGCCAGCGGGTCAGGGCTTCCGCGCCGATGATCTTGTGCGTGCGAAGGTCGTATTTCGGCTGGAGCCAGATTTGGAATTCGTCGTTCGCCAACGCTTTTTGCATCAGCTTTTCCACCATTTTTTGCTGCAGCCGCTTTTTTTGGAGCTTTTCGTCGTAAATGCCGATATTGTCGCCGGCGTCCATCGCTTCCACTTGGGCGGTGTCCGCGTTTGCCATCAGGTTCGCAATGGGAGGGACTTCGTCTGTCGGGACGGCGCAGATGCCGTAATAATACTGCATGTGAACGTCGTAGCCTTGGCTCGTCATGATGGCCGTGTCGGCGGCGAGTTTCTTCGCCGCGTCGCGGAGCGTCATGCCATTCTCGAGACGACCGAGAACATAAAGATGCGTCAGTTCCGAGGAAAGACCGTCCGCGAGCATCCACGGGTTTTCCCTCCGGGCCTTCTCGACGAGTTCGCGTATGCCCCGCGCAATCGCTCCCGGATTCAGCGACGCTTTCAAAAGGTCGATGCGCTGGGTGCTGAGCACCAGGACGAACAGTCTGCCTTCCTTGCGGTCTTTTTCGTGTTTTTTGATTAGGCGCGGCGCTTTTTCCTCGAACCAGCGGACGTTTGGCAGCCCGGTTTGCAGGTTTTGATGGGCGATGTCATGCGCTTCCTTGGCGGCGCGTTGGCGGATCCGCATCAGATAGAGCAGGACGCCGATGACGGAAAACAGCAGCGCCGCTAAGATTGTGAGGGATTGCAGCGGGTTCCTCACGATGTAGGCTTTCAGGCTTTTGTTCTGTTCCACCTCGAAGATGTGGCGCGTCACGATTTCCTCGACAGGCGCCTCGCCAAGATGATTGATTTCCTTGTTCAATATATGGACGAGGCGCGGGTCGGCGGCTTCGCTGACCGCGAAAGCGACTTGGTGGGAAAAGACGACGCTGCCGTTGGTGTAAAGGTTCACGTAATTGCCTTGCTCGATGTCGTGCTGCACGGTGATGGCTTTCAAAAAGGTGACATCCGCAGCGCCGCGATTGACCGCGTCCATGCAAGCGTCGATGGTGTCGAAATAGACAAGCTGTTTTACGTCGTATTTCCGCTCGATATATTCGTGGGTGTAAAAATGGTTCTTGGCGCAGGCTATGATCGGCTCTTTCGGCAGATCGCGGTCGCGCCGCATGACCGGCACATAGTTGATGGTAAGGTAGGGGAGCGTCACAAGGGCGTTGTGCAGATGCCCCCAGTTGTGGTCGGCAAAATAATCGGTGACGACCTCGACGTCGCCTTTGGTCAAAAGCTGCATCAATTCCCCGCTGGTTTTCGTCTCGCGGATGTCGAAGCGGATGCCGAGGTCTTTTTCCATGCACCGGATGATTTCGGCGATGACGCCCTTGGACTCGCCGTCCTCGAAATAAGCGTAGGGCTTTTGCCCCGGCGACGCGGCGGCGGCAATGACGGGATGCGACGACAGATATTCTTTCTCGTCGGCGGTCAGGAGCAGCGGGGTGTTGTTTTGCCCCGCGTATTTCGCGTAAAGCTGGCCCCGGATATGGGGGTTGATCAACAGCAGTTCCTCGACGGCCTGATGGAGCCTCTCATGCAAATCGCCGCGATCCGTGCGCATGGCGATGGAAAAGCTTTTCGTGAAGAGATAGACGCCCATCGGGGGCTCCGAGCTGTGATAGACCGCGGCGTCTATGAAGGCGTCGATTTCGCCGTTTTGGAACATGGAAATGATGCTGAAGAACCGCTCGGCGGGAACGAGCATAAAATCAGCGCCCTCGCGAAGCCCGTAGGCTTGGAGCGCGGAACGGATGTCTTGTTCCGTGGAAACGAACGTGGTGTACCCGATGCGGAGCGCCTGCCCCGGTGCAAAGGTTTTTCCGGGGCGGAGCGTGACGCCGACGGGGCATTGCATAAGCGCATGGCGTGTGCTGGAAATCCCCGGCGGGAGATTGTTCTCGTCCGGCAGGGCGGCAATCAGGTCGATTTCCCCGCTCCGCAGCTTGTCGATGCAAGCGGTCGGCTGTGCTTCAACGTACTCAAACCGGCAGCCGACGTAAATGGAAATGGCCTCCAGATAATCGTAAAGGAAGCCTCGGAAGTAGCCGTCCTCGCCCTTGGAAATATATCCGGGCACGTCGGTATAGCCGACGCGCAGCACGGGCGTGTCGGCTTCGGCCGTGGACGCGCACGGCAAAAGAAACCCCAGTGCGAGCAGGATTGCCGCAAGGAATGCGCGTTTTCGCATGACGGACACCTCCGTCCCAATCTTACCTATTATAATAATCCTATTTTATCAATTATACTAAACGCCTTGCGTTATTTCAAGGATTACTGAAAGAATGAGGCTTTGTGTTCAGCTATTTATGCGGATAGATGGAAAAGCTTTGGGGGAGTATATCGAGGCCTTGCCATGATGAAACGCCGCTAAGGAGTATTTTGTCTGTCGACAAAATTGGAACTAAGGCGTTATA